>NZ_CAJYTV010000017.1:0-375380 GCF_913777885.1 uncultured Agrobacterium sp. | reverse complement strand
GACTTGCATGTGTTAAGCCTGCCGCCAGCGTTCGTTCTGAGCCAGGATCAAACTCTCAAGTTGAGAATTCAATCTTAACTAAATCACGTCGTTCTGAATCGACGAGAACTCACACCCATTCTCAAATTCCCCTACACGCTTCACAGCGCGCCAGAAAACCAGCACCGAAATGCCAAAGAAAATGAGGTGTATTCTCTCATAAAACGTGACCGTCAAAGTCTATTCCAGAAACCAAAGTCTCCCCTGGTCCCGCAAGCCTCGCCGCCCACGTTTCTCTTTCTTCTCATATTCAATTGTCAAAAAACAGACACCAATCAAGTGTCAAAAAATCAAACCCTCAAGTCAACCTCGACCCAAGAGCAACAAGCATCAGCTCATCTTTTCCGATTTTCTCTAGAACAAAGGACTTCGTCGCCAGCAGCGCCGCCGCCCTCGTCAGTGAGCGGACTTATAAGAGACACACCCCAAACAAGTCAACAGACGTTTTTCAACAATTTCCACTTTCCTCGTAACGCATTGTTTTAAAACGTTAGTTTTAACCTCACCTTACGGAAGCCAGCAAATCCCTCCAACATGACCTTCCTATTTTCCCCCGTCCCAACATCGGATAGGGTTGTTTTATCGTCGCGCCATCGACTAAGGCCGGTCCAGTCATATTTGTGAGAGATAGGAAAGCCCGTGCGTATCCTGAAAGAAGCCGTCATCCCTGAACTTCCCAACTATTATCGCGGCAAGGTCCGCGAGAATTACGACTTGCCGGACGGGAACCGCATCATCATCTCCACCGACAGGCTGAGTGCATTCGACCGTATCCTCACCTGCATTCCTTATAAGGGACAGGTCCTGACTGAGACCGCGCGCTACTGGTTCGAAGAGACCAAGGACATCTGCCCCAACCATATCGTCTCCTATCCCGACCCCAATGTGGTTATCGGCAAGCGCTTGACCATCCTTCCCGTGGAGATCGTCGTTCGTGGTTATCTGGCCGGCACCACCGGTACATCTATTCTGACCCTCTATAAGAAGGGTGAGCGCAGCATGTATGGCGTGACCTTCCCGGATGGCATGAAGGACAACCAGGAACTGCCCGAGCCGATCATCACCCCCACCAGCAAGGAATTCGACGGCGGGCATGACGAACCGCTGACGCCTGCGGAGATCGTCGAGAAGAAGCTTCTCACAGAAGAGCAGTGGCAGACGCTGTCCACTTATGCGCTGGCGCTCTTCAAGCGCGGCCAGGAGATCGCGGCCAAACGCGGCCTGATCCTCGTCGATACGAAATATGAATTCGGCACGGATGAAAACGGCACGATCATTCTGGCTGACGAGATCCATACGCCTGATAGCAGCCGTTACTGGATGGCAGACAGCTATCACCACGCCTTCGAGACAGGCGCCCGCCCGGTCAGCTTCGACAAGGATTTCGTCCGCGCCTGGGTGGCCGAACGCTGCGATCCCTATAAGGATGACATTCCTGAGATCCCGGAGGAATTGGTTCTGCAGACATCTCGTGTCTATATGGAAGCCTACGAGCGCATTACCGGTCAGGCCTTCAAGCCAAATGATGAACACGCGACGCCGCTCGACAGAGTGAGACGGAACTTGGAGCCCTATTTCCCCGGAGCCTGAATGTGACCAAGGTTGCCGATAGCAATTTGACGAAAGGCGGCGAGGCGGTGGTGAAGAAGACCACCCGCCCTCGGCGTTCCGGCGAGGAAACCCGCCGCGATATTCTGGCGATGACCGACCGGCTGTTCCGTGAACGGGGTTTTTCTGCCGTCGCGATTGCCGATGTCGCCGCCGCACTCGGCATGTCGCCCGCCAATGTCTTCAAGCACTTTCATTCCAAGATCGCCCTGGTCGATGCGATCATGCTTCAACGGATCAAAGTCTTCGAAGAGAAGATGCATCTCCTTGACGAGACCCACACGCCGCATGATCGCATGCTGACGCTCGTGCGCACATTGATGCAAAACCATCGCAACGACCTGACCGACAATCCCTATATGATCGAGGTCTTCCTGCAAACGCCCAAGCGCGAGCTTTCCTGCGGCGCGCATTACCACCAGGTGCTGACACAGCAATTCGCCACCATTATCGGCGATGGCATTCAACAGGGTGTCTACCGCCGGGCAGATGCGGTGAAGGAAGCCACACTCGCGCTGACCGTGCTTTCCTGCGTGCTGCATCCCCTGCTGATTTCCCGCGAAGATGTTGGCATTTTGGCAACACGATGCGAGGATGTCGTTATGATGATTGATCGTTCACTGAAATACGCACTTGAAAAGTGACGATTTTAAATTTACGTCACTTACAACATTTCAACGCTTGGCCTGATCTGACGGGATATTTGCGTCGTTCAAGCTTTCAGACAAGATGAGTGCAAGTGCCGCCTCCAAACCGGCGGCCCAATTTTTAAAAAGACCGATCGACCGCAGCCATAGTCCTTCATACTCCAATATGAGAAAATTGATGACACGACGCCTTCAAGCCCTTTTTGCTACTGTTCTCATGGCGGGCGTCCTTTCGGGCTGCAGCGATAGCGGCGATGGCAAGGATGCCGGAGCCCAGCAGGCCAAGCGCCCGCCCTCGCCAGTCAGCGTCATCACCATGAAAGAGGGCGAAAATCCACTGACCACCGTGCTACCCGGTCGCGCCAGCGCCTATCAGAGCGCCGATATCCGCCCGCGCGTCTCCGGCATCATCCGCGAAATTCCCTACAAGGAAGGCAGCGAGGTCAAGCAGGGCACTGTTCTCTATCAAATCGACGACGACACCTACGGAGCCGAAGTCGCGCAGGCACAGGCGACCCTTGCCAAGGCGCAAGCAAGCATTCCCGCCGCGCAGGCAAATTTTGCGCGCTATGAGCGTCTGGTGAATAGCGGCGCCACCCAGATCGAGTTTGAAAATGCCAGAACCACGCTTGCGCAGGCGCAGGCCGATGTCGCGCAGGCACGCGCCGCACTCGAAACGGCGCAGATCAATCTCGACCTCACCAAGGTGCGCGCGCCCTTTGACGGCATCGTCTCCTTCACCAATGTTACCGTCGGCAACGTGGTGACGGCCAACCAGACGACGGCATTGACGACTCTGCGCCGCATCGACCCCATCTATATCGACCTGATCGAATCGAGCGCCAATCTGCTGCGCCTGCGCGATGCGATTGCCGCCGGGACCATCGGCAGCGGCGAGAAAAAGGCTGGCATTCACCTGACGCTGGAAGACGGCACCGAATATAAGCAGGACGGCAAGATCGACATGTCCGACATGGCGGTCAGCGAAACGACGGGCACGTTCTCTATCCGCGCGCTGTTCGACAACCCGAACGATCTCATTCTGCCGGGCATGTATGTGCGCGCCACGCTCGCGATCGGCAAGGAAAAGGGCTTCCTCATTCCGCAGAGAGCGGCAATGCGAAACGCCAATGGCGAACTGACGGCAAAGTTCGTTGGCGCGGAGAACAAGGTTGAAACCCGCACCTTCCCCAACAGCCGCCAGTCCGGCAACTCGTGGCTGGTGACGGAAAACGTCAAGGATGGCGACAAGCTGATCGTCGACGGCTTTCAGTGGATCACCGAGGGCGTGACCATCGCGCCAGTCGAAGCCACTATCGACGATCGCGGCATCGTGGTTCCGCAAAAGCAGGCCCAGCCTGCTGCGCCCGCCAAGTAAGACCGGCATTATCCAAATGTCCGGTTCAACTGTTCAATTCAGATAAGGCGCAGTCCAGATGGCTCATTTCTTTATCAAGCGCCCTGTTTTTGCCTGGGTCATTGCCATCGTCATCATGCTTGGCGGCGTCCTGGCGATCTTCACCCTGTCGATTTCGCAATATCCCGATATCGCGCCGACGACGGTGCGCATCAGCGCGTCTTATAATGGCGCGAGTGCCGAGACCGTGGAAAAATCGGTGACGACCGTCATCGAAGACGGAATGACCGGCCTCGATGACCTGACCTACATGACGTCGACATCATCGACCGGCAGCGCCACCGTCACGCTTACCTTCGGCAACAGCATCCTGCCGGACATTGCCCAGGTGCAGGTGCAGAACAAACTTCAGCTCGTTCAGTCGCAGCTTCCAGATGTGGTCCAGCAGCAGGGTATCGAAGTCAGCCGTTCAACCTCGTCGATCCTGATGGTCGGCGCGCTGATCTCCACCGATGGCAAGCGCAACTCCGCCAATCTCGGCGACGTGTTTTCCACCCGCGTCGAAGACCAGATCAAGCGCCTCGAAGGTGTCGGCAGCATCAACGTCTTCGGCTCCGAATATGCCATGCGTGTCTGGCTCGATCCCTACAAGCTGAACAAGTATCAGTTGACGACCGCCGATGTAACCGGGGCGATCCAGAGCCAGAACACCCAGGTTTCGGTCGGTTCGCTCGGCGCACAGCCCTCCGTCAAGGGTCAGCAGCTGAACGTTACCGTCACGGCACAGAGCCAGTTGACCACCGTTTCCGACTTCGAGTCCATCATCCTGAAGGTGGAAAAGGACGGCGCCACGGTTCGCCTCAGCGATGTGGCCCGTGTGGAAATCGGCCAGGAAAGCTATGGCGGCGATTCCCGCTCCAACGGTCGCCCTTCCGCTGGCTTCGCAGTGAACCTTGCGACTGGCGCGAACGCACTGGACACCGCAGCCCGCGTCAAGGATGCGCTGACCAGCGTCGCAGGCTCGCTGCCAGAAGGCGTGGTCATCGAATATCCTTACGACACCACACCCTTCGTCAAGCTGTCGATCGAGAAGGTCGTCCACACGCTTATCGAAGCCATCGTGCTGGTCTTCGTCGTTCTGCTCGTCTTCCTGCAAAACCTGCGCGCCACCTTCATTCCGATGATCGCCGTGCCCGTCGTTCTGCTCGGCACCTTCGGTGTGCTGGCGTTGACCGGCTATTCGATCAATACGCTCACCATGTTTGCCATGGTTCTGGCAATCGGCCTTCTGGTGGATGACGCGATCGTCGTCGTCGAAAACGTCGAGCGCATCATGTCGGAGGAAGGTCTCTCCCCGGTCGAGGCGACAGAAAAGTCGATGGGCGAAATCACCGGTGCAATCATCGGTATTGCGCTGGTCCTGACTGCCGTCTTCATTCCCATGGCCTTCTTCGGTGGTTCGACCGGTATCATCTATCGCCAGTTCTCCATCACCATCGTTTCGGCGATGCTTCTGTCGGCCGTTGTCGCCATCGTGCTCACACCAGCGCTCTGCGCCACGATGTTGAAGCCGGTCCATGCCAAGAAGGAGCGTGGCCCAGCCGCCTGGTTCAACCGTAATTTTGATCGCACGACCGATCGTTATGTCGGCAGCATCGGCCATCTTCTGAAGCGCCCGGTTCGCGTCACGATCCTCTTCCTCATCGTGGTGGGCGGCTGCGCCTGGTTCTTTACTCGCCTGCCAAGCTCCTTCCTGCCGCAGGAAGACCAGGGCGTGCTCCTGACCATCGTGCAGCTGCCGACAGGCGCCACGACAGAGCGCACCAATGAGGTGGTGAAGCAGGTGGAAAGCTATTTCCGTGAGAAGGAAGCAGGCAATGTCGAGTCCGTCTTCGGCGTTCTTGGCTTTAGCTTCGGCGGCTCTGGCCAGAACAATGCCATGGTCTTCACCAAGCTGAAGGACTTCTCCGAGCGCACCGCACCGGAAGCACATGCCGCAGCCATCGTGCAGCGCGCCATGGGCACCTTCCTGTCATTCCGCGACGCGCAGGTCTTCCCGCTGCTTCCCCCGGCGATCCAGGGTCTCGGCACCTCCAGCGGCTTCTCCATGTATCTGGTGGATAGCGGGCGAAATGGTACGGCTGCTCTGACCAACGCCTCGAAGGAACTGATCCAGCTTGCAAACGGCAATCCGAATATCAGCTCGCTACGCTCCAATAGCCGTGATGCCGAATCGCAGATGAAGATCGATCTCGACAAGGAAAAGATGGGCGCGATGGGCATCGATCTTGCCTCGGTCAACCTCATGCTTTCGACCATATTCGCCGGTCGCGACGTCAATGACTTCACCCTCAATGGCGAGTTGAAGCCGGTCTATGTGCAGGGTGACGCGCCCTACCGCATGCAACCCGACGATCTGAAGCACTGGTATGCCCGCAATGCCAGCGGCGAGATGGTGCCATTCTCCTCCTTCAGCAACGTAAGCTGGGTAAACGCCGCTCCCACCCTTGCACGCTTCAACGGCACGAGCGCCATTTCGCTGGATGGCGCTGCAGGTGCCGGTGTTGCCTCGGGTGATGCGATGAACGAGATGGAACGGCTGACTGCCAGCCTACCCGGTGGCTACACCGTAGCCTGGCAAGGCATTTCCTATCAGGAACGACTGTCGGGGTCGCAAGCGCCTATGCTTTACGCGCTGTCTATTCTGATCGTGTTCCTGTGCCTTGCAGCGCTGTACGAGAGCTGGTCGATTCCGTTCTCGGTCATTCTGGCCGTGCCGGTCGGCGTGCTGGGGGCGGTTACCGCAGCCCACTTCCTCGGCCAGTCCAACGACGTCTATTTCAAGGTGGGTCTGCTGACGACGATCGGCCTTGCCGCCAAGAACGCCATTCTCATCGTGGAGTTTGCAAAAGAACGGCAGGAACATGGTTTGAGCCTGCTGGATGCCACGCTGGAGGCCGCAAAGCTGCGCCTGCGACCCATTATCATGACATCTCTCGCCTTCATTCTGGGCGTCGTGCCTCTCGCCATTGCAACCGGCGCGGGCTCGGCAGCGCAGAATGCCATCGGTATCGGGGTATTGGGTGGTATGCTTTCTGCAACACTGCTCGGAATTTTCTTCGTACCGTCCTTCTTCGTCATCATCAGGCGGCTTTCTAAACGTTAACAACTTTTGAAATATGCTAGCAATGCAGAAACAGGCTGATAAGAAGTATGGCAGATTCGTAAACGCTGCCTCTTCCGTCAGCACACAGCAAACATGCTCGCTTCGACTGAGAGGCGCCTCGTGCGCCGCACCAACCGGGATAACCACATGCTGTCACTTCGCGCGACCATTCCTTTGACACTGCTCCTGCTTTCAGGCTGCGTTGTCGGCCCTGACCACAAGGCGCCGGAAACCCAACTGCCAGCCAAATTCGCCGAAGGCGGTAAAACCAGCAATGGCGACATTGCGACGGTGGCATGGTGGACGGCATTCAACGACAGCCGCCTGAATTCCTACGTCTCCACGGGCCTCTCCCAGAACCTCACCGTTCTTCAGGCGATCGAGCGTATCAATCAGGCCGAATCGAACATCACGGTCGCTGGCGCAGGCTCGCTTCCGCAGCTCGGCTCGACCTTCCGTCACCAGACGCAGGGCAGCAAAGGCAGCTTGCCGAGCACCAATGAACGGGTGAGCAACACCACCAGCAACGCGTTCAACGTGTCCTGGCTGCTGGACCTCTTCGGTCGTTACCGCCGCGAAAAGGAAAGCGCCGCAGCCTCGCTCGACGCCGCTTATGCAACGGCAGACGTCCAGCGCCTGACGCTGATCTCCTCCGTCGCGTCCGCCTATATCGACGTGCGCTACTATCAGGAGCGTCTGGCAATTGCCCGCCAGAACCTTGGCTCGCGCCGCGAAACTCTCGACTTGACCAAGCTGCAGCTGGAAGCGGGTGCCGCGTCGCGTCTCGATGTCGTCCAGTCTGAAGGTCTGGTGAACTCGACGCTGGCGCAGATGCCGACGCTTGAAACCAACTACCGCCGTGCCGCCCACCGCATCGCAACGCTTCTCGGCATGCCAGCCGATTCGCTGGTTGTCGAACTGCAGCGCGGCGCGCGCCAGCCTGTGGCCCGCGCTATTCCGCGCACCGGCATCCCTGCGGACCTGATCCGCAACCGTCCGGACATTCGCGCAGCCGAGCGTCAGCTGGCCGCAGCCGTTGCCAATATCGGCGTTGCCGAAGCGCAGCTTTACCCAAGCATCACGCTGAGCGGCTCGATCACGCCAAGCTACACCCGCATCAGCGGCGGCGCACGCGGCACGTCCAATGGCTGGGGCTTCGGCCCGACCATCACGCTGCCGATCCTCGACGGCGGCGCTCTGCGCGCAGGCGTCGATATTCAGAAGTCGGTTGCCCGTGAGCAGTACCTTGCCTGGAAGCAGACCGTGCTGAACGCCGTGGAAGAAGTCGAAAACGCACTGACGGCGCTCAACCGCGACCAGCAGACCGTCAGCGCCTATCGCAAGACGGTCGATTCCTACAAGGAAGCCCTCTCGCTTGCGACCGCGAGCTACCGCGACGGCGCCTCCTCGCTGCTCGACGTTCTTGATGCACAGCGCAACGTCTCCGACGCGCAGGCAAACCTTGCCACCGCGGTTCAGCAGGCAGCACAGGATTATGTGGCGCTGAGCGTCGCACTCGGCGGCGGCTACGCCGTGGGAACACCCAACTCGGTCGCAGCCGTCAAGGTCGCGTCCAACGTGCCGAAGGGCATGTAACGATCTCACCATTCCGGTGTTTTCAAAATCCCGCGGCCTTGGCTGCGGGATTTTTGTTTGTGCTGAGGGTTGGCTCGTGATCGAACCAAGGCGTTAACCCGTGGATGGACGCGACCGCTCTTCCGTATTCTGGATGTGCCGATCACTCCCCTTGCTCTGCCGCTCTCCTCAAGGAGTTGAGATCCGCACGAGGGGCTCTTAGAGAGCCACTTCTGACAGCAGCTTGGGACAAGACGGTGCAATGGTTCGATCCACCTTGAGCGGGACATGTGCAGCAAGGGCAGAGGCGTTGAGGCTCTTCTCGGGGCTTTACCTCAAGAGTTGAAGTGGGCTGACACAACAAGCCAACCTCTTCCTAAAGCAGATGTGTCGTTTTAGGCGAGCCAGCACTTGCCCGGGGGCCGAGGATACAGCTCTTCCAACCATGGCGTCGCCCCACCTCCCCCAAAAACAAAAAAGCCCCGGATCGCTCCGAGGCTTCTCGATCTCAAATACGTGCTCGCACTTAGTTCTTTGCGCGCTCGACGTAGGAGTTGTCTTCGGTCGCGACGACCACGCGCACACCGGCGTCGATATGCGGCGGGACCATGACGCGGATACCGTTGGAGAGGATCGCAGGCTTGTAGGAGGACGAAGCCGTCTGGCCCTTGACGACCGGCTCTGTCTCGACGATTTCCAGCGTCACATGGCGCGGCAGCTCGATGGCGAGCGGAATGCCTTCGTGAATGGACAGAACGCAGGTCATGCCTTCCTGGAGGTAGGCCTTCTGGTCACCCATGGTTTCGGCATCGACGACCACCTGGTCGTAGTTCTCCGGGTTCATGAAGTGGAAGCCTTCGCCGTCCTCATAGAGGAACTGGAAGTTCAGGTCTTCGACGAAAGCGCGTTCGACCTGCTCGGTCGTGCGCCAGCGCTCCGATACCTTCACGCCGTCGACGATGCGGCGCATGTCCACCTGGGTCACGGGCGTGCCCTTGCCGGGGTGGAAGTTATTGGCCGTGAGCACGACGTAGAGCTTGCCCTCGACTTCGAGAACATTGCCCTTGCGGACGGATGAGGCGATAACCTTGACCATATGATTTCCTTGTAACTCAATGAAATGCGTCGTAAGGACGGCGCGGCTGCACTGACCCGATGGACGTTTTGTCTGTTTTCTGGGGCGCAACTACCTTAATTCCGGGAGAATTGCCAGCCTTTCAGACACGCGAAGCGAAAACTGTCATATGGTTTTCAAACGGGCGGCGCTGAAACAGACATTCAACCGGTGGATTAGGCAGCGTTGCCACGCACCTTGGTCAAGAGAGACAGCGGACAGACGGGCAGATGAGCACGCGCGCAGACACAACCTCATCCTGGTGGCAACCGGACGTCCATATGGACCGCCGGCCCTTCCTGATGGGCCGCAATGCCATCCAGCGCGCTTTCCGTTCTTTCTTTGCCGATCGCGATTTCATCGAAGTGGATACCGCCACCTTGCAGATTTCGCCCGGAAACGAGGCGCATCTGCATGCCTTCGCCACGACGGGCATCACCACGAGTGGCGAGAACGCGCCCCTTTACCTGCACACATCGCCGGAATTTGCCTGCAAGAAACTGCTGGCCGCCGGTGAAACGCGCATTGCCTGCTTTGCCCATGTCTATCGTAACCGCGAGCGCGGGCCGCTGCACCACCCAGAATTCACCATGCTGGAATGGTACCGCGCAGGCGAGACCTATGAGAGCCTGATGGCCGACAGCGCCGAGCTTCTGGCGCTCGCCGCAGACACGGCAAAAACCAAACGCTTTGCCTATCGCGGACGCGAGATGGACCCATTTCTGGCGCCGGAGCGGCTCAGCGTCGCAGAGGCATTTCAGCGCTATGCGTCAATCAACCTGCTGGCGACGGTATCGCCCAATGGCGAGAACGACCGCGACCATCTGGACCGGCTGGCAAAGGCTGCGGGCATCCGCACCGCGCAGGATGATAGCTGGGCCGATATCTTCAGCCGCATCATCGTCGAGAAGGTGGAGCCGGAACTCGGTTTTGGCCGTGCCACCATACTGGACGAATATCCCGTGAGCGAAGCCGCCCTTGCCCAGCGCTCGCCGCGCGATGGCCGCGTGGCCGAGCGCTTCGAGCTTTATGGCTGCGGCGTGGAGCTTGCCAATGCCTTTGGCGAACTGACCGATGCCGGAGAGCAGCGCCGCCGCTTCGAGATCGAGATGCAGGAAAAGAGCCGCATCTATGGCGAGACCTACCCGATCGATGAGGAGCTTCTGGCAGCACTCACCATCATGCCGGCGGCGAGCGGCATCGCGCTTGGCTTCGACCGGCTGGTGATGCTGGCAACCGGCGCGCCGAGAATAGACCTCGTGATGTGGGCGCCCGTCGCGGCCTATGGATCATGACGACACGTGCGCTGAAATCGGCTGACGATCTGTTCGGTGCCGGTCTGATCGACCAGGCGGCACTTGAGCGTGTGCGCCCGGTGGCGGAACGCTACGCCGTGGCGCTGACGCCGACAGTGGCGGCGCTGATAGAGCCTGCCGATCCAAAGGATCCGATCGGCCTGCAATTTATCCCGAATGAGGCCGAGCTCTACCAGACAAACGAGGAACGCGCCGACCCGATCGGAGACGAGGCCCACAGCCCCGTTCCGGGCATCGTCCATCGCTATCCCGACCGGGTGCTGTTGAAGGCCGTGCATGTCTGCCCGGTCTATTGCCGCTTCTGCTTCCGCCGCGAAATGGTGGGGCCGGGAGGCAATGGCATGATGAGCCCGGAAGAGCTTACCGTTGCCTTCGACTATATCCGCTCCCGCCCGGAAATCTGGGAAGTGATCCTGACCGGCGGCGATCCGCTGGTGCTTTCGCCGCGTCGTCTGCTCACGATCATGCAGGGCCTGCACGCCATCGCGCATGTAAAGATCGTGCGCTTCCACACCCGCGTGCCAGTGGTGGATCCGCAGAAGATCGATGCCGATCTGATTGCAGCGCTGAAGGCCAGCGGCAAGACGACCTATGTGGCGCTGCATGCCAACCACCCGCGCGAGATGACGGACGAAGCGCGCGCCGCCTGCGCAAGGCTGGTCGATGCCGGCATTGCCATGGTAAGCCAGACGGTGCTGCTGAAGGGCATCAATGACGATCCGGCGGTGCTGGCAGAGCTGATGCGCAGCTTCGTCGAAAACCGCATCAAGCCCTATTACCTGCATCACCCCGATCTTGCGCCCGGCACCAGCCACTTCCGGCTAAGCATCGAAGAAGGCCAGCGGATTGTGTCGGCCTTGCGCGGTCATGTGTCGGGTCTGTGCCAGCCGACTTACGTGCTGGATATTCCAGGCGGCCACGGAAAAGCCGTCATCGGTCAGAATGCGGCGACGAAACAGGCCGAGGGTTGTTACGCCGTCTCCGATTTCAACGGGAACGATCACCTCTACCCGCCCTCGGCAGATTAAACGGGCACGAAATCTTCGGCGTTTCCGGCGCTTTGATACAACCAAGCCGGATAAACAAAAATTTCACATTTCCGCCCCCGTCCTGTCATCATAAAGAAAAATATTCTACCTATATTGATAATCATTGATTCCGAGGCAAAACCGGGATATCAGTGATTCAACTGGAGAGTGATTCTTCGGTATTCCGGGTCAACACGAGCAGAGGAGAGTGTCATGTCGAAATTTATGCGCATTGCCGCGCTCCTGGGTCATCGGATCTCGAATGCCGGGCACAAATCCACGTGTTCCCGCTGCTGTCGAATGTGGTGACTTTTTAAGTCCCCTCAAATTTTCAATTCATTCAATTCGACATTTATGCTGTGCGATCAAGCCACAGCGGGAGTATGCACCATGCAAAGGCAAGTCATCGAATTCGCAGGCGAACCGGTCGGTATCGTCGTACCGGATAACAACCGGCTGAAGTTCATTGCCGTCAAGTTCCACGTCCATGATCTGGACGAGCAGCGCTTCGACAGCGCCGAGGATGTGCGCGTTGCCATCCGCAACCTCGTGCGCAACCGCAACGTGGCAGCGCTGGTTTGAGCCCATCTTCAGCCTGTTACGAAACCACATTTGAAAAACGATAAAGGCGATGCCCGTTCAACCCGGCATCGCCTTTTGATTTTCAGCCAGTATTTTTCAATCACGACACCGAATAAGTTCTTCGGCCATTTCCTCCACCCTAAACCGCGAGACGTTCACCTCCGCGCGACGGTGCGATGAGGTTCAATCCCTTCTCTCCGTCATCCTCGGGCCTGACCCGAGGATCCATGTTTTCAGGCACTTATGGGTGGGGTGATAGATCCTCGGGTCAAGCCCGAGGATGACGAACGAGAGGGTGTCGCTCCCTCCTCCGCGAAAACACCCTGCCTTCTCAAAACGCCGTAAATGTCAGCGTCGTCAGCGAGCGCACAATGCCCGGAATACTGACGATGTTATCATTGATGAATTTGCCGACATCCTGCTCCGGGCCAAGATAGATTTTCAACATGAGATCATACTCGCCGCTGGTGGAATAAAGCTCCGACACCAGTTCGGTCTTGTAGATAGCGTCCGCGACCTCATAGGTCTTACCGGGTGCGCACTGGAGCTGAACGAAGATGGGCTTCATGACTGGTCTTCCTCGCCAAAAGGCTGATGTAAGCGTGGCGCAGTGGGGCAAAAGCCGCCGCCTGCGCGTGTGTGACACACTATTGGCTGAGGCAGACCGCTCTTTCAAGCCTTTGGCGTTGCACGATCCCATGGCAACGCTGCCCGCTACTATTCCCGCCCGGCATGAATTGATGACGAGATGTCGATGGTCAGCGGTGAAGCGCCGCGATAGAGTTTTCGCCAAAGGGCGCTTCTTCGCGCCCAACCGCCTGCCCGGCAACGCTGCCTCATGATTGTGGATGCCTCCGATGTATAACGATCCCCGCTCGCATGGCCTTTGGGAAAAGACCGCTCCGCCACCGCCGCAAACCAGCGCGCTGGAAGGGAATGTGACGACGGATGTGGTGATCGTTGGCGGTGGCTTTACCGGCCTTTCGGCCGCCCTTCATCTGGCGGAACGCGGCATCAAGTGCATCGTGCTGGAAGGCAAGGAGATCGGCTTTGGGGGCGCTGGCCGCAATGTCGGCCTCATCAATGGCGGCATGTGGGTTATGCCGAAGGAACTGCCCAATGTGCTGGGCCCGGTCCATGGCGATCGCCTGCTGGACCTTCTCGGCAACGCACCCTTCCTGGTGCGCGAGATCATCGAGAAACACGAGATTGCCTGTGAACTGGAAAAGAACGGCACGCTGCATTGCGCCGTCGGCGAAGCGGGGCTGACCGAAATTCGCGAGCGCTGCGATCAATGGGCCGCGCGCGGCGCGCCGGTGCGGATCCTCAGCGCCGAGGAGACCGCAAGACGGGTGGGCACGAGCGGATACACAGGCGCGCTTTTGGATGAACGCGCAGGAACGCTGCAGCCGCTTGCCTATGTACGCGGGCTGGCAAACGCCGCACTGAAGGCGGGCGCCATCATCCACACGGCAAGCCCGGTGCATGCGACGGAAGCGAATGGCGAAGGCTGGACGGTGCGCACCGATCGCGGCTCCGTTTCGGCGAACTGGATCATCGTGGCAACGGAAGCCTATAGCCAAGGCCCGTGGCAGATCATCCGCGAGGAGCAGGTCTACCTCCCCTATTTCAACTTCGCCACCCGCCCGCTCGGCGATAATCTCGCCAAGTCCGTTCTGCCCGGCCGCGAAGGCTGCTGGGACACCAAGGAAATCCTCTCCTCCTTCCGCATGGACAAGGCCGGCCGCCTCGTCTTCGGCAGTGTGGGCGCACTGCGCAACACGGGGGCTAGCGTCCACCGCGCCTGGGCAAAACGCTCGCTCAAACGCCTCTTCCCGCAGCTTGGCGATGTGGAGTTCGAATGCGAATGGTACGGCCAGATCGGCATGACCGACAACGCCGTCCCCCGCTTCCACCGCTTCGCCAAAAACGTCGTCGGCTTTTGCGGCTACAACGGCCGAGGCATCGCGCCCGGCACCACCTTCGGCAAAACACTGGCCGCCCATGTGGCCGGCGAGATCAGCGAAAGCGACCTGCCACTGCCGGTTTCAGAGCCCAAGGCACAGAGTTTTCGGGCGCTGAAGGAAGCCTATTATGAGGCGGGGGCGCAGGTGGCGCATTTTGCGGGGGAGCGGTTTTAGTTAGCTGTCTATTGCGCGAGCGAGCAGGGAAACAGTCAGCTTTAGCGCAGGTACCCGCTCTTAAGATCGGCTGAGCAATTTGGATAAAACTATGGTCGCTTGACGTTTCCCTACTGCTGTCGGTTCAATTTCTGACCGGTGGATCGCGTGACGGGACCTGCAAAATTAGCGCGACTAAGGAAAAGGTCTCTTCAGCGGGTGGTGAGCTTCACATTCGTTCCTAGTCCACATAAATCACAGCAATAGAAAAGTTGTCGATGGCCCCTCGCTCGTTGATTGCGAGGCGGATTTTATCTACAAGATCGCTGGGATTAGGTGAAACTAGAGCCATCTTCTGCAACTCCCTTAATAATATAATATTGTGAACTCCGTCAGACGTGAGAAAGACGCGATCACCTGGGCGAATTTCGAGAGAAAATGCTTCAATCCGGGGCTCGTCCTTGTCTCCCAGAGCACTCTCTAGAATATGCCGCCTCTGATAAGTAGCAAGTTCATCTTTGGTAAGCTTACCTGCTTCGAAAAGCCTTTGCCCCTCGGAATGATCTCGAGTTAGTTTCTTAATTCCTTTTCCTCTGGCTATAGCCGCCCTACTGTCTCCGCAATGAACCCCAATTAATCCTTCGGTGGTTAAAGCCACTGCTGTTAACGTAGTGGCCATCCGTTTTTGCCGTTCACCTGATTGTTGCGCGCTACGGATTTTGCTGTGAGCATCGCGGGCAGCGGCGATCAGTGTCTCCTCTGTCTTTTCCTTGTCGTTTAAAAAGGCTCGAAAACTCGCCACTGCAAGCTGCGAAGCAATGTCACCACCTCCCATACCTCCGAGACCATCCGCAACGCATGCCATAGTAACATCCCCAGAGAGCCAGCAGTCCGCCGTGTCCTCATTTACGACACGCGGTCCGGCGTCACTGAGCACCGAGTGAGTAATTTTCATGCACATAAGTCCGCTAATGCATTGACTAATCTAGGGTGAAAGCTGGTTCTTTTGAAATCGATCGAGTTTTCAAGATGCGATATCTTTCGGCAGACCTTGTTTTTCCCTTCAATATGAAACTTCACTACAAGACGTTTGGCGAGGTTTTCGTCCATATCGATGGCGCACGCGCGAACGAATTTACGCTCTACGTACCATCGATTATGACTTGTGCCCAACTCCAGTAGGGCCATTAAGCACTCAACCTTGGCTTCGAAGCCACAGTTTTGAAAAAATACCTCGACACGATTAGCGATCGCATCGGTTAGATCAAAGTTGAAGGATGTTCCGCAGACCCAGTCAGCAAAAATCAAAGCGAGCCGATTTGCTGCAGATGAGGAATCCAGGCACGCACTCTCGATACGGTCAGCCGTGAGCCGGCCACATATGGCTGAAATATCTGAAGTAGTGGCTTTTTCTTCAAGGTAATCAGCTAGTCGCTCCCATGTCGCGGGATCAGGCGATTCCGACGCACTTAGGATAGCTAGGAAATCTTCGGGTGCATCGCTGAGCGTTGCGGCTGGCTCGTATTCCACCGTTAGTATCGCGTCAAGTACCGCTTTGGCAGAGGGAAATCGTTTAGCGGGATCATCTTTTGTACAAGCAGACAGAATGGAGCCAAACTCACCTTCTTCCTTAATCTCACGAAAGGGCACCCTCGCCTCTTTGCCGACCATGTCGTGCAAAATACATCCAAGTGAATACACGTCAGATCGCGCAGAAGCCTTTCTCAGATCGTTAGCAATTTCTGGGGCCGTGTAATAGTCGGAACCCTTCCCCATGCCGGATTTAGTCAGCTCGGAAAGATTTGATTCCTTCATCGAGATAAGTCCGAAATCGCTTATAGAGTAGGTGGGTTTATCGTCTATTGTGTACCTGAGGACGTTCTGTGGTTTCAGATCTCGATGATAGATCTCCATCGAGTGTATTTCCTCAAGTGCCGATACGATATCGCTGATGGCTGCGACGAAACTTCCTCCAAGGGTACGATCGGCAGACAGATCGTCGTCTAGGCTACTTTCTGCCAGCGGCATCAAGTAAAACGGCGGAGCTGCGTTCAAATCACTCCCTACAATAGGGACTATGTTTGGATGGCTTATCGCCGACTGGACCTTAACTTCTTTCGCAAATCGCCTGAGAACGTTTTGCAGAAGCGCATCGGACAAGGGTTGGTTTTTTGCAAACTCCTTTCTGGCCAATCGGCTACCATCTTCCATTTCTATAAGATCGACGTTTCCAAACCCGCCTTGGCCAATGCGCTTGATAACTTTCATTTTTGACCCCGTGGTAACCCCATAAAGGCTCTTGAATAGGCCAAATTACTCATCAAAAACACCCTTAGAATCTCTCTACGCGGGAAACAGAAGAGATAACCTAGGAAGAATCCTCCACACCGCTCAGTGGTCATCACAGCCAACCAGACGAATCGATGCCAAAGCCCTGCCGGAAGAAGTCTTTGGTACTCATCGAGAACTCTACATGCTCAACCGCTATATCCTTGCAAACATAACCCTCATCCATTACCATCGATATATCCAACCAGATATCTCGCTTGAGGGGCAGCCATCATGACACTTCACCGTCGCATCATTCTGAAAACCGCAGCATGGGCCATCGCCGCCGCGTGCCTTGCGGCACCCGTCTTTTCCTCCACGGCGCTGGCCGCCGAGAAGGTTACCGTTTTTGCTGCGGCCAGCATGAAGAATGCGCTGGATGCGACGAATGCCGAATTTGCCAAGGAGAGTGGCGATGAGGTGGTGGTGTCCTATGCGGCAAGTTCGGCGCTGGCGAAGCAGGTGGAGGCGGGTGCGCCGGCGGATGTTTTCATCTCGGCGGATCTGGCCTGGATGGATTATCTGGCGGGCAAGGGGCTGATCAAGGCGGACACGCGGAGCAATCTTCTGGGTAACCGCCTCGTTCTGGTTGCGCCTGCGGCAAGCGCGAAGCCGGTGGAGATCAAGCCGGGGTTTGATCTTTCGGCTCTTATCGGCAATGGCAAGCTTGCCATGGGAGCGGTGGATTCCGTGCCGGCGGGCAAATATGGCAAGGCGGCGCTGGAGAAGCTCGGGGTTTGGTCCGCAGTTTCCGGCAAGGTGGCGGGGGCGGAAAGTGTGCGCGCAGCGTTGCTCCTGGTCTCGCGCGGGGAAGCGCCTTATGGCATCGTCTACCGGACGGATGCGGCGGCCGATCCCGGCGTGAAGATCGTCGGCACCTTTCCGCAAGATTCGCATCCACCGATCATCTATCCCGTCGCGATGCTGAAGGATGCCAAAAGCCCGTCAGCGGCCGCCTATCTGGAATTTCTGAAATCGGCCAAGGCAGCGCCCTTCTTCGAGGCCCAGGGCTTTACGGTTTTGAAGTAAGGGAGAGCTTGCAAGGTCTGAAACAGCGCGATGGGCTGTCAGAGCCGCATCATCGCGTCGGCTCTGATCGCGTTTGCGTCGAGACGCTGATCGGCTTTGCATAGAACGTGTCGCGATCTTTCAGATTCGCTGCCTACGCTCTAGGCCTTTGTTTTGTCGCATGTGGTGATCGCAAAGCCGCTGCATAGTTTTGCGTGGACCATGCTTCAGAACAGGCATCGGAACAAATCCTTAAAGCAAATCGCGCAAAGTTGCTCAGCGGTTTGCGAGAACGATAGGCGGTGAGATCGCAAGCGCCGGTCTCGCAAAGGTGGGGAACGGCGTTGCGCACCCCGGCGCCTAAAGCATGTCGCGCAAAAGTGTGCAGCGGTTTTGCGACAACGACATGCGACAAAACAAAGACCTAAAGCGTAAGGAGCGACTCTGAAAGATCGTGACGCGCTTTAAAAACAGGAATGGCAGTTTGGACTGGTTATCGCTGAGTGCGGAAGAATGGACGGCGATACGGTTGAGCCTGTGGGTCTCGACCGTTGCCATGCTGGCAAGCCTTCCCTTCGGCATTCTCATTGCGCTGGCGCTGGCGCGCGGGCGCTTCTTTGGCAAGTCGCTGCTGAACGGCATCGTGCATCTGCCGCTGATCCTGCCGCCGGTCGTCACCGGCTTTCTGCTGCTGATCCTCTTTGGCCGCAAGGGTGTGATCGGCGCGTTTCTCGATCAGCATTTCGGCATCGTCTTTTCCTTCCGCTGGACGGGTGCGGCCCTTGCCTGCGCCATCATGGCCTTTCCGCTGATGGTGCGCTCCATCCGTCTGTCGATCGAGGCGGTGGATCGCAAGCTGGAGGAAGCGGCGGGGACGCTCGGCGCAAGCCCGCTCTGGGTGTTCCTGACGGTGACACTGCCGCTCACCCTGCCCGGTATCATTGCCGGCATGATCCTCGCCTTTGCCAAAGCGATGGGCGAGTTTGGCGCGACCATCACCTTCGTCTCCAACATTCCCGGCGAAACGCAAACGCTCTCAGCCGCGATCTATAGCCTCACACAGGTGCCGGGCGGGGATGCGGGCGCCATGCGCCTGACGCTGGTGGCGATCGTCATTTCCATGGTGGCGCTGCTGGCGTCGGAATTTCTGGCGCGCATGGTCAGCAGAAGGGTGGCCGGGCAATGACGCTGTCCTTCTCCGCCCGCCACAGGCTGGGTAGCTTCACGCTGGATGCGGCCTTTACCGCAGACAAGGGCGTGACTGCACTTTTCGGCCGCTCCGGCTCCGGCAAGACCTCGGTGATGCGCATCATTGCCGGGCTGACGAAGCCGGATGAGGGGCGGATCGAACTGGATGGCGCGGTGCTGGCCGATCGGCAAAAACGCATCTTCACGCCCGCGCATAAAAGGCGCTTCGGCTATGTGTTTCAGGAAGCACGGCTTTTTCCGCATTTGAGTGTGGAGCAGAACCTGCATTATGGCCGCTGGTTTTCTGGTACCGGTGCGGACGCTGCCGCCGTCTCTCGCGTGGTCGAGATGCTCGGCATAGGCGCGCTGTTGCAGCGGCGGCCGGAAAAGCTCTCCGGTGGCGAAAAGCAGCGGGTGGCGATTGGCCGGGCTCTGCTCTCCTCCCCCCGCTTGCTGTTGATGGACGAGCCGCTGGCCGCCCTCGATGAGGCGCGCAAGGCCGAGATCATTCCCTATCTGGAGCGGCTGCGCGACGAGACGACCATCCCGATCCTCTATGTCAGCCATTCGGTGAGCGAAGTCTCGCGCTTGGCAGACCAGGTGGTGGTGATGAAGGATGGCCGGATCGATGCCGCTGGCCCGGCCTCGGACATCCTCTCCCAGCCCGCCTTCAGCACCTATCTGGAGCGGCGCGAAGCAGGCAGCATTCTCTCCGGCACGGTGGAGGCCTTCGATGCCGCACATCGGCTGGCGACCGTTCGGCTCGGTCAGACAACACTTCAGGTGCCCGCGCAAAGTGCCGAGCCCGGCAAGGCGGTGCGTGTGCATATTCCGGCGCGAGACGTGATGCTGGCGACGGTGCGACCGGAGGGCTTGAGCGCGCTCAATATTCTCGAAGGCCATGTTACAGGCATTACGCTTGCCGATGGCATGGCACTGGTGCAGGTGGCGTGCAGCGGCACATTGATCCAGTCGCGGGTGACAGGTCTTTCCATCCAGCGGCTGTCGCTCGAAGCCGGAAGCCCGGTCTTTGCCATCGTCAAATCGGCGGCACTTGATCCGTATTGAGTGGCCCTATTGCGGGGGCGCATCCTGCGTCTTGCGATCGTCGGCTCCCCGGTTGGCTTCCAGCCAGTCGAGATCGGCCTGCAGCGCCTCGCGCATGCGCGCTTCCATGCCGCGAAAGCGCGCCAGCAGCTCTTCGCCAAAAGGCGTCAGCCCCGCACCGCCGCCCTGCTTGCCGCCGCGCTGCGATTCGATCACCGGCTCTTTGAACATGTGGTTCAGCGCATCCACCAGCAGCCAGGCACGGCGATAGGACATGTCCATAGCCCGTCCCGCCGCAGAGATGGAGCCGGTGGCGGCGATATGCTCCATCAGCTCGATCTTGCCGCGACCAAGCCGCTCGCCCGGTGGAAAATCCACCCGCAGCACGGGCTTGAGAGGCGGGCGCGATGGCGTGTCGCTCATGGCTGCGCGGCTCCGAAGCGATCCCGCCAGGAAGGCTGCGCGCCCTCATGGGGAAGCGCGCTCGCCTCAAACAAACCGCGGGCAATGGCACGTGCCATGACCAGCGTGGCGAGATGGCAGAGTTCGGCAAAATCCGTTGGTTGCGCGAGCGGCTTCCTGCCGGTGGCTGCAGCAAACATCGTGTCACCATCGCTGGAAAGATGCGAAGGCAGGACGGCGCGCGCTAGCCCGTCATGCGCCATAATCGAAAGACGATGCGCCTGGGCCTTAGTGATCACCGCATCCGTGACCACCGCGCCAATAGTCGTGGCCGTCAGCGTCACGCCCTTGATGCGCAGCGCCGTGTCGGCCTCGGTGAACTGTGTTGGCAGGCCAAGCCCGCCAAATTCGCCGTCGCGCTCGAAAGGGGCGGACCAGAAGTTTTGCGTGGTGCCAACCGTTGCCGAGCCCAGGGCATTGACCGCGACAATCGCCGCAATCGTGATACCGGTGGAGGTCCTGGCACTGGCAGAGCCCAGCCCGCCTTTCACGGTCGCAGTCGTGGCACCCGTTCCGGCCCCCACGGTGCCGAGCGCAAAGGGCCCGTGCAAAGCGGCTTTAAACGCCTCGTACCCCATGTCACGATAGGGCGAATGCAGACCCCAATCCTTGTTGCCGCCATTCAAGAGGTCCATCAGGATCGCCTGCGGCACGATCGGCACGCGGGTATTGCCCACCGGAAGACCGCGCCCGGCCTGTCGCAACCCCGCCTGCACCCCACCTGCCGCATCCAGCCCAAAGGCCGACCCACCGGAGAGCACAAAGGCATCCACCGCCTCAACCGTCATGGATGGATCGAGAAGGGCCGTATCGCGCCCACCCGGCGCGCCACCCAGAACCGAGCCGGAGGCAATGGCCGGCTCATCGAAAACGATGGCTGTCACGCCGGAGCCAAGGGTGAGATCGGTGGCATGGCCCACCGCAACACCATCAATATCGATCAGCAGATTGTGCAAGGGCGGCATTCCTTCTGTTGTCCTGCCGGTATCCCGCTGTGGGGCGGTGTTGTCAATTGCGGGATAGTCACTGTTGCCGGGGGTCAGCCTCACCCGCCCTCATTCCTGTGCTTGTCACAGGAATGAGGAGAGCAGGAGACCTCGCGCACAACATGACAAGGGTGCCACCCCCTTACCAAGCCCTCACGAAAACACCGCCGTCCCGATCACCGGCGTGGACGGTACCGCCATGTCGCGCGGCTCCAGCATACCGGAGAGATAGGCCTCGCGCCCTGCCGTCACGGCCTTGGCAAAAGCCCCTGCCATGATCACCGGGTTTCCGGCACCGGCCACCGCCGTGTTGAGCAGCACCGCATCATAGCCAAGCTCCATCACCGTTGCCGCATGCGATGGGCGGCCAAGGCCGGCATCGACGATCATCGGCACATCGGGGAAATGCGCCCGCATGGATTTGAGTGCCACGAGGTTCAGCGGTCCCATGGCGCTGCCGATCGGTGCGCACCAGGGCATCAGCACCTTGCAGCCGGCCTCGATCAGTCGTTCCGCCACCACCAGATCGTCGGTCGTATAGGGAAACACCTCGAACCCCTCGTCTGAGAGGATGCGGGCCGCTTCCACCAGCGCGAAGACATCCGGCTGCAGTGTGTCGTGGTGGCCGATCACCTCCAGCTTGATCCAGTTGGTCTTGAATACCTCCCGCGCCATTTTCGCCGTCAGCACTGCTTCCTTGGCGGTATGGCAGCCCGCCGTATTGGGCAGGATGAGCCGGTCGAGTTCGCGGATCAGCTCGAAGAACTGCCCGCCCTTTTTGCCGCCTGCGGTTTCCCGCCGCAGCGAGATGGTGAGGATATCCGTCTTGCTGGCGCGAACGGCATCCGCCAGAACGGCAGGCGACGGATAGCGAGCAGTACCCAGCAACAACCTTGAGCTGACATCGCGATCATACAATCGAAGCATGGTTCATCCTCCCTGCATCGGGGAAAGGATTTCGATCCGGTCGGAATCCTTCAATTGAAATTGTGGGCGATCTTCCGCATGGACGAGATCGCCATTGACCGCCGTTGCCAGCCAGTCACCCTCATAGTCGAGGACCGAGAGAAGTTCTGAGAGCGTGGCGGCGGAAAGATCATGCACTTCGCCGTTGACGTGAATCCGCATGGGATACCTCCTTGTGGTCTAAAATATCGGCAGCCTGCCGCGCCATGGCAGGCGAAAGCAGGAAGCCGTGCCGGTGCGCGCCATTGATTGAGAGCGTCTTGCCCTCTTTCACAATGCGCGGAAGATTGTCGGGAAAGGCAGGCCGGATGCCGGTTCCGGTTTCGATGATCTGCGCTTCTCCGAAGGATGGATGCAGCGCATAAGCGGCGTTCAAGAACTCCATCATCGAGCGGGCAGAAATCGGCCCCGCCTCCTCCGTCTCGATCATCGTCGCGCCCACCATTAAGCGCCCCGGCTCACGCGGGACGATGTAGAGCGGAATGCGCGGATGGAGGAGCCGTACCGGGCGCGACAGCGAAACCTCACTCGTGGCGAGATAGAGCATTTCACCGCGCACGCCCCGAAGTCCTGAGAGCGATCCGACCTGCGCGTGGCCGGTGCAATCGACGATGCGATCGAAGCCGCCTTCATCGGGTGGCCCTCCGCCCAGATGGAAGGTGACGCCGCTTTCCAGCAAACGCCGATGCAGCGCCGCCATCGCCAGCCGCGGATCGAGATGGCCTTCGCCCTGGAAGAACAGCCCATGGCGGAAGCGCCCGGTAAGGTCCGGCTCGAGTGTGGCAATATCATCCTCATCAACCAGCCGGTAGCCGCTGGTGCGCGACGCAAAGCGGGTGAGTTCCGCCTTGTCCCGTGCGGATGCCACCACCAGCGTGCCGTGGCGTGTGACGAGGCCAGGTGTGGCCTCCTCCCACCAGTCGAGCGCCGATTGTCCGAGGTCGAGCACCGCCTGCTCGGCGCTCTCCCTTTCGCACCACGGCGCCAGCATGCCGCCGGCAAACCAGGATGCGCCTCGGCCGATGTGAGGGGCGGTGTCGAACACCGTCACCGCACATCCGCGCCGCGTCAGCTCAAGAGCAGCCGTCAGACCGGCAACGCCTGCGCCTTTGATCAGGATGCGCATCTCATTCACCGGCCACGGGCTTTTCCAGCGGCATGTAGAGATCGCCACCCTGACGGAATTTTTCCGCCATCGCCTCCAGCCCCTCCTTCTGGGCTTCGGCGCGGATATCATGGGAAATGCGCATGGAGCAAAATTTCGGCCCGCACATGGAGCAGAAATGCGCGACCTTGTGCGCTTCCTTCGGCAGCGTCTCATCGTGATAGGAGCGTGCCGTTTCCGGATCGAGCGACAGGTTGAACTGGTCTTCCCAACGGAATTCGAAGCGGGCACGAGACAGCGCATCGTCGCGCAACTGCGCTGCCGGATGGCCCTTGGCGAGATCGGCGGCGTGTGCGGCGATCTTGTAGGTGATGACGCCCACCTTCACGTCGTTTCGGTCCGGCAGACCCAGATGCTCCTTCGGCGTGACATAGCAGAGCATCGCCGTGCCGAACCAGCCGATCATCGCCGCCCCGATGCCCGACGTGATGTGGTCGTAGCCGGGAGCGATATCGGTCGTCAGCGGTCCAAGCGTGTAGAAGGGCGCCTCGCCGCAGGTCTTCAACTGCTTGTCCATGTTTTCCTTGATCTTGTGCATCGGCACATGGCCGGGGCCTTCGATCATCACCTGGCAATCTTTGGCCCAGGCGATCTGCGTCAATTCGCCGAGCGTCTCCAGCTCGGCAAATTGCGCCGCATCGTTGGCATCGGCAATCGAGCCCGGACGCAGTCCGTCCCCCAGTGAAAACGACACATCGTAAGCGCGGCAAATGTCGCAGATCTCGTCGAAATGCTCGTAGAGGAAGCTTTCCTTGTGGTGGTTCAGACACCACTTGGCCATGATCGATCCGCCGCGCGAGACGATGCCGGTGACGCGATTGACGGTCAGCGGAATGTAATGCAGGCGAACGCCCGCATGGATGGTGAAGTAATCGACGCCCTGCTCGGCCTGCTCGATCAGCGTATCGCGAAACACCTCCCAGGTCAGATCCTCGGCAATGCCATTGACCTTTTCCAGCGCCTGATAGAGCGGCACCGTGCCGATCGGCACCGGCGAGTTGCGGATGATCCACTCGCGGATATTGTGAATGTTGCGCCCGGTGGAGAGATCCATCACGGTATCGGCACCCCAGCGCGTGGCCCAGACCATCTTCTCCACCTCTTCCGCCATGGAGGAGGTAACGGCGGAGTTGCCGATATTGGCGTTGATCTTCACCAGAAAATTCCGCCCGATGATCATCGGCTCGGCTTCCGGATGGTTGATATTGGAGGGGATGATGGCGCGACCGAAGGCCACTTCCTGACGGACGAATTCCGGCGTGACGTGATCTGGAATATGCGCGCCGAAGCTTTCGCCATCGCGGAGAAGCTTCTCCTGCGCCGCCTCGCGTCCGAGATTTTCGCGGATGGCGATATATTCCATCTCCGGCGTGATGATGCCCGCCCGCGCATAGGCCAGCTGGGTGACGGCCTTGCCATCCTTGGCCCGCAGCGGCTGGTTGCGCACGGGAAATTCCGGCGTCAGCCTTTCGCCGGTGGCAAAGCCATTGTCTTCCGGCTTCACATGCCGGCCCTCATAGGCTTCGACATCGCCGCGTGCGATAACCCATTCTTGGCGCAGGCGCGGCAGACCTGCATCGATGTTCACCAGATGCGCGGGATCGGTATAGGGACCGGAGGAATCATAGACCGTGACCGGCGGCTCGCCAGCGGTGGGATGGACTGCAATTTCGCGCATCGGCACGCGGATATACGGGTGAAGAACGCCCGGCTTGTGCACCTTGGTGGAGGCCGGCAACGGACCGGTGGTAACGGTTGGGGTGAGGTTTTTAGCGGCAATGTTCATCGTGAGGCTCCAAAGCAAAACAGTGGAGACCCAGTTCGAGCATGAAGACGAAAAGCGCGGGGATAGACGTGATGACGGTTCCCCGGCGTTAAGCCGGTTCTGCCAGAATGCCCGCGTTTGCACCGTCCCTACGCCAGTATGAACTGGATCAGGTTCAACGGGTCACTGCGCGCTCTAGCAGTATCTCAGCCCCTTGCCGGGACCCCCCTGGTGAATGGCGCAATCAAAAACCTCATGGCGCCGATTGTCAAGCTGGCAGTCCACCTGCGCCAAAACTGCATAGCGCGCAAAGCAATGTCACTGGAAATTAACCGCTCCACTTATGACAATGTTATGGTTTTAAATGTAACCACGAAGAACGCTATGATGGCTCTAGTTTAGGGAGATGAGCTCAGATGAATTCTACTATCCGTGACGTGCTGGCAAAGTTTGGCCAGCTTCCCGTTTCCGTCGACACGCTTGCCGACGATGCCGATCTTTATGCGGCGGGCCTTTCCTCCTTCGCCTCCGTGCAATTGATGCTTGGCCTCGAAGAAGCCTTAGACATCGAATTTCCCGACAGCATGCTGAACCGCAAGTCCTTTGCCAGCATCACCGCCATCGAAACCACGGTCAAAGCCATCCTCGACGGGAAAGAGGCCGCCTGATGAACCTCGCCGTCGCGCCTCACCGTGAAGCACTGAGCGCCAGGGCGGCGCGGGTGGCGGCGATTGCCGCAAAACATGCCGACGTGGTGGATACCGAAGGCCGCTTCCCGAAGGAGGCTGTTGACGCGCTTCGACAGGAAAAACTGCTCGGCATCCAGGTTCCCGTTCACATGGGTGGCGAAGGCGCCACCATGCTGGAGCTTGCCGATATCTGCTCCATTCTCGGCCAGGCCTGTTCGGCAACGGCGATGATTTACGCTATGCACCACATCAAGGCCTCGAGCCTTGTGGAGCATGGCGAAGACAGCCAATGGCACAGCGCGTTCATGCGCCGCCTGTCAAACGAACAATTGCTGCTTGCCTCCGCCACCACCGAAGGCGGCATTGGCGGCAATCTTCGCAATTCCATCTGCGCCATCGAAGTGGATGGTGACATCTGCCGCCTGGAAAAGGACGCGACCGTCATTTCCTATGGCAGCGAAGCCGATGCCATTCTCATCACCTCGCGCAGCAACAAGGATGCCGCTCCCTCCGACCAGGTGATGACGGTGTTTCTGAAGCACCAGTACAGCCTGGAGCGCACCCACGTCTGGGATACGCTCGGCATGCGCGGCACCCGCTCCGACGGCTTCCTGTTCAAGGGCGAGGCTCCGGCGGAACAGATCTTTCCCAAGCCCTTTGCCGAAATCGCGGCCCAATCCATGCTGGCCACCTCGCATCTTCTGTGGAGCGGCGTGTGGTACGGCATCGCGTCCGACGCTGTGGCACGGGCGCAGAGCTTCGTGCGCGCCGCCGCCC
Source organism: uncultured Agrobacterium sp. (assembly GCF_913777885.1). Lineage (NCBI taxonomy): Bacteria > Pseudomonadati > Pseudomonadota > Alphaproteobacteria > Hyphomicrobiales > Rhizobiaceae > Agrobacterium > uncultured Agrobacterium sp. Next base: position 348,447 of record NZ_CAJYTV010000017.1, on the reverse strand, counting down.
GCAAATCGCCGGGGTCCGCACCGCCCGGCGCGCTGCGACTGGCCGAAGTGTCGAACAAGCTGCAGATCGTCAAATCCAACGTGATTGCCGGCATCAAGGCCTATGACGAGACCAGATCCGACCCGGACAAGCTGATGTCGATGGGCTTTGCCATTGCCATGAACAACGTCAAGATCTGCTCGTCCGAGACCATTCTCGAAATCATCGAACATGCCATGCTGATCTGCGGCATCATGGGCTACAAGAACGGCACGCCCTACAGCCTTGGCCGCCACCTGCGTGACGCGCATTCCGCCCGGCTTATGATTTCCAACGATCGAATCCTGAGCAATTCCGCCAATCTCCTGCTGGTTCAGAAGCAGGATACGAGCCTTCTGAGGTAGGACCATGGACGCACAAACATCTTTCCTCGACAGGCTCTTCGACAAGGGTTTTCTCATCGATACCGGCGTGGACGGTCTCTATGGCCGTAGCGGCCAGTTCGAGGACGTCATCACCGGTCTTGAAAGCCTTGTCAGCAAGGTGGGCGGCGGCGACAAGGCCGAAGCGATCCGCTTTCCGCCCGGCATCAACCGCGCTTACTTCGAAAAGAGCGGTTACATGAAGAGCTTCCCGCAGCTTGCCGGCACCGTCCATTCCTTCTGCGGCTGCGAGCTTGACCACATCAACCTGTTGAAGACAATGGATGAGGGCGGCGACGACTGGGCGAAAGACCAGAAGATCACCGATATCGTGCTCACACCGGCCGCCTGCTATCCGCTCTATCCGACCATTGCCAAGCGCGGCAATCTGCCCGATGGCGGCGGTCTCTACGACATCCAGTCCTATTGCTTCCGCCATGAGCCTTCCAAGGACCCGGCGCGCCAGCAGCTCTTCCGCATGCGCGAATATGTCCGCATGGGCACCGAAAGCGACGTCACCGATTTCCGCCAGCTGTGGATGGATCGCGGCGTGGCCATGATGGAAGGCATCGGCCTCGACGTGAAGCTCGATATCGCCAACGATCCCTTCTTCGGACGCGCAGGCCGTATGCTGGCCAATAACCAGCGTGACCAGAACCTGAAGTTCGAACTGCTGATCCCCGTCACGTCGACGACCAACCTGACCGCCTGTATGAGCTTCAACTACCACCAGGATGCCTTCGGCGCGAAGTGGGGTCTCAATCTCGCGGACGGCTCTGTCGCCCACACCGCCTGCGTCGGCTTCGGCCTGGAGCGACTGGCGCTCGCCCTCCTTGCAAAGCACGGGCTGGATGTCGATCAATGGCCGCAGTCGGTTCGCGATACGCTGTGGAACTGAGGCCTAAGAGGTACGCATGACGGCAATTTTTCCGGCTTTGAGCCCTGAGAGCCATGTCCCTCACCTGCTCCACGCATCCGACAGGATGTGGCCGGAAACCAATTGCTTTGTCGATTTGTGGATCGAGCTTGTGGCCTCGTGCGGCCTGCCGCCGGAAGCCATGTTCGGCTTCACCCTGACGCAGGATTTCGAGGGCGACCACTTCACCTTCTTCAAGATGCCGCTCGAAGACCTCGAAGCGCTCTACGGCATCCGCTCGACAGAGCTTGCGATCTTCGACGATGTCGAAACCCATATCGAAACGCAGCTGAAGCGTGGCCGCATTTCTCTGATCGAGGTGGACAGCTTCTACCTGCCGGATACCCATGGCGTGGGCTACCGCAAGGATCACGGCAAGACGACGATTGCCATCAACCGCATCGATCGCGACAATCTCACGCTCGACTATTTCCACAATGCCGGCTACTTCGCGCTGAACGGCGAGGACTATGCGGGCATTTTCCAGCATCACCTGAAGGAAACCGATCCGCCTTTCCTGCCCTATGCGGAGTTCGCCAAGTTCCCGGAAAAGCCGGTGTCTGATGAGCGACGTCGCGTGGTCGCCGAACGCCTGCTGGTGCAGCATTTTTCCAGACGACCGGCAAACAATCCCATCCGCGCTTTCTCGCAGGTCTTCCAGGCACAGGTGGAAAAGGTTGCCGACCGCCCCTTCGGCTTCTTCCACAAATATGCCTTCAACACGCTGCGCCAGCTCGGCGCCAATTTCGAGCTGGCGGCCAGCCATCTGCAATGGCTGCGCGGCGCGCATGCTTTCGATGATGCGGCGATAGAGGCCCTGAAAATTGCGGAAGTGGCAAAGACGGTGCAGTTCCAGCTGGCACGCGCCGTGGCGCGCCGCAAATTCGAACCGCTCGCTACCGTTCTCGATCCGGCGGCTGATGCCTGGGATCAGCTGATGGCAAAGCTCGACGCGACGCTCGATCACACGAGCGAAGCGGCGTGACGCTCCATATCCGACATGACGCCCTTCCCGGCCGGTTTCTGACGGAAGGCTGGCGGCTGACGCTGTCAGAGGCCAATGTCTTCGCACGCCCGTCTGACATCCCCGCAGACACGGACACCATCGTCGCCCCCGTTCCCGGAACGGTGGCCGAGGCACTGGAGAAGGCGGGCCAGTTCGACCGTTACAATCCAAAGCCGCTCAACCATCTCGATGCATGGTACCGGGTGAGGCTGGAAACGGGCGAACCGCAGACCGCGATACTGCATTTCGATGGCCTTGCCACCATTTCCGAAGTGTATCTGAATGACGAGGTCGTCGCACATTCGCAGAGTATGTTCGAAGCGCTTGAGGTCAATGTCGAGCTCTCCGGCTCAGACGAACTGGCGATCTGCTTCCGCGCCCTGAAACCGCATCTGGAAAAGACTGGCCCCCGCGCCCGCTGGCGTCCGCAGATGATGTCGACCCAGGGGCTTCGGCTGATCCGCACGACGGCGCTGGGTTACATGCCCGGCTGGTGCCCGGAGATCCACGCTGCAGGGCCATGGCGACCGATCCTGCTGGTTCGTGATGGTGAGGCAGGCTTTGATATCGCTGCCTTCAACACGGAACTGACGGAGGACGGAACGGGCGTCATTCGCCTGAGCGTCGAGGCGGCGGCGGCTTCCCATGTGGAGATCGGCTGCAACGGAACATGGCAGGCCCTTTCGTCTTCCGGCGACGGCACCTTTGTCGGAGAGTTACGCCTCGATGGCATCGAGCCATGGTGGCCCGCCACCCACGGCACACCTGCCCTGCATGAGGTGAGCCTGCGCATCGACGGCAAAACCCATGCACTCGGCAAGACCGGCTTTCGCCGTATCGAGATCGATCATGGGGCGGATGGCAAAGGTTTTGGCCTCAAGATCAATGGCGTGGCCACCTTCTGCCGCGGTGCCGTCTGGTCCAATGCCGATATCGTCCGGCTTCCCGGCAGCACCGAAGATTACGAAAAGTGGCTGCGCCTTGCAGCGGAAGCAGGCATGAACATGATCCGCATTGGCGGCACCATGGCCTATGAGACGCGGGACTTTTTCCGGCTCTGCGATGAGCTTGGCCTGATGGTCTGGCAGGACATGATGCTCGCCAATTTCGATTACCCGGCCAAGGACGAAAACTTCGTCTCCCATATCGAGAAGGAAACGGGGGACCTTCTGGCAAATGCGGCGCTGTCCCCTTCGCTCATCGTCATCTGCGGCGGCAGCGAAATCTATCAGCAGGGCGCGATGCTCGGCCTCGGCGAAACCTTCTGGAAAGGTCCGCTGACCGAAGAGATGCTGCCGCGCTTCGTCAAAGCCCGCCGCCCGGATGTCGCCTATGTGCCGAACTCGCCCTTTGGCGGCGCACAGCCCTTCTTCACCGATGAAAAGGTCGGCCATTATTATGGCGTCGGCGCCTATTGCCGACCGCTGGAGGATGCGCGTCGCGCCGATGTCCGCTTTGCTGGCGAGTGCCTCGCCTTCGCCAATGCGCCGCAGCAGAAGACGCTTGATCGGCACCTTCCCGTTGCCGCCGTTCATCATCCGGTGTGGAAAGCCCGCGTGCCGCGCGATCGCGGTGCCTCCTGGGATTTCGAGGATGTGCGCGACCATTATCTCCAGCTCCTCTACGATCTCGACCCTTCGAAGGTGAGACGCGAGGATAGCGAGCGCTATCTCGATCTGTCGCGTGCCGCCATTGCCGAGGTTATGGAAACCACCTTTGGCGAGTGGCGACGCAACGGCTCCTCCTGCCAGGGCGCCATGGTGCTGACCCTTCAGGATCTTGTACCGGGTGCGGGCTGGGGCGTGATCGATTCGACCGGTAAACCGAAGTCGGCTTGGTACGGGCTGAAGCGGGCATTTCGCCCGGTACAGCTGATCCTGACCGATGAAGGGACCAACGGGCTTGCCGTCCATCTCGTCAACGAGACGGCGGAAAGCCGCAAGCTCACCGTCGAACTCGCCTGCCTGCGCGATGGCCTGCAACCCGTCGTCCGCGGCCAGAAGCAACTCGATCTCGCACCGCGATCCAAGACAAGCCTTGCCGCCACCGATTGCTTTGGCGCATTCTTCGACACGACCTATGCCTATCGCTTCGGCCCACCTGCCCACGATGTGACGGTTGCAAGGCTGAAGAACGCTGTGACGGGAGAGCTGATTGCCGAAGCCTTCCACTTTCCACGCGGCCGCAGCGCGGCGTTGCATGCCGCAAACCTGACTGCAGCGACAGAGCAAAAGAACGGGCAATGGTTCCTGACGCTGACGACGGATCGGCTGGCCCAGTCGGTCAGTACCAGTGCCGATGGCTTCCGCCCAGCCGATGACTGGTTCCATCTGGCTCCCGGTGAGGCCAAGACCATCGCACTGATCGCTGAGGAGAATGCCCCTGCCGAGCCCCATGGCGAAATCCGGTCGCTCGGCTCACGCCTGCATTTTGGCTTCTAATAAAAAAGTTTCGCTTCCCTACGCGATATTGTAGGGAAGCGGCTTGTTTCACCACTATGTGAACCACCATATCCTATCCCCGTTTCAGCGCTCTCCTTCCCCCTCCAGAGCCGCTTTGACGCCAGCATGAACATCCATTACCTTCCACTTTATCCGGCACGGCATAGAAGTCCTCGATGGAAAAAAGTCTGACGCGTTACATCTGGACGCATACCAAGAAGCAGCAGCTTTTCATTCTGCTGATCGTGGCGCTGTCGATGATCCCGTACTTCCTGGCCTTCGATCTGCCCAAGCAGATCGTCAACGGGCCGATCCAGGGCGATGGCTTTGAAGGCGCGAACGCCACGCAGCTTTTCATGCATCTGACGCTTAACCTGCCTTACTTCGGCACGGTCACACTTTTTCCGGGTATCGAGCTGAACCGCATGGCCACCCTGATGGGCCTCAGCCTCACCTTCCTGGCGCTGGTCATCATCAACGGCCTCTTCAAATATTACATCAACACCTACAAGGGCCGACTTGGCGAGCGCCTGCTGCGCCGCATCCGCTTCCATCTGATCGACCGGGTCCTGCGCTTTCCGCCCACGCATTTCAAGCGCGTCAAGGGCGCGGAAATCTCCAGCATGATCAAGGACGAGGTGGAGCCACTCGGCGGCTTTACCGGCGACGCCTTCGTCCAGCCTGCTTTGCTCGGCGGCCAGGCATTGTCGGCGCTGTTCTTCATTCTGGTGCAGAATTTCTGGCTCGGCATGATTGCCGCTTTCATGGCCGCCATTCAGGTGGGCATCATCCCGAAAATGCGCCGCCGCCTGATCGATCTTGGACGCCAGAGACAGCTGACTGCGCGCGAGCTTGCCGGACGCATCGGCGAAATGGTCGATGGCATCGGCACCATCCACGCCTATGACACCTCGAACTACGAACGCGCCGATGCCGGCCAGCGTCTAGGCCAGATCTTCAAGATCCGATACGACCTTTATCAGTGGAAATTTCTGGTCAAGTTCATCAACAACTTCCTGGCGCAGCTGACGCCCTTCTTCTTCTATGCAGTCGGCGGTTACCTGACGCTGCGCGGCAGCCTCGATGTCGGTCAGCTCGTTGCCGTGATCAACGCCTACAAGGAACTGCCAGGACCACTGAAAGAGCTGATCGATTGGGATCAGGCCCGCCAGGACGTGCAGGTGAAATACGAACAGGTCTTCGAGCAGTTCGATTCTCCAAGCATGATCGACCCCAAAATCCAGGATCTGTCTCCGGCGGCAGCTGCCGCGATCACAGGCCCGATCGTCATTTCCGCACTTTCGCTTGATGATGACAGCGGCACGCGCCTCCTCGATCAGGCAACACTTACCATCAATCCCGGAGAAACCGTGGCGATCGTCGGCAGTGCCGGCGGCGAAGCCCTGGCAGATGCCCTGGGACGCACGCTCTGGCCAACATCGGGCAAGATTTCCATCGGCGATACAGATTTCCACGATCTGCCCGAATCCGTCACCGGACGGCGCATTTCATACGTCTCGGCCGACAGCTACTTCTTCCACGCAAGCCTGAAGGACAATCTTCTCTACGGGCTGAAGCATGCGCCCCTCAAACCCAAGCAGTATGAAGGGACTGAACTCGAGCACCGAAAATGGGAAGTCCGCGAGGCCAAGCTTGCCGAGAACCCGGACATGGATCTCAACGGCGACTGGATCGATTACGAGTCGAGCCCGGCAGGCCGCGAGGATCCGGAGCAATTTCTCAAATCCATGCTCGCCGTTTTGGACACGGTTCAGCTTTCGCCGGACATTCTGGAATTTGCGCTCCGCTCCTCCATCGATCCAATGAGCGACCTGCATCTGGCAGCCCGCATCGTCGAACTGCGCCGGACGCTGCGCAGCGAATTGGAGCGGGAAAACCTCTCTGGTCTCATCGTTCCCTTCGAGCCGGACAGCTACAACACCGAAGCGACCGTCGGCGAAAACATCCTGTTCGGCACGATGCGCGATGCGCAGACCGGCAGCAGCAAAATCATCGAAAGCAAGTATTTCCTGTCGCTCATGCGCGGAACGGGCCTTTCCAAAACGCTCTTCGACATGGGTTATACGATCGCCGAGAACATCGTCGAAATCTTCTCCGATCTGCCGCCTGATCATCCGCTCTACCAGCAGCTGACCTTCATGACCGCGGATGACATTCCAAACTATCAGCAGATCCTGCAGCGCCTGCAGGGCAAGCATTACGATGATGCGAACGAGGCAGACCGCCGTGCCATGATCCGCCTCAGCTTCTTCTATGTCGAACCAAGACAGCGTTTCGGCCTTCTGACACCGGAAGTGATGAACCGCATCGTCGAAGTGCGCCACATGTTCCACGAGAACCTGCCCGAAGAACTGCGCGACGTCATCGAGCCTTACGATCCCGATCAGTATGCCGCATCGACCAGCCTGCTCGACAACATCCTCTTCGGCAAGGTCAGCCATCGTTACACCGACGCCTCGCGCCGTATCACCCGGCTTGTGGCCGATGCCATGCGCAAGCAGGGTGTCTATGAGCGGGTTCTCGCCGTGGGGCTTGACTTCAATCTCGGTGCCGGCGGCAAGCGTCTTGGGCCATTGCAGCGCCAGAAGCTCAATCTCGCGCGGGCTTTGATGCGACGCTCGGATTATTACGTGCTCAACCGTCCGCTACCGGGTCTCGACCATCGCCTGCAGCAGGAAATCGTCGATAACGTCATCGCCTTCCTGAGGAGAGACGGCGCAAATCCTGCAGTTCTGTGGGTCTTGTCAAATCCGTCGCTTTCCAAGATGTTCGATAGAGTTATCGTCGTTAACCACGGTACAATTGTCGCAGACGGATCATACGAGACTCTTGTGGAAGAAAACGGTACATTCAAGGAAATGATCGCTGCCTGACATGTCGCGGGCACACGACAGCAACGTGAATCGGTAATACCAACCAGGACAGGGCTATGCTTTTCAAAGATGAAATTCAGATGCTGAAGCGCGTCCCCTTCTTCAGTGAGATGGAGCCGTCGAAACTCAAGCTACTTGCTTTTGCTTCGGACCGCGTTTCCTATCTTGCAGGAGACGAGCTATTCCGGCAGGGCGATCTTGGTGATAGCGCCTATGTGCTTCTGACCGGCAAGGTCGATGTCCTGATCGACTCGCCATCGGGCCAAATCAAGCTGACGGAAATGAGCGGCAACGCCATCGTCGGCGAGATCGCCATCCTGTGCGACAGCGTGCGAACGGCAACCGTGAAGGCCTCGACGCCGGTTGAGGCGCTGCGCATCGGCAAGGAGCAGTTCTTCAAGCTGATGTCGGACTTCCCGGAGATCACCATCAAGGTCATGCGGGTTCTTGCCGAGCGTCTGACGCAGACGACGACGGAACTGAGCAAGGCACGTGCGCATTCAAGCGTTTGATAATATATTCTTCCGCACCACGATATTTTAAGAGAAAAATAAAAGTGGTGCTGCAGTCATAAAACTGAAATGCTGCATGGAGTAGGCACGCGCCATTGAATGGCGAAGAGACAACGGCACCTGGCGGAGGAGCGTTGAGACGGTGGCCGTGGCAAGTTGGGGTGTATGATGGCGTTGAATTCCGACGGAGACCGTCGGGGCAATAGACAGGAATTGCAGGTCAAGATCTGGGGAGCGCGAGGAACGCTTCCTGTGTCGGGAGAAAAATTCCACAAATACGGCGGTAACACCATCTGCATCGAGGTTCGGTGCGGCGACCATATCCTGCTCTTCGATGCAGGCTCTGGTCTGCACCCCGCTGGCATGGCGCTGAAAGCCGAAGGCGCAACCAATGTGGATATGTTCTTCTCGCATTGCCACTACGACCACATTGTCGGATTTCCCTATTTCAAACCCTTCTTCAAGCGCGAAAACGATATTCGCATCTGGTCCGGCCATCTGGCAGGGCAGAAGACCACGCGCGAGATGCTGCGCGAATTCATGAGCCCGCCTTGGTTTCCGGCACCACTCGATATTTGCTGCGCCCATCTGGAGACGCGCGATTTCGCGGCTGAGGACACGCTCCAGGTCAAGCCGGATCTGACGATCCGCACCGGCATGCTGACCCACCCCGGCAACGCCATCGGCTACCGGATCGACTGGCAGGGCAAGAGTCTCGCCATCATCACCGATACCGAGCACGAACCGGGCAAGCTGGACAAGGCAGTGCTGAAGCTGATCGACGATGTCGATCTGTTCCTCTATGACGCAAGCTTCACCGATGCGGAGATGGAGCTTTACAAGGGCTATGGCCACTCCTCCTGGCAACAGGGGATCAGGCTGGCGAAGGCCGCAAATGCCAAATCGGTGGGCTTCATCCACCACGCGCCCTTCCGCACCGATGGCGAACTCGACCAGATCGACGAGGATGCGAAGAAGGAATTTGCCGGTGCCTTCTCAGCCTTCGACGGACAGACAATCGAGCTTTGAAATAGGCCGCCGCCTCGAATAAGACCAAAAAGCATTATCTTCGTAAGGCCGATCAATCGCTCGATCTAAACCCGGCGATTCAGCATTTGAATATTCATTTTCCATTGAGAGAAATTTGAGGTCGGGATTGGCGCAGTATGTGACGGAGACCTCTTTGCGGCGAGCGCGATTGCTCTCGGGTCTCGTCATGCTGACCTTCGTGGCCTGCCACCTTTTCAACCACGCGCTGGCGCTGATCTCCATCGACACTGCTGAATATGGAAGGATGTGGTTCAGCATCATCTGGCTGAACCCGGTCAGCAGCATCATCCTCTATAGCTCGGTCCTCGTCCACCTCACGCTCGTGCTGCGCTCCATCTATTTGCTGCGCTCCTTGCAAATGCCCTGGCGCGAGGCGATGCAGATTTTGCTTGGCTTGGCGATCCCGTTTCTCATCATCGACCATGCTGCAGGCATCCGCTTCTCACGCATGCTGTTCGGTATCGATGAAGGTTATGACGTTGTCATCAGACGGTTCTGGATCACGTCACCCTATCTCGGCCTGCGCCAGAGCATCGCACTGGTGCTGATCTGGGCGCATGGCTGTTTCGGCGTGTTCTTCTGGCTACGCTACCGAAGCTGGTACCGGCAGGTGGCGCCCTATCTGTTGATGATCGCCGTTCTATTGCCAATCATGGCGCTTCTGGGGTTCAGCGATGCCGGGCGGCAGATGGAGATGGATCTGCCTGCTGATCACCCCCATTCGGAAGCGGGCATGCGCTCGCCCTCCGATCCGCCTCTGCCACCTGTACGCCCACCGGGCTCATCCGCGCGCCAGGAGACCATTCAGCACATCACCTTCGGTCTTCGCCTCGCCTTTGGTGCAGCCGTCATTCTCACCTTTGCCGCCCGTGCCGTCCGAGGGTGGCGGCAGCGATCGAATGGTTTCGAAGTTCTCTATGAAGACGGACATGCGGTGCGCGCACCGGCAGGCTTCAGCATTCTGGAGGCGAGCAGGCTTGAGGGCGTTTCGCATTTCTCCGCCTGTGGCGGCAAGGGCCGCTGCTCCACCTGCCGGGTGAAGATACTGGAATCCGACGGCCCACTACCGGAACCGAGCGATCTGGAACGCGCCACCTTGCAGCGCATCCACGCCGATTCCGATGTGAGGCTAGGTTGCCAGCTTCGCCCGACGGGGCGGGTCAAGGTCGCACTGCTTCTGTCCACGCGGCAAAAGGACGACAGCCCGGCGAATGACGAGCCCATTCGTCCGGGTCGCGAGGAGGAGATTGCGGTTCTCTTCTGCGATCTCAGAAACTTCACCTCGCTCTCCGAAGCGCGCCTGCCCTATGACATGGTGTTTCTGCTGAACCGCTATTTCACCGTGGTCGGTCAATCGGTGGAGCAGGCAGGCGGGCGCATCGACAAATTCATCGGCGACGGCGCCATGGCGCTTTTCGGCCTCGACGGCAACCAAGAGACTGCCTCGGCCGATGCGCTGAAAGCGGCCTGTCTGATCCTGCGCAATGTCGAGAAGCTGAACGAGGAACTGGAGCAGCAATTTGCCGTGCGCCTGCGCGTTGCGATCGGCATTCATGCCGGTCCGTCGGTTGTCGGCATCATGGGCTATGGCGCAGCAAAAACGCTGACGGCCATTGGCGATACTGTCAATGTCGCAAGCCGCCTGGAGACGGCGGCAAAGGAGTTCGGGGCCGCCATGGTCGTTTCCGAACCGGTCATGGTCCAGTCGGGCCTCAAGCGCGATACGCTTCGAAATCGCACCATTCCCATTCGCGGGCGCAGTTCCGAGATGCGGGTCTTCCTGCTGTCGGAAGACGAAAGCTATGGCCTTTTGTCGTAACACGAACGCGGCACGGTGCCTGCGTCATCTGATCGAACCAGCCATGTCGCCATCAACAGCGCTTAGAAATCCACCCCGGCACCCAAGGGCACATTGCCCCGCCGAATGTCCTCCGGCGGGGCTCTGCATCAATTACTCCGCAAGAAATCGTTCCGCCAGGCGCGCCCACAGAGCCGCACCCACGGTCAGGCTGCCATCGGCAAAATCATATTTGGGGCTGTGCAGAATAGCGGAGTCCAGACCGTTGCCCAAGCGCAGGAAGCTGCCTGGTTTTTTTTCGAGGAAGTAGGAAAAGTCCTCGCTGCCGGGAATGAGCGGGCAGGTAGCGACCTTGTCTGAGCCGATCAACTCTTGCGCCACGAGCCGCGCAAAGTCCGTCTCTGCCTCGGAGTTGGCGACCACCGGGTAGCCGTGCTCGTAATCAACCTCGATTGTAGCATCATAAGCCTCTGCCATGGATCGGGCGAGCTTGGTGATGCGCCGCTCCAGAAGTTCGCGGATCTTCGGCTCGAAGCAGCGCACGCTCAGCGCCAGCTTTGCATATTCGGGGATGACGTTTACCGCTTCTCCCGCATGGATGGTGCCGACGGTGACGACGGCTGTCTGTGTGGGATCGATGTTGCGCGAAACGACCGTCTGAAGCGAGACGACGAGGTTGCAGGCAACCACGATGGGGTCGATGGTGAGGTGAGGACGCGAGGCATGGCCGCCCTTGCCCTTGATGGTGATGTTGACCGTATCGGATGATGCCATCATCGGCCCGGAGCGCGTTAAAATCGTGCCTTCCGGTGCGCCAGGATGATTATGCAGGCCGAAGATCGCGTCGATCGGGAAGCGCTCGAAAAGGCCATCCTCGATCATTTTCTGGGCGCCGGATGGCTTTCCATTCTCTTCCGCCGGTTGGAAGATCAGGGTCACCGTACCATCGAAACGGCGAGTGCGAGCGAGATATTCCGCTGCACCAAGCAGAACGGTCGTGTGCCCGTCATGGCCACAGGCATGCATCTTGCCGGGCGTCTTGCTAGCATAGGGTAGTCCGGTTTCCTCCAGGATCGGAAGCGCGTCCATATCGGCGCGAATGCCGATGCTTTTGGTTCCAGTGCCGTTTTTCAGACGAGCCACGACGCCGTGACCGCCGACATTGCGCGCCACCTCGTAGCCCCAAGCTTCAAGCTTCTCCGCCACATAGCGGGCGGTTTCGGCCTCTTCCAGCGAAAGCTCAGGGTTGGCATGCAGATATTGGCGCGTGGCCTTGAGCTCTGCCTCCATCGGCTCGAAATCGGAAACGCGGGCATAGTGATTGTCGTTCAGCATTGGGTCCACCGGGGTCTTGGAAAAAGGACGCCAGCCGTGAGGCTGGCGCCAAGTTGGGGAAAAATCGCACGCTTACAGGAAGCGTGAGAGGAAGGCCTGCGTGCGTGGATGTTGCGGATTGCCGATCACCTCTTCCGGCTTGCCCATCTCCACAATATGTCCGCCATCCATAAAGACCACACGATCCGCAGCCTCTTTGGCAAAGCCGATTTCGTGCGTGACGACGATCATCGTCAGGCCCTGCCTTGCAAGATCCTTCATCGTGGCAAGCACTTCACCGACAAGTTCTGGGTCGAGTGCGGACGTTGGCTCATCGAACAGCATGAGCTTCGGCTTGATGGCGAGCGCACGCGCGATCGCGACACGCTGTTGTTGTCCACCGGAGAGCTGACGCGGATAGGCGGAGGCTTTTTCCGACAGGCCGACGCGCTCCAAAAGACGCATGGCATTTTCGGTCGCGTTCTTGCGGCTCTCCCCATGAACGCCGACGGGTGCTTCGATGATGTTTTGCAACACCGTCATATGCGGATAGAGGTTGAACTGCTGGAACACCATGCCGATCTTGCGGCGTTGGCGCGCAATGCCGTTGGCCGAGAGCTTCTCCAGCCGGTTGTTCTTCACCCGGTATCCGATCTGTTCGCCGTCCACCGCAATCGCGCCCTGCTGGATCGTCTCCAGATGGTTGATGCAGCGCAGGAAGGTGGATTTGCCGGAACCCGAGGGCCCAAGAATGACCACGACCTCACCCGGCATCACATCCAGGTTGATGCCTTTCAAAACCTCCAGATGATCGAAGGATTTGTGAACGTTGCGCGCCTCCACGAGAGGCTTTGTGTCTGCAATCGCGGTCAATGGCTTGCCTCCACGTCCTGAGCAGGCTTGGCGACGCCGGCATTGCGGCGGTCGCTGCGACCGTAATAGGCTTCGATGTAGCTTTGGCCGATATTGAGGACCGACGTAATCAACAGGTACCAGATGACGGCTACGAGAAGCATCGGAATGATCTCGAAAGTCCGGTTGTAAATGGACTGCACCGAATATAGCAGGTCTGCCATCGCAATGACGCTGACAAGCGAGGTTGCCTTGATCATGCTGATCAGCTGGTTGCCGGTTGGCGGAACGATGGAGCGCATGGCTTGCGGAATAATGATGCGCCACAGCGCACGCGCCTTGGTCATGCCAAAAGCCTCTGCGGTTTCCGCTTGCCCGCGATCGACCGAGAGAAGGCCTCCGCGAATGATTTCCGCCATGTAAGCCGCTTCGTTGAGCGCCAGCCCGACGATTGCCGCGGTCATTGGTGTGATGACGGAGTTGGTGTCCCAGCTTGCAAGCGTCGGTCCGAAGGGGATCGAAATGGAAAGCTGCGGAAACAGGGTAGACATGTTGTACCAGAAGATCAGCTGGACGAGCAGCGGCGTGCCGCGGAAGAACCAGATGAACAGGGAGGCAAAGGAGCTTGCCAGCCCATCCTGCGACATTCTGGCGATCGCGATGATCAGACCGAGAATGGTGCCGAGGATCATGGCGATGACCGTCAGCCCGAGGCTTACATACAGACCGCTGATGACGACCGGATCGAAGAAGTAGTGGGCGACGACGGGCCAGCCGAAGTTTTCGTTGTTGGCAACGATCCAGGCGAAGTTGACGACGAAGAGCGCAATGACCAGCCAAAGCACGAGACGGCCCGTGCGAAACGGGGTGTGGGCAGTCGCCACATCCCGCAGGTCGGTGCCACCCATGGGTGGCACTTTGGTTTCAACAGGGCTCGTCATTTTGGCAACTGGCCCCCGAGGTTGATGCCCGGCTGCTTGAGGATATTGTTCTCAAGACCCCACTTCTTCATGATCGTTTCGTAAGTTCCGTTGGCCATGAGAACCTTGATAGCATCGAGAAGAACCGGGCCTAGCTCCGACCCCTTGGGAACGACTGCGCCTTGGTAGAGATCGTCAAAGCCGTTCTTCTGGCCAACTCCGGTCAGTTCCAGCTGGCCATTGGCCTGGGAAACGAAATAGGTCAGCGGTGCCTGCGAGGAGAAGAAGGCATCGGCGCGTTTGGAGCGAACCGCAAGGATCGAGCTTGGCTGATCGGTATAGGACTGCACCTCGATCGCCGCCTTGCCATCCGTCTTACACTTTTCCGCCTGAGCCTGGATGACGCGCTCCGCCGAGCCGCCGGCCATGACGGCGATGCGCTGGCCGCAGGACGTGTCGAGCGAAACGATGCCCTTGGGATTGCCCTTCTGAACGGCAAAGACCACGAATTCCTGCACCCAATCGACAAAATCATTCGATTCTTCGCGGCTCTTGAAATCACCCACAGGCCCGAAGGCAAACTGATAGCGCCCGGAATTCACGCCCGCCAGAAGCGCTGGCAGGCCACCCACGGTCGCATGTTCGATCTTGATCCCCAGCACTTCGCCGAGCGCATCGGTCAGGTCGGCGCTTGCGCCTTCCATCTTGGTGCCGGTCACGATTTCATAGGGAGGGAAGGATCCGTTGTTGACGGAAATCATCTTGCCCTCGGAGCGAATTTTTTCCGGCAGCCGGGCGCGAAGTTCCTCATTCACGCTCTGCTTGGGAATGGCAGCCGTTTCGGCAAAAGCGGTTCCGGCGAGAAGAAGCCCGGCGAGCGCGGCGGAGGCAATGAGTTTCGGATGCATTTGGTATTCCCCTTTTTGTTTGCAGCGATTGAAAGTGCCAAGGCCTGACTATCGTCGTCAGTTGACCCCGGCTTGCAGCGGAAACAGCTCCGCGGGCGTCAAGAGGCGCGGCAGAATGCCTTGAGCGTGAAGCTCTTGAGCGAAATCGGAGATCATGGCGTCGTTCTCCTTCAAGCCGCTGACATTCCAGTTCGGCGGCAGATCTGCGGCGCAACGGCGCAACTCATCGATCATCCAGGGCGTGGTATCGGCATATTTCTCTCGCTTTTCCAGCCACATGCGCTGTGAGGCATCGATGAGCGCGCTGAGCTCGTCCATAACCCACGGATTGTCGCGCACGAACTGCGCCTTGAAACCGATCAGATGCATGCCAGGCACGTAGCCGACATCGTTGAAATAGGCGACTTCGGACGCCCGGTAATCCGGCAGAACCTGACGGAACGGCGAGTCCTGATCGAAGAAACCCTTGGGCATGAAGGGTGTGAAGACAGCATCCAGCCCGCCCTCTTTCAACAGATCCACCATCGGGCGTTCGCCAGGTGCCGCCTCGATCCGGCCCGGACGTCCGAAACCATCCAGACGGTCGGTGATGGGATGGGCGTCCGTCAGACGACCAGCATACCACATGGCGTCTTCCACGCCCACGCCCTCGCGACGGCACGCCGCACGGGTCCAGGTATTGCCGGAATCGCGCCAGCCAGTCACACCGATCTTCTTGCCGGCAAGATCGGCAAGCGTGCGGATCGGGCTATCCTTGGTGGTGATAATGCAGCGATGACGAAAACCGCGCATGATGAAGTTTGGCATACCGATGACGCGCTCATCGCCATCATGGCGCATCTGCGCATAGCGGCTGAAAGAGGTTTCGGCAGCGTCATGCGCATCGTCTTCGGCGACATTGGCAACAAGCGTACCGACGCGATCGACCTCGATCTGAAGCCTCGGAGACGAAACGTCTCCCAGAACAAGCGGCGTCATATAGTCCCAGTCGCGAAGAGCCAGGCGAAGTTTCAACGGCATGATTTAGGTCTCATTTATTTTCCAATGCCGAAAGAATAAATGTACACTCGTAAGCGCACAAATGTTATTACGTTATTGAACATTTAAAGTGAGAGTTCCACGTGAGCGATATTTGCGAGGCCCGCTGGCTCGCCGACAGAATAACCGATAAGACGATCCGGGGCATCGCACTGGAAACGAGCGCACTCGTGCGGGCTGGCGTTTTGCCGGTCGGCACGCGCCTGCCCGCCATGCGCGATCTGGCCTACGAACTCGGCGTCAGTCCCGCGACCATATCCGAAGCCTGGAGCGAGCTACGCCAGCAGAAGATCATCAGCGGTCGTGGACGCAATGGAACGTGGGTCTGTGCGGAACGCTTCGTCGCAAAGCCGGAGCGTCTGGCGAGCGCCGGTCACTATGGCGCCAATGTTCTCGATCTCTCGATGGCGGTACCGGATCAGGCGTTGCTGCCGCCGCTCGAGAAGGCAATGGTCTACGCCACTTCGGTCGGCGACCTGAACAGTTACGCCCGCAGCCGGATCGTTCCCGAACTGCGAGACGCGATAGCGGAAGACTGGCCTTACGAGCCCGAAGCCTTTCTCGCGATCAACGGCGGTTATAACGGTGTCTATACCACGCTGCGTGCGCTCGTACGGCCGGGATCGGTCGTTGCCGTCGAACATCCCACCGCCATGCGGCTTCTGGATATTCTCGAAGATCTCGGCGTGAAGATCGTGCCCATCCTGTCGGATCGCGAAGGCCCCCTGCCCGCATCCTTGAGGCAGGCACTCGCCGAGCGACCCGCAGCCTTTCTCTTCCAGCCCCGGCTGCACTCGGTCACGGGACAGACCGTAACCCCGAAAAGGATGCAGGCGCTTGGAGATGTTCTTGCCGAAACCGATACGCTGATCATCGAAGATGACGGCCTGGCAGATATTTCGGCGGAGAGACCGGTCTCTCTTGGCAAGCGCTTCCCGGACCGAACCGTGCGCATCGTCTCCTTTTCGAAGACCTTGGGTCCCGACTTACGACTGGCGGTGCTTTCGGGTTCTGCCCCTATTGTCGAACAGATCCAATCCTACCGTGCCTTCAGCGCGGGATGGACCAGCCGCGTGCTGCAAGCGGCTGTTGCCTGGCTGATCAGGGACGAGGAAACGTCCCGGATCGTCGCGAGAGCGCGCGCGACCTATCAGGAACGGCGCGATGCGCTGGCGCGTGAACTGCTGGAACGGGGCGTCGAAACCATGCCCGGCAGCGGCATGTGTCTCTGGGTGCCGGTAGAATCCGAGCCCTTCGCGATGGTGACCCTTGCGGCCAGGAACATCGCCGTTGTACCCGGCAATAAATTCTCCATCCTGCCGAGTGCCCATATTCGCGTGGCCACCAGCAAGCTCTCGTCAGGCCACGCGCAGGTAGCCGAGGCGATAGCGCTTGCGCATCTGAGATAGGGTGGCGCGCTAGATCTTCCGGTACAGGAAGTAACGATCCGTCGGCACGGTGTCAGGCACCGGCAGTGGATCGAGGCTAGGTTCCTTCAATGGCAGTCCGCTCACCGCGATACCGCCCTTGGCCAGCATGCCAGACACGATTTGCGGCAGCCACGTGAGCGTCACCGCATCCTTCTCGTCGTAACCGGTGCCGATATCGGCATGCACAAGTGCCGCCCCGATGCCGACCCAGTCTTTCGCCGTCTGGTCGATTTCGCCGAGAACCAGATTGCCCTCTTCCGGCACGGAAGATGCGTGTGCGCCCATGGCCCGGTCGAAGGCGACGATGCGGCGATCGGCAAACAGCTCGCGCAGATGGTTGAAGGTGCGCCCATTGCCAAGGCCGATTTCCATGATCGGACCGTCAGCCGGCAGATCGAGATCGCCATGCACATGGTTCAAGATATCGCGCTGGGCGCTGAGGCGGCGGATGAAACTGTCCAGTCTGCTCATGGGAGAAGGGTTTCCAATCAGGCTTTGATAATGTGGCTGGCGCTGATGCCGCGACGGGCAAAAGCGTTGCGCGTATCGATGATCAGCGGCGACCAGCCGGCAAGCTGCTGGTAATCGACGTTGTCATGGTCGGTGGCGACCAGCACCGCGTCGAAACCGCCAATGCTGTCCTTGGTCCAATCTGCAGACTTCATGCCCATCAGATCGCTATATTCGCGGGTCTTCGGGATTTCCGCCACGTAAGGGTCATGGAAGGCAACATCGCCGCCGCGCTCGAGTATGAGCTCGATCAGTTTCAAGGACGGGCTTTCGCGAATGTCCGGTACGTTCTTTTTGTACGCCAGCCCCAGAACTAGCACCTTCGAACGGCTGAGCGCCTTGCCCTGATGCACGTCCAGCGCTTCCGCCAGTCGCCCGACGACATGGCGCGGCATGGCCGTGTTGATCTGGCCTGCGAGTTCGATGAAGCGGGTGGGCAGTTCGTATTCCTTCGACTTCCACGTCAGATAGAACGGATCGATCGGAATGCAGTGGCCGCCAAGGCCGGGCCCTGGATAGAAGGGCATGTAGCCGAAGGGCTTGGTCTTGGCCGCATCCACCACTTCCCAGATGTCGATACCCATCGCCTCGTAGACGACCTTCAACTCGTTGACGAGCGCGATATTGACCGCGCGAAAGACGTTCTCGGTGATCTTCACCGCTTCTGCCGTCGCTGTAGTAGAGACCGGGATGACGGTCTTGACCACGGAGCCGTAGAAGGCCGTCATCAGCTCAGCAGCATCCGGTCCGTCACCGGCCACGACCTTCGGAATGGTGGAGGTGTGGAAGTCGCGGTTGCCGGGGTCTTCGCGCTCCGGGGAAAAGCCGAGGAAGAAATCCTGAGCCGACTTTAGCCCGGTCTTTTCCAGGATCGTCTTGACGATGCCATCTGTCGTCCCGGGATAGGTGGTCGATTCCAGCACAACAAGCTGGCCGGGACGCAGCGTCTCGGCAATCTCGCGGCAGGTGTTCTCCACATAGGAGAGATCGGGATCGCGATATTTCGTCAGCGGGGTGGGAACGCAAATGGCAATCACATCGCATTCGCCGAGCTTGGAAAAATCGCTGGTGGCTTCGAACGTGCCGTTCTCGCAGGTACCCGCCAAAATCTCATCCGGCACGGCCTCGATATAGCTCTTGCGCGCTTCGACGGCCTTGATCTTGCCCGGATCGATATCGAAACCTGTCACCTTGAAGCCGGATGTGGCGATCGTCATGGCAAGCGGCAGGCCCACATAGCCAAGGCCGATGACACCCGCCCGCGCCTCTTTCGATTGAATGAGGTCGAGAAGTCGCTGTGCATTTGGAGAAGAGGTCAAAGCGTTTTGCGTCCTGCGCGCGAGGAAAACTTGGCCTTTCAGTTGGGCAAGAAGACCCATGGTGTCAAGGCTGCGACGGTCTAAAATACAGTTGACGAAGACGCGGCTGAAAACGCATGACTGCAGCCATGAAGATCGCGTTCTACTGCCCGATGAAGTCTCCAAACCATCCGGTCCCCTCCGGCGACAGGCTGATGGCGCGGCTGTTGATGCAGGCGATGCAGCTTGCCGGCTACGAGGTCGAGGTGGTGTCGGAACTGCGATCCTTCCTGCGCCAGCCGGATGGCGAAGAGGCAGAAGCGCTGGCGCGGGACGCGGAGCAGGAACGGCAGCGCATATCGACGCTCTGGCAGGAAACGAGCCCGCCCGATCTCTGGTTCTGCTATCACCCCTATTACAAGGCGCTCGACCTTTTGGGACCTGAGCTCAGCCGCTCATTCGCCGTGCCCTATGTGACAGCGGAAGCCTCTTACTCCCCGAAACGCAATGCCACCGGCTGGGCTCAGATCCAGGCCCGGCTTCTGGACGATCTAAGCTCTGCTGCCGTCAACATCTGCTTCACCCATCGCGACCGAGACGGCCTTATGAAGGCCAATCCTGCGATGCGCACACAGATGCTGCCGCCCTTTCTGGACACGTCCCTGTTCTGCGCGCTGGACCCTGCCCCGCAAGCGAGCCGCATGGCAACTGTCGCGATGATGCGTCCTGGCGACAAGCTCAGCAGCTATGAAGCCTTGGCGGCTGCGTTGAATCGCCTTTCCCCCAATCTCGACTGGACGCTGGCCATCATTGGCGACGGGCCGGAGCGCGATACTGTCCAAAAGATCTTCAAAGACATCTCACCGCATCGCCTCGCCTGGCATGGCGAGAAGACCCCTCATGAGATCGCAGACATCCTGTCGCATGCCTCGCTCTATCTCTGGCCCGGCCATGGCGAAGCCTACGGACTTGCCTATCTGGAGGCACAAGCCGCAGGCCTGCCGGTCATCGCCGAGCGGATTGCCGGCGTGCCGGAAGTGGTGATCGATGGAAAGACCGGCATTCTGACGGAGCCGGGGAATACGCAGAGCTATGCGAATGCCATAGAAAAGCTGCTGACCGATCAGGAAAAGAGACAGTCCATGGCGCAAAGCGCGAGAGCATTCGTCAGTCAGGAGCGCTCCTTGCAGAACGCAGCGTCGACGCTCGACCGGATTTTGCAAGACGCCAGAGGGTACGAACCATGACGGAAAAGAAACTTCTGGAAACGCTCGACAGCTTCGCCCATCGCGGCGTTGCCGCCGACCTCTGGCTGCGAGACGACGACGCGACGGAACCGACATCGGCGCTCGATCAACTGCTGACGCTCTCCGATCGCTATGCCGTGCCGATGACGCTGGCCGTCATTCCCAAGCCGACCGGTGATGCCTTGGCACGTCGGCTGGACAGCGCCGAAAAAATCGACGTCGCGGTGCATGGCTGGGCGCATCGAAACCATGCCGGGCCGAACGAGAAGAAGCGAGAGCTTGGCTTACATCGCCCGAAAGATACCGTGCTCGCAGAGCTGCAAAGCGGATTTGAAAAGCTGCAGAACCTCTATCCGGGCCGCTTCGTGCCGATGCTGGTGCCGCCGTGGAACCGCATCGATCCGGAGATCGTCGACGCTCTACCATCGCTCGGCTATCAGGCGCTATCGGTTTATGGACCTGAAAAGGCAGCGCCCATTCACCTCTTGAACACCCATGTCGACATTATCGACTGGCGGGGAACGAGAGGCGGCAAGGACCACGATCTGCTCTTTGCCGAAACCGCCGAGCGCATTGTGGTAGCAGAGCAAGAGGCAAGAACCACTGGCGTCCTTACCCACCATCTCGATCATGATGAGGCGGCATGGGCTTTTCTCGACCGCCTATTCGCACTGACCGCCAATCATCCTGGCTGCCGTTGGCGCAGCGCCGGATCGCTGGTCGAAAAGGCCGCTTCGACGGCCTGACATGGCGCGACAATATGTCGAGTATCAAGTCGGACTACTCAGGCGTAAGCACACGAACGAAGAGCCACTAAAGCGCCTTGCGTCCTGTTGGGCGCACAAAGGACGTTTTGGTTTTGCGTTTCCGCATCGCCGATGCTGCAGGCTCTGTTTGGAAAGTGTGACGAAGATGGAATGGTTCGAGTATTTTCCGATTGTAATGTTGCCGCTGAAGCTGCTCGTCGTCGGCATCGGCATGTATTATTCGATCAAATGGCATTACGATCAAGGCAAGCTGAAGCGCGCGGAAGACGAGAAGCGCAAGCACCAGATGGCAGCCGCCGCGAAGGCTGCCGAGGACCGCGAGATCGCATCGGCAGAACTCCCTCAACCTTCACCATGATTTCCACGCGATCAGCAGCCCATCGCCCTTGGCGCTGGCTTCGGCACGCGCCTCTTCCACTGCACTGAAATCCGCCCGGTCTGCCAGCACCGCCGCAACGAAATCGGCCCCCGCCAGCGTCACCGATCCCGCACGAGCCACCACGCTAAAGATCAGCGGACCCGTGCCCCACCATGCGGGCGCACGCGGCAGGCGCTCGGCAATCTCAGGCAGCGCCTCCAAGATGCGCTCGAAGACGGGATGGCCGGGCGGTGTGGCGATAAAGGAATTGGCGAGTAGCACGCTTCCCTTCCCCGTCATGCGCGGCGTTTCCTCGGCAAAGGCGGTGAGCCCCACCATGGGGAGGATATCGCCAAAGCTGATGTCGTAGCGGGCCGGATAAAAATCACAGTCGAGATAGATGCCACCAATGCGCGACAGGATGAAATAGCGCGCCACATCCACAGCACCGGGGAAATCTCCATCTTCCCGCATCCGCCTGAAGATCGGATCGGCATCTATGCCTTGTGCCTCCAGATCGGCCTCCCGCCACAGCCGATAGGCATAACCATTCGCCTGCGCATGTCTGCGCCAGGCATCGGTCGAGGGTGGCACTGGTTTGTTGCCGATCCAGATCTGGTGGATCTTCGGTGGCACCGCTTCACGGTTCTTCTGTGCAATCGCTCGTCTCTCATCCGCAGAGAAGCGGCCATAGGGCGCAAAGACTTCGGGCGGCGGCACGAGAAGATATTGGTAGCCGGCTTTGGCAACCGCATCTCCCTTGGCCTTTGCTAGCCTGAGATAGGCCGAATGCAGGCGGCGCGGCAGGCCGAGTGCTGTCACCTCCCCCATCAGATGCTGGTCGTGCGCATTCGATAGCTCGAGGAGTCGATCTTCTGCCGCAGCGAAATCTTTTTCCGCCAGCAACCGCCTGATGTCTGCAAGCGTTGCATCAAAAATGGCTTTGTCCGACATGTTCGCTCCTGAGCTTAATAACCCCGACATATCTTCGGAATAGACGTTTCCCAAGAGCCCGAGACCATGCAGAAAGCCGGAAATTTTTCACGGTTTCAAGAGCATGGACAGAGCTTATACTGTGCGATAACGTGAATATAAGGGCCGCGTGATAATGCCACAGGCAAACAACAAGACGGCAAGGGAACCTATGGCATGACTGCAGGCGCAGATTTGCTTCGCATTGAAAATCTGCAGGTCTCTTTTTCCATTATGGGCGGAAAGATCGAAGCGGTCCGGGGCGCAAGCCTGCGCATCCTGCCAGGAAAGGTCACCGCGCTCGTCGGCGAATCCGGCTCCGGTAAATCAGTCATCGGCCAGACGATCATGGGAATCCAGCCGCGCACGGCCCACGTCAGAGGTCGCGTTCTTTTTTCCGACCCTTCGAGACCAGACGATCGTCCCATCGACCTCCTCCAACTGGAGCAGGACGGCAAGCCGATGCGCGCCATTCGCGGCAACCGCATCGGCCTGATCTTCCAGGAGCCGATGACCTCTTTTTCGCCTCTCCACACCGTCGGCAACCAGATCGACGAGGCGCTGCGCATCCATTCGGTTCTGACACCGAAGGAGCGGCAGGAAAAGATGGAGGAAACGCTTGATCTCGTCGGCTTTTCCAACCCCGCCAAGATCTGTCAGATGTATCCTTTCGAGCTTTCCGGCGGCATGCGCCAGCGCGCCATGATCGCCATGGCGCTGATCTGCCGCCCGGCGTTGTTGATCGCCGACGAGCCGACCACGGCACTCGATGTGACGATCCAGGCGCAGATTCTCAAGCTTCTGCGTGACCTTCAGAGCCGGCTCAATATGAGCATGCTGCTCATCACCCACGATCTTGGCGTCGTCGCCAACATCGCCGATGAGGTCGCCGTCATCTATCAAGGCGAAATCATGGAAGCGGGCACGGTAGACGACATCTTCCGCGCACCCTCGCATCCCTATCTGAAAGGCCTGATGGCGGCTGTCCCACATTTCGATATGAAGCCCGGCGAAAGGCTTAAAGCGCTACGCGATGTCACCCTCGACAAGGAAAGCCTGATCGGCAAAAAAACCGACAGCGTCGACAAGGCGCCGGGCGTCATTCTCAGCGTTAAGGATATCTCCAAGACCTACACCACCCGCAAGTCCACATGGTTTACCGCCGGCAATGCGAACAGCACCAAGGCGGTGGATGGCGTCAGCTTCGATATCATGCGCGGCGAATGTCTGGGCCTTGTCGGCGAAAGCGGCAGCGGCAAGACCACCGTCAGCAAGATCCTGATGCGCGCGGTAAAGCCTGAAGAAGGCTCGATCACCTTCCATAGCAAGAACGGCGACATCGACGTGCTGAATGCCGTAGATGGCGATCTGCGTGAGCTGCGCACCCGCATCCAGATGGTGTTTCAGGACCCGGTCTCCTCGCTGTCGCCACGCATGACGGTCGGCAATATCCTCAGCGAACCCTTGGAAATCCACGGGCGTGGCGACTCGAAATACCGGCAGGAGCGCGTCAAGAATTTGCTGCGCGCCATTGGCCTTGGCGATAACGCGCTGAACCGATATCCGCACAGCTTCTCAGGCGGTCAGCGCCAGCGCATCGGAATTGCGCGCGCGCTGATGCTGGGGCCGGAACTCTTGATCTGCGACGAGCCCGTCTCCGCGCTGGACGTTTCGGTACAGGCGCAGATCCTCAATCTGCTCAAGGATTTGCAGAAGGATCTCGGGCTCACCTATCTCTTCATCTCGCACAATCTGGCGGTCGTCGATTATATGGCCGACCGCGTCGCGGTGATGTGCGAGGGCAAGATCGTTGAGCTTGCGCCACGCGAGACGCTAATGCGCAATCCGGTTCATCCCTACACAAAGTCGCTTCTCGCCGCCGTTCCCTTCCCCGATCTCGACCGGCCACTGGATTTCAAGACGATCGGCAAGATCAGTGCCACCGGCAAGTTCGACTGGGGCAAGCAGTTTCGAGACGAAGACAACGGACAGATGATAACGGCCGATCTTGGCGGGGGGCATCTCGTGCTTGCCAATGCCAATGCGGATGTTCGGGAGCTACGGTCTTGATTACGCGCCGCACCACCCTTGCCCTGCTCGCCTCCGTTTTCGTTCCATGGAAAGCCTCCGCCGCCAACTATATCGACGCCGATTTCTTCAAGGAGAAGCTCGACAAGGGCGAGTTGCCGCCGCTCGATCAGCGCCTGCCGAAAAACCCCCGCGTCATCGATCTGAAAGCCATGGGCCGCGAGACAGGTCAGCATGGCGGCAATATCCGCATGCTGATTGGCGGCCAGCGCGACATCCGGCTGATGCCGATCGACAGTTACGCCCGCCTCGTAGGCTATGACGAAAAGCTGAACTTCGTTCCCGACATCCTCGAATCCTACACCGTGGATGAGGAGCGCGTCTTCACACTGAAACTGCGCGAGGGCCACAAGTGGTCGGATGGCAGCGATTTTACCGCCGAAGATTTCCGCTACTTCTGGGAAGACGTGGCGCTCAATCTGGAAATCCACAAGGGCGGCCCACCCATCGAGCTTCTGGTCAACAAGAAGCCACCTTCGATCGAGGTTCTCGATCCGTTGACGGTGCGCTACACCTGGGACGGGCCGAATCCAGATTTTCTGGCCAAACTTGCCGGTGCGTCGCCCGCACGTCTGTTCCTTCCCGCCGCCTATATGAAGCAGTTCCACGTCAAATATCAGACGCCGGAAAAGCTCGCCAAGCTGATGAAGAAGAACAAGGTGGACGACTGGAGCAGCCTGCACGTCAAGATGTCGCGACAGCTCCGTCCGGAAAATCCCGATCTTCCTACGCTCGACGCCTGGCGCGTTATCACCGCACCGCCTGCCGAACAGTTCATCTTCGAGCGCAATCCCTACTATCACCGCGTCGATGAGAATGGTCGCCAGCTTCCTTACATCGACCGCTATCTGCTGAACGTCACATCGTCGGAAATCATCGCGGCAAAGACCGCGTCTGGTGACAGCGACCTGCAGTTCATGAACCTCGATTTCAACGACTACACCTTCTTGAAAGACGCCGAAGCGCGTTATCCGTTGAAGGTCAATTTGTGGAAGCGAAGCCAGGGTTCGCGCGTCTGTCTGCTGCCAAACCTCAACTGTGCAGACGACACCTGGCGCACACTGTTTCGCGATGTGCGCATGCGCCGTGCGCTCTCGGTGGCGATCAACCGGCACGAGATCAACATGGTCTGCTTCTACGGCCTCGCCAAG
Source organism: uncultured Agrobacterium sp. (assembly GCF_913777885.1). Taxonomy (NCBI): domain Bacteria; kingdom Pseudomonadati; phylum Pseudomonadota; class Alphaproteobacteria; order Hyphomicrobiales; family Rhizobiaceae; genus Agrobacterium; species uncultured Agrobacterium sp. The sequence goes on along the minus strand of NZ_CAJYTV010000017.1, from coordinate 322,576 downwards.
GAAAGCGCCGATACCGTGCTGCCGGAAAGCCCGCTCTTCCGGCCGGAATTCGCTACCGCCTGGGCGCAATTCGATCCCGAACTTGCCAATCGGCTTCTGGACGAGGTTGGCCTGACGGAGCGCAACGATCGCGGCATTCGCCTTCTGCCAGATGGCAGGCCCGCGCACGTGATCGTCGAGACCGCTGGCGAAAGCACGCTCGAAACCGACGTGCTGGAACTGATCACCGATCACTGGCGTAAGATCGGTATCTCCCTCTCCAGCCGCCCGACACAGCGCGACGTGTTCCGCAAGCGTGCCATGGGCGGCGAGGTGATGATGTCGGTCTGGTTCGGCATGGATAACGCCATTCCCAACGCCGACATGCTGCCATCGGGTCTCGCACCCACCGGCGACGATCAGCTGCAATGGCCGGTCTGGGGTATCCATTACCTCTCCGGCGGGCGTGAAGGCAAACCGCCGGATCTGCCGGAAGCCGTGCAACTGCTCGATCTCCTCAAGAAATGGCGCCGCAGCGTCACCGCGCAGGAGCGCAAGGAGATCTGGCTGGAAATGCTGTCGATATACACTCAGCAAGTCTTCTCCATCGGCACGGTGAACGGCGCGCTGCAGCCGATCGTTCATAGAGCCCGACTGAAGAACGTGCCGGAGAAAGCGCTATTTGGCTTCGAGCCGACCGCTTATCTCGGCATCTACATGCCAGATACGTTCTGGTACGACGGGAGCGCCTGACATGCTCAGATATATTATCGGGCGCATTCTCGTCATGATCCCGACATTGATCCTGATCTCGATGCTGGTCTTCACCATCATCGAACTGCCGCCAGGCGACTATTTCGAAAGCTACGTCGCCGAAATGCGCGCCATGGGCGAGACTGCCAACATGGCGGAAATCGAGGAACTGCGCACGCGCTACGGTTTCGACCAGCCTGCCCCCGTGCGCTACTTCAAGTGGGCGACCGGCATGCTGGTCGGCGATTTCGGCTATTCCTTCGAGTACCAGCTTCCCGTCAGCGAAGTAGTTGGCGAACGTCTGTGGCTGACGGTTCTGGTCTCCTTCGTCACCATCATCGTGACCTGGCTCGTCGCCTTCCCGATCGGCATCTACTCTGCCACTCACAAATACAGCTGGGGCGATTACGGCCTGACCTTTTTCGGCCTGCTTGGCATTGCCATTCCCAACTTCATGCTGGCGCTGATCCTGATGTATTTCGCCAATATCTGGTTCGGCACGTCCATCGGCCACCTGATGGACCGCGAGTATCTGAATCAGCCGATGAGCTGGGACAAGTTCAAGTCGATCCTCGAGCATCTGTGGATCCCGGTCCTGATCATCAGCACGGCCGGAACGGCGGGCATGATCAGACGCCTGCGCGCCAACCTATTGGATGAATTGCAGAAGCAATATGTGGTGACGGCGCGCGCCAAGGGGCTTCACCCCTTCAAGGTACTGACCAAGTACCCGTTGCGCATGGCGCTGAACTTCTTCATTTCCGATATCGGCTCGATCCTGCCCGCCATTATTTCGGGTGCTGAAATCACCGCGGTCGTCCTGTCGCTGGAAACCACCGGCCCGATGCTGATCCGCGCGCTGCAAAGCCAAGACATGTATCTGGCCGGCTCCTTCCTGATGTTCCTCGCCTTCCTGACCGTCATTGGCGTCCTCGTTTCCGATATTGCGCTCGCCATTCTCGATCCTCGCATTCGATTGGGAGGTGGGAGCGTCAAATGACTTCATCGATTCCGAAGCCCGGCGAGCCCTTGCCGCACTACGTCTCCACAGCGCCCTTCGATCCCTATCTGGTCGAGCCCGCTACCAGCGCGCTTGCCATGGTGGGTCGCGCATCGCAATGGAAGCTGATGTGGTGGCAGTTCCGGCAGCACAAGCTTGCGCTCTACTCCGGCATCTTCCTGCTGGTGCTTTATCTCTCGATCTTCATATGCGAGTTTCTAGCACCGTATAATCTCCACACCCGCGACGTGGAAAACATCTACGCCCCGCCGCAGAGCATCCATCTCTTCCATGACGGCAAATTTGTCGGCCCCTTCGTCTATGGCCGCACCATGAGCCTCGACATGGACAATCTGCGCCGCGTCTACACTGACGTACCGACGGACGTGCAGAAGATTCGCTTCTTCTGCCGAGGTGACAGCTACCGCTTCTGGGGACTGTTCGATTCCAACGTCCACCTCGTCTGCCCGGCGAAAGACGGCCAGATGTTCTTGCTCGGCACCGACCGTCTTGGCCGCGACGTGCTTTCGCGCATCATCTATGGCGCACGCATTTCGCTCACCATCGGCCTCTTCGGTGTGGCCATGAGCTTCGTTCTCGGCATCGTGATCGGCGGTCTTGCAGGCTATCGCGGCGGCGTCTTCGATCTGATCGTCCAGCGCATCATCGAGGTATTGCAATCGATCCCCAGCATTCCGCTGTGGCTGGCGCTTGCCGCGATCATGCCGGTAACCTGGAGCCCGATCCTCGTCTATCTGGGCATTACCGTCATCCTCGGTCTATTGGACTGGACGGGGCTCGCGCGCGCCGTGCGCTCCAAGCTTTTGGCGCTACGCGAGGAGGATTACGTGCTCTCTGCCCAGTTGATGGGAGCCAGCACCAGCCGCATCATCGGACGGCATCTGATCCCCGGCTTCATGTCACACCTGATCGCGTCGGCGACACTCACCATTCCAGGCATGATTCTGGGCGAAACGGCGCTCAGCTTCTTGGGGCTCGGCCTGCGTCCGCCGATCACAAGTTGGGGCATTCTGCTCACGGAAGCGAGAAGCGTCAGCGTGATTGCGCTTTATCCCTGGCTTTTGATCCCGATCCTTCCGGTCGTTCTGGTCGTGCTCGCCTTTAATTTCCTTGGCGATGGACTACGTGATGCAGCAGATCCGTTTAAATGACCGGATTTGCTGCCAGCATGTTTTGCGGTTTTCCGATCAGGGCATGTGACAAGACGAGGCGCTTCGGCGCCTTCCGCATAAAGACACGCGCCGCACGCTTTAGCGGTAAGAAGAGGTTCTGCTCGTGACAGTTCGTTTAAACGATGCACGCATTCTGATGTACAGCCACGATTCTTTCGGGCTTGGACATTTGCGTCGATGCCGCACCATTGCCCATGCGCTGGTGGAGGATTATCGCGGCCTGAATGTCCTGATCATCTCAGGAGCAACCATTGCAGGCGCCTTCGATTATCGCGCCCGCGTCGACTTTGTAAAAATCCCGAGTGTGATCAAGCTCAGAAACGGCGAATACACCTCGCTCGACCAGCATATCGATCTTCAGGAAACGCTGAAGATGCGCCGCTCGATCATCTACCACACCGCCGAAAGCTTCCAGCCGGACATCTTCATCGTCGACAAGGAGCCGATGGGTCTACGGGGCGAAGTGGAGGAAACCCTCACCTATCTGAAATCGCGCGGCACGAAGCTGGTCATCGGCTTGCGCGACGTCATGGATGCGCCGCAACTGCTTGAAGCCGAGTGGAAGCGCAACGACGTGCTGAACAAGATCGAACGCTTCTACGACCATGTCTGGGTCTACGGCCCGCCGGACTTCCACGACCCTCTGGCAGGTCTCGCTGTCCCACCCGGCGTCCACGAGAAGACCGAATTCGTCGGCTTTCTGCAGCGGTCCAAGACCCGCGGCGACAACCCGAGCCGGCATGAGGGCGACTATATCCTGGTGACCACGGGCGGCGGCGGCGATGGCAGCGAACTGATCGACGACGTGATCCGCGCCTACAAGTTCGATCGCAGCCTGACCCAGAAAGCATTGGTGGTGCTTGGGCCTTACATGCCGACCGAGCAGCGGCAGAAGTTTGCGGCCAATGTCGCCGATATTCCCCAGATGGAAATCATCGACTTCGACAACCGCATGGAAGATCTGGTTGCTGGTGCTCAGGCTGTCGTGTCGATGGGCGGCTATAACACTGTCTGCGAAATCCTCTCCTTCGACAAGCCAGCCCTTGTCGTGCCGCGCATCGTGCCGCGTGAGGAGCAGTTGATTCGCGCCAGCCGCGCGTCCGAGCTTGGCCTGTTCGACATGCTGTCGCCGGAAGATGCGGAGAACCCCGAACTGATGGCGAAAGCGCTGAAGGCACTGATGCAGCGCCCGCCACCGTCTGCCAACGGCCGCAACCTGAAGCTCGACGGGCTTGAGAACATTTCCCGCCGCGTCGCCGAATGGCTGCAACCGGATGATACGCAGAGCGCAATCTCCGCGACTGCCTGACCGCAGGGGATGTGTAAAACGGTGGAGCCGAACATCCCGGCTTGCCGTGAGCTGCCGCAAATGAAAGAAGGCACGAAGACGTGACCGCAGACAAGAAAATCGTGGTGCTGCTGAAAGGCTATCCGCGCCTCTCCGAAACATTTATAGCGCAGGAATTGCTCGGCCTCGAAAAAGCTGGCTTGACACTCGAACTCATGTCGATGCGCCGCCCGACCGACAAGAAGCGCCATCCGGTGCATGACGAAATCCGCGCACCCGTCAGCTATCTGCCGGAATACCTTCATGAGGAGCCACTGCGTGTGCTGAAAGCGCTGTGGGCCTGCCGGAATAAGCCCGGCTTCGGAAGTGCGTTGCGCCGGTTCTTCCACGATCTCGGCCAAGACTTTTCTCGCAACCGCTTCCGTCGTTTCGGTCAAGCCGCAGTGCTGTCCCATGAATGGCCACAGGACGCCGGCTGGCTGCATGTTCACTTCATCCACACGCCAGCGTCGGTTGCCGCCTACACCCATCTGATCACCGGCATTCCCTGGACGATCTCGGCGCATGCCAAGGACATCTGGACCTCCACGGACGCCGATCTCTCCTACAAGCTCGGCAGCGCCCGCTGGGCGGTAACCTGCACCGCCAGCGGTTATCGCCATCTGCAAGACCTCTCGCCCAATCCAGCAACGGTCCATTTGAGCTATCACGGCCTCGACCTCACACGCTTCCCCCCGATGGAGGGTATGCGCCCGCCACGCGATGGTTCGGACCCCGCCGATCCGGTGCAGATCCTCAGTGTTGGCCGCGCGGTGAAGAAGAAGGGCATCGACATTCTGCTGAAGGCGCTCGCCACCCTGCCAGCGTCACTGCACTGGCGCTTCACCCATATTGGCGGCGGCGATGAGCTGGCGACGCTGAAAGCGCTTGCCGAGCAGTTGCGCATCGCCGACAAGATCACCTGGACGGGTGCGATGGACCAGAAGCAGGTGCTGGAGCACTATCGCAAGGCCGATCTCTTCGCGCTTGCCTGCCGCATCACCGCCGATGGCGACCGCGATGGCCTGCCCAACGTCCTGGTGGAAGCCTCAAGCCAGGCGCTAACCTGCGTGTCCACCAACATCTCCGGCATTCCCGAATTCTTCGTCGATGGCGAAAACGGCCTGCTGACCGAGCCGGAAAATGAAGCCGCGTTCTCGAAAGCCCTGGAGCGCGCAATCTCCGATCCAGCGCTCAGATCAAGACTGGGCGCTGCCGCTGAGCATCGCGTGCGCACCGCCTTCGATCACCGCACCAGCATCACCGACCTGAAAAATCTCTTCGAACAGGAATGGGAGAAGACCTCGTGACAATCGCCTCCGCCCCTGCCAGCAAGGCTCCCAGCGTTTTCTTCTATGTCCAGCATCTGCTCGGCATCGGACATATTGCCCGCGCCAGCCGCGTCGCTCACGCGCTGGTGGCAGACGGCTTTGACGTGACGATGGTGACGGGCGGAACGCCGGTGCCGGGCTTCCCCGGTGAGGGCATTCGCCATGTCGAACTGCCGCCGGTCGCCGTTGCCGATGGCAATTTCTCCGGCCTTGTCGATGCCAATGGCGCGCCGGTGGACGATGCCTTCAAGGATAACCGCACCAGCATGCTGCTCGGTGCTTATCACGGCGCAAAACCGGATATCGTCATCATCGAGGCCTTCCCCTTTGGCCGTCGACAAGTGCGATTCGAACTCTTGCCGCTGCTGGCGGCGATCGAGAAAAGTCTCAAGCGCCCGCTGGTCATGACCTCGCTGCGCGACATCCTGCAGGAACGCGCCAAGCCCGGTCGTGACGAAGAAACGATCGATCTCGTCAAGAAGCACTTCGATACTGTGCTGGTCCATGGCGATCCGAATTTCGTGCGGCTGGAAGAAACCTTTCCGCTGGCCGAACAAATCCGCCAGCGCATTGTCTATACCGGCCTGGTGGCACCCAGCAAACCGACTCCGCCGCAGGAGCGCTTCGACGTGGTGGTCTCGGCAGGCGGCGGTGCCGTCGGCGGCGCGCTTCTGAAAGCAGCGCTCGCAGCCGCACCACACATTCCGGAACTGAAGACATGGTGCCTGATCACCGGCCCGAACATGCCGCAGGCGGATTTCGATGCGATCTCGGCTGAAGCCGGCGACGCCATCTCCGTCTTCCGCTTCCGCAAGGATTTCGCCAGCCTTCTCTCCGGTGCGAAGCTCTCCATCTCGCAAGCCGGCTACAACACCGTCTGCGACATTCTGCAAGCCAAATGCCGCTCGCTGCTCATCCCCTTTGCCGCAGGCGGCGAAACCGAACAAGGCGCCCGCGCCTCACGGCTGGCAAAGCTCGGCCTTGCTCAGGTGCTGGAAGAACATGCCATCGCGCCGCAGTCCATGGCCGAGGCGATTCGTGCAGCATTGGCGCTACCGGAGCCTGGTGAGATCACCCTCAATCTGGATGGCGCAAACGGCACGGCGCAGATACTGCGCAGGCTCTATGCCGAACATCAGATGGATGACGAGTAGGTCTCAGCCCTTCAATAGGTAATCTTCTCGCGCCTGAAGCCGAGCCCGATCAGACGGCCAGCGAGATGGGCTAGAAGTGGGAAGCGCAGGATAGCGCGAACGAAGGCGGGCGGGCCTTTGGACTTGGGTGCCGCTTCGTGATCCTTACGGTTCTTGCTGCGCATCATCAATTGCAGCTTCTGCGTGGCTTTGGTCGGAAAGGTGCGGCGCTGTTGGATGGCGGTCAGATCGTCGTCGGAGATGACTCCTCTGTCACGCAGGGCGGGCACCAGAATATTGGCGGCCGCCACCGCATCCTGAATGGCGAGATTGACGCCGACGCCGCCGATCGGCGACATGGCGTGGGCGGCATCACCGATGCAGATGAGGCCCGGCTTCCACCATTGCGTCAGCCGGTCGATACGCACGGTGAGAAGATAGACATCATCGAAGCTCTTGATCTCCTGCAGTCGATCAGCAGGCAGCGGGCAGACCTCGGCAACCCTATTGCGAAAAGCCTCAATGCCTTTCTCGCTGATCTCCGCATAGACGCCCCGGCGCACCACATAACCGCACTGCCAGTAATCGCCGCGATCGATCAGCACGAAGCCCTGCTGCGGACCGGCATGACCCATGGTTTCGTGAGGATCGCCTGGCTGTTTCGACAGCCGCATCCATAGAACCTCGGTCGGTACGCCGAAGCGTTCGATATGGAGACCGGCCTTTTCGCGCACCGTGGAATTGCGGCCATCGGCACCGACCACCAGATCGGCCTTCACGGTGAGTGTACCGGATGGGGTGGAGAGGACCACGCCGCTGACGCGCCCCTTCGTCTCTATGAGATCGCTGACAGCGGCGTTGTGCAGCAAACGGAAACTGTCGAACTGCCCGGCCTTGCCTGCCAGGAAATTGAGGAAGTCCCATTGCGGCATAAAGGCGATGAACTTGTTTTTGACCGGCAGCCAGGAAAAATCCGCGATGGTGCGCTTCTCGCCGCCAATCTCCGCATGCAGCTTTTCCGCCTTGGTGTGCGGCAGCGCCAGAAACTCCTCTGCAAAACCGAGTTGTTCGATCAGCGCAATCGTCGAGGGATGAATCGTATCACCGCGGAAATCGCGCAAGAAATCGCCATGCTTCTCGATGACCGTCACGTCGATGCCCGCGCGCGCCAGAAGCAGGCCGAGCATCATGCCGGCGGGCCCGCCGCCGACGATGGCAACCGTGGTCTCTATTGCCTGAACATCGTCGCGGTGGTCGCTTGGCATGGCAATATCCTGTGTCATCATGCCTGATCTGCAGGCGGAAGCGGCTTGTTCTTCGGATAGGGCCAACCCTTGACCAAACGGAACAACCATTCCTTGCGGGCGAAGATAAAGGCGAAGAGCATGGACGTCCAGATACCGAGCAGAAGGCCAGCGGCCACATCGCTTGGATAATGCGCGCCGACGATCACCCGCGAAATGCCGATGACGAGCGCGAGCGCCATGAAGACGTAACGAAAACGCGGGATCAGCATGGCAAAGGCACCGAAGAACGCGCCCGCCGCCGTCGAATGACCGGACGGGAAGCTCTCGTAGAGATTGTCGCCGGTAAACGGCGTCAGGCTATAGGCGCCAATATCGCCATAAAGCTCAGGCCGTCCGCGACCGATGAGGAATTTCAGGAGATGCACGAAGATGCTGGCACTGCCGATGGTCAGGAAGAAATAGGCAAAGAGCCGCATCGCCGTCCCGATCCTTGCCGAATAGGGGCTCGCCAGCAGAAAGCGCCCGGCAATATAGGCGAGGATGGCAAAAAGCCCGGTGCTGTAGAGCATCCAGCGGAAGGTGCCGAAATCGGTGATCGCCTTGTTGAATCCGACGATCGCGCCCGGAAGGGCCTGCGCGCGCTGCGAAATGCGCGGATCGAAAGGGATGAAGACGAGCACCAGCAGAAGAGTGATGACAAAAATCCAGCCGCTCGAGATCAAAAATCGCTTCATGAAAATCCTCTATTTATCAATGCCGTATCAGCACTTCAGCACCGCGTCGCATCAGCCACTCAAACTGCATGCTCGCGCTGCCATTAGCAAGCGGCGCACGCAGATGTCATCGATGAGGAGAAGGACGCAGTGTGGCGAAAAATTGCTGACAGGCTTTGATCTTGTTCTGCCCCTGTTTCGCTTGTAGAGCCTTGAGGGAGAGTTTCCACGAAAGCCGGATTTCATATGACACGCCAAAAGGGCAGCAACCCGCCTGAAAAACTCACCGTCCTTGGCGCCACCGGCTCGATCGGTAAGAACACGCTGGATGTCATTCGCCAGCTCGGTGGGCGTGACCGCTTCGAGGTTCTAGGCCTTACGGGTGCAGGCAATGTGGCGTTGCTGGCTGAACAGGCGCGCGAGTTCGGCGTGACGCTGGCAGTCACCGCCGACGACGAGAAATATGCCGAGTTGAAGGATGCACTTTCCGGAAGCGGCATTACCGTCGCCTCTGGCAAAAGCGGCTTGCAGGAAGCTGCAAGCCTGGAGGCTGATTGGGTGATGGCGGCGATTGCCGGCACGCCCGGGCTCGAGCCGACGCTGACGGCCGCGCGTCGCGGCGCCAATATCGCGCTCGCCAACAAGGAGTGCCTCGTCACCGGTGGCGACGTCTTCATCTCCACCATGCGCGAGGGCGGCGGCACGCTGATCCCGGTCGATAGCGAACACAGCGCCATCTTCCAGTGCCTAGAGCCCCACAACCGCGACAAGGTCGAGCGCATCGTTCTCACTGCATCCGGCGGCCCCTTTCGCACCTGGAGCCGCGAACAGATGGACGGCGTCACCGCCGAGATCGCCCGTGCCCACCCCAACTGGTCCATGGGCTTGAAAGTCTCCATCGGCAGCGCCTCGATGTTCAACAAGGCGTTGGAAATGATCGAGGCAAAGTATCTCTTCGATCTTGAACCATCGCAGATCGAGGTGATCGTCCACCCGCAATCCATCATCCACTCCATGGTGGCCTATACCGACGGATCGGTCATCGCCCAGCTTGGTTGCCCGGATATGCGCACGGCGATTGGCTATGCGCTGACCTATCCCAGCCGCGGCACGCTCGATGTCGAGCGGCTCGATTTCGCCAAGCTGGCACGGCTTGATTTCGAAGCGCCCGACGAGGAACGCTTTCCCTCGATCAGGCTCGCACGTCTGGCGCTGGAGCGCGGCGGTGTGCAAGGTGCGGTGCTGAACGCGGCGGAAGAAACAGCCTTCCACGCCTTCGTCGACGGAAAGATCGGCTTTCTGCATATGGCCGATACCGTCGAGACGGTGATGGAGAAAATGAATGAAGGCAGGTCAGCTGACACGATCGATGCCATCTTGGCCGCCGATGCCGAGGCGCGCGCCTACGCCGAGGATGTCATTTCGCAAAAGCAGAAGGCCGCTTAGGCACAATAGCCGAAGATGACGCTTACAAGAGAAGACCTGCGAGACCCGCAGGCTGCAGCTGGAAATCCTGTTTTATAGTGGAAATAGTATAGAGCTGAATTAATATGAGATTAAATTATTAATGATAATTCCGACGACATAGTCGTTGGAGATATTGCAATGTTCGGTTTTGCCCGCCCGAAAGAAGATTTTCGCCGTGAGCTTGCATCGTTTCTTTTCGAGAGCTCGCCGGATGCTTACTGCGTTCTGCGCGAAGGCAGGGTCGTCGCCTTCAACGACGCGTTCCAGAAAGCCCTTCGTCAGCCGGCCGACACGATCAATGGCCTGACACCTCCGGATTTTTCGCCGGAACGTCAGCCGGACGGAGAACGCTCCGACCAGAAGGCAAGCGTGCATATCGGTCAGGCCATGAAGGAAGGATTTTCCCGCTTCGAATGGGAAGGACAGCGCCGCGACGGCAGCCTTTTCCAGGTTCAGGTCACGCTCATTTCCTGGAAGCGAAACGATGAAACACTGCTGATCGTCGTCTGGCAGGACATTGAAGAAATGATCCGGCTGCGCACTGCCGAACGCCAGCGCCAGGAACAGGCCGCACGTGAGGCAGAGGAAGACCGCGCGGCAATCGAGCAGCTGGCAGCAGCTCTTCGTCAGTTGGCCGATGGAAATCTGACACAACAGATCGACCGCGCCTTCTCCCCAAAGACTGATAGCCTCCGACAGAATTTCAACGTTGCCACAGAGCAATTGCGCGCGCTCGTCAGTGAGGTGTCGAACGCCGTGACCTCGGTGCTGCATCGCTGTCGGGAGATTGGCTCCGCTTCCTCGGAACTGGCAGGTCGCACCGAGCGCCAGGCTGCAAGCATCGAAGAAGCGTCCGGAGCACTTTCACAGATCGTCAATACCGTGAGCGATGCGGCGAGCGCCTCTCGGTCCGCCAAAAAGACGATCGCACTCGCCAGCAATGACAGCGGCGAAGGCCATGTGATTGTCGAGAAGGCAATCGCTGCCATGGAAGCCATCGACCGATCCTCCGGCGAAATCGCCAAGATCATCGGCGTCATCGATGAGATCGCCTTCCAGACCAATTTGCTGGCCCTGAACGCCGGCGTGGAAGCCGCCCGTGCGGGTGAAGCGGGCAAGGGGTTTGCCGTGGTGGCGCAGGAAGTGCGCGAGCTTGCCCAACGCTCTGCGACAGCGGCCCGGGAAATCCGCGCGCTGATCACCACGTCGAACCAATTGGTGGAAAATGGCGTCGGCCTCGTCAACGAAACGGGATCGGCCCTTGGTCGCATCTCTGCCCACATTGCGCAGGTCGGCGGCTCCGTCGAAACCATCGAACGCTCCGCCAGTGACCAGGAAGCCGCCATTCGCGAAATCGATAGCGTTATTGGACAGGTTGATCAGGTCACGCAGAAGAATGCTGAAATGGTGGAGGAAACGGCTGCGGCATCCAATGCCATGATCGACGAAATGGTGGAGATCGCGCGCAAGCTGCAAAGTTTCCGCACCGCCGGTGCCGAGCAAAGCTCTCGCCGCTGGGCGGCCTGACGGTTGAACGGCCACATGCTCGGCCACGTCGCGCAGACTGTTTAAAACATGCACTGGTTTAAGGGTGGAGTGTCCGATTTTGGCATCTCCGCCCTTCTTATTATGACTGACAGTCAGCGCGAAATGAGAAAGACGCCTGAAGGCTTCAGAAGCGAGGGCCATCGCTGATGGCTTGGTGGCTAAAATCAAGATCTGCGGGACGCCGTGCTGTCATCCCTTTTTCAACACCCTTCCTATTATTCAAAGTTCCGGAAACGGACTTGCCACCTCCATGCTTTCCCGTTATGTCGCCTTTTGTTACGTTATTACATCACAATGAGGAAACACGATGAAACTCACGCAAGCCCTCGCCCTTTCCGTTAGCTCGCTGCTGCTTCTGTCCGCCGCTGCGGTGGCGCAGGAGAAATCGGCACCATCGAAGTCCGAAACCCACAATCACGCCCATAACCATTCCCATGGGCATTCACATGGTTCCAGCGACGTCTATAAGGGCTACTTTGAAGACAGCGCCATTAAGGAACGCCCGCTCTCTGATTGGGAAGGCGATTGGCAGTCGGTTTATCCTTATCTCAAGGATGGCACGCTCGATCCGGTGATGCAGCACAAGGCCGAGCACGGCAAGAAGAGCGCCAAGGAGTTTCGTGAGGAATATGATGTCGGCTACAAGACCGACGTCAACCGCATCACCATCAAGGGTGAAGACGTAACCTTCTACCGTGACGGAAAGGCCACCGAAGGAAAATATGCGAGCGACGGCTACGAGATCCTGACCTACAAGAAGGGCAATCGCGGCGTTCGCTACATCTTCAAGAAGACCGGTGGCGATGCAGCCGCACCGCAATATATCCAGTTCAGCGACCACACCATCGCACCGCAAAAGGCTGGCCACTACCACCTCTACTGGGGTGATGACCGCGCCACGGTGTTGAAGGAACTCACCAATTGGCCGACCTACTACCCATCGTCGCTTTCCGGCAAGGAAATCGTCCAGGAGATGCTTGAGCATTAAATGCAAAAGGGGCGCAGCCGAATAAGCTGCGCCCCTTTTTTCATTCCGCGTCTTGCTGATCAGGCGACGGCGCGTGCAAGCGCGCAACGCGACCAGAGCTGATGAAGCGCTCCGACGAGCCGTTCCATATCCGCATCGGTATGAAGCGGCGTCGGCGTGATGCGCAGACGCTCGGTCTTGCGCGGCACCGTCGGATAATTGATCGGCTGCACATAGACACCGTGGTCGTCGAGCAGGATATCGGAAATCCATTTGCACTTGGCGGCGTCGCCCACCATCACCGGAACGATATGGCTGGGATTGGTCATGTGGGGAATACCGGCAGCGTCCAGCATGGAGCGTAGCGTGCGCACGCGCTCCTGGTGACGGGCGCGCTCGAAGGGGCTCGCCTTCAAATGCTGAATCGACGCGACCGCTCCAGCTGCCAGAGACGGCGGAAGTGCGGTGGTGAAGATGAAGCCGGACGCAAACGAACGGATGAAATCGCAGAGCGCTTCCGAAGCCGCGATGTAGCCGCCCATCACGCCGAAAGCCTTACCAAGCGTTCCTTCGATGATCGTCAGGCGATCCATCAGTCCTTCACGCTCGGCAATGCCGCCGCCACGAGGACCATACATGCCGACCGCATGCACTTCGTCGAGATAGGTCATGGCGCCGTATTTATCGGCGAGATCACAGATTTCCTTGATCGGCGAAATATCGCCATCCATCGAATAGACAGATTCGAAAGCGATCATCTTCGGCGCTGCGGGATCGGCGGCCTTCAGCTTGGCTTCCAGATCGTCCAGATCGTTATGCTTCCAGATGACCTTCTCGCAGCGACCATAGCGAATGCCTTCGATCATCGAGGCATGGTTCAGCGCATCCGAAAAGATGATGAGGCCGGGGATCTTCTGACCGAGCGTACCTAGGGTCGCCCAGTTGGAAATATAGCCGGAGGTGAAGATCAGCGCCGATTCCTTGCCGTGCAGATCGGCCAGTTCGCGCTCGAGCTTGACGTGGTGGTGGTTTGTGCCAGAAATATTCCGGGTGCCTCCCGCACCCGCGCCACAGTGATCGATGGCGGTCTTCATTGCCTCGATGACCTTTGGGTTCTGGCCCATACCGAGATAGTCGTTGGAGCACCAGACCGTGACATCGCGCTGTTCACCGTCGGCGGTGTAACGGGTTGCTTTCGGAAAGTGTCCCTGTTGTCGCTCGAGATCGGCAAAAACGCGGTAGCGACCTTCCGAATGCAAGCCATCCAGCTCGGTCTTGAAAAATGCCTCGAAGTCCATTCCATGCTCCAGAATACGTGCAAGCGTTTTCGGCCCACCTCCTTGAACCGTCAACCCCCTCGACGCCGATATCGAACCGATGCGTCAATTCGCCTCCACTTTTGAACCGTTCCAATATACTTATAAGAGTCTTGAGGAATGACAAACTTGATTCATGTCAAACCGCTAAAAAATTTGGAACCTTTTAATTCAGCCGCCGTTGAGTAGGGCACAATCGATTGGCCCGGGGAGCGCAGCCTTACAAGGGGGCTTCCAAAGAAACATTCGACTTGTTAGATATCTGCGGCGGTCGGAGGTAGCAGTCGCCGCAGACTTATTGGGACGCCTACCGAGAGCCATCGAGCTCAAATGTAACGTGGAGAGAGTTCATGAAAAAGGCTGTTATTTTTGCTGTTATGGGTCTGGCGCTGGCAAGCTGCACGCAGACTGAAAAGACCACCGGCGGCGGCGCGGTGATCGGCGCACTGGCTGGCGGCGCAATTACCGGTAACGTCCGTGGCGCAGCGGTTGGCGGCCTCATCGGCGGCGCAACCGGTTACCTGATCGGCCGCGCTTCCGAGCCTGGCTACTGCTACTACCGTGACCAGTACGGCCAGCGCTACACGGCACGTTGCCGCTAACAGCGTGACAGAATTGCATCAGAAGCCCCGGCAATCGTCGGGGCTTTTTTTGTTTCCCCGCATTGGCCCTTTTTTGGGGTGCCCCTCCTTGTCTAATTATGATTAAATTTGCGCATTAACGAAGGATAAACGGGCAGGAGCAATAATAAATGCTCAACCATAAAGCACCGCATGCCGAAAAAACGGACTGACCAACGGAAGAGTATAGCGTACTGGAGGGCAGGCACTGCATTGGCGGTGGCGGCAGCCATGAGCGTTTATCCCGTCTTCGTTCGCGAAGCCTTCGCTTTGAAGATCTTCGGCATCCAGCTATGGGGCTCGGACAAGGACGAGGCAAACGAAGTTCTCGATCCCGTCCGCTTTACCGTGACGCTCAATACGCCGGGAGCGGACAGCAAACTGAGAGACAGTCTGGAAAACAGCTCCCTGATGGTGACCGAGCCGGAAAAGCCGGCATCGGGCGATCTCGGCCTGCTCATTCGCGCTAAGGACGACCGCGACAGGTTGATTGCCGCACTTTACGAGAATGCCCGCTATGGCGGTATCGTTACGGTCAAGATCGCCGGGCAGGATATTGATTCCATTCCGCCCAATCCGACGTTCAACAGAGCAGGCCCCGTGCCGGTTGTAATCGATGTGACGCCGGGCCCGGTCTTCAAGCTCGGAACGGTCAGGCTGCAAGGCGATATCACGGGGCACGACCCCGCAGATTACGGTCTGGTAACCGGCGGCGACGCGGGCTCGCTTGCCATCATCCGCGCAGGCAACAAACTGATAGACGACCTGAAGGCGGAAGGTCGCCCGCTGGCAAAGCTCACCAAGCGCGAGGCGGTGGCAAACCACGCCAACAACACGGTGGATCTGACCATGGTGGCCGAAGGTGGCCCGGTGGCGCCGCTGGGAGACGTGGCGGTCAAGGGCGACAAGGCCGTCGATCCGGACTTCATCCGTCGTTACTCGCGCCTCAACAGCGGAGAGCCCTATTCGCCGGACAAGCTGCGCAAGGCCTCCGACAGGCTGCGCAAACTCGGCGTGTTTTCCAGCGTCGCAATCAAGGAAGCCAATACGCTTGCCCCCAATGGCAGCCTTCCTTTGACCATCGAGGTTTCCGAAGGCAAATTTCGCTATTTTGGCGTGGGCGCGCAATATTCGACGACGGAAGGAGCAGGCTTGCAGGGCTATTGGGGCCACCGCAACCTGTTTGGCAAAGCCGAATCGCTTCGCATCGAGGGCGCTGTGACGCGCCTTGGCGAGGCATCGACCGTTCAGGACATAGACTATTCCGCCGGCATCATCTTTACCAAGCCCGGAATCTTCAATCCGCAGACGACCTTTACCGCAAGCCTCAAGGCCAAGACCGAGCACCCCGACAGCTATGATGCGCAGACGGTGACCGGATATGGCGGATTCGCGTATGATTTCAACGATTACGATACAGCAGCAGCCGGTCTCGAAGTCGAATGGGCGAGCACCGAAGACGCTTTCGGCACCAATGACTATCTGACGACCTCTGTGCCGTTGGAGTTCGTGCGAGACAGGCGCAATGACAAGCTGAACCCGACCGATGGTTTCCGCGCATCGATTTCCGCCAAACCGAGCTATGAAGCGCTAAACGGCACCATCTTCTCGTCGTTCGAGGCATCGACCACCGGCTACAAGGGCCTGGGCTCGGACGATCAGGTGGTGCTGGCCGGCAAGATCGCAGGCGGCGTTCTCTTCGGCGGCGGTTCGCTTGAGGACATTCCCACGACACGCCGCTTCTTCGCTGGCGGCGGCGGCTCTGTGCGCGGTTACAGCTATCAGGAAATTTCGCCCTATGACGTCAATGGCAAGGCCACCGGCGGCCGGTCCTATGTCGTCACCTCGCTTGAAGCGCGTGTGAAGGTGACGGAAACCATTGGCATTGTTCCCTTCATCGATGCGGGCGTGGTTTCCTCCGAAGTCACACCGGATTTTTCTGATATTCGCGCAGGTGCCGGCATCGGTCTTCGCTATGCGACACCGTTCGGGCCTCTGCGTCTTGATGTCGCCATGCCGCTGGAAAAATATCCGAGCGGCAGCAGTTTCGGCATTTACGCCGGCATCGGACAATCCTTCTGAGGAAGGAGCGTTCAAAAACGCCGGGCTTTGCTCCGCAGTAAACCCAACCCTGTCACGACGACCAAGCGAAGTGTAGATTGTCCTTTATGAACATGCTGATTCGATTGCTGAAGTGGTTCGCCTGCATCGCACTCGGGGCCGTCGCGCTTCTTGTGGTCGTGTTGCTGTTTTTTGGCTTGAGCCCCTTCGGCGCGCGATTCCTTGCAAACGAGGTGTCTCGCATTGCTTCCAGCACGGACCAGACGATCACTATCTCGCCACCGAAGGGTCTGCTGACCGGCAGATTGAGACTGGATAACGTCACCATTGCCGATCGTGAAGGCAGCTATGCGACACTCGATGGTGTGGAGCTCGACTGGTCGCCGCTCGATCTCCTGACAGGAACGTTCCACGCCGAACGGCTGACGGCTGCCAATATCCGTGTCGATCGGGCACCGCTGCCAGCATCGCAACAGGCAGAGCCAAGCTCCGGCAGCTTCTCCCTTCCCCTGAAAGTGACCGTCGATGATCTGTCGCTTCCCAACATCGAGCTTGGCGAGAAGCTGGCGGGACGCGCCTTCGCTCTGTCGGCATCGGGCCATGGTTATGCCACCTCCGACACCATCACGGCATCGCTCTCAGCCTCCCGCAAGGATGAGCAGCGCGCGTCGATCGATGCGGATCTGGCCTATATACCGGCTGAAAACGTGCTGAAACTTCAGGCGCTGCTGAACGAGCCGGAGGGTGGCCTGCTTGCAAACCTTCTGCGTCTACCGGGTGCGCCTGCGGTCTCCATAAAGCTCAGCGGCGAAGGCCCTCTCTCCAACTGGTCGGGGAAACTCGCCGGTTCCGTTTCTGGAAACGAAGTCGTCGCGCTCAATGGCCACCACAGCCTGGCGCAGGACGGAACGCGGCGCGTGACGCTGCAAGGCGGCGGTCATCCGGATCGGCTGTTGCCGCCGCTGGTGCGCCAGCTCTTCAGCGGAGAAACGAAGATCGACCTGGCCGCGACCATGTCGCCGGAAGGTCGTATCAGTGTCGAGAACGGCAATCTGGAAACCGGCGCGCTGATACTCACGGCATCCGGCAGCGTCGATCCCCAGGGCCAGAACGACCTTTCCGCCAATCTGATCGGAACCAACGGACCCGTCGATATCCGCCTGCCGCTGGCGGATGGCGAGCTCCAGGCGCTGGTGGATGGCATTGACCTCAGCCTGCGCGGCAACGCCGACGCAGCACGCCTGAACACCGTCGCCTCGCTTCGTTCTCTCAAGGTGCCACAGGGTACCCTTCAGGGCGTGAAGCTTACCGCAGCCAGCGAAGATCTCGACGTGGCGAGCATGACCGGCACGATCCGTACCCTGCTGTCGGTCGATCAGTCGGCGCTGACCTCGCCGGACCTGGAGCGCATCGTCAAGGCTCCGTTAAAGCTCAGCGCACCGCTGCGCGTCTCGCCACAGACCATCGCCTTCGAAGGCGCGACGCTCGAAAGCGCCAGCATCGGCGGAACGGCAAGCGGCGCCTATGATCTTTCGGCTGGAAAAGTCTCGTCGAACCTGCGCCTCTTCGTTCTGCCGTCCGTGCTTCCCCCGGCGCTGGCGGAAAAATTCGACGGCACGATCGCGATCAACGGCTATGTCGAGAGCCTGATGGGCGGCGCGACAAGTCTAGAGAACCTCGTCATCAAGTCCACCACGCTCGAAGCCAATGGCGGCGTGTCGCTCGACAATGGCGCGATCGCCGCCAAACTCTCCGGTCGGCTGCCGGCATTGGAGAAGTTGTCGCCGCAGGCCGCCGGTTCGCTCGATTTCTCTCTTCAGGCAAACGGTCCGATCAGCGCTGCCGACTTCACCGCAGATATCTCTGCGGCGCGCGCCACGCTTGCGGGACGTTCGCTGCAATCGCTGAAGGTTTTGGCGAGTGGCAAGGCGGATGTGGCCGCGCCGCAGGCCAAGTTTCAAGCGACCGGCACACTGGACAACCAGCCGATCGACGCCTCTGCCGCGCTAGTGCAGACGGGCGAAGGCACCGCCATTCCAGAGCTGAACGTCAAGGTCGGCCCCAACGTCATGACGGGCAAGCTGCAACTGACGCCGCAATTCCTGCCGTCCGGCGCTCTGTCTTTCGATTTTCCCGATATCTCGCTTCTGGCAGCGCTTGCCGCCCAGCAGGCGCGCGGCGATCTGAAGGGCGATATCGCCATCAGTAACGCCGATGGCAAGATTGCCGCCACCATTCGCGCCAATGGCACAACGATCCGCAAGGACACGACAGCAATTTCCGGATTGGTTGCCGACCTCAAGGTGGACGATCTCCTGGCTCTGGCCATCAACGGCACGGTGAAGGCGCAGAGCATCAATGCCGGTGCAGCAGCACTCTCAGGTCTCGAACTCGATATCGATCACGCAGCAAATGCCACGACATTCGATCTCAATGGCCGCTATGACAATGCCCCGCTGGTGCTGAAAGGCCGGGCAGACACCGGCGCTTCGCCCATGCGCGTCGCTTTGGAAAGCTTTTCCGCCACGCCGCGCGGCATCCCCGTTCGCCTTGCCGCTCCGAGCGTCATCACGGTGGAGAATGGCAATGCGCGCATATCCGGGTTGACCATCCAGACCGGCAACGGTCGGGTCGAAGTCAACGGTAGCGCCGGATCGACGCTCGACGTCAATGCCGCCATACGCGCCCTTCCGGCCAGTCTCGCCAATGCTTTTTCACCCGGGCTCGATGCGGCAGGCACTATTTCCGGCACGGTTGTTGCCAAGGGTTCGGCCGCAGATCCCGCCATCGATTACAACCTGACCTGGGCCGATGCAGCAATTGCCCAGACGCGCGCCGCAGGGCTCGGCACACTGGGGATCAAGGCCAATGGCCGCTTTGCCAACCAGTCGCTCCAACTCGATACCAGCCTGACAGGCGGCGGTGGGCTGACGGTTTCCGGCGGCGGTACGCTTGGCCTTTCCGGCAACCGCCCGCTTGCCATGAGCTTCAAGGGGCAATTGCCCTTTGCCGCGCTTGCGGCCCAAACATCCGAACAGGGCCTGGTCGTCGATGGTTCGGCGGCAGTTGATATCCGCATCGAAGGCAGCGTCGCCGCGCCTTCCGTGACGGGGACGATCAGCACCCAGGGTACGCGCGTTACCGATGTGCGACGCAACCTTACCCTCAACAATCTTGCCGCAACGATTACCTTCAACCGCGATGTCGCGACCATATCGAGGCTGACGGGAAACCTGTCGGGCGGTGGAACCATTTCCGGGTCCGGCACTGTCGGCATCAACCCCGCATCAGGGTTTCCGGCAGATCTCAGCATCACGCTGAACCGCGCAACCTACGCGGACGGAACACTGTTCACCACGCAGGCAAGCGGCACGCTGACGCTGAAGGGTCCGGTCCTGTCGTCGCCGCTTCTCGCCGGTACGCTGACACTGGATAAAAGCGCGATCACTATTCCGGAACGCCTGCCCGCATCGCTGACGGAAATCGATATCAAGCACAAGAACGCGCCACGGGCGGTGAGACGCCAGGAGGCGGAGATCCGCGCTGACGAAGGTGGCAGCGGTAGTTCATCAACAATTGGTCTCGATCTCCAGATCAACGCACCAAGCGGCATCTTCGTGCGCGGACGCGGCATCGATGCGGAACTGACCGGCAACCTGACGATACGCGGCACGGCCGCTAGCCCTCAGATCTCCGGCGGGTTCACCATGCGTCGTGGCCGTCTCGAAATCCTGACGCGGCGTCTGGATTTCACCAATGGCGAAATCACCTTCGGCGGCGGGCTGATCCCAGTTCTCAACCTCTCTGCCGATTCGAGCGTCGGCTCCAACACCGTGACGGTGACCGTCAGCGGCAACGCCAACGATCCATCTTTCGCCTTCACATCGTCCCCGGCGCTGCCCCAGGATGAGGTGATGGCACAGCTGATCTTCGGCCAGTCCATGTCCAAACTGTCACCTCTGCAGATTGCCAGACTGGCGGAAGCGGCAAGTCAGCTGGCGGGCGGGCGCTCAACCTCCCTGTTCGATAGCCTGCGAAGCAACCTCGGCATCGACGATCTCGATATATCCACCGATTCCGAAGGACGGGCGCGGGTATCGGCAGGCAAATATATCAATGAGCGTACCTATCTCCAGCTCGAGCAGAGCGGCGATTCCGGCGCAAAAGCAGTCATCAATCTCGACGTCGGACGCGGCGTCAAGCTGCGCGGCGAAGCGGGAGCCAGCGGCGAAGGTGCAGCCGGCATCTTCTATGAAAAGGAGTACTGATCAACTTATGCGTGAACCACAAGAATTCAGGTCGCGTCGTTAAGGAAATCGTTAAACTTTTTCGAGTTCAGAGATTGTTAAATTTGATGAGCTAAACAATTGTTGTTGCCTTGAACCTTCCGCGGCTGTTGTGCTTTAGGATCTTGTCTTCACGCACCACAATACCGGTCCGACCAAGGGGTTGAGCCGTGACGGAGTTCACTGAATGCTCTCTCTTCCCGGGACCCATGCAAAAGCGGTCCTTGCAGCGTTAGGCCGCTCGCTGGCCGTTATCGAATTCGACACTTCCGGACATATACTCTCAGCCAACGAAAATTTTTGCAAAGCGATGGGCTATACCGCCGATCAGCTGATCGGCAAGCACCACCGCATTTTCTGCGAACCCTCCTATGCCGATAGCGATGCCTACCAGCAGTTCTGGGCGAATCTTAGAGCCGGTCGCTTCGACAAGCAGCAATACAAGCGGATCGCCAAAGGCGGAAATGAGGTCTGGATCGAGGCCTCTTACAACCCCGTCATGGAGGGCAACAGGGTCACGAGCGTCGTCAAGCTCGCCACCGTCATCACCGATGCGAAGCGCAAGGCGGCTGAAGATGCTGGTAAGCTGGACGCTATTTCCCGCGCGCAGGCCATCATCGAATTCACCCCGACCGGTGAGATCGTTACAGCAAACCAGAATTTTCTGAACGCTGTCGGCTATAGCCTTGAGGAAATCCGCGGCAAGCATCACCGCATTTTCTGCGAAGACAGCATCCGCAACGATCCGTCCTATAGCGAATTCTGGAGAAGACTGGGCTCCGGCGAGTATATGTCAGCAGAGTACAAGCGCATTGCCAAGAGCGGCAAACCGATCTGGATCCAGGCGTCCTACAATCCGATTTTCGACGAAAACGGCAAGGTCTTCAAGATTATCAAGTTCGCAACCGACGTGACCGATCGCGTCACCGCCGTGGACGATCTTGCCTCCAGCCTGACGGCTCTTTCGAATGGCGACCTGACCGGTACGATCTCCGTCTCCTTTACCCCCGCCCTCGAAAAGGTACGGCACGATCTCAATGCCTCGCTGCATAAACTCCAGCACGCCATGCGCAACGTAGCGGAAAGCACCAAGAGCATTACCGAGGGTGCGCGCGAAATCAGCGAAGCCACCGACAACCTTGCCCGGCGTACCGAGCAGCAGGCGGCAGCTGTGGAAGAAACCTCCGCCGCCTTACAGGAGATCACCCGAACGGTGGCGCAGAACGCGGAGCGTGCCGAACAATCCAGCCGTCTGGTCACCAATACGAAAAACGATGCGGAACAGTCTGGCCTGATCGTCAGCAAGGCCATCGACGCCATGGGGCGCATCTCGCAATCGTCCAATGAAATCGGCAGCATCATCAGCGTTATCGATGAGATTGCCTTCCAGACGAACCTCCTGGCGCTGAACGCCGGCGTGGAAGCCGCCCGCGCGGGTGAAGCAGGCAAAGGCTTTGCCGTTGTGGCGCAAGAGGTGCGCGCACTGGCGCAACGCTCCGCACAGGCCGCAAAGGAGATCAAGACGCTGATCGACACGTCCGCGCGCCAAGTCGAGGAAGGCGTCGACCTCGTGGGTGAAACCGGCAAGGCACTCGGCAAGATCGTCACCCAGGTCGGAGAGATCAACACCAACGTCGCAGCCATTGTCGAAACCGCCCACGATCAGGCCAATGGCATCAAGGAAATCAACCACGCCATCGCAGCCATGGATACCAACACCCAGCAGAACGCCGCAATGGTGGAACAAACGACAGCGTCCAGCCACGGGCTGGCGCATGAGGCTTATCTTCTGCAGGAATTGCTCACGCAATTTAGATTTGGGAAACAATCTTCTGTTACGAATCAATCACTGCAGCCTGAACGGAAGGTGCCGGTCACACGCGCCCCTGAAAGAAAGCCGAAGCCCGCTCTCTATGCGACGTCCGGCTCTCTCGCTTTGGCTCCGACACAAAAGGATTGGGAAGAATTCTGATGGCAACGATCAATTCGACAAATTTTGGCGGTGAGACACTGGAAATCATCGCTTTT
Organism: uncultured Agrobacterium sp.; assembly: GCF_913777885.1. Taxonomy (NCBI): domain Bacteria; kingdom Pseudomonadati; phylum Pseudomonadota; class Alphaproteobacteria; order Hyphomicrobiales; family Rhizobiaceae; genus Agrobacterium; species uncultured Agrobacterium sp. Next base: position 299,607 of record NZ_CAJYTV010000017.1, on the reverse strand, counting down.
CGCCTCCACGATCAGGAATTCTGCGTCAAGACCACGACGATCCGCGAAATTCGCGGCTGGGCGCCATCCACGCCCATCCCGCACGCGCCGCCGGATGTCATCGGCGTCATGAACCTTCGCGGCTCGGTTATTCCGATCATCGACCTGGCTTACAAGCTTGGCATGAAGAGCACCGTGGCCAATGAGCGCAGCGCCATCGTGGTGGCTGAAGTCCACAACATGGTCATCGGCATGCTGGTCGATCGCGTCTCCGATATTCTGACGATCCCGGCAAACCAGGTTCAGCCCGTGCCGGAAGTATCCGCCTCCTTCGACAAGTCCTTCTCCGAAGGCATCATCGCCAACGAACATGGCATGATCTGCTTCCTGAACCTCGCCAAGATGTTCAAGGGAAGCGAGATGGAAGAACTGGCCGCCTGATACGCGCCCGACATACGAAGTCATCGAAAAAGCCGCGCGGACGCCCTCCGCGCGGCTTTTTTACGTCGCATCCATCCACGCGTAAGTGGAAAGCAGGTAGCGATTTCTGAGATTCGCTTTGGGCCCTTTGGGCTCTTCTTCTGCCGCATGTCGCTCTGGCAACACCGCTGTACACTTCTACAAGAGATGCTTTAGTCAGGTATCAAAGAGATCGTATTATTTCATCAATTCTAAGAAAGAAACTTTTAATATTGATTTGCTCTAATGAAACCTGTGCGAGCGCAGAAATCAATCAGCCAGTGCGCAAGTAGCAGTTTCGGAAACCTTTCGTCTTTCCTCCAAACTGCCACCACGATTTCGGCTGTCCTGGGGGTCAAGATGTTTTTGCTGGGGCAAGGTGCAGATAACAGTAATATCGTGAGGGCGATTGCCGCATCACATGCCGTCATCGAGTTCGATCTAAGCGGTACGGTCCTTCACGCCAACACCAATTTCTGTTCGGAACTCGGTTACGAGCTTGCCGAAATCGTCGGGCAGCATCACCGGATATTCTGTGATGCCGATCATTGTGCCTCTCAAGCCTACCGCGACTTCTGGGAAGACCTCAAGACGGGTAAAGCCCGAACCGGAGAATTCAAGCGGCTACGCAAGGATGGCCGCGAGATCTGGATAGAGGCGTCCTACAATCCGGTCTTTCGCGGCAGCAAGCCTTATAAGGTCGTGAAGATAGCAACCGACATTACCGCAAGGAAGCTCAAGGCAAATGAGGACAACAGCAAGCTGGAGGCAATCTCACGCTCCCAGGCGGTCATAGAGTTCACGCCGACCGGCCATATCCTCACTGCAAACCGCAATTTCTGCGACGGGCTGGGCTACGCTCTGGAAGAAATCGAAGGCCGTCATCACCGGATGTTTTGCGATCCAGCCTATGTCGCCTCTGATGCCTATAGCAACTTCTGGCGGCGCCTGGCATCCGGAGAGTTCATCTCCGACGAGTTCGTGCGCTACGGCAAACACGGCAAGGAAGTATGGATACAGGCTGCCTATAACCCTATCCTGGATGACACGGGAGCGGTGGTTAAAGTCGTCAAATTCGCCACCGACGTCACCCCGCGCATGAGCGCGATCACGACGCTCGGGCAGGCCCTGCGCGCGCTGGCCGAAGGCAATCTGCGGCAAAGCCTCGATACGCCCTTCGTCCCGAGCATGGAAAAGCTCAGGAGCGACTTCAACGAGGTAATCGAAAAGCTGCGTCTGACGATGCTCACCGTTGCCCAGAATGCCGAGACCATTGCATCCGGCTCATCCGAAATTCGTTCGGCGGCAGATGATCTGGCAAGGCGCACGGAGCAGCAGGCAGCCTCGCTGGAAGAAAGTGCTGCGGCCATCGAGCAGATTACCACCACGGGCGCCGATGCCAGCAGGCGGGCCGATGAGGCAGGACGGCTCGTCAGCGAGACCAAAGCCCAGGCCGAACGCTCCGGTACGATTGTGGACAAGGCGATTGCCGCTATGGATGCCATTTCACAATCCGCCGGCGAAATCACCAATATCATCGGCGTCATCGATACGATCGCCTTTCAGACCAATCTCCTGGCCCTGAATGCAGGGGTCGAGGCGGCGCGGGCGGGTGAATCCGGCAAAGGCTTTGCCGTCGTGGCACAGGAGGTGCGCGATCTGGCGCAGCGCTCCGCCAGTGCAGCCAAGGAGATCCGGCAACTGATCAACACCTCGGGCCAGCATGTGGCGCACGGCGTCGACCTCGTTGGCGAGGCGGGGCAAGCCCTCCAACATATTGCCACTCAGGTGGACAGGATTGACACCAATGTTGCGGCCATCGTCGAGGCGGCCCGCGAGCAGGCGAATGGGCTCAGCGAAATCAACCACGCCGTCAACCTCATGGACCAGGCCACGCAAAAAAATGCCGCGATGGTCGAGGAGACGAATGCGGCGAGCCACGGTCTGGCGCGCGAAGCAGACGCTCTGCACCAGCTACTCACCCAGTTCGACGTGGGGCTGGCAGGCGCGCCTCCCCCTGCATCCGCGCAATCAGCGTCTGCAGCAAGGCACTCTGTGACGGCGCTGGCTGGCCGACGGAATGGCTCTGCAGCGGTAGCACCGAAATGGACTGAGTTCTGAGGGCATAGCATGTTGCCCTCCGTTGGCCTCACAAATCAGGCCTCGGCCAGAGACGCCGTGTGATGACGCCATCGCAGATTAGCGTTTATATGGGCGAGAAGCAGACGCACTGCGCCAGCTACTCACCCAGTTCGACGTGGGCCTCGCTGACGCACCCTTCCCTTCATCGTCGCAATCCGCGCCTGCGGCAACGCACTCTGTGGGGCCCTTGCCTGGCCACGTAAAGTCTCTGCTGCGGTAGCTCCGAAATGGACAGAGTTCTGAAGGCATAGCATGTTGCCCTTCGTTGGCCTCACACATCAGGCGTCGGCCAGAGACGCCGTGTGATGATGCCGTCGCAGGAGAGCGCTGTTTTTCGAGGGGAGAGGCAGACGCTCTGCACCCAGTTCGACGTGGGCCTTTCAGGCGCGCCTTCCCATGCATCCTCAAAATCCGCGTCTGCGGCAAGGCGCTCTGTGACGCCGCTGGCTGGACGCCAGAATGGCTCTGCAGCGGTAGCTCCGAAATGGATTGAGTTCCGAGGGCGTAGCCTGTTGCCCTTCGTTAGCCTCACACATCGGACGTCGGCCACAGACGCCGTGTGATGTTGCCATCGCAGGAGAGTGCCGTTTTTGATGGTGAGCGGCCAGCTATCCTCTGCGCCTCCTGCCGAGGCTAGAAAAACAAAAAGCGGCCATAAAAGCCGCTTTCGTCTGAGCTTATATGTGGACGGTTGCTCAACTTAACCCGCCCGGTCCTTTCAAGCGGCGACGAGAACCTCGTGCAGGTCCGTCAACTCGTAAAGGTACTTTTCAAGCTTCGTCAGATGATCGTGGTGGTGGTTGCCTTCCTCGATCTCCGAACGGGCAGCAGCGATACGCTTCTGCAGATCGTCCGGTGTCATGTCGTCAGCCGAAACGGCAGATTCGGCGAGCAATGTGCAACCAGTCGGCAGGATATCGGCAAAACCGCCGAAAACCACATACTTGTGCGTTTCGCCAGATGCCGTCTTTACCCGGACGATTCCAGGCTTGATCGTCGTCATGACCGGCGCGTGATTGACCAGAACCGTCATTTCACCTTCCGTTGCCGGAATAACGACTTCGCTGACCGTCTCGGACACCAGCAGACGCTCGGGAGAAACAAGTTCGAATTTGAAAGTGTCGGCCATGGCTATTCACTTCTTCTGATTGCGCGACAGACGATGTCGCGGGGGGCAACGGCGCGCGGCTCAAAAAAACCGCGCACCAGTTCAATCACATCAAGCGGCTTCGCCAGCCAGCTTCTTTGCCTTCTCGATGGCTTCGTCCATGGAGCCGACCATGTAGAAAGCCGCTTCCGGCAGGTGGTCGTACTCGCCGTTGACGAGACCCTTGAAGCCCTTGATCGTGTCTTCGAGAGCCACGAGCTTGCCCGGAGAACCGGTGAAGACTTCGGCGACGAAGAACGGCTGGGACAGGAAGCGCTCGATCTTGCGGGCGCGGGCAACCGACAGCTTGTCTTCTTCCGACAGTTCGTCCATGCCGAGGATGGCGATGATGTCCTGTAGAGCCTTGTAGCGCTGCAGAGTCGACTGAACCTTACGAGCCACTTCATAGTGCTCTTCGCCGACGATCAGCGGGTCGAGCATGCGCGAGGTGGAGTCGAGCGGGTCAACAGCCGGGTAGATACCCTTTTCGGCGATCGAACGCGACAGAACGGTCGTTGCGTCCAAGTGGGCGAACGAGGTCGCAGGTGCCGGGTCGGTCAAGTCGTCGGCAGGAACGTAAATGGCCTGAACCGAGGTGATCGAACCCTTGGTCGTCGTCGTGATGCGTTCCTGCATCTGGCCCATGTCCGTTGCCAGTGTCGGCTGATAGCCAACGGCAGACGGGATACGGCCGAGCAGAGCGGACACTTCCGAGCCAGCCTGCGTGAAGCGGAAGATGTTGTCCACGAAGAACAGAACGTCCTGGCCTTCGTCGCGGAAGTTTTCAGCGATCGTCAGACCGGTCAGAGCAACGCGGGCACGGGCGCCTGGCGGCTCGTTCATCTGGCCATAAACGAGAGCAGCCTTGGAGCCTTCGCCGCCGCCGTGCTTGTTAACGCCGGACTCGATCATTTCGTGGTAAAGGTCGTTACCTTCACGGGTGCGCTCACCCACACCTGCGAAGACGGAGTAACCGCCATGCGCCTTGGCGACGTTGTTGATGAGTTCCATGATCAGAACCGTCTTGCCAACGCCCGCGCCGCCGAACAGGCCGATCTTGCCGCCCTTTGCGTAAGGTGCGAGCAGGTCGACGACCTTGATGCCGGTGACGAGGATCTGCGCTTCCGTCGACTGGTCGACGTAGGACGGAGCTTCCTGGTGGATGGCGCGCTTGGACGCAGTGTTCAGCGGGCCAGCTTCGTCAACCGGCTCGCCGATGACGTTCATGATACGGCCGAGCGTTTCAGGACCGACCGGAACCGAGATCGGCGCGCCGGTGTTGGCGACCGGCTGGCCGCGAACGAGGCCTTCGGTGGAGTCCATCGCGATGGTACGAACGACGTTTTCGCCGAGGTGCTGCGCAACTTCGAGAACGAGGCGGTTGCCGTTGTTGTCGGTTTCGAGCGCGTTCAGGATCGCCGGCAGTTCGCCTTCGAACGCAACGTCCACAACAGCGCCGATAACCTGCGTAACCTTGCCGGTAGCGCCCTCGGTCGCTGCGGTCTTAATGGGGGTAGCTGCCTGAGCCATTATCCTTACCCTCTTTCCTTACCTCAGAGCGCTTCCGCGCCCGAAATGATTTCGATGAGTTCCTTGGTGATCTGAGCCTGACGCTGACGGTTGTAGGACAGCGTCAACTTGTGGATCATTTCACCGGCATTGCGGGTTGCGTTGTCCATCGCGCTCATCTTGGCGCCCATTTCGCCAGCCACGTTTTCCAGCAGTGCGCGGAAAACCTGGACGGAAATGTTGCGCGGAATGAGGTCTTCCAGAATGGAGGCCGCATCCGGCTCGTATTCGTAGATCGCCGTATTGTTGGTCGCTGCCTGCTCGGTGGCTGGAACAGCAGCCGGGATCAACTGAAGGCCGGTCGGGATCTGGCTGATCACGGACTTGAATTCCGAGTAGATCAGCGTGCAGACATCGAACTCGCCGGCATTGAAACGGGCAATGATGTTCTTGGCGATCATATCGGCATTGGCAAAGCCCACCCGCTTCACGTCACGCAGTTCGATGCGCTCGATGATGTTGGATGAGAATTCGCGACGCAGGCTGTCGTAGCCCTTCTTGCCGACGGTGATGATCTTGACCGTCTTACCCTGCGCCATCAGCTTGCGGGCATGATCGCGGGCAAAACGGGAAATCTGTGAGTTGAAACCGCCGCACAGACCGCGCTCCGCCGTGCAGACGACGAGCAGATGCACGTCGTCCTTGCCGGTTCCGGTCATCAGCGCCGGAGCGACATCGGCTTCCACCGCCTGAGCGATGTTGGCCAGCACGGCGCTCATGCGCTGCGAATATGGGCGGGCGGCCTCCGCAGCTTCCTGGGCGCGCCGAAGCTTCGCCGCGGCGACCATTTTCATCGCCTTGGTTATCTTCTGCGTCGCCTTTACGGAGGCAATGCGGTTTTTCAGATCCTTTAGTGAAGGCATCCGTTATCCGTCCCAGTCAGAGCCTAATCAGGAGAAAGACTTGGCGAAGTTATCGAGAGCAGCCTTGAGCTTGCCCTTGGTATCGTCGCTGATAGCCTTTTCCGTGCGGATGGTGTCGAGGATCGCCTTGCCTTCGGAACGAAGGTAGGACAGCAGACCCTGTTCGAACTTGCCGACCTGGTTTACCGCGACCTTGTCGAGGTAGCCATTGACGCCAGCGAAGATCACCGCAACCTGCTCTTCCGTCTTGAGCGGAGAGAACTGCGGCTGCTTCAGAAGTTCGGTCAGACGCGCACCACGGTTCAGCAGGCGCTGCGTGGAGGCATCGAGGTCCGAACCGAACTGGGCGAATGCTGCCATTTCGCGATACTGGGCGAGTTCACCCTTGATCGAGCCGGCAACCTGCTTCATGGCCTTGATCTGAGCGGCAGAACCAACGCGCGAAACGGACAGACCGACGTTAACAGCCGGACGGATACCCTGGTAGAACAGGTCGGTTTCGAGGAAGATCTGGCCGTCGGTGATCGAGATCACGTTGGTCGGAATAAAGGCGGAAACGTCGTTACCCTGGGTTTCGATGACCGGCAGAGCCGTCAGCGAGCCAGCACCCATTTCGTCGCTCATCTTTGCAGCGCGCTCGAGGAGACGCGAGTGCAGATAGAAAACGTCGCCAGGGTAAGCTTCGCGGCCCGGAGGACGACGCAGAAGAAGCGACATCTGACGGTAGGCAACAGCCTGCTTGGACAGGTCGTCATAGCCGATCAGGGCATGCTTGCCGTTGTCACGGAAGTATTCGCCCATGGCGCAGCCGGCAAACGGTGCCAGGAACTGCATCGGAGCAGCGTCCGAAGCGGTTGCCGCGATGACGATGGAATACTGCAGAGCGCCACGCTCTTCCAGAACCTTGACGAACTGGGCAACAGTCGAACGCTTCTGGCCGACGGCGACGTAGACGCAGTACAGCTTGTCGTTGTCCGGACCGTTGTCGTGGATCGGCTTCTGGTTCAGGAACGTGTCGAGAATGATGGCGGTCTTGCCGGTCTGGCGGTCGCCGATGACGAGCTCGCGCTGGCCACGGCCAACCGGGATCAGAGCGTCGATAGCCTTGAGGCCGGTCGACATCGGCTCATGAACCGACTTGCGCGGAATGATGCCAGGAGCCTTGACGTCGACGCGGCGGCGTTCCGTCGCGTTGATCGGGCCCTTGCCGTCGATCGGGTTGCCGAGAGCGTCGACGACGCGGCCGAGCAGCTCAGGACCGACAGGAACGTCAACGATTGCGCCTGTGCGCTTGACGGTGTCGCCTTCCTTGATGTCACGGTCGGAACCGAAAATAACCACACCGACATTGTCGGCTTCAAGGTTCAGCGCCATGCCGCGAATGCCGCCGGGGAACTCGACCATTTCACCAGCCTGAACATTGTCGAGGCCGTAAACGCGAGCAATACCGTCACCAACGGACAGAACCTGGCCGACTTCGGAGACTTCCGCCTCGTTGCCGAAATTTTTGATTTGATCTTTCAGAATTGCGGAAATTTCCGCGGCGCGGATATCCATCAGCCAACCTCTTTCAGTGCAAGCTTAAGGGTGGAAAGTTTGGTGCGAAGAGACGTATCGATCTGGCGTGAACCGACCTTGACGATGAGACCGCCGAGGATGGAAGGATCGACCGTAAGAGCGATCGCCACGTCCTTGCCGGTCACACTCTTCAGCGCCGCTTTCAGTTCAGTTTCCTGCGCTTCGTCGAGCGCATGCGCCGAAGTAACTTCGGCAACAATTTCGCCGCGGTGAGCAGCAGCAATAGTGCGGTAGGAGGCAATCATGCCGGGAACGGCGAACAGGCGGCGGTTATTGGCCACGACCTTGAGGAAATTGGCAGCAAGACCGGAAATGCCAGCTTTTTCAGCGATGGCCGAAATAGCCTTCGACTGATCTTCCGAAGAGAAGACCGGGCTCGCAACCAGACGCTTCAAGTCGTCGCTTTCATCGAGCAAGGCTTGGAACCTGTCGAGATCGGCGCTGACTGCCTCAACAACACCCGCTTCCAAGGCAAGCTCGAAAAGCGAAGACGCATACCTTTCCGCTACACCGGATGTTCCATGGGAGGTATCTGCCACGGGCAATTTTTCCCTGCTATTCATCCAAGAAAACGCAGCCGAGAGATCGGCTTCGTCAAATTCTTGAATTCGTTTCAATTTCCCCGAAAAAGGCTGGAATTCCCCCCTGCCTTATCTCGATTTCGCGGTCCGTCTAGCATAGGACGCCGGGACTCGCAACACGCGTAATAGCGGAAACCTTCTTTTGAACAAGGGGTAATGCGGTTTAATTTTCCCAATGACGCGCTTGTGACGCTACCAGCGGGAGGAAATGCTTTGAAGCCGATGTTAAACGAGGCCGAAAACATACATCAGCGGGAAAGCAGCAAGAACAACATGCACAACCATAAGTAATAAATTGCGAAGCGTTGCGCCTCCATCCGACAGGATGGAAAGCAGCGCGCCGAAGACCGCAAGTGCGAAAGCCGCGCCAAATGCCAGATAGACCATGGGCTGGGCGAGCAGAAGCGCGGACACACCCAGGCCGAGATAAAGTCCGGCAAGCGAGGAGCGGATCAACACCAGACCATCGCGGCGTTCGCCCGTCACCTGAAGCCCGAAAAGACGGAAGGTGATCATCGGCGCAAACATCACCAGCAGGCCTATCAGCGACGACAACACCGCTGCCCCGAAAGCGAGCTGTTCACCCAGCTCTGTCGGAAAGTAAAACTCCATTGATCATCCCCAAATTGCGAATCCCTCGGGCCGCCTTATGCCACGGCGGGAGCGAGGCCGAAAGATGGTCGTGCCACAGCCCTTACAGGAAGCTTTGCGGATCGATATCGGTCTGCACGTGGATGGAGCCGCGCTCCTTCGGGCCATTGGTGATCATCGCCCGCAGGAAGGACTGCATGTCGGAATTGCGCTTGCCATGGACCAGAAGCCGGAAGCGATGGCGTCCACGGATCAAGGCGAGTGGCGCTTCCGCCGGACCGAGCAGCATGATGCCCGGCGCTTGCGGAGCCGAGGCGCGAAGCGCTCGCGCATGGGTTTCCGCTTCCGCCCGGCTATCGGCGGACACGATGATGGAGGCCAGACGCCCAAAGGGCGGCAAGAGCGCCTTTTCGCGCTCGATGATTTCGCGCTCATAGAATGCTTCCGCATCACCCGACACGATCGCCTGCATCACCGGATGTTGCGGCTGGTAGGTCTGCAATAGACCATGGCTCTTGCGCCCGGTTCGACCGGCACGGCCCGTCACCTGCGACAAGAGCTGGAAGGTGCGCTCGGCTGCGCGCGGATCACCATTGGCAAGCCCTAGATCGGCGTCGACAATGCCGACCAGCGTCATCAGCGGGAAGTTATGCCCTTTGGCGACGAGCTGAGTGCCGATGACGATATCCGCCTCGCCCTTGACAATCGCTTCGAGTTCCAGCCGCAGGCGCTTCACGCCCATCAGGTCGGAGGACAGTACGATCGTGCGGGCTTCTGGAAAATGCTTCTCGACCTCTTCAGCAATACGCTCCACCCCTGGACCGCAGGCGGCCAGATGGTCGAAGGTGCCGCATTCCGGGCAATGATCCGGCGTCGGCTCGCTGTGTCCACATTGATGGCATTGCAGCTGACTGCGGAACCGGTGCTCCACCAGCCAGCTTGAACATTGCGGGCACTGGAAGCGATGACCGCACACACGGCAGAGCGTCAGCGGCGCATAACCACGACGGTTGAGGAAGAGCAGCGCCTGCTCTCCCTTCGCGATGGTCTTGGCAATACCGCGCAACAGGACGGGCGAGAGAAAGCCCCCACGTTCGGGCGGGTGACGGCGCATATCGACCAGATGCAGATCGGGCATGGCCGCATCGCCGAAGCGCGTGTGCAGATGAATGGTGTTGTAGCGACCGGAATTGCCGTTCACCTGGCTTTCCACCGAAGGCGTGGCGGACACCAGCACGATCGGGAAATCACCGATGCGCGCGCGCACCACCGCCATGTCACGCGCATTATAGAAGACGCGGTCTTCCTGCTTGTAGGCTGGGTCGTGCTCTTCATCGACGATGATGAGGCCGAGATTGTCGAAGGGCAGGAAGAGTGCAGAACGCGCTCCCGCCACGACCCGGACCTCGCCCGTCACCGCCTGGCGCCAAACTCTCTCGCGCATGCGCGGCGAAATATCGGAATGCCATTCTGCCGGACGCGAGCCGAAGCGATCCTCGAAGCGATCGAGGAAGGCGGCGGTCAGCGCGATTTCTGGCAACAGGATCAGCACCTGCTTGCCTTGGCGCAGGGTCTCGGCAACCGCCTCGAAATAGACTTCCGTCTTGCCGGAGCCCGTCACGCCATCGATCAGCGACACGGCAAAGCCGCCTTTGCGCACGTCCTCCAGAATTTCGGATGCGGCCTGCTTCTGCGGACCTTCCAGTCGCGAGGGCGCATATTCCGGATCGGGCTCTGCCACCACGGGAGGTGCCGACAGAAAGATGGTTTCGAACACGCCCTGCTTGGCGAGCCCCTCGACGACACTGGTGGAGACACCCGCGACATGGGCAAGCCCGCTGCGCGTCCAGCCGTGACCTTCACCGGCAAGTTCGATTACCCGCTCGCGGGCGGGGGTGAGCCGTTCAGGCCGGGCTTCGGTCAGCCGCAATCCTTCGACCATCGGCTCCGGATCGAAGGCGGCGGGCGCACGCAATGCCATCTTCGCCACCAGCCCCGGCGGCGAGAGCGTATAGGATGCCACCCAATCGATGAAGCGGCGCATCTCTTCGCGAAGCGGCGGGCAGTCGAAGGTTTTCGTGATCGGGCGAAGCTTCTTCGGGTCGACGGGCGGCCCGTCGCTTTTGTCCCACACCACGCCGATGACCTGTCGCGGACCGAGCGGCACCTGCACGATGGAGCCGGGCTCCACCACCATATCCTCCGGCACGCCATAGCTATAGGGCCCCGGCGCCGGCATAGGCACCAGAACGGGAACGGCAACGGTTGGCGAAGCGTCACCCGGTTTCATGCCGCCGGATGCAGGGCCAAATAAAGCGCCAAAAAGATCGGTCGAATCGTCTGCCATGGTTGCGGCGACATTGTCCTTTAGGAAACGAAAAGGGAACCTCTATAGCATCGGCAGGAAAATCGGAACGGTTTTCGAACACGCAACTGGGCAAAGGTCTCACGCCGTTATCGAGCCTTTAACCAAATACTGACCGCATAAGCCTATGATGGATACCCAATCGAAACGGGATGCACGACGTGGACGAAATTCTCACTTTTGCCGATCCGGAGCTTCTGGAAAAGCGCCGGAAATGGCTGGCCGGTCTGGAAGACGAGCGCCGTTTGTCGCGCCACACGCTCGATGCCTATGAGCGCGACACGCGCCAGTTCCTGATCTTCATGACCGGCTATAACGGCCATCCCGCCCGCATCAAGGATATCAAAAATCTCCGCGCCACCGATCTGCGCGCGTTTCTGGCTGGGCGGCGCAAAGAGGGCACAGGCGCACGTTCGCTCGGGCGCAATCTGGCGGGTCTACGCTCCCTCTTGCGCTTTCTGGAGAAGACCGGGCTGGTCAATGCCGCAGGTGCCACCGCCATGCGCGCGCCCAAACAGCCAAAGTCGCTGCCCAAACCGCTGACAGATGGTCAGGCGCTGAGGATTACCACCCAAGAGGGGCAACTGGCAGAGGAGCCGTGGATTGCCGCGCGCAACGCGGCAGTGCTGGCACTGCTTTATGGCTGCGGTCTTCGTATCTCCGAAGCACTCGATCTCAGGCCCTCCGACTTTCCGGCAGGCGCCAGGAGTCTTCGCGTCATCGGCAAGGGCAAGAAGATGCGGCTCGTGCCGCTGCTGCCCGTGGTGCTGGAAGCGGTGGAGGCCTATCGCAAGCTCTGCCCCTATGCGCTCTCAAACGAAGAGCCGATCTTTCTCGGCGCACGCGGCGGCAAGCTCCAGCCAGCCATCATCCAGCGCGAAATGCAAAAGATGCGCAGCGCCTTCAACCTGCCGGATAACGCCACGCCGCATGCGCTGCGCCATTCCTTCGCCACCCATCTTCTGGCAGGCGGCGGCGATCTCCGCACCATTCAGGAACTCCTCGGCCACGCCAGCCTGTCGACGACGCAGATCTATACCGGTGTCGATACGGCACGCCTGCTGGACATTTACGACAAGGCCCACCCAAGGGCTTGAGACCTTGTTAACACATTGGAAACCATGAGCATTAACCGTCCGTGCAAATCCCCTCCCCTATAAGCCATAACACGCAGACGGAGGTGATTCGATGACCGTTCTCTTGCGGCCGCAAGGCCTGACAGCACTCTTGATGGGCCGGTTCGGCAACGCACTTCTGTGGCTACTTGCCGCCCTGCACGTGGCTGCGCTTTCCATTCTGCTCATGACGCTCTTTACCATATCGGAAGCGGGCGCCGCCGAAAATGGCGACGTGACCTGTGGCGGCAAGGATATTCTTGTCGACATGCAAAAGACCGATCCGGCTGCCTATGCCGCGATCGTTGCCGAGGCGGAAAAGACGCCGAACGGCAGAGGCACTCTCTGGAAGATTGAGAAGGAAGGCAAGCAACCTTCCTGGCTTCTCGGCACCATGCATCTTGCGGATTCGCGCGTAGTTGCGATGCCCAAGGGCGCGAAGGAAGCCTTCTCGAATGCCCAGACAGTCATCGTCGAATCCGATGAGATCACAGACGAAAAGAAGGCTACCGGCTCACTGCTTGCCAAGCCTGAACTCACAATGTTTCTCGATGGCAAGTCGATCACCGATATGTTGCCCAAGGAGGATGTGGCAAAGCTTGAACGCGGTCTAAAGGAGCGCGGCATACCGCTGAATGCGGTGATGAAGATGAAGCCATGGATCCTGTCCAGCTTCGTTGCCCTGCCCGCCTGCGAACTGGCCCGCAAGGCAAAGGGTGCCGAATTTCTCGACATGAAGCTTGCCAATGACGCTTTGAAACAAGGCAAGCATCTCGTCGGGCTGGAAACGGTGGCGGAGCAATTGACCGCCATGTCCGAGTTGCCCATGACATTTCATGTGCAGTCGCTGATCGAGATGCTGGACATGGGTGACAAGATGGAGGACCTCATGGCCACCATGATCGACCTTTATCTAAAGGGCGAGATCGCCACGATCACGCCGATGATGAAAAGCATCGACCCCACAAAGGACAAAAACTCCGATGACGGTTACGCCGCTTTCGAACAACGGCTGATCACCGACCGTAACCACGTGATGGCGGATCGCGCCGAACACTACCTCGATGAAGGCGGCGTGTTCATGGCCGTCGGCGCGCTTCACCTGCCGGGCAATGAGGGCGTGATCGAACTGCTGCGGAAAAAGGGCTTTACGCTGAGCCCGGCAAACTAACGGTTTTCCGTAAGCAAGACCGGATGAATTTGCGTGCAAAAGGGTCGCATTGTCGCCGGCACGATGCGACGGTGAAACGGCCCGACGGCGAGAAGGTACATCCGGCCGAACAGGTTCTTGCGTCGAACCAGAGTTGTCACGCGGACCAAAGTGCCGCCTGTCCTTTCTTCGAAATCCACTACGATCCTGAAATCCAGATGGCGGTCGTCGAAACCAAGCACCGTCCGCTCCGGTGAAGACGAGATGACAGGAAAGCCACCGGCTGGCTCGCCTGCCGCCAGCGCCACCGTTTTCAAACCGAAGACTGCGACGATGGTGTTGCGGAGCGCCATCAACCCGCTGATCCAAGCCGGCGGATGATCGAGAAGACGCCGAGCGACATCGAGCGAGTGCGGCCTCAGATCGTCTACCTTCCCCTCGAAGCAATCGCGCCAATCCGCGCCCGGCAATATGTTGCTCAAATCTCTCGTCACCAACGCTTCGCCTTCCACCTCGGTTTCCCCAAGAGGGACTATGGTCCTTTTCGTAAGGCGCGAATACGCGACAATCCGACGCTGCTGCGACTTCGGCAGCTTCGGCTTCAGCGTGTATTAGAGGCCGCGTACGAAAACGGACATGCATACGCAACTATTTGGCGCGCAATACATTTGCGGCATGGGCGCGTTTAGCGTGGGGCATGCGCGCCCGCGCAATAGGTATTTGATCACGTTATCGATTGAGAGGGAAAACAGATGGGCGAGGAACAAGCGTCTGAAGACACGAAGCCTATGGGATTGATGGAAGGCGTCAATAAACCCGTATTTTTCTGGTCGGCCGGTTTGACCGCCATCTTCGTGCTGGCCGGCGTCATCTGGCCTCAGGGCTCCGCTTCCGTCTTCAGTGCGGTACAGTCATGGATTGTTACTGAACTCGGTTGGGTCTACCTGCTGTCGGTCGCGATCTTTCTGATCTTCATGCTCTATCTTGGCTGTTCCAGCTATGGCCGCATCAAGCTCGGTCCGAACCATGCGGAGCCGGACTACAGTTATAGCGCATGGTTCTCCATGCTGTTTGCAGCCGGCATGGGCATCGGTCTGGTCTTCTTCGGCGTTGCCGAGCCAATCAAGCATTTCACCGCACCGCCGATCGGCGACCCAGAGACGGTCGAAGCGGCGAGAACCGCGATGGAAATCAGCTATTTCCATTGGGGCCTGCATGCCTGGGCCGTTTACGCGGTTATCGGCCTGTCGCTTGCCTACTTCTCCTTCCGCCATGGTCTTCCACTCACCATGCGCTCGGCGCTCTATCCTCTGATCGGAGACCGCATCTACGGTCCGATTGGAAACGCCGTCGATATCTTTGCCGTTATTGGTACGTTGTTCGGCGTCGCGACATCGCTTGGACTTGGTGTGCTTCAGGTCAATGCCGGCTTCAACCACGTGCTCGGCTGGTCGATCTCGTTTTGGGTGCAGCTACCGCTCATCGTCATCATCACCGCGATGGCGACCGTCTCCGTGGCGACAGGCCTCGACAAGGGCATCAAGTTTCTGTCCAACATGAACATGTTGATGGCCGTCGCGCTGATGCTCTTCGTCTTTGTCATGGGGCCGACGACCTTCCTGATGCGCGCCTTCGTCCAGAATCTAGGCGCCTATCTCGATCACTTCGTCATGCGCACCTTTTACATGTACGCCTATTCGCCGGATGAGGGTCCAAGCAAATGGCTCGGCAACTGGACGCTGTTCTACTGGGGCTGGTGGATTGCCTGGTCGCCCTTCGTCGGCATGTTCATCGCGCGCATCTCGCGGGGTCGCACCATCCGTGAATTCATCGCCGGTGTTCTTATCGTGCCGGCTGGCTTCAGCTTCGCCTGGATGACCGTCTTTGGCGATACGGCCCTGTCGCTCCACCTGACGGGCGCCACCACTGCCGTCTCCGAGGCCGTGTCGAAGGATGTATCGCTGGCGCTCTTCGTGCTTCTGGAACAGTTTCCGCTTGGACTTTACGTGTCCTGGTTCGCAATGGCGCTGATCGTCTTCTTCTTCGTCACAGGGGCGGATTCGGCAGCACTCGTCATCGATACGCTGACATCGGGCGGACGTGAAGACGGACCAGTGGCGCGCCGTGTTTTCTGGGCCATCATATCCGGTGTCATCGGCGCGATCCTGCTCTACGCGGGCGGCCTCGACGCCTTGCAAACGGCCTCCATAGCAGGCGCCCTACCCTTCACCTTCGTCATGCTGTTGATGTGCTGGGGCCTGTGGAAGGGTCTGAGACGCGAGGGTGCGCGCCAGAACGCGTTGGTCCAAAACCTGCGACCGCGCAACGCGGTCTCCTGGCAGCGACAGTTGCAGGGCATTCTGCATCATCCGTCAAAGGCAGAAGGCGAACGCTTCATGAGCGGCATCGCCACCGAGGCGCTACGCGCCGTGGCGACCGAACTGGAAAAACGTTCACTGGTCACGACACTTGGCGAAGAGCCGGGCAAGCTGAAGCTTACGGTAGCGCCTGGTGAGCCGGAGGAATTCGTCTATGGCGTGCGCATGCGCCGCTACGAGACCCCGGGCTATAGCTTCTTCGAAAGCCAGAGCAACCGCCGACGCGCCGAATATTACTACCGTGCCGAGGTCTTCCTCCTCGATGGCGGCCAGGATTACGACGTCATGGAGTTCTCAAAGGACGAACTGATCCAGGATGTGCTGGAACAGTATGAGCGCCACTTCCAGTACCTCCACGCCATTCGCGCGTAGCTTGGTCTTGTAGAAACCCCGAGGGGCAGGTCGCGATCAAGTAGCCCGCCCCTCGTCTCATTTGCCCGACGCTTCAGGCCATGCGGCGCAGCAGGTTGGTACGCCAGAGGAACTGGTGAACCAGCACGCCCAGAATGTGCAAGCCGATCAGTGCCCACAGCAGAATCTTGATCGGTCCGCCATGCAGCTCTCCTGCAATGTCATTGCCGAAGTAATATTTGCCGATGCCGCTGAGAGGCATGGCCAGGAAGATTGCGTAGAAAGCCCAGTGGGTAACCTTGGCGACCAGCTTTGCGATTGGCGGCTCGTCGGCAGGCGCCGCAGGCACCCCTTGCACCACCCGAAGACAGAGACGCACAAGACAGAGCACCAGAATGGCGATTCCGACATAGGCATGGATATTGGCTGAGAAAATATCGTCCGGCGTGATCGGCTCGCCGCGGCGCATCAACCGGTTCCAGTGTTCCATGCCATCGGAAAAGATGAGGTTGAAGAAGATGAGCAGCGCCATCATCCAGTGGAGCGCTTTCTGCGGAATGCTGTAGCCGGTGACGGACGTTGAACCCATGGACTATCCCTCTCGATGGAGTTGTTCGAAAGGCCACAATAAAAGCCGCATCCTGAAGAACAAGATGCGGCTTTCAAGCTTACCGAAATAGAATGTTCGGCCCGCCTCACCTGCGAGAGAGCCGAACGCGCCGATTACATGTGGATCGGCTTGAAGAAGGTTGCGAGTGCCGCTTCCTTCACCGCTTCCGACATGGTCGGATGCGCATGGCAGGTACGACCCAGATCTTCGGACGAACCGCTGAATTCCATCAGAACCGAGATTTCCTGGATCAGTTCGCCAGCGCCAAATCCGAGGATGTGGCCGCCAAGAACGCGATCGGTTTCCTTGTCTGCGAGGATCTTGACGAAGCCGTCGGTGACCTGCATGGCGCGTGCGCGGCCATTGGCGGTGAAGGGGAACTTGCCGACCTTGTAGGCGATGCCTGCGGCCTTCAGTTCTTCTTCGGTCTTGCCGACGGAGGCAACTTCCGGCTGGGTGTAGACCACGCCCGGAATGACGTCGTAATTGACGTGGCCGTGCTGACCGGCAAGGATTTCGGCGAGTGCCACGCCTTCATCTTCTGCTTTGTGCGCCAGCATCGGGCCCTTGACCACGTCGCCAATGGCGTAGATGCCGGCAACATTGGTCTTGTAGTGACCGTCGATTTCAACGCGACCGCGGCTGTCGAGCGCAACACCGGCTTCGGCAAGGCCAAGACCGTCGGTGTAGGGCTTGCGACCGGTGGAGATCAGAACAACATCGGCTTCCAGCGTTTCAGCCGCACCGCCCTTGACCGGCTCGAACGTGACCTTGGCGCCTGCGCCGGTCTTTTCGACCGCCGTTACCTTGGCGCCAAGCTTGAAGTCGATGCCCTGTTTGGCAAACAAACGCTGCGCCTGCTTGGACAGTTCGCCATCCATGCTACCGAGAATGTTGTCGAGATATTCGACGACGGTGACCTTGGCGCCGAGACGCTGCCAGACGGAACCGAGTTCGAGACCGATCACACCGCCACCAACGACGATGAGCTTTTCCGGAACCTTCGGCAACGCAATCGCGCCGGTGGAGGAGACAATGATCTGCTCGTCAAGATCGACCTGAACGCCTGGGATGCCAGCGACATCCGAACCCGTGGCAATCACGATGTTCTTGGTTTCCAGTTCCTGCACCGAGCCATCTTCGGCGGTGACGGACACCTTGCCGGCGGACACGACCTTGCCGGTGCCCTGGAAGGCATCGATCTTGTTCTTCTTGAAGAGGAAGGCCACGCCATCGACATTGGCTTTCACCACGCCGTCCTTGTGCCCCATCATCTTCTCAAGATTGAGCGTCGGTGCTGCAACTTCGATGCCGAGGCTATCCATGCCATGGGCAACATGGGCGAACATTTCCGATGCATGCAGCAGTGCCTTGGAAGGAATGCAACCAACATTCAGGCAGGTGCCGCCATAGGTGGCGCGCTTCTCGACAACGGCGACCTTGAGACCGAGCTGTGCGGCCTTGACGGCGCAAACATAACCACCAGGGCCGGTACCGATAACAACTACATCATAAGCCATTGGATTTCCTTTATTGTTGGGCAGCTATCTGCCGCCGCTCACATTCAATATGGCGCCCGTCACATAGGACGCCTCGGGCGAAAGAAGATAGAGGATCGCGTCCGCGATCTCCTGAGCTGTACCGGGTCTTTGCATCGGCACGATGGGGGCCAGATCCGTTGCACGGTTCGGCAGCCCACCCGATGCATGGATGTCGGTATCGATGATGCCGGGGCGGATCGCGTTGACGCGGATACCCTCCGCGGCGACTTCCCGTGACAGACCAATGGTGAACGTGTCCACCGCCCCCTTGGACGCGGCATAGTCCACATACTGGCCGGCACTTCCAAGCACTGCAGCCATCGACGAAATGTTGACGATCGAGCCGCCGCGCCCACCATGCTTTGTGGACATGCGGAGGACGGCTTCGGAGGCACAGCGGATCTTGCCGATGACGTTGATCGCAAACATCCGGTCGAGCCGCTCGCGCGAATACTCATCGACGCGGGCCGTCTGGTCGACGACGCCGGCATTGTTGACCAGGCCGTCGATGCGACCGAAGCGGCTATCCAATGCGGCAAAGATCGAGGCGATGCCCTCTTCAGTCCCAGTGTCGCCCTGCACGATATGGGCAGTGCCGCCATCGCGGGCAACGTAATCGGCCACGCTTTGTGCCGCCGCTTCGTTGGTGGCGTAATTGATGAGCACGCGCCATCCGCGGTTGGCGGCGAGACGCGCGGTGGCCGCACCAATACCACGGCTGCCACCCGTCACGAGAAGAACCGGACCTTCAGTCATCAGCGCCTACCCTGCCGTGTCGCAACTGCATGTCAGGCCGCTTTTTCGGTTGCGAGCTTGATGCCAAGCGCAATGAAGACCACGCCGCTGGTACGGTCGATCCACTGGCTGGCGCGGGCAAAGGCTGAGCGCATGCGCGGCGTCGTCATGAAGAGGCTGACGCCGACGAACCATGCGATGAGGCAGCTTGCCATGACGATGCCGTAGCCGAACTTGATCATGACCGGCTTGTGGGCATGCACCACGGTGGAGAAGATGGACAGGAAGAAGAAGACCGGCTTCGGGTTCAGCGCATTGGCGGCAAAGCCAAGCGTGAAGGATTTGAGAGCGGACTGACGCTTATGCGCCACCGCGTTCTCCGAAACCTCCGGCAGTTCCATCTTGCCAGCGCGCAGGGCCTTGATGCCGATATAGATGAGGTAAGCGACGCCGAGCCACTTGACGATATTGAAGAGATAGATCGACTGCGAGATGATCAGGCCAAGACCGAGGATCGTGTAGGTGACGTGAAACATCAGCGACGTGCCGATACCGAAGCTGGTTATGATGGCCTCGCGGCGCCCATGTACCATGGCCTGACGCATGACCATGGCGAGGTCAGCGCCGGGGGAGACGATCGCGAATGCAAAAATGGCCATCAGGGATGCAAGTTCGACGACATACTGGTGCATGATTTGACCGCCTTCAGAACATCAATACGAAGAACATCAGCAGCAAGCCGATCATCGATCCGACCCAGATGAGGGACCGGATATAAGGTATGCCCATCAGATAGAGCGGGATGTAGATGATGCGGCACACCAACCAGATCCATGCGCCGATCAAAGCAAAACCGGACGGGTCGCCCGCCATGATCACGCCGAAAGCGAGAGCGATGAAGGCCGGATAGGTCTCGCGAAAATTAGCCGAAGCGCGCTTGGCGCGACCGGCAAGCTTGCCCTTGGCCTGGCGCTCATCATCACGCGGACCGGCATTCCACTCGCGCCCAAGCTCCTTGGTCGCGATTAGCGCCTGCAACATCACATGGATCACGAGGATCATGACGCTCAAGCCGATAACCGGCAGAAAGGGCGAAGCGGCGAGGAATGTCGGTTGCAAGGGATGCTCCTTATAGGAATTCAGCGGGATTTCACTTGAAACCCCGCTGAAACGAAAAGCAAGTCGATTAGAGATCGAGAACCAGACGTTCCGGATCTTCCAGGCTTTCCTTGACGCGCACGAGGAAGGTCACGGCTTCCTTGCCGTCAACGATGCGGTGATCGTAGGAGAGCGCCAGATACATCATCGGACGGATGACGACCTGACCGCCGATGGCGACCGGACGCTCCTGGATCTTGTGCATGCCGAGAATGCCGGACTGCGGTGCGTTGAGGATCGGCGAGGACATCAGCGAACCGTAAACGCCACCATTGGTGATGGTGAAGGTTCCGCCCTGCATGTCTGCCATGCCGAGCGAGCCATCGCGGGCTGCCTTGGCAAGACGGCCAAGTTCCTTTTCGACGCCAGCGATGGAGAGCTGGTCCGCATCGCGGATGACTGGAACGACAAGACCCTTGTCCGTGCCGACAGCCATGCCGACGTGACAATAGTTCTTGTAGATGATGTCGTTGCCGTCGATCTCGGCATTGACGGCAGGCAGTTCCTTCAGCGCGTGGGTCACGGCCTTGGTGAAGAAGCCCATGAAGCCGAGCTTGACGCCGTGCTTCTTCTCGAACACGTCCTTGTAGCGGTTGCGCAGATCCATGACCGCCTTCATGTCCACCTCGTTATAGGTGGTCAGCATGGCGGCAGTGTTCTGCGCGTCCTTGAGGCGGCGAGCAATCGTCTGGCGCAGGCGCGTCATCTTCACGCGCTCTTCGCGAACGGCGTCCTGCTCTGCAGAAACCGGACGCGCTGCGGCAACCGGTGCAGGGGCAGCGGCAGGAGCCGAGACGCCCTTGGCGACAGCAGCCAGAACGTCACCCTTCAGAACCTGACCGCGCTTGCCCGAACCATCGACCTGATCGGCAGACAGGTTGTTTTCCGACAGGAGCTTGCCGGCAGCAGGCGCTGGCGGAACCGAGCCGGAAGTGGCAGGCGCCGGTGCTGCAGCAGCAGGCGCTGCGGCAGGAGTCGGAGCGGCAGCAGGAGCAGGAGCGGCAGGAGCCGGTGCAGAGGTTGCGGCACCGGCAGCACCTTCGGCGATCTGGCCGAGGAGTGCGTCGAGGCCGACGGTTTCGCCATTCTGGGCAACGATCTCGGTCAGCACGCCGGAGGCAGGAGCCGGGACTTCGACGGTAACCTTATCGGTTTCCAGTTCGACTAGCGGCTCGTCAGCCTTGACGGTATCGCCGACTTTCTTGAACCAGGTCCCGACAGTCGCTTCGCTGACGGACTCACCCAGTGTTGGTACGCGGATTTCAGTGGCCATGTTATCGTTCCGTTATTCAGGTGTCTTTGTTGCGAGGGTCGAAGCGGGAGAGCGGTTACTCTCCCAATGCGTCTTCGAGGAACGCAGCAAGCTGCGCCAGATGCTTGGACATCAGGCCGGTCGCCGGAGAGGCGGCAGCCGGACGGCCCGTGTAACGGACCTTCTGGTACTTGGCGTCGATATGCGCCAGAACCCATTCGAGATACGGGTCGATGAAGGACCACGCGCCCATGTTCTTCGGCTCTTCCTGGCACCAGACCATCTCCGCATTGCGGAAGCGGGACAGCTCGTTGATGAGCGCCTTGGCCGGGAACGGATAGAGCTGTTCGATACGCAGCAGGTAGACATCGTCCACACCGCGCTTCTCACGCTCTTCCAGAAGGTCGTAATAGACCTTGCCGGTGCAGAGCACGACGCGACGGATCTTGGAATCCTTCTGCAGCTTGATCGGACCGTCCTTGATGACTTCCGCATCGTCCCACAGCAGACGGTGGAAGGAGGATTCGCCCGCCATTTCCGTCAGAGACGAGGTCGCACGCTTGTGGCGCAGTAGGGACTTCGGCGTCATCATGATCAGCGGCTTGCGGAAGTCGCGCTTCACCTGACGGCGCAGAATGTGGAAGTAGTTGGCAGGCGTGGTGCAGTTGGCAACCTGCATGTTGTCTTCGGCGCAAAGCTGGAGGAAACGCTCCAGACGGGCGGAAGAGTGCTCCGGACCCTGACCTTCATAGCCATGCGGCAGAAGGCAGACGAGACCGGACATGCGAAGCCACTTGCGTTCACCAGACGAGATGAACTGGTCGAACACCACCTGGGCGCCGTTGGCGAAGTCGCCGAACTGGGCTTCCCAAAGGGTCAGCGCATTCGGACGAGCAAGCGAATAGCCATATTCAAAACCGAGAACGGCTTCTTCAGACAGCATCGAGTTGATGACTTCGTAACGCGCCTGGGTCGGCGACAGGTTTGCCAGCGGAATGTAGCGCTCTTCTGTCTCCTGATCGTAGAGAACCGAGTGACGCTGCGAGAAGGTGCCGCGTTCGCAATCCTGACCGGAAAGACGGATCTTGTGGCCGTCGACGGCAAGCGAACCGAAGGCAAAGGCTTCGGCCATCGCCCAATCGATTCCTTCACCGGTTTCGACCATCTGTGCGCGGTTTTCCATGAAACGCTGGATCGTGCGGTGCGCGGTAAAGCCTTCCGGAATGGTCGACAGCTTCTTGCCGATTTCCTTCAGCTGCTTCATCGGCACGCCGGTCTTGCCGCGACGCTGCTCGTCGGCATTGTCGGCGGCGCGCAGACCCGACCACTGACCGTCCAGCCAGTCGGCCTTGTTCGGCTTGTAGCTCTGGCCGGCTTCGAATTCCTGCTCCAGATGGCCGCGCCAGTCGGCCTTCATCTTTTCGAATTCGCCTTCGTTCATCAGCCCTTCGGCAATCAGGCGGTCGGCATAGATGCGGGCGACGGTCTTGTGGCCACGGATGACCTTGTACATCTTCGGCTGCGTGAAGGACGGCTCATCGCCTTCGTTATGGCCGAAGCGGCGGTAGCAGAACATGTCGATGACGACAGGCTTGTGGAACTTCATGCGATATTCGGTCGCGATCTTGGCCGCATAGACCACCGCTTCCGGATCATCGCCATTGACGTGGAAGATCGGCGCTTCGATCATCTTGGCAACGTCGGACGGATAAGGCGACGAGCGCGAGAAAGCGGGGTTCGTCGTAAAGCCGATCTGGTTGTTGATGATGAAGTGCATGGTGCCGGCAACGCGGTGACCGCGAAGACCGGACAGTCCGAGAATTTCGGCAACGACACCCTGACCTGCGAATGCGGCATCGCCATGCAGCAGAAGCGGCAGTACCTTGGCGCGCTCCGACAGCGGAATGGTGTCGCCATCCCAGACCTTCGCCAACTGGTCCTGCTTGGCGCGGGCCTTGCCCATGACCACAGGGTTGACGATTTCCAGGTGCGAGGGGTTTGCCGTCAGCGACAGGTGAACCTTGTTGCCATCGAATTCGCGGTCGGAAGAGGCACCGAGGTGGTACTTCACGTCACCCGAGCCTTCGACATCGTCAGGCTTAAAGGAGCCGCCCTTGAACTCGTGGAACACGGCGCGGTGCGGCTTGCCCATGACGTTGGTCAGGACGTTCAGACGGCCACGGTGAGCCATACCGAGAACGACTTCTTCCAGACCGTCCTGGCCGCCGCGCTTGATGATCTGTTCGAGCGCCGGGATCAGCGATTCACCGCCATCCAGACCGAAACGCTTGGTGCCCTTGAAGCGCACGTCGAGGAACTGCTCGTAGCCTTCAGCTTCGACGAGCTTCGACAGGATCGCCTTCTTGCCTTCGGCAGTGAAGGCCACGCCCTTGTCCGGACCTTCGATGCGTTCCTGGATCCAGCCCTTTTCGTCCGGGTTGGACATGTGCATGAATTCGACGCCGATGGTGGAGCAGTAGGTGCGCTCCAGAATATCGATCATCTCGCGCACGGTCGCATATTCGAGACCAAGCACGTTATCGATGAAAATCTTGCGGTCGTAGTCGCTTTCCTCGAAGCCGTAGGACTTCGGCGACAGCTCGTTGTAATCCTCGACAGCGCTGGCAATGCCGAGCGGATCGAGCTTGGCATGCAGGTGGCCGCGCATGCGGTAGGCGCGGATCATCATGATAGCGCGAACGCTGTCACGGGTCGCCTGCAGCACTTCGGCTTCGGAGACCGGCTTGCCGGTCGCAGCACCCTTGGCTTCGGCCTTGGCCTGAACCTTCTTCTCGATGGCCTTTTCGACCGTCGCCCAATTGCCGTCGAGTGCGGAAATCAGCTCACCGCCAGCCGCGATCGGCCAGTTGTCGCGCTTCCAGGAGGCGCCCTTGGCGGCCTTCTTCACATCGTCGGGATTGTCGGACAGACCCTTGAAGAAACTCTGCCACTCAGGCGATACCGAGGAAGGGTCCTCCTCGTACCGGGCATAGAGCTGCTCGATATAGGCCGCATTCGCGCCGTCGAGAAACGACGTGATCTGAAACTGCTCGTTGGCTTCTTGCCTTGCCATTGTTTTTCCGCGGACGTGGTGGTCCGCCTCCTCAATCCCGTTGATGGTCATTCGCGACCGGTCGCTTGCATTCTTGCCGCTTGAGCATCGCCATGTTTCTGAGAAGAAACGCCGGGATGCTCGAAAGCCTCTGGTCTTGCATGTCAGACGCGAAAACCGGTCGACCCATCGTGGTCAGGCTCTTGCATCCGTCTTCATGCGGCTTCGGGCAGGCTACCGTCTCCGGCCCCTGCCCGCTGCCAGATTATGTGAGTCTCAGCCCTTGAGGACTTCGACCAGCGTCTTGCCAAGGCGTGCCGGAGAGGGCGAAACCTTGATACCCGCTGCTTCCATGGCAGAGATCTTCGATTCCGCGTCGCCCTTGCCGCCGGAAACCACAGCACCGGCATGACCCATGGTGCGGCCCTTGGGCGCGGTACGACCGGCAATGAAGCCAGCCATTGGCTTCTTGCGGCCCTTCTTGGCTTCGTCGATCAGGAACTGGGCTGCATCTTCTTCAGCCGAACCGCCGATTTCGCCGATCATGATGATCGAGGTCGTGGCTTCGTCTGCGAGGAACATTTCCAGCACGTCGATGAATTCCGTACCCTTGACCGGGTCGCCACCGATACCGACAGCCGTCGTCTGGCCGAGGCCTTCGTTGGATGTCTGGAACACGGCTTCATAGGTCAGCGTGCCGGAGCGCGAGACGATACCGACCGAACCCTTGCGGAAGATCGAGCCCGGCATGATGCCGATCTTGCATTCTTCCGGCGTCAGGATACCTGGGCAGTTCGGGCCAAGCAGGCGCGAGTTCGAACGGTCGAGGCGAGCCTTGACGCGAACCATGTCTGCTACCGGAATACCTTCGGTGATGCAGGTGATGAATGGGATCTCGGCGTCGATCGCTTCGATGATCGCGTCCGCTGCACCTGCTGGCGGAACGTAGATCACGGATGCGTCTGCACCGGTCTTTTCCTTGGCTTCGGCAACGGTTGCGAAGATCGGCAGGGTTTCGCCCTTGGAGCCGGTCCAGTTGGTGCCGCCCTTGGAGGGGTGAATACCGCCGACCATCTGCGTGCCGTAATAGGCAAGCGCCTGTTCGGTGTGGAACGTACCGGTCTTGCCGGTCAGGCCCTGTACGAGGATCTTTGTGTCTTTATTGACGAGAATGGACATGAATCAGGATCCTTAAAATTAGCCGTTGACCGCGGCGACGATCTTCTTGGCAGCATCGTCCAGATCGTCGGCAGCCGTGATGGCGAGGCCGGATTCGTTCAGGAGCTTCTTGCCAAGTTCGACATTCGTGCCTTCCAGGCGCACGACGAGCGGAACCTTAAGACCGACTTCCTTCACTGCGGCGATAACGCCTTCAGCGATGACGTCGCACTTCATGATGCCGCCGAAGATGTTGACGAGGATGCCCTCGACCTTCGGGTCTGCGGTGATGATCTTGAAGGCTGCAGCGACCTTCTCCTTGCCAGCGCCACCGCCGACGTCGCAGAAGTTTGCAGGCTCTTTGCCGTACAGCTTGATGATGTCCATCGTCGCCATGGCAAGACCGGCGCCATTGACCATGCAGCCGATATTGCCGTCGAGAGCAACGTAGGCGAGGTCCCACTTGGAGGCTTCGATTTCCTTGGCGTCTTCTTCGGTCTCGTCGCGCAAAGCCTTGACGTCGTCATGGCGGAACAGCGCGTTGCCATCGAAGGACACCTTGGCGTCGAGAACGCGCAGATGGCCATTTTCCATGACGATCAGCGGGTTGATCTCGAGAAGCGCCATGTCCTTTTCGACGAAGGCCTTGTAGAGGATCGGGAACAGCGACTTTGCGTCTTCGGCAGCAGCGCCATCAAGTTCCAGCGCGCTGGAGATCTTGGCAACGTCTTCAGCCGTTACACCGGCTTGCGGATCGATAGCAATCGTGTGGATCTTCTCGGGCGTGTCGTGGGCGACAGCTTCGATGTCCATGCCGCCTTCGGTCGAAACGACGAAAGCAACCTTGCCGACCGAACGGTCAACCAGCAGCGAGCAATAGAGTTCGCGAGCAATGTCGGCGCCGTCTTCGATGTAGAGACGGTTGACCTGCTTGCCGGCGTCGCCCGTCTGGGCGGTAACCAGCGTGTTTCCGAGCATGTCCTTGGCGTGGGAAACGACTTCCTCGATGGACTTTGCAAGGCGAACGCCGCCCTTGGCATCGGGGCCGAGTTCCTTGAACTTGCCCTTGCCGCGGCCACCGGCGTGGATCTGGCTCTTGACCACGTAAAGCGGGCCAGGAAGCTGCTTGGCAGCAGCTTCGGCTTCTTCGACCTTGAGGATGGCAACCCCTTCGGCAACCGGCGCACCGAAGCTCTTCAGAAGAGCCTTGGCCTGATATTCATGAATATTCATGGATTATTCCCTGTTTACAGCCTGAGAGGCAATTACTTCAGCGACGGAGCGATGTTGACGCAGGCTTCGCAAAGACCGGCAACGGCACCGACGGACTTCTGGAAGGCTGCTTCCTCGTCCTTGTTGAGTTCGATCTCGATGATGCGCTCGATACCGCCAGCACCGATAACAGTCGGCACGCCGACATACATGTCGTTGACGCCGTACTGGCCAGAAAGGTAGGCGGCAGCAGGCAGGACGCGCTTCTTGTCCTTGAGGTAGGATTCGGCCATCTCGATGGCGGAAGCTGCAGGTGCGTAGTAGGCAGAACCGGTCTTCAAGAGGCCAACGATTTCGGCGCCGCCATCACGGGTGCGCTGAATGATCTGCTCGAGACGCTCTGCAGAAACCCAGCCAAGCTTGACGAGGTCGGTCAGCGGAATGCCGGCAACGGTGGAGTAGCGTGCGAGCGGCACCATCGTGTCGCCGTGACCGCCGAGAACGAAGGCTGTGACGTCTTCAACCGAAACGTTGAACTCTTCGGAGAGGAAGAGGCGGAAACGGGCGCTGTCGAGAACACCTGCCATGCCGACGACCTTGTTCTTCGGCAGGCCGGAGAACTTCTGCAGAGCCCAGACCATGGCGTCGAGCGGGTTGGTGATGCAGATCACGAACGCGTTGGGGGCGTACTTCTTGATGCCCGCGCCAACCTGTTCCATGACCTTGAGGTTGATGCCGAGAAGATCGTCGCGGCTCATGCCAGGCTTGCGGGCAACGCCTGCGGTGACGATGCAAACGTCTGCACCTTCGATGGCAGCGTAGTCGGACGCGCCGGTGAGCTTTGCGTTGAAGCCTTCGACCGGACCGGACTGGGCAATATCCAGACCCTTGCCCTGCGGAACACCGTCAGCAATATCGAAGAGGACGATGTCGCCCAATTCCTTCAGGCTGGCGAGATGCGCCAACGTGCCGCCGATCATGCCAGAACCAATAAGTGCAATTTTTTTGCGAGACATCGAATGCTTCCTCTTAAGCTTCAACTCAATTTTCCGCAGATGGACTGCGGCTGAAATTGTCGCACTCGGCTTAGACGCATTGGCCAAAAATGGCAACCGATTCTTTCAGAGCAAGGTTTTTCAATCGTTTAGATGATAAAATTCTTACGTAAACGTAATATATTGTGTCATTAAAACGTCATGCTGTCTGCCGCTTTTCATTGTGCAGCGCGAGATAGTCGGCACTTCTCATCTCGAAAAGTCGAGATGCAGTACGATCGAACTCGAAACCTTCGATACCCTTTCTGGTCCCCAGAAGATCCTCCGGCATGGCCGCGGCGGAAGCGAAGAGCCGAACGGTGTGATCGTAAAGCGTGTCGATCAGAATGATGAAGCGCTTGGTCTCATTGCGGCGATCCGCGCTCAGCATCGGAATGTGATCGATGAAGACGGTATCGAACCGGTCGGCGATGGCCAGAAAGTCGGACGCGCCGAGGGGCTTCTCGCAGAGATCGCGGAAGGTGAAGCGTGCGACCCGCCCCGCCGCTCGTGGCACGAGGACCGAGCGACCCTTCATCTCGATCTCCACCGGCGCGACGGCCTGCCCCGCAGTCAGATGATGCCAGGCCATGTCCATCGCCTGATCGGCAGCGCCATTGAGCGGCGTGGCATAGACAGGAAGGCTCTTGACCTTCTCCATCCGGTAGTCGATCGGGCTATCTAGGCTGACGACCTCGACATTCTGCTGCAAGAGATCGATGAACGGCAGGAAGAGACCGCGATTGAGGCCATCCTTGTAGAGATTGTCTGGCACGACGTTGGAGGTCGTCACCAGCGTGCAGCCATTGGCGAAGAGTTCTGTGAAGAGCCGGGCCAGGATCATCGCATCGGCAATGTCTGTCACGGTGAACTCGTCGAAGCAAAGCAGTTCGGCTTCGGCAAGCAACTGCGCGGCCACCGGCGGGATTGGATCGGCCTGCTTGGTCTCACCGCTTTTCAGCTTCTGCCGGTGCGCATGGACCCGGTTATGAACATCGGCCATGAATTCATGGAAATGGCAACGCCGCTTCTTCTCGATCGGCGCCATCTGGAAGAACATGTCCATCAGCATGGTCTTGCCGCGCCCGACACTGCCATGAACGTAAAGACCCTTGACCGAAGGGGAAGATGCAGCCTTGCGGGCAAACATCCAGCCGAGCGCGCTTTTCTTCTTGGCTGGCTTGCGCAGCTTCAGATCGGAGAGGATTCTGTCGAGATGGGCCGCAACACCGAGTTGGGCGGCATCGGCCTTCAACTCGCCGGACGCCGTCAATGCGTTGAGTTGCTCAACGACACTCTGGTTATAGGCCGGCACTGGCTGCATGGAGAAAGACCCCGCGCGCGAAGCGCACGTCGCTTGAAGCAGACGCGCGCTCCCCGTCGATCTGTTATCGGCTGAGGCTCAGAGGCTGGCCGTTATTGGTCGTACCGTCGTAACGGGCGTCAGACGTCTTGTAGACGCGGCCGATCGTATCGCCTGCACGGTTCTTGAACTGGACCATCTTGCCAGAGACTTCCCAGGAGCCCATGGCCGTCAGATCGCCGGTGCAACCGCGCGTACCGCCACGCGAGCCGCTGCCGAGATTGGTGAGCGTCAGGAACATGTCGCAGTTGGCGGCGCCGTTGGACACACGCCAGTTGCCAACCATCGATTCCTTGGTCACGTCGAGCGCCGTCGTCGGCGCAGATGCCATTGTCGTGCTTGTCGGTGCTGCCGCTGCCGGCGCTGTCGGGAACTGCGACGAGCCGCCTGGAGGAGGAAGCGCGCCGGACTGGACGGAGGGAACGGGCTGAGCCTGAAGCGGCGGCGTATAGCCGGGTCCAGCATTGGAATTGCTGCTATAGTCGTAAGAGGTACGCTGGCAACCGGCGAGGCCGATAACGACCATAAGGCCCGTCACCACATATCTAACTTGCATCTCAAGCTCCCGATTCTCTTCGCTTCGGAAAATTCATGGTTACACAAAGCGGCTGAATTATTACCAAAGCCTTAGCTAACGCAAGACGCAGCAACGATAATTGCCATTTCGACGGCATTTTAGGAAAATTCCTGGCCGCTTGCGAATAAAGAAGCCGCGACCTCGGGCCGCGGCTTGGACATGTCTCAAGGATCAGGCCACCATCAAACGCGACGCTCGACCATCATCTTCTTGATCTCGGCAATCGCCTTGGCAGGGTTAAGACCCTTCGGGCAGGCCTGTGCGCAGTTCATGATCGTGTGGCAGCGATACAGACGGAAGGGGTCCTCGAGGTTGTCGAGACGCTCGCCCGTTGCTTCGTCGCGGCTATCGATCAGCCAGCGGTAGGCCTGGAGCAGAACGGCTGGACCAAGGTAACGGTCGCCATTCCACCAGTAGCTGGGACAGGAGGTGGAGCAGCAGGCGCACAGAATGCACTCGTAAAGACCATCCAGCTTCTGGCGGTCTTCATGGCTCTGCTTCCATTCCTTGGCAGGCGTCGGAGATACCGTCTTCAGCCATGGCTCGATGGAGCGGTGCTGGGCGTAGAAGTTCGACAGGTCCGGCACCAGATCCTTGACCACCGGCATATGCGGCAGAGGATAGACCTTCACCGTACCGTTGATCTCTTCCATGCCCTTGGTGCAGGCCAGCGTATTCGTGCCGTCGATGTTCATCGCGCAGGAACCGCAGATACCTTCACGACAGGAACGGCGAAGCGTCAGCGTCGGGTCGATCTTGTTCTTGATGTAAAGAAGCGCATCGAGAACCATCGGGCCGCAATCGTCGATATCGATGTAATAGGTATCGATGCGCGGGTTCTGACCGTCGTCGGGGTTCCAGCGGTAGATCCGGTACTCGCGAACATTCTTCGCGCCTGCGGGCTTCGGCCAGACCTTGCCTTCGGTCATCTGAGAGTTTTTTGGGAGAGCAAGTTCAACCATGTCCAATACCTCTCAAATCAATAGACGCGTGCTTTTGGCTCGATCTTCTTAGGATCGATGCCATCGGCGATGAGTTCGGTGTGAACCGGACGGTAGTCGAGCTTGACGTCGCCCGCTTCGTTGACCCAGGCCAGCGTGTGCTTGCGCCAGTTGACGTCGTCGCGGCCAGCGAACGGACCATCGGTATAGTCCTCGCGTGCATGCGAGCCGCGGCTTTCCTTGCGGGCTTCCGCGCCGTAGACCGTGGTGATGGCGTTGGCCATCAGGTTTTCCAGTTCCAGCGTTTCCACCAGATCGGAATTCCACACCATCGAACGGTCGGTGACCTTCACGTCCGGAAGTTCCTTCCAGATGGCGGAGAGACGCTGGCAACCGTTTGCAAGCGATTCCTGCGTGCGGAACACGGCGGCATCTTCCTGCATGGCGCGCTGCATCTTGTCGCGCAGCACCGCCGTCGGCGTGCTGCCGCTGGCGTTGCGCAGACGATCGAAGCGATCCATGATCTTGTCGCAGGCAGCAATGTTGAGCGCCGGCACCGGATCCTCGCGGTTGATGACCTGGGCCGCACGGATGGCGGCTGCGCGACCGAAGACCACGAGGTCGATGAGCGAGTTGGAGCCGAGACGGTTTGCACCGTGGACCGAGGCGCAGCCCGCTTCGCCCACAGCCATGAGGCCGGGTGCGATGCGACCAGGATTTTCGCTGTCGGCATTCAGCACTTCGCCCCAATAGTTGGTCGGAATGCCGCCCATATTGTAGTGGACCGTCGGCAGAACCGGGATCGGCTCGCGCGTCACGTCCACGCCTGCGAAGATCTTGGCGCTTTCGGAAATACCCGGAAGGCGCTCATGAAGAACTGCCGGATCGAGGTGATCCAGGTGCAGGAAGATGTGGTCCTTGTTCTTGCCAACGCCGCGGCCTTCGCGAATTTCCATGGTCATGCAGCGCGACACGACGTCACGCGATGCCAGGTCCTTGGCCGACGGAGCGTAACGCTCCATGAAGCGCTCGCCTTCGGAGTTGACGAGATAACCGCCTTCGCCGCGTGCGCCTTCTGTGATCAGGCAGCCCGCACCGTAGATGCCGGTCGGGTGGAACTGAACGAATTCCATGTCCTGAAGCGGAAGGCCGGCACGCGCGATCATGCCGCCGCCGTCACCCGTGCAGGTATGCGCGGAGGTGGCGGAGAAATAGGCGCGACCGTAACCGCCGGTGGCCAGAACGACCATCTTGGCGGAGAAACGGTGAATGGTGCCGTCGTCGAGGTTCCAGGCAACGACGCCGGTGCAGCGGCCGTCATCCGACATGATCAGGTCGAGCGCGAAATACTCGATGAAGAATTCCGCATTGTTGCGCAGCGACTGGCCATAAAGCGTGTGCAGGATGGCGTGGCCGGTACGGTCGGCGGCAGCACAGGTGCGCTGTACTGGCGGGCCTTCGCCGTAATTCTGCATGTGGCCGCCGAAGGGGCGCTGGTAGATCTTGCCTTCGGCGTTACGCGAAAACGGCACGCCGTAATGCTCAAGCTCATAGACCGCCTTCGGCGCTTCCATGGCGAGATACTGCATGGCGTCCACGTCGCCGAGCCAGTCGGAGCCCTTCACGGTGTCGTAAAGGTGCCACTGCCAACAGTCGGGCGTCATGTTGACGAGCGAGGCGGCAATACCGCCCTGCGCCGCAACCGTGTGCGAGCGGGTGGGGAAAACCTTGGTGATGCAGGCTGTCTTGAAGCCCTGCTCGGCCATGCCGAGCGTTGCGCGCAAGCCAGCGCCGCCCGCACCCACGACGATGACGTCATAGGAATGGTCGACGTAGGTATAGGCCTTGCCGTTCTGGGAAGATGAACTGTTCGGTGCCATGACGGATTATCCTGCGAATGCGATTTTCAGAACGGCGAAGAGACAGAGACCGCCGACGACTACCGCGAAGAAGGTGTTCAGCATCAGAAGAACCAGCTTGGGAACTTCTGCATGAATATAGTCCTCGATAATGACCTGCATGCCAAGCTTCATATGGATGAGGCCGGACACGACAACGAGCGCCATGATCACTGCAACGAGCGGATTGGACAGAGCCGAAACGACGACCTCATAGGGTGCGCCGCCATACATGACCAGGAAACCGACGAAGAAGATCAGCAGCGGCACGTTGGCAACAGCCGTCACGCGCTGGCGCCAGAAGTGCTCGGTGCCTTCCTTGGCGGAGCCGAGACCGCGAACCTTGCCGAGAGGGGTGCGCATATCCATGATTATATCTCCTCAGCGCACGATCAGGGCGACAACCCAGATCAGCGCGGTCAGACAGATCGAAACGACGAAGGACGCCTTGGCGAGCTTGGTGGTAAAATGCTTCTCGAAGCCGTGGCCGAGATCCCACATGAAGTGGCGCAGGCCGCCTAGCATGTGGTGAACCAGCGCCCAGGTATAACCAATCAGGATCAGCTTGCCGATCAGCGAGCTCATGGCCCATTGCACCCACGCGTAGGCATCGACGCCAGACGCGGTCGCGATCAACCACCAGGCAACCAGAAGCGTGCCGAAATAGAGTGCGCCACCGGTAATACGGTGTACAATGGACGCAACCATCGTCGGAATGGGCTTATAGATTTGAAGATGCGGCGACAAAGGCCGATTGTTTGTCGTGTTCGCCATATGAACCTCACGGCGTTTTTGGCGCCGATCATAGCCGGGCGCCCCCAAACAACGCACATGACGAAAGAATGTGCATTGCACCAAGCGCGACCTTTAATCGCACGAGGGCATCACGACAAGTACAATCGGCAACCGTTTTGAATTTAATCGATTGTGGTCTAAAAATTCTGCGTGATTCTTGGGATCGAAAATAAAATGTCGAGCGTTTCCAGACGTCAACATTCAAATTAATTTACGTAAACGTAAACACAAGAATGCCTTTCCGACTCAACGGAGAGCCTAAAAAACTAGATGGAGAAGATCATGTTCAAGCGGGCCCATTGGATCATTCCAACCCTCCTGATCGCCATTGGTTCCCCCTCTCTGGCGAGCGCTAACGACGACCACCGCGACCATCGCTCGTACCGTTCCTACAGCCATTCGCAGCCCTCTGTCGTCGGCGGTTATGGTCTGCCGTCTTATATCAGAGGCCTTGGCACCTATGCAGGCGGATTGTCGGCGGCGCGTTTTCCTGGCAACGGAAACTATTTCTACGCCCAAAGCGGCGGTGCTTATCTGCCGGACGGATACCGCAAAACGACGGTCGAACCGCGCATCATCCACGTGAACCAGCGCACGATGAACGCCAACTGCCAGTATGAAGCCGGCGTCTGCGTCATTCGCCCTTAACAGCCTTGCCTAAAGCGCGATGCTGTAGCTTTACGATAGACGCCAGACGGTCGTCTGCTTGACTTCGCTGTCTTCCAGCGCGCGCGTGACTGGCACCTGATAGGTGGCGCAGGCGGTCAACTTGGTCTTCGGGAGATAGGCGCGACCCGGATCGCCGACCAGCACGGCAATACCTCTGGCGGCGAGGGCTGAGAACCAAGGGATGAGCGCATCGGCAAATCCCTTGTCGTAGAACACGTCGCCGGCAAGCAGAACGTCGGCGTCGATGTCCTTGCCGATCACGTCGTCCGAGACCGCATCGATCGTCAGGCCATTCACCGCGGCGTTCAGCAGAACCGCGCTCTTTGCCCAGGGATCGATATCGACCGCCAGCACTTGTGCGGCACCAGCAAGAGCCGCAGCAATCGCCACCATACCTGAGCCGCTGGCAAAATCGACGACGCGCTTGCCGCGAACAATCTCGGGATTGTCGAGGATATAGCGCGCCAACCCCTGGCCGCCGGCCCATGCGAAAGCCCAAAAGGGCGGCGGCAGGCCGATCTCTTCCAGTTCTTCTTCCGTCTTCAACCACAGATCATGCGCTTCACTCGCCAGATGCAGGCGAAGCTCTGGAACATGCGGCGGCGCCATGATGCTGGTATTGGCGCGGATGAAATCGTCTGGCGCGGTTTTCAACGGGGAAGATCAGTCTGGCGAGCGCGGTGGCTTGTCGACGCCCGCCATATGGCAGACTTCCAGATATTCCTCTTCCGTCACCGGCTGGACGGAAAGACGCATGGAGGTGACGAGCGACATGTCGGCAAGCTTCGGATTGGCCTTCACCGCCTTCAAGGTCACGGGCTTTGGCACATCGCGGACCGCCTTGATGTGCACGCAGTCCCAGCGCGCATCCCCCTCTGCAGAGGAATCCGGCTTAGACAATTCGCAAACCTCGACGATCCCGACGACTTCCAGCCCCTCATTGGAGTGGTAGAAGAAGCCCTTGTCGCCAAGCTTCATGGCCCGCATGTTGTTGCGTGCCTGATAGTTGCGCACGCCGGTCCATTCTTCGCCAGACTCGCCCTTGGCCTTCTGCTGTTCCCAGGACCATGTGTCGGGTTCGGATTTGAAAAGCCAGTAATTCGCCATATCGTTGTTTGTCCTCACGCCGCCGGATTGTTGAAGACCCAGTTATAGGGCTTCACATCGACGCTCTCGAACAGCCCTGCCTTCGCATAAGGATCGGCATCGGCGAGAGCGCGCGCAGCCTCGATATCGGCGGCTTCAACGATCACCAAGCTGCCATTCGGCTTGCCTTCGGCATCGAGAAACGGGCCAGCGATCTTCAGCGTGCCTTCGGCGTTCAGCTTGTTGAGATGCTCCAGATGCGCCGGGCGCGTATCCATACGCACATTCAGGTGGCCGGGCTTATCCTTGCAGATAAAGGCAAACAGCATTGTCTTCTCCTCTTGTCGCCCAGTCACTACTCAGTGGTGATGGGCCGTGTCATCAATTGTCGCATGGCGGTCAGAATGTCCAGCCGTCCGTCGATGATCGCCGCAACCGCATCGGTCACCGGCATATCGACCTGATGCTTTGCCGCAAGACGCGAGGCCACGGAGGCTGCATAAGCGCCCTCGACCAGCCCGCCATGGAAGGCGGACGGCGAGTCCCCCTGCCCCAACGCTATGCCGAAGCGCAGATTGCGCGATTGGTGGCTGGTGGCCGTCAGCACAAGATCGCCGAGACCGGAAAGCCCGCGAACCGTATCCGCCTGCCCGCCGATTGCCACGACAAGCCGCGACATTTCGGCAAGTCCGCGCGCAATCAGTGCAGCACGTGCCGATTCTCCGAGGCCCGCCCCTTCGACAATCCCGGCGGCAATCGCCAGCACGTTCTTCAGAGCGCCGCCAAGCTGCACGCCGATCCGATCGGTCGACGCATAAAGCCGGAAGGTCTGTCCGGAAATGGTTTGCGCCAGATGCTCTGCAAGCGCTGCGTCGCTTGCAGCAACCGCCATGGCTGTCGGCAGCCCCTTGGCGATATCGGCGGCAAAGCCCGGACCCGAGAGCACGGCGATAGGGTGCGAAGGCAGTTCCTTTTCCAGCACGTCCGTCAGCAACTGGCCGGAGGAGCGGTCGATACCCTTGGCGAGCGTCATCACCACAGCATCCTTAGCCAGATAAGGACCATAGTGACGCGCCGCATCGCCTTGCGCCTGCGAAGGCATGGCGAAGAGCACGATGTCTGCATTGCGCAACACCTCAGGTTCGGCCGAGTATTTCAGCGCATCGGGGAGCGTAATGCCGGGGAGTGCTGCCTCATGCACGCCATCGGCCTGCAAGTCTGCCATCAGCGACGGATCGCGACCGAGCAGCGTCACCTCATGACGATTTACCAGCGCAATCACCACCGCAATCGCCGTGCCGAACGCACCGGAACCGATGACGACGATGGTTTCGCGCTTGCTCATGCCTTGGCCCCACGCTTGCCGAAGCCGACAAGGGTCTGAGCCTCGGCATCGAGCGGCCAGCGCGAGCGCGGCTGCACATCGAGACTATCTGGCTCCATGCCTTGGGCCATGCGCTCGAGCCCCGCCCAGGCAATCATCGCCGCATTGTCGGTACAGAGTTGCAACGGCGGCGCGATGAAGCGGAAGCGGTGCTTGTCGCAGAGCGCCTGCAGGGTGCCGCGCAACTCCTGATTGGCGGCAACACCACCGGCAACGACCAGGGCCGGGCCACCCTCTACAGTAGGAAATGTTTCGGTAAAACGCTGAAGTCCGCGGCCGATCCGGTCCTGAAGGGTGCGCGAAACCGCTTTCTGAAACGAGGCGCAGATATCGGCAATGTCCTGGTCCGTCAGCGGCGCAATGGCGGTCGCCGCCTGCCGCACGGCGGTCTTCAGACCGGAGAAGGAGAAGTCGAGCCGTGCCTCACCCACCATCGGGCGCGGCAGGGGAAAACGATCCGGGTTACCGGTCTTTGCCGCTTTTTCAACCGCCGGTCCGCCAGGATAGGGCAGACCAAGCAGCTTGGCCGTCTTGTCGAAGGCTTCGCCGAGTGCATCATCGATGGTCGTTCCCCAGCGCTCGTACTGGCCGACACCGCGCACCAGAATGAGCTGCGTATGGCCGCCGGAAACGAGCAGCATCAGATAGGGGAATGACAACCCGTCCGTCAGCCGCGCCGTCAGCGCATGGCCTTCCAGATGGTTGACGGCATAGAGTGGCTTGCTCGCCGCTTTGGCAATCGCCTTGCCGGTCATCAGCCCGACGATCAGCCCGCCGATGAGACCGGGTCCAGATGTGGCGGCAATCGCATCGACGTCTTTCAGCGTTACTCCGGCCTTGCCGAGCGCTTCCTCGATCAGCGTATCGAGCACTTCCACATGGGCACGCGCAGCAATCTCCGGTACCACGCCACCATAGGCGCTGTGTTCTTCCAGCTGCGACAAAACGACGTCGGAGATGATCTCGCCACGGCCATCGGCATGCCGAACCACCACAGATGCAGCGGTTTCGTCACAACTGGTCTCTATGCCGAGGATACGAAGAAAGGGGGTCATCTGCCGGTTCGTTGATTGCGGTGCTTTTGAAACTTAGGTACGAACACCTCCGGTAACAACGGATAGATGCCGATGCAAACAAAACCTTTCCGAATAGGCACGCGCGGTAGCCCGCTGGCACTGGCGCAGGCGTTCGAAACGCGCGACCGGCTGGCGGCAGCGCATGACTTGCCCCCGGAGATGTTCGAAATCGTGCCGCTGGCAACCAAGGGCGACCGCATGACCGACCGCCCCTTGTCGGAAATCGGCGGCAAGGGTCTGTTCACCGAGGAACTGGAAGCGCAACTGCTGTCCGGCGATCTCGACTTTGCCGTCCACTCCTCCAAAGACATGGCGACCAAGCTGCCGGAGGGACTGGAGCTTCGCGCCTTCCTGCCGCGCGAAGACGTCCGCGATGCCTTCATCGGCAGAACAGCGCCTCGCCTTCTGGAGCTACCGCATGGCGCAATCGTCGGCTCGGCCTCGTTGCGTCGTCAGGCACTCATCCGTCGCCTGCGCCCAGATCTTGAGGTCATCATCTTTCGCGGGCTCGTCGATACGAGACTGCGCAAGCTGGCGGAAGGTCAGGCGGACGCCACTCTGCTTGCCTTCGCCGGCCTGAAGCGGCTGAACAAGGACGAGGTTCCAACCGAACTGTTGGACCCAAAGGCGTTTCCCCCTGCCCCAGCCCAAGGCGCCATCGGTATTGAATGTCGCATCGGCGATAGCCGGATTCAGGACCTGCTCTCGGCCATCAACGACGTGCCGACCTATGATGCAGTGATGTGCGAACGCGCCTTTCTAGCAGCGCTCGACGGCTCCTGTCGAACCCCGATTGCAGGCCTTGCCACCTGTCATGGTGAGGAGCTGCACTTCCACGGAGTCATCCTTACACCCGATGGGCAGACGGAGCATGCCGTAGAAGTTTCGGGCAGACTTGCAGATGCCGAAACGCTCGGACGTCAGGCTGGCGAAAAAGTGCGCCAAGCCGCCGGTCCCAGCTTCTTCGAAAGCTGGACATAAGCCATGCGCGTCGTCGTGACCCGTCCGATCCGTTCGGGGCAGAAGACGGCGACGCTTTTGCGCGAGCGCGGCCACCAGCCGATTCTCCTGCCCATGACGGAGCCTGTCTACAAGACGGACGTCACCAGAGAGACACTGGCGCGCAAGCCCGCCGCTTTGGCCGTCACCAGCGCCGAGGCAATCCGCGCCTTGAGCGCGTCCAGCGTGGATTTGTCCAACCACCTGGACCGCCCACTCTTTGCCGTGGGAGAGGCCACCGCCAAGGCGGCACGCGACATCGGCTTCAGAACCATCATCAGCGGCGATGGTGATGGCGTGGCGCTGGCGCGGCTGGT
This sequence comes from uncultured Agrobacterium sp., assembly GCF_913777885.1. NCBI lineage: Bacteria > Pseudomonadati > Pseudomonadota > Alphaproteobacteria > Hyphomicrobiales > Rhizobiaceae > Agrobacterium > uncultured Agrobacterium sp. The sequence goes on along the minus strand of NZ_CAJYTV010000017.1, from coordinate 260,482 downwards.
GCAAACCACATTTAAGCCGCAGGCAAGCAAGCCCGCGCCCGATGATGGGTCGCCGCATCTGCTTTATCTTGCCGGACGCCCGCGTGAAGGCGGATTCGAAAGCACTCTTGCAGAGAACGCGATACGAGTGAGTGTGGCGGAGATTTACGAGATGCAGCCGGTTCATTGGGAACGACCGACGCTGCAAGCGCGCTTCGAACCGCTTCCGGACGTGGTTCTGCTCTACTCTCGGGAAACCGCCCGGATTTTCTTCGAGCTTTCCGACAGGCTCGATCTGGCACCGCTGATCAGCGCGATACGTTTCATCTGCATCAGCGAGAATGTTCTGGACGTCGTTCCGGCCATACATCGCAGTCGCGCGTTGGCAAGCGCTACACCACGCGAGGACGCAATGTTCCATCTTCTGGACCGAGGTACTGGAACCTAATTCCCTTTCACCTCTTTCCTTTGCCACCATCACTGACTAGGTTTGCAATGTGGCGACCAGCGACCCCGTCTTTCCGAAAGGTGGTACGTCGCCACCGCGACCGAGGAATAGACAAGACGAAATGAGGTTGTCATGGTATCCGGAAAGCCGCCACGCCACTCCAAATCCAAGACCGAACCGGTCACGATCGATCTGGATGCCAAAGACGTGACGGATATCAGTGCGGCCAAGCCATCGAGCGATACGCAAGAGCAGTCAAAGCCTGCTGCCGATGAACCAACGTCGGTCACGGAAACAAGCGCATCCGAGCCGGTAAAACCTGCCACCAGCGCGACGGACACCGAGAAGGCCGAGACACTGAAGCCGATCTGGGAGCAGCCGACGAAACCGCCGATCGAACCGGAGCCGAATGTCTCCAAGACGGAAGCTTCGATCAAAAAAGACACAACCGGAAAGCAGGATAGCGCGGAGAACGCAGCCGGAAAGCAGGACGCGCAAAAGCCTGTCACCTCCGCGACCGCAGCAGCCTCTGCGGCCTCCGCTGCGCCATCTTCCGATGCGACCAAAAACACCGCCGCGGGGTCATTTGGCGACTCCCCAAAAGACGCGCTCAAAAGTGACAGCTTCAAGCCGCAAAGCTCCGCATCGTCGTCATCCGCCACATCGGCCGCGGATAAGCCAGCGACAGCCTCGACGACCGCATCGCGCGATACGAAAACGCAGGGAAGCTCCGGCCTGATGGCTGCGGGTATCGTCGGCGGGCTGATTGCGCTTCTCGCCGCCGGTAGCATGCAATATGCAGGCTATCTGCCGTCCAGCACAGCGGATGGCGGATCGTCGTCGGAACTTGCCGCGCTAAAATCTCAGGTCGCGACCCTGCAGCAGCAGATCGCGGACGCGCCCAAGACGCAGACAGGAGATGCCTCGGCGCTTGAGCAACGCCTTGCCGCGCTGGAAAGCTCCACCGCCTCCGGCGGCGATGCTTCCGCCAAGATCGCCGAGCTCGAAAAGACGATTTCGACCTTGCAATCCGAGCGCTCCGCCGAGAGCCAGACGATCGCGACGCTGACGCAGCGACTGGATGCAGCAGAAGCCAAGATCAACGAGCCGCGTGACGATGTCGAAGTTGCGCGCGCGATAGCCTCGGCAGCGCTGAAGGCGGCGATCGATCGCGGCGGCCCCTTCCTCACCGAACTCGATACGCTGTCGAAGGTCACGCCGGACGACCCCGCGGTCCAGGCTTTGAAGCCCTTCGCCAATACTGGCGTGCCGACCCGCGCCGAACTGGTACGCCGTTTCCCAGATGTGGCCAACGGGATGCTTGCAGCACTTACACCGTCCGATCCAAACCAGGGCATCTTCGACCGCCTCGCAGACAGCGCCATGTCGTTGGTCAAGGTTCGTCCCGTCGGCAATGTCGAAGGCGAAGGCGCGGATGCAAAGATCGCGCGCATGGAAGACAAGCTGCAGAATGGCGATCTGAAGGGTGCCGCTCTCGAATGGGATGCACTGCCGGAACCGGCCAGAACCTCATCCGCCGACTACAAGAAATCTCTCGATGCCCGCATTCAGGTCGAGGATCTCGTCAACAGTACATTGAACCGCGCTGTCAGCAGCACGGGCCAGCAGGGGTAAGACATGACCAGGATCGTTAGCTTCGTCGTCATCGTCCTTCTCATTGCGGTCGGCTTCGCCTGGCTGGCGGATCGTCCGGGCGTCCTTGCCATCACCTGGCAGGGACAGTTGATCGAGATGAGCCTTATGGTGGCCGCCACCATCGTCGCCACGCTGGTCGCCGCAATCATGCTGGTATGGTGGATGATCAGCACACTGTGGAACTCGCCGCACATGGCAAGGCGCTATTTCCGCGCCCGCAAGCGTGACCGCGGCTATCAGGCCCTCTCCACCGGTCTGATTGCCGCTGGCGCTGGCAACGCCCTCCTCGCCCGCAAGATGACAGCAAGGACGCAAGGCCTGCTCAGTGCAGACCAGGAACCGTTGATCCATTTGCTGGAAGCGCAGGCCGATCTGATCGAAGGCAAGTATGACGCCGCGCGTCGCAAGTTCGAGGCGATGGCGAACGATCCCGAAACACGCGAGCTCGGCCTTCGCGGTCTTTATATCGAAGCTCGCCGCCAAGGCGCGCACGAGGCTGCTCTGCAATATGCCGAGGACGCGGCACGAAACGCGCCCTACCTACCCTGGGCGGCTCAGGCAACGCTGGAAAGCAAATGCCGTAGTGGCGAGTGGGATGACGCAATTCGTCTGCTCGACCAGCAGAAAGCCGCCCACGTCATCGAGCGGGGCGAAGCCGAACGTCTGAAGGCTGTTCTTCTGACGGCCAAGGCGGAAGAAAAGTTCGAAAGCGATCCTAAAGCGGCACGCGACGATGCCAAGGCTGCATTGAAGCTCTCTAAGGCATTGGTCCCAGCTGCGCTCGTGGCTGCTAAATCTTATTTGCGCGAGGACAATCTACGCAAGGCCGCGGCTGTTCTGGAACCTGTCTGGAGGGCCGAACCGCATCCTCAGATCGCCGAGCTTTATGTCCGAGCCCGTAGCGGCGACACTGCCATTGACAGGCTGAAGCGTGCCGAGCGTCTGGAGAGCCTGAAACCCAACAATATCGAGTCACTGTTTGCCGTGGCGCAAGCCGCGCTCGCCGCACAGGATTTCGACAAGGCGAGAGCAAAGGCCCAGGCCGCAGCCCGCATCGCACCCCGCGAAAGCATTTTCCTGCTGCTTGCCGATATAGAAGAGGCCGAAAGCGGCGATCAGGGCCGTATACGCCATTGGATGGCGCAGGCGTTGCGCGCGCCACGCGACCCGGCATGGGTAGCGGACGGTATCGTCTCGGAAAAGTGGCACCCCGTCTCGCCCGTCTCCGGTCGTCTCGATGCCTTTGAATGGAAGGCGCCTTTCGGCCAGCTCGAGGGCCCGGTGGAAGATGTGAGCGTCGACACGGCACTTGCATCACTGCCTGACGTGGCGCAGCCTGAAATCCGTGAGCGGATTATCGAAATCCCAGTTCCGGTGAAGACCGAACCCAAGCCGCATATCGAGCCTAAGGCCGATGCTAAAATTGAGCCGATGTCTGAGATCAAGCCCGTGATCGAGGCATCGAAGCCAAAGGCTCCACCAGCACCAGCACAATCGCCGCAGGCAGTCTCTCCTGCAAAGACGGAGGAGCCGGTTCCTTTCTTCGGCGGTGCGCCGGATGATCCGGGCGTTAAAAAAGCAGAGGGCAGTCCCCTTGTCGAACCCGCAAAGCCCGTGGTCCCGAAAAGCCCCGACGCCAAACCATCCGTGCAGAAAACCACAGCTGCTGAAAAGGACGGTGAAGCCGTGCCTTTCTTCGGCGGTCTTCCGGATGATCCGGGCGTAAAAAAAACCTCTGCCGCCACCGACGGAAAAACTCGCCTCAATCTGTTTTAAGGCGCCATTGATGCTCAAGGAGAGCCATGCTCGAACGTATCCAGTCCTTCTTTCAAAGCCTGACGAACAGCGATACGTCTCGCGATTTTCCGCCCGATGACCTGCGCGTCGCCATCGCTGCTCTCTGCTTTCAAGTGATGGAAGCGGATGGCACGGTGTCCAAGGTGGAGCGCCAACGCCTGCGCGAATTGCTACAGGAGCATTACGACCTCAGTTCAGGCAAGCTGGACGCGCTGATGGATGCAGGCCAGGAGGCCGGCAAGGAGGCCGTGGATTACTACCGCTTCACCACCGATATCCGCCGCCATCTGAACGAGCAGGAGCGCGTCGAACTCATCGGCATCCTCTGGGACATCGTCTACGCAGACGGCGAGCGCAACGAGATGGAAGACAACGTGATCTGGCGTATCGCCGAGCTTCTTGGCGTCTCCGTCCGAGACCGCGTCCTCCAGCGCCAACAAGTGGAAGGCCACAAGCACCTTGAGGTCCAAGACGCAAGCGAGGCTGACGTAACCTGATCGGTAACAGTACCCGTCTAAAACTCGAAGCCGATTTTGACCGGATGACGGTAGATGCAAGATATGAATCGTCCTTTGTGCGTCCAAAAGGGCGCGTAACGCTTAAGAGCCGGTGGCACCCGCCGGCTTCTTCGTCTCGTGTTAAGGCTGATTTTGAAAACGCTCGCTGGATGGCGCGCAATTGATCTGTTCCCGCACCGCACCACTTGTCGGCTCATCTGGCAATGTCTAAATGTCTTCCAACAACATAGGAGACACGGATGCCAGGGTTTATTGATGCAGTGATTACCGTCATTAGCTTGGCGCTTGACATCTATTGGTGGATTCTGATCGCGAGCGCGATCTTCTCCTGGCTCTATGCGTTCAACGTCATCAATTCTTCCAATCAGTTCGTCAACGCAATCGGCAACTTCCTCTATCAAGCCACCGAGCCTGTCCTGCGCCCGATCCGTAACCGCCTTCCCAATATGGGCGGTATCGATCTGTCGCCGCTCATCGTGCTGCTGGCCATCGTCTTTATCAAGATGATCCTGATGAATCCGATCAGACCTTTCCTGATCTCGCTCTTCATTTGACGCTGAAGCCCTGGAAGATCGTCGGTTCGCAGATTGAACTGAGGGTAAGGCTCACGCCCTCTGGCGGGCGTGACGCGATCGACGGCGTAGAGCGGGACGCCGAAGGGCAGGCTTACCTGAAAGCCCGTGTTACCGCCGTGCCTGAGGATGGCAAAGCGAACAAGGCGCTGATTGCGCTTCTGTCGAAGGCGCTCAAGATCACCAAATCCTCGATCAGCTTCATCTCAGGCGAAACATCGCGCAAAAAAATCCTCCGGCTCGAAGGCGAACCGGAGGAGATCATCTTAAAACTCAAGACGATGTTGGGCTGAAATCAGCCCTGAGCCTTGTAACGCTCGACAGCTTCGACGATCAGCTTCTTGGCAACGTCGACATCCTGCCAGCCGCCCATCTTCACCCACTTGCCGGGTTCCAGATCCTTGTAGTGCTCGAAGAAGTGCTCGATCTGCTTCAGCGTGATTTCTGGCAGGTCCGTGTAGTTGACGACCTTGTCGTAACGGCGCGTCAACTTCGGAACCGGAACCGCGAGGATCTTTTCGTCCTTGCCGCCATCGTCTTCCATGATCATCACGCCGATCGGGCGGACATTGATGACGCAGCCTGGAACCAGTGGGCGGGTATTGCAGATCAACACATCGATCGGGTCGCCATCATCCGAGAGCGTGTGCGGCACGAAGCCGTAATTGCCCGGATAGGTCATCGGTGTGTAAAGGAAGCGATCGACGATCAGTGCGCCTGCATCCTTGTCCATCTCGTACTTGATAGGATGGCCGCCGACCGGCACTTCAACGATCACATTGACGTCTTCAGGCGGGTTCTTGCCGACGGAGATTGCATCTATACGCATACTCTTTCCTTATTTCGGTGAGTTGAGATGGTTCTCGATACTGGGAAAGCAGCCTTATTGCAACATCACCCGCCGCAACCTTTGCGCTTTTGGCGAACCAAGAATGGGCGCAGTCTAAAGGATTGAGACGGTTACAAGAAACAGCGGGCGAGAAGTCCTAACGCACACGCGTTCCAACCTTCGACGATCGATATCATCGTGTTGCTCATACATAGCCTGCAGCTCGAAGCGTCCTTAGCGCCAGGCAAAACCGATCTTGCGCAACTGCTTGTCGGCAAAGTCTTCCATGCCTTCGGCAATATCCTTTCCGCCATGCGAGCGGAAAAAGCGGCTGGCGACATCGCTGTCTTCGAGGCACCACGCCACCACGCCGTTGCAGCCGAGCGACTTCAACAGGCGGCGGCCTTCTTTGAAAAGCACGGTACCGAGCCCGATGCCCTGATATTCCGGACGCAGATAAAGCTCGTAGATCTCGCCATCATAAGGAAGACCGCGGGCACGGTTCAGCCCAAGCGTCGTGTAACCGGCCAGGACGCCGGCAACCTCCACCACCAGAAGTGTTGCGGAGCCACGGGCAGCGCGCCGCCACCAGTCCTCGTCGCGGCGGTCCAGCATCTGCCATAGCGGCTTGTGCGGGATAAGACCCGAATAGGCCTGTTCCCAGGACAGCCTGTGCGTCTGTGCAATAGCGCCAGCGTCTTCCGGTTCAGCCCGGCGAACATCTATGGATAACGTCTTCATAACGCGATTCTGGCCCCAGCCATGAAAACTTACCAGCCATAAAGGTTAACGGCGGGAAGCTTACCCACAGCCTATTCATGTGGACGATGGCGCTGAGATTAACGCTTTTTTTACCAATCAGACAAGCGGGCCTGATTCGCCCGCACAAAGAAAAACCCGGCCTGAGGGGTGCTCAGGCCGGGTTTCGCAAAAACTGGTTAATGGCTGTGATCAGCCGGCCATCTTGGCCTTTTCGAAGCGCTTGCGATCGTTTGGATCAAGGTGCAGCTTGCGCAGACGAAGCGACTTCGGCGTGACTTCCATCAACTCGTCGTCCTGGATCCACGACAGCGCGCGGTCGAGCGTCATGCGGATCGGCGGCGTCAGCTTCACGGCTTCATCCTTGCCGGCGGCGCGAATGTTGGTGAGCTGCTTGCCCTTCAGCACGTTGACTTCGAGATCGTTGTCGCGGGTGTGAATGCCGATGATCATGCCGGCATAGACCTTTTCACCCGGCTCGATGATCATCGGACCACGGTCTTCCAGGTTGAACATGGCGTAAGCGACAGCTTCGCCCGAACCGTTCGACAAGAGAACGCCGTTAACACGGCCAGCGATCTGGCCCTTGAAGGGCTGATAGTCGTGGAACAGGCGGTTCATGATCGCCGTACCGCGCGTGTCGGTCAACAGTTCCGACTGGTAGCCAATCAGGCCACGGGTCGGGGCATAGAACTTCAGACGAACGCGGTTGCCACCGGAAGGACGAAGCTCGGCCATTTCAGCCTTGCGCTCGGACATCTTCTGGACGACGACACCGGAATGCTCTTCATCGACGTCGATAACGACTTCTTCGATCGGCTCCAGCAGAGTGCCGTTCTCATCCTTGTGCATCACGACGCGCGGACGCGACACGGCAAGCTCGAAGCCTTCGCGACGCATGGTTTCGATCAGAACGGCCAGCTGCAATTCGCCACGGCCGGACACGAAGAACGAGTCCTTGCCTTCGGCCTCTTCGATCTTCAGCGCAACGTTGCCTTCGGCTTCCTTGAGGAGACGATCGCGGATGACGCGGCTCGTCACCTTGTCGCCTTCGGTGCCAGCCAGCGGACTGTCATTGACGATGAAGGACATGGTCACGGTCGGCGGGTCGATCGGCTGCGCCGTCATCGCTTCGGTGACCGACGGGTCACAGAAGGTGTCAGCGACGGTGCCCTTGGAAAGGCCAGCGATAGCGACGATGTCGCCTGCATGGGCTTCTTCGATCGCGGTACGCTCGATGCCGCGGAAGGCGAGGATCTTCGAAATACGGCCGGTTTCGATCGTCTTGCCATCCTGGCCCAGAACCTTGACGGCCTGGTTCGGCTTGATCGAGCCGGACGCGATACGGCCGGTGATGATACGGCCAAGGAAGTTGTTGGCTTCGAGGATCGTACCGATCATGCGGAACGGACCTTCTTCGACCTTGGGCTCCGGAACGTGCTCGAGAACCAGATCGAGCAGCGGTGCCAGACCCTGATCCTTCGGACCTTCCGGGTTGACGTTCATCCAGCCATCACGACCGGAGCCGTAAAGGATCGGGAAGTCCAGCTGCTCGTCGGTCGCGTCGAGGTTGGCGAAAAGGTCGAAGACTTCGTTGATGACTTCTTCGTGGCGGCCATCCGGACGGTCGATCTTGTTGATCGCGACGATCGGGCGGAGACCAACCTTCAGCGCCTTGGAGACGACGAATTTCGTCTGCGGCATCGGGCCTTCGGAGCTGTCGACCAGAACGATGGCGCCGTCCACCATGGACAGGATACGCTCGACTTCACCACCGAAGTCGGCGTGGCCGGGGGTGTCGACGATGTTGATGCGAACACCCTTCCACTCAACCGACGTCGCCTTGGCGAGAATGGTGATGCCGCGTTCTTTTTCCAGATCGTTGCTATCCATAACACGCTCGGCAACGCGCTGGTTGTCGCGGAACGAACCAGACTGCTTCAAAAGCTCGTCAACAAGTGTCGTTTTTCCATGGTCAACGTGCGCGATGATCGCGATGTTGCGAAGGGCCATATGATTATATCTCTGAGGTTGGGGCGCTGATCGTATGGGATGCGCCAATTTAGTTTGGCGGGCTCATAACCTTTTTTTTGCAAATGCGAAAGGGGGGCTTACGACATAAGCCCCTTGCGAAAACGCCGTATCAGAGATGTGTGACAGGTTTTTGCGCCCTGAACGGGGTCAGGCTGCCACCAGTCCGCGCTTCTTAAGCATGGCCTCGGGGCTCGGCATCTTGCCGCGGAAGGCCTTGTAGGTCTCCTCCGGATCGACCGCACCACCGACGGAATAGACATTGTCGAGAAGCCTGCGCGCCGTTTCCGGATCGAAGGGATTGCCGGTTTCCTCGAAAGCCTCGAAGGCGTCGGCATCCAGCACTTCCGACCACATGTAGGAATAGTAGCCAGCCGAATAGCCATCGCCGGAAAACACATGCTGGAAGTGCGGCGTTGCATGACGCATGGTGATCGACTTCGGCATACGGAGCGAGGCCAGAACCTCTGCCTGCACCGCCATCGGATCCTCCACTGTGCCGCGGGTATGGAATGCCATGTCGACAAGCGCGGAAGACGTGAACTCCACCGTGTTGAAGCCGGCATTGAATGTCTGGGCCGCCAGCACCTTGTCGAGCAGCGCCTTCGGCATGGGCTCGCCGGTCTCGTAATGCAGCGCATAGGTTTCGAGGATTTCCGGCACCGTCAGCCAGTGCTCGTAAAGCTGCGAAGGCAGTTCGACGAAATCGCGCGAAACGCCGGTGCCTGAGACCGACGGATAGGTGACGTTCGACATCATGCCATGCAGAGCATGGCCAAACTCGTGGAACAGTGTGCGTGCATCATCGAGTGACAGAAGCGCTGGCTTGCCTGCCGATGGCTTGGCGAAGTTGCAGACATTGTAGATAATCGGCAATTCGCCAACCGCGCCATTCTTCAGCGGCAGCTTGTGCTGCGACTGGAAGGAACTCATCCATGCGCCCGACCGCTTGGAGGGCCGGGCGAAATAATCGCCAAGGAACATCGCCTTCAGTTCGCCATTGGCATCGCGGATTTCGAAGGTGCGCACATCCGGATGATAGGCCTGCACGTCTTTCAACTCGACGGCACGAATGCCGAAGAGACGTGTGGCCACATCGAAGCAGGCCTCGATGATTTTCTCCAGTTGCAGATAGGGCTTCAGCTCGGTTTCGGAGAAGTTGAAGCGCTTTGCTCGGAGCTTCTCGGCATAATGGCGCCAGTCCCAGGGCATGACCTCATGGTTCTTGCCCTCCTGCGCAATGATCGTGGCAAGCTCGGCTTCCTCTTCGCCCGCACGCGCAACAGCCTGTTCCCAAACCTCCGTCAAAAGACCGTTCACCGCATCCGGCGTCTTCGCCATCGTGTCATCCAGCTTGTAGGCGGCAAAACTGTCATAGCCGAGCAGCTTTGCCTTTTCCTCGCGCAGCGCCAGCGTCTTCTTGACGATCTCGCGATTGTCGCTCTCACCACCATTTTCACCCCGCGCCACCCAGGCTTTGAAGGCCTGCTCGCGCAGATCGCGGCTTTCGGAAAAGGTGAGGAAAGGCTCGATGATGGAGCGCGACAGCGTGACTGCGAACTTGCCTTCTTCGCCATGCTCCTTCGCGGCACCTGCCATGGCGTCGCGCAGGAAATCTGGAATACCGACGAGCTCTTCATCTGAGGACAGCAATAGCTTCCAGCTCTTCTCATCCGCCAGAACATTCTGGCCAAACTGGGCGCCAAGACCTGCGAGCTCTTCGTTGATCGCGGCCAAGCGCTCCTGCTGCGGCTTTTCGAGCTTGGCGCCTGCGCGCACGAAGCCCTTCCAGTGGCGTTCCAAGACCCGCAGTTCCTCATTGGTCAGTCCAAGCGTCTCGCGCTTCTCCCAGAGCGTATCGATGCGCTTGAACAGCGCCTCATTCATGCCGATGCGCGAATAGTGGCGCGACATCTTGGGCGCGATCTCACGCTCCAACGCTTGGATTTGCGGATTGGTGTGGGCGCCAGCCTTATTCCAGAACAGGGCCGAAACGCGAGAGAGTTCGTCGCCAGCAGTTTCCAGCGCAACAACCGTATTGGCGAATGTCGGCGCTTCGCCATCGCCTGCTATGGTGTCGATCTCCGTATTGTGGGCTGTCAGTGCCGCATCGAAAGCACCGGCAAAATCCTCATCCCTGACAGTATCGAAACGCGGCAGCCCGTTTTTCCCGTTCCAGTCGGTCAGAGCGGAGTAGTGCGCGATCGTCGATGTCATGGTTTGTCCTCATGCAAATGTGATTGTCAGCCATATGGGCATGCCCGCTAGCAGCTTTCAATATCTGACGCCAAGAACGGCCAGGGCATCACCGCGAAAACCGGGTTGGATTTTGGAAAAATCAAGAAGTGGAGATTGAAAGCGCATGAGCGCCTGCATCCAAGAGACGCGCACGCACCATGTGCAGCGACGTGGCGATGACTTTCTCCTTTTGTCGGATTGCATGGAAGACGAGAAATTGTCACAAAGTAGAAGAATTCTAATGAAAAGCACCGATTGATGACATCAAATCCCGAACGAGAACCTCTGGCCTTTCTGCTGAACAGCAGCGCCCGTTTTCTCAACAGCGTTTTCGAGCGACGCATCGCAACGGCTGGCCTTGGGCTGACACCGGGCGAAGCCCGCGCGCTGTTGACGGTTGCTGCCATCGATGGCGCCAAGCAGGCCGATATTGCCGCCCGCATCGGTCTCGAACCGATGACGGTCTGCACCTATCTCGACAAGCTGGAATCGCTTGCACTCGTGGAGCGCCGCCCGAACCCGGACGACCGCCGGTCGAAATGCATCTACCTGACCGAAAGCTCGACAGACATGCTGAAATCGGTGCGCGAAGAGGTGGATGGCCTGATAGCGCAGGCGACAGAAGGGTTGGACAGGGAAGACATCGAACGCTTCCATGCGCTGCTGTCTGTCATGCAGAAGAATCTTCACACCGCCGCCATGGACAAGACTCGCGCGGAAAGCTGACATGAGGGCATGAAAAAGCCCCGCCTTTAAGCGGGGCTTTGAAAACGCAAGGTTACGCGCAGACTTACTTGCCGAGATTACGCTTGGCGAGCGTGCGCAGGCGCAGAGCGTTGAGCTTGATGAAGCCGGCCGCATCCTTCTGGTCATAAGCGCCCTGGTCGTCTTCGAAGGTAACGAGCTTGTCGGAATAGAGCGACTTGGCAGACTCGCGACCGGTGACCATGACGTTGCCCTTGTAGAGCTTCAGCGTCACTTCGCCTTCCACATGCTCCTGGCTCTTGTCGATCAGGGCCTGCAGCATCTCGCGCTCCGGCGAGAACCAGAAGCCGTAATAGATCAGCTCGGCATAACGTGGCATCAACTCGTCCTTGAGGTGGGCTGCACCGCGGTCGAGCGTGATGGATTCGATGGCGCGGTGGGCTGCCAGCAGGATCGTGCCGCCGGGGGTTTCGTAGACGCCGCGGCTCTTCATGCCGACGAAGCGGTTTTCTACGAGATCGAGACGACCGATGCCATTGTCGCGGCCATAATCGTTCAGCGTCTTGAGAATTGTCGCTGGCGACATTTCAACGCCGTTGATCGAGCAGGCATCACCCTTGCGGAAACCGACCTTGATGATGGTTGCCTTGTCGGGAGCCGCTTCCGGAGAAATAGTACGCATATGCACGTATTCCGGGGCTTCCTGTGCAGGGTCTTCCAGAACCTTGCCCTCGGAGGAGGAGTGCAGCAGGTTGGCGTCGACGGAGAACGGTGCCTCACCCTTCTTGTCCTTGGCAACCGGGATCTGGTGCTGTTCGGCGAAGTTCAAGAGATCCGTACGGCTCTTGAACGTCCAGTCGCGCCAAGGGGCGATGATCTTGATATCCGGGTTCAGCGCGTAAGCGGAAAGCTCGAAGCGAACCTGGTCGTTGCCCTTGCCGGTGGCGCCATGGGCAATGGCATCAGCGCCGGTCTTCTTGGCGATTTCGATCAGGTGCTTGGAAATCAGCGGGCGGGCAATCGAGGTGCCGAGCAGATAGACGCCTTCATAGACGGCATTGGCGCGGAACATCGGGAAGACGAAATCGCGAACGAATTCCTCGCGCACATCCTCGATAAAGATTTCCTTGATGCCGAGCATTTCGGCCTTCTTGCGCGCCGGCTCGAGCTCTTCGCCCTGACCGAGATCGGCGGTGAAGGTGACGACTTCCGCCCCGAGTTCGGTCTGGAGCCACTTCAGGATGATCGAGGTATCGAGACCGCCGGAATAGGCGAGAACGACTTTTTTAACGTCTTTCGGGAGTGCCATTCGTGAAATCCATTTGCATAACCGGCGATCGCTTCAAGCCTCGCCTTTCCTTGGGATTGCGGCACTTTTAGCGAGTTTATCGGTCGGCGCAAGAGATAATGAAAACTGATCGGAACTGGGAACGCTTTGCTTGCCGGATGACTTGTCACGTGACTGAAACGAGAAAAGCGATAGATTTCATAAGGCGCACCAAAAGGCGTCTGGTTGCATGGGATGCCACTGCCGTTTGATAAGGACGGCCCTGGAGAAGGAGAAACCAATGTCGACATTTCACCCCGCATTCCAACAGGATAATGTTGCCGTCATCACCGGAGCCGCCTCCGGCATAGGTCTTGCAGCGGCAAAACAATGTGCCGGTTTCGGCATGAGCGTCGTGCTGGTCGATCTGGACGGTGAGAAATTGCGAGCGGCAGAACGTGACATTGCCGCCACGGTTGAGGATGGCGCGGCGAAGATCGTCGCCATCCCGACGGATGTCTCCAAGCTCGATGAACTCGAGGCACTCGAACGAGCGGTGATCCAGCGCTTTGGCCGCGTCCATGTGCTGATGAACAATGCCGGCATCCAGCCGGGCAGCGCCCTTTTCGGCCCCCAAGTCAACTGGGACAGGGTGATCGGCGTCAACCTTATGGGCGTCATCAACGGCACCCGCGTATTCGGCGGGGGCATGGTCGCCCATGGAGAGCCGGGCCTCATCATAAATACCGGCTCGAAACAGGGCATCACCACGCCACCCGGCGATCCGGCCTATAACGTATCGAAAGCGGGCGTGAAGGCGTTCACCGAAGCGCTTCAACATGAGCTGCGCACTTCAAACACCGGCGCGATTTCAGCGCATCTCCTGATTCCCGGCTTCGTCTTCACCGGTCTTACCGCAGGCGAGCGTACGAAAAAGCCGGATGGCGCATGGACGCCGGAGCAGACGGTGGACTTCATGCTGGAGAGCATTGGGCGCGGCGATTTCTACATTCTCTGCCCCGACAACGAGGTGGATAGAAAGACCGACGAGAAGCGCATTCTTTGGGCTGCCAACGACATTGTCCAGAACAGACCACCGCTGTCGCGCTGGCATGGCGATTATGCCGAGCACTTCAAGACGTTTTTGAATAGCTGACGCAATACGAAGAGGAATTGGCAGGCTCACGAAACGGCGTTATGAGTATGCAGCAACCCCGTTTTGGATGGTATCACCGTGGACTTCATTCCGAGCCTGCCAACCCTGATTGCCTTTACCGTCGCCATCCTGGTTCTGGCGGTGACGCCCGGTCCGGACATGACGCTCTGGATCAGCCGCTCCCTGCGCGAGGGCCGCAAGGCAGGCTTCATGACGCTCGTGGGCACCAATCTCGGTATCACCGTCCATACGCTGCTGGTCGCCTTTGGCGTGGCAGCCCTCATCGTCGCTTCACCGACAGCCTTCATGGTGCTGAAGACAGGCGGTGCCGCCTATCTCGTCTGGCTGGCCATCCAGGCCATCCGCCACGGTTCCAACTTCGTCATGGAGCGCCCGAAGGAACAGAAGGCGGGCGCATCGATGACATCGGCTCTGGTCAACGGTCTATGGGTCAACCTGCTCAACCCGAAAGTCATCATCTTCTTCATGACCTTCCTGCCGCAATTCGTCACGGCGACAGATCCGCACGTTACCGGAAAGCTGATCTTCCTCGGTCTCTGGTCGATCATCGTCGCGCTGCCCATCGGCATCGGAATCGTGGTGGCTGCAGACTCGCTCTCCGACTGGCTGCAGCGCAATCGCAAGGTTTTGCGCGGTCTGGATTACACCATCGCTGGCGTCTTCTCCCTCTTCGCCGTCAAGATTTTCCTGACGCAGGCGAAGTAAGGCGAGAGCTGTCAAAAGCGTTTCGCGATCTTTCAGATCTGCTCACAAGCTCTGGATCATTGTTTATCGCATGTCGTTATCGCAACCGTTGCACATTTTTGCGTGGACCATACTGCCGCCTTGCCAGACGGAGCCGCAACGTCGTGTGGTCTGACTGTTCAAGACCGTTTATAAGTCATCGTAGTACATTGATCTCCGCCTCGAGGGCGAGGATGAGGGTGAGCTTACAAGTCAGCGCCCATCAGCACCTGTTGCCATTAAATGAACTGATCAGCCAGCTATAGTTCATGTTCAACTGACGGCCATCCGTGTAAACGGGATCTTGGATGGTGTTGACGTAGCGAGGATCAATTTCAACGCTGTAATCCCCCTTTTCCGCTCTTTGCACGGCTGTGCGTGCGCCAGCAATGAAGGTGTTGATAGCGCTCATCGTGGCGGGACATCCCTTCGCATCGCTGGACCGAAGTTTCTTGTCCCATGCCACCGACACATCACTCAGGCGGTTAAGGCTGGCTTTCGTATCATCGCGGAGATTGGCGTCACCAGGTGCTGCGAACATGGCAGTCAGTTTGGAGACTGTGTCCTTTGAAAACAAAATGATCCCTGCTCGATCACGCTCCACACTATCCGGCGCAGCCTCGTCATAGGCTTTGCGCGCCAAATCGTAATCGTGCTTCTGCATACTATTGAAGAAGGCCTCCTCTGCCGCCGCTACCTTCTTCAGGGCATCCACAAAGGCTGGGTCCTTCTCACGTGCGGTCTTGCCACCATCTGCGAGATACCCTTTGGATTGCGCATAATTCGCAAGGTCAGTGTTGATCGGCTCGAAACCGGCCAGAGCATCGGCATAAGACTTCGCTGCAGGATCGATATCTGCAAACGTCGCCTCCTTGACGAACGCCTCATTCAGGGCAGACTTGACCTTGGTAACGTCTATGGGGCTTGCGACGGAGTAATTCTGAAGCGGTTTGTCGCCAGCCAAGGCACGAGCATATGTCTGAGCGTGGCTTTGCAGAACTTGGTTGAAGCTCACGGCCAGCGAATTGGCTGCCTTGACATAAGCGTTGTATTTGGAAACCGCCGCCTGGTCTGCCGCTGGGGCGACAACACCCTTATTTTCATTATCCTTGTCGTTGCAACCGGTCAGAAGAATTGCAAAAGCGGCTGCGAGTGCGGCGAAAAGACTTTTTCTGAAAAACATCATTTCTCCATGACTGTGACATTCGACCTGAAACGAACATGACAGGACATCCAGTCCCTCGTGAGGGATTGGATGCGGTAGAAATGGTGCAGCGGTCGTGAAGTTCCAGCGTGGTCTTGTTGCCCGCACTTTAACGGTGACAGGAGCATAGCCCGTCCTGTGCATCACCCGATGAGCAATTCATCATCATCGAGAGTCTGACCATGGATCTTGCGGAACATCTCGATCAGATCTTCCACCTGGAGACCCTTGCGGCTTTCGCCGGAAACATCGAGCACGATTTCACCGGCATGCAGCATGATGGTGCGGTCCCCGTAATCCAGCGCCTGGCGCATGGAGTGCGTCACCATGAGCGTGGTAAGCTTGCGCTCCTCCACCACCTTGCGGGTCAGTTCCATGACGAATTCGGCCATGCCCGGATCGAGCGCAGCAGTATGTTCATCCAGCAGCAGAACATCGGACCCGGCAAGCGTTGCCATGACCAGCGAGACCGCCTGGCGCTGGCCGCCGGAGAGAAGATCCATGCGGTCCTTCAACCGGTTTTCCAGCCCAAGGCCCAGCGAAGCGATACGATCCTGGAAGAAGGCGCGACGTCCACCGCCGAGCGCCGGAAGCAGACCGCGAACCTTTCCGCGTGCGGCTGCCAGCGCCAGATTTTCCTCGATGGTGAGCGCACCGCAGCTTCCGGCCAACGGATCCTGAAACACACGCGCCACTTGCCCCGCACGGCTGGCGGTCGGCTTGCGTGTGACGTCCACGCCGCTGATCGTGACCTTGCCAGCACTCGGCAGCACGTCGCCCGCCAGAACGCCGAGAAGCGTCGACTTGCCAGCACCGTTCGAGCCGATCACGGTGACGAAGGAGCCGGTTTCAATCGTGAGATTGATCTTCGCCAGCGCCTGCTTTTGCAGCGGCGTTCCTTTGCCGAAGATGACCTGAATATCGGACAGCGAAATCATGATGCGGCTCCTCCACGGCGCAGGCGCGGCAGGATGAGGGCGACGGCAACCAGAACGGCGGTAACGAAATTGAGGTCGGAGGCCTTGAGGCCAAGCGCATCACTCGACAACGCAAGCTGGATAGCCAGCCGATAGGCAATCGAGCCGAAGACGCAGCCGATCAACGCGATCAGAATGCCGCGAGAGCCGAACAGCGTTTCGCCGATGATGACGGCGGCAAGCCCGACAACGATGGTGCCGACACCCGATGTCACATCGGCAAAGCCGTTAGTCTGGGCAAACAGCGCCCCGCCCAGCGCAACGAGCGCATTGGAAAGCGCCATGCCGAGATAGATCTGGTTGCCGGTCTTTACCCCTTGAGCGCGGGCCATGCGGGCATTCGCGCCAGTGGCGCGCATGGCAAGACCTGCATCGCTTTCCAGAAAGCGCCACACAAGGATGACAGCAACGATAACCAGCAAACCAACGAAGAGAGGCCGCACCAGATAATCGGATAAGCCAAGACCATAGAAAGGCTCGATGACCGTTTCCTGATTGAGAAGGGCGACATTCGGCTTGCCCATGACGCGCAGATTGACAGAAAACAGCGCAATCATCGTCAGGATCGAGGCCAGAAGATTGAGGATCTTGAAGCGGACATTCAAAAGTGCTGTGACCATGCCGGCGCCAGCACCGGCAATCATCGCAACGCCTGTCGCAAGCCATGGATTGAGACCGGCAATGATCAGCACCGCCGCCACGGCAGCGCCGAGCGGAAAAGAACCATCAACGGTCAGATCGGGAAAATCGAGCACGCGAAAGGCGAGATAAACACCGATCGCGACAAAGGCGAAGACCAGCCCCAGTTCGACGGCACCCCAGAAGGCGATTTGGCTCACGACAGAAGTCCTTGGGTTTTTCGACCGGGCGTTTCGCCGGGCCGATAGAGCAAGAGTGCCGCTGAAGCGCGGCACTCTCGATTGGAAGTGATGTATCTCGGTGATCCGGCCTTGTGTGGACGGAACGACATAAACAATGTCAATCGCGCGAGGCCGACGAGGAGACGTTACTCGATCACCTTCGTAGCGCGCTTCACGACGCTCTCAGGGAAGGTCACGCCAATCTTTTCAGCGGCTTTCTTGTTGAGAACGAGGTCGGTGCCGACAGCTGTGGTTGCCGCAATATCGCCAGGCTTCTCACCCTTCAGGATACGCACGACGACAGCACCCGTCTGCTTGCCCACATCGAAATAGTTGAAGCCGAGCGCTGCGATAGCGCCACGTGCCACGGAATCCGTATCGGCAGCAAAGAGCGGAATCTTCGCCTCAGCCGCAACACCGGCAGCCGCCTCGAAGGCGGAAACGATAGTGTTGTCGGTCGGAACGTAGATTACATCCGCCTTGCCGACCAATGCGCGGGTCGCGCCCTGAACTTCGGAGGACTTGGTGGCGACGGATTCGACAACCGTCAGACCGGCCTTTGCCGCTGCTTCCTTCAACAGAGCGAGCGTCGAGACAGAGTTGGCCTCGGCCGAGTTGTAGATGTAGCCGATCGTCTTGGCAGACGGCACGATTTCCTTGACCAGAGCCAGATGCTCGTTGACGGGAAGCGCGTCCGAAAGACCGGTGACGTTGCGGCCGGGCTTTTCCATCGACTTGATAAGCTGCGCGCCGACGGGATCGGAAACCGCGGTGAAGACGACCGGAATGTCGCGCGTTGCGGCAACGACGGCCTGCGCCGACGGCGTGGAGATCGGCACGATGACATTTGGAGCGTCGCCGACGAACTGACGAGCGATCTGCGCGGCGGTACCTGGATTGCCCTGCGCGGACTGGTAGACGAACTTGAGATTCTCGCCTTCCTTGTAGCCAGCTTCGGCAAGTGCTGCCTTTACGCCATCACGTGCGGCATCGAGGGCCGGATGTTCGACGATGGCAGTCACAGCGACGGTCACGTCTTCCGCTTTGGCAGGCAGGACGAGAGCCGTGGCGGCGGCGAGCGCCAGAATAAGTGCGCGCATAGGGTATTCCTCCGATTATTTTGCTTTTCCCGCTCTCTTTAAGAAAGGGTTAAGCCGAAATCAATCGCGCGGGAGAGATCGGAGCGATCAAATATTTGATTAGGTGGAGGGGTAAGGTTCAATCAAAAGCTGCTGAGGTCTATAAGTCCGTCGAAAAATGGAACGAAACTGCCGATCCTCTACTCGCAAATGCGGTCCATACCGCGCAAGCCTGATACTCTGAAGCCGGAAGCGCACGACCGCTTGACGTAAAACAAGTTTTCCGCGGTCGCGATGGAGGTTTGTTCTTGCAATAAGCACTCAAACCTGCCGCAAACAGGACGCCTTACGCCTTTGTCGGCATGCACTATCCTGGATAGATCACCAAAGTCACAGGAATGAGGGTCTTGAGACGGTGGCTGGGAAATGTCATCGGAATGTTCAGGAAACCATCCTGCGCGACGTCAGAAAGAGCGTCGCCACAGACCCGTACCGGAGAAGCTCAAGACTGAAGCTGCTCTCGGAGCGACGACACCGTAAACTCAGTCGTCAGCCCCATGATTGGCAATCATCATCGCTTCAAACGCCAGGCGCTCGGTCTTGCGCATGCGTTCCGATTCCGACTTCAGCTGGCCGCAGGCTGCCAGAATATCGCGCCCGCGCGGCGTGCGGATCGGTGAGGCGTAGCCGGCCTGATTGATGAAGTCGGCAAACTTCTCGATCTGCGCCCAGTCCGAGCACTGATAGTTGGTGCCAGGCCATGGGTTGAAGGGGATGAGATTGATCTTGGCTGGAACACCCTTAAGAAGCTGGATCAGCATCTTGGCATCTTCCAGGCTGTCATTGACGTCCTTCAGCATCACATATTCGAAGGTGATACGGCGCGCATTGGAAAGACCCGGATAGTTGCGGCAGGCTTCGATCAGTTCCTTCAGCGGATACTTCTTGTTGATCGGCACCAGCATGTCGCGCAGTTCGTCGCGCACGGCATGCAGGGAGATTGCCAGCATCACGCCGATCTCGTCGCCGGTGCGGAAGATTTCCGGCACGACCCCGGAGGTGGAAAGTGTCACGCGGCGCTTGGACAGCGACAGGCCGTCGCCATCGGTAGCGATCAAAAGTGCGGTCTTCACATGCTCGAAATTATAGAGCGGCTCGCCCATGCCCATCATCACGATGTTGGACACCTTGCGGCCCTCGCTCGGAACATAGGCGCCGACCGGCGTTGAGCCATCCGGAAAATCGCCCAGACGATCACGCGCAAGCAGAAGCTGCGACAGAATTTCCTCGGCCGTCAGATTACGCACCAGACGCTGCGTGCCGGTGTGGCAGAAGGAACAGGTGAGCGAACAGCCGACCTGGCTGGAGATGCACAGCGTGCCACGGCCTTCTTCAGGAATATAGACGGTTTCGATTTCCACCGGACGACCGGCACCACGCGGGGGAAAACGCATCAGCCACTTGCGCGTGCCGTCATTGGAAATCTGCTCTTCGACGATCTCGGGCCGGGCAATGGTAAACTTCGCCTTCAGCGTCTCGCGGAGGTCTTTCGCGACATTGGTCATGTTGTCGAAATCGGAGACGCCGCGCACGTAAAGCCAGTTCCACAACTGGCTGATGCGCATCTTCACCTGCTTTTGCGGTACGCCGATCTCCATCAGCGCGTCGGCCATCTCTTCGCGCGTCATGCCGATGAGCGACGGCTTGTCCGACATGAGATCGCTGTTGGCGACCAGAGGCGCTTTGACTGCAAGACCGGGTGTAGCTTCCAAAGTGGACATCGTCCTATCCCATCATCCAATGCACGAGCGAAACCGACCTGTCGAAACGGCGGAACGTCATCTGCATGTCGAGAAATCCAAAACTGCGGCGATCATCCTGGTGTCGCCAGCATTTGTGTTGGGCGCGCATCTAGCATCAAACCGGCCAAAACGCAAATGGCCGGTCAAGAGACCGGCCATCAGACTTGATCTTCGACGTTTGCTTACTTGCAGCTTTCGATCTGCTTCAGTGCTGCCGAGATGCCGGACAGCGAATAGGAATAGGAGGTTGCCGTGCCACGACCCGACGTCGCCTTGACGGTCATGCTCTTGCCCGTCTTCATGGCTGCAACAAGTGCCGGCTCTTCAGCGGCGTTCTCGACCCAAGCCGCCTTGTCCTTGGTGAACATGACGAAGTTCTTGGCATCGATCGTCACATTGACCTTGGAGCCTTCCTTCAAAGGATAGCCCACCATAGCCTGCGGCTCATAGGAGATGTTCTGGCCAGGGCGCTGCGACACGATGAAAAAGATATCGCCATGGTCGACGCTCGCCGGCTCCTTGGCGGTTGGGACGGACAGAACATAGCAAACGGTGCTTTTACCCGATTTGTACGAATAGGCACCCCAAGCGTTGAACTGCTGGATGCGCGTGGGCGACTGTGCAGAGGCAATGCTGACACTGGTCAGCAAAATGGCGGCTGCGGTTGCTACACTTCTTACAAACATTGAATTTCCTGCCGGGTTTATTGTCTTCCAGTTGCCCGAACGGCTAGGCCGGGCCGGTGCTAGGTGAAGGCCGTCATCTTTATTTTGGCTAAGGAACGGTTACCAAACCGTCAACGCCATCGTTAAAAGGTGAGAATTGTATCGCGGTGTTACAGTTCGGATACTTCCCGCGCGCCCTGAGAAGCCTGCCCTACCGAAGCTTACGAAAGCTCGGACAAAGCACATGCGTCAGAACGTCCTGACGCATGCAAGAAGATGCTCCAGGCGACGCGAGACAGCGCCACATCCACAGCTATGACACGCCAATTCAGGCAAGAATTTGTCAGGATTTGGAAGCGTTGCTAACGGCGCATCACAGGGCCGTTACTCTTCGCGCATCTTCTCCAGCGCCACATCCGCAGCGTCGTAGTGCTCCATCTTGATGTGGGCACGGATCATGGCGAGCGCTGCGGTCAAAACGGCGATGTCATCGGTGAAGCCGATGACCGCCAACATATCCGGCACAACATCGATGGGCATGATGAAATAGCCAAGCGCGGCAAGAAGAATACCCTTCGCACGAAGCGGCGTTCCCGGATCGACCGCGCAATAATAGGCAGCCGCAGCGTCTCTCGCAAAAGGCACCTTGCTGACGACCCGCTTCATCTTGGGCCAGAACTTGGAGCGCACCGTCTGCTCGCGCTCCCTCTGCGTGTCGGGATCACCGGGAAGCAGGATTTCACCGATCTTGACGTCATCCATGGTCGAGTTTCCTTTGGTCATGGCCATGATATAGGAAAGCTGGTGCAGCGTTCAATTGCCGCGCCCGGCAGCCGCCTTCTCCATCGCCTTGGCCAGCAGGATGTCACGCTCGGTGATCCCCTGGGAATCATGCGTGGTGAGACAGACCTTCACCCGCGAATAGACATTCGACCATTCAGGATGGTGGTTGAGCTTTTCCGCCACGAGCGCACATTCCGCCATGAAGCCGAAAGCCTCGGCGAAACTGGCAAATTTGTATGCCTTGACGATCGCCAAACCATCCTCGCGCAGTGACCAACCGTCAATCTCCTCAAGCGCCGTCAGCACCGCGTCCGTTTCAAGCTTCGCATAGGTCACGATGAACCCTCCCCTCGCATTCCTGTTTCGCCCGGGGTTCAACGGAAATGCATACACTTTGGTTCACTCGGGGCCCACAGACCACCGTCTGAAAATGGCGCACGACCAAAGCGACAGCCAAGCGATGCTATGATCGGGCGTCTCCAAGACACGTTTCAGAACAGCGTCTTTTCCGGAAGCAGGCCGGCATCGGCATAGATGCCGCCCGAACGACTTTCATATAGTGGAAAAGCCTCTTCGACGATGTAAGGGCCGCCACCGACCGACTCTTTCGACGACATCAGGACGAAGCGTCCGACGGTGAAGGTGGAGGTGCGAAAATCCCCGCGGCCCGAAAGATAATGGACCACATCGTCTAGCCTCGAATTGCGAAGCCTTGCCAGCGTGACATGCGGCGTGAACTTTCGCGGATCCGGCGGCAGGCCAAGTCTCTGGCAAATGCGCTCGATTTCTGCCTGGAGAGCGACCATTTCCGGGGAAGGAGACACCCCTGCCCAGATGGAGTGCGGCTTCTTCGATCCGAAGGAACCGATGCCCGTCAGGTTGATCTGAAATTCCTCACGCTCGATGCGATCCAGCCGGTCGACCACCTCATCGGCAGTGCGGCCGTCTATATCCCCGATAAAGCGCAAGGTGATGTGATAATTCTCCACGTCAATCCACCGGGCTCCCGGTAGACCACCGCGCAACAATGAAAGGCTCATCGCCGCGTTGCGCGGAATTTCGAGGGCGGTAAACAGTCTCGGCATGGCGAGCTCCCCGAATCTTTTGGCAGAACAAGAGCAGCGAATCATGCAACGCTTGGCTGCGCAAGTGCTTATTTTTTTTGCGCACTGATAGTCTTAACAAAGGCCTCGACTGCTGGCAGCGACTTTTCCACCATCACCGCCACACCCTTAGCATTGGGATGTATCCTGTCTTCCAGTTGCAGGCTCTGATCGAGCACCACACCATCCAGGAAGAACGGATAGAGCGGTACCTGATACTTCTGCGCCAGCCGCTCATAGATCGGGTTGAACGCCTTGCCGTAATCGCCGCCCATATTCGGCGGCACGATGATGCCCACCAACAGGACCGGAATTTTGCGCTTCTGGAACCCTTCGATGATGGCTGAGAGGTTCTTCTCGGTATCGGCCGGCGGAATGCCCCGCAGCGCGTCGTTGGCACCAAGTTCCAGGATTACGCCGTCCGTCCCGTCCGGGACCGACCATTCGGCACGGGCGAGCCCGGCGGAGCTCGTATCGCCCGAAACGCCGGCATTGGTGACCACCACATTGACGCCCTTGGCCTTCAGCGCCGCTTCAAGCTGCGCGGCATAGCTCTCGTTTGGCGCCAGCTGATAACCGGCCATGAGACTGTCGCCAAAGCCGACGATCTGCAATGGCTTGTCTTGAGCCTGCGCATAAGAGGATGAAAAGAGCGCTCCACAAATGACGACGAAGTGAGCGGCAGCGGCTTTAAAATTCATACCAGCCTTCCTAATTGGTGAAGCCGGGCAAGGCTTCTGCACTCTTGGATATATAGGAACGCGAAACGTGGCGAAAAGCACCATCGAGCTGAAGAAAGCGGATCTCACTCTTGGCAGTGCTGCTGCTTCCGTCCACGTTTTGAAACGCATCGATCTCACCATTCAGGAAGGCGAAGCAGTCGGTATTGTCGGGCCTTCCGGCTCTGGCAAGTCCACGTTGCTGATGGTGCTGGCAGGCCTTGAGAGACTGGATAGCGGCGAGATCACGATTGCGGGAACGCATCTCCATACGCTTGGAGAGGACGCGCTGGCCGATTTTCGCGGCAAGAATATCGGCATCGTCTTCCAGTCCTTTCACCTGATCGCCAATATGACTGCGCTGGAGAATGTCGCCGTTCCACTCGAGCTTGCCAATGTGCCCAATGCCTTCGAGATTGCGACCCGCGAATTGACCGCCGTTGGTCTCGGGCAACGCCTCAACCACTACCCCGGCCAGTTGTCGGGCGGTGAACAGCAGCGCGTGGCGATTGCCAGAGCGCTGGCGCCTTCGCCTGCCGTGCTGATTGCGGATGAGCCCACCGGCAATCTAGACACCGACACCGGCAAGCAGATCGCCGACCTTCTTTTCTCCAAACAGGCCGAGCGCGGCATGACGATGATCCTCGTCACCCACGATCCCTCGCTCGCGGCCCGCTGCACCCGTCAGATCAAGGTGCGCTCCGGTCAGATCGAAGGGGATAGCGCCAGTTCCAACGCCGCCAGACAGGCGGCAAGCGCATGATTCCGTCAGCCGCCAACATTCGAAATGCGCTGAGACTGGCGCGCCGGGAAATCCGCGGCGGTTTCGGCGGTTTTTACATTTTCCTCGCCTGCATTGCACTTGGCACTGGAGCGATTGCCGCCGTCAATTCCGTCTCGCGGGCCGTCACCAGCGCCATTGCCGATGAGGGTCAGTCCATTCTGGCCGGCGATGTGCGTTTCGAGCTCAGAAACCGCGAAGCCAATACAGACGAACGCGCTTATATCGACAGTCTCGGCGAGGTCGCCGTCTCCGACGGTCTGCGCTCTATGGCCCGCCTTGAGGACGGATCGCAGCAGACGCTCGCCGAAGTGAAGGCCGTCGATGGTGCCTATCCGCTCTACGGGGATTTCGTTTCCGAACCCGCGCGTCCGCTTCCCGAGCTTCTGGCCAAACAGGGTGAGAGCTTCGGCGCGGTGGCCGCTCCCATGCTTCTTGAGCGTCTGGGCATCAAGGTCGGCGACGACCTGCTTCTTGGCAATGCAAGGCTGAAACTGACGGGTACCATTGTGACCGAGCCGGACACGCTTTCCGACGGCTTCGGCTTCGCCCCCCGCCTGCTCATCAGCCGGGATGCGCTTGTCGCCTCCGGTCTGATCCAGACAGGAAGCCTGATCGAGCATGCTTACAAGGTTCGCCTGACCGACCAATCCAAGCGCGCAACGATTATTGAGACGACCAACAAGGAATTTCCCAATGCCGGTTGGTCCATTCGCACCA
Organism: uncultured Agrobacterium sp.; assembly: GCF_913777885.1. Lineage (NCBI taxonomy): Bacteria > Pseudomonadati > Pseudomonadota > Alphaproteobacteria > Hyphomicrobiales > Rhizobiaceae > Agrobacterium > uncultured Agrobacterium sp. The sequence goes on along the minus strand of NZ_CAJYTV010000017.1, from coordinate 235,090 downwards.
GCGACCGCGCAGCACCGCAACTGACCGAAAACGTCAACCGCTTTTCCCAATTTCTGACTCTGGTTGGTCTGACGGCGCTGATCGTCGGCGGTGTCGGAGTGGCGAATGCCGTGCGCGCCTTTCTCGATTCCAAGCGCACGACTATTGCTTCGCTGAAATGCCTCGGCGCACCGGCAAGCGTAGTAACAATGACCTATCTGTTCCAGATCGGCTTCATTGCCTGCGTCGGAATCCTGATTGGACTACTCTTCGGTGCCGTAGCCCCCCTCATCGCCATGCGCTTTATGGACGGCGTGCTGCCGGTGCCGAAGGAGCTTGCCTTCTACCCATCGGCACTCTGGCTTGCCGCCGTCTTCGGCATGCTGACCACGCTTGCTTTCGCCATCGTGCCGCTCGGCCAGGCGCGGGAGGTTCCAGCCACGGCCCTCTTCCGCGAACAGGGTTTCGAAGAGGGACGGCTTCCTTCCTGGCCGTATCTCGCTGCCACGGCAGTTCTTCTCGCAGTGCTCGCGAGCCTTGCGATCTTCACGGCGGATGATCGTTTCATCGCCTCGGTCTTCCTTGGCGCCATCGCGTTTGCTTTCGTCGTCTTGCGGCTGGTCGCCGCCGGCATCAAAGCCTTGGCGAAACGCAGCCCACGCGTCCATTCCGCAGCTCTCAGACTTGCGATCGGCAATATCCACCGCCCAGGCGCGCTAACGCCCTCCGTGGTGCTGTCGCTTGGTCTTGGCCTTACACTTCTGGTGACGCTGACGCTGATCGACGGCAATCTGCGGCGGGAATTGACGTCGACACTGCCGGAGAAAGCGCCGAATTTCTTCTTCGTGGATATCCAGGGAAGCGAGCGCGACGGTTTCCGCGACCTCGTCAAGCGCGAAGCGCCGGAAGGCACCCTCACCGAGGTCCCAATGCTGCGCGGCCGTATCCTGGCGCTCAACGGTCAGGACGTCACCAAGATCGAGGTGCCACCATCGGGCCGCTGGGTTCTGCGCGGCGATCGCGGCATCACCTATTCTCAAGATCTGCCCGAAAATGCCAAGCTCACGCAAGGCACGTGGTGGGGCAAGGATTATAGCGGCGAGCCGCTGGTGTCCTTTGCCGCCGAAGAAGCGCGCGAGCTTGGCCTGAAGATCGGCGATACGGTGACCGTCAACGTCCTTGGCCGTAGCATCACCGCCAGGATCGCCAATCTGCGTGACGTGCAATGGCAGTCCATGTCGATCAATTTCGTCATGGTCTTTTCGCCCAACACCTTCCGCGGTGCACCGCATGCCTGGCTCGCAACCCTCGCTGACCCTTCGGCGACACCCGCCAAGGAAGGCGAGATCCTGCGCAGCATCACCAATGCTTATCCGACAATCACCACCGTGCGAGTCAAGGATGCGCTCGATATCGTCGACAGGCTGGTGGGACAGTTGGCCACCGCGATCCGTGCGGCGGCTGCCGTTGCGCTGATTGCCTCCGTGCTGGTGCTGGCCGGTGCGCTGGCGGCGGGGAACCGTGCGCGCACCCGTGATGCGGTGATTTTGAAGACGCTCGGCGGCACCCGCTCCATGCTGATCCGAGCCTTCTCCTATGAGTATATCATCCTCGGCTTTGCGACCGCCACCTTTGCCCTTCTGGCGGGTGGTGTCTCCGCGTGGTTCGTGATTGCCCGCATCATGAAGCTGCCGTCCAGCTTCCTGCCAGATGTGGCGATCGGCACGCTTGTCGTGTCGCTCCTGATGACGGTGGGCATCGGCCTGATCGGCACATGGCGCATTCTCGGGCAGAAGGCAGCACCTGTGCTGCGCCAGGCGGGTGAATAATCCACTAGATGCAAAGCAGAAGCTGAAATCGGAAAAGTTGTGCGCGATTTAACTTTTACGATTAATTCTTCGTAATGATGTCAAAAACGTTATCGCTTTTCGCGCATACGGTGTTTTTTCGGCATTCTCCGCTCTTGTAACAAATGCGCCATCGTCTCATATTCTCTGGTAGGCTTGCTGTAGCTCCGCAGCGGCGCCTGGGGTAATGTCCGTACAACGGTCTTATCCCGACACCGTAGCAACTTCGGAGCTAAAAGAGGAAACAATGGCTGACTTTAACAACTACCAGAACCGCGTGGCCCAGGGCCGTGCTCAGTCTGGTGCGATGATCGACGAAGGTCTTCGCTCCTACATGGTGAAGGTCTACAACCTTATGGCGCTCGCACTGGTGATTACCGGTGTTGCTGCCTTCGGTTTTGCTAGCCTCGCTGTGACATCTGATCCAGCTGCGGCTGTCGCGACTTTGCCCAACGGCAAGATGCTGACGGAATTGGGCTACGCGATCTATGCATCCCCGCTTCGCTGGGCCGTCATGCTGGCTCCGCTAGCTCTGGTTTTCTTCCTGAGCTTCCGCGTGCATAAGATGAGCGTGTCTGCCGCCCAGTCGACCTTCTGGGTCTATGCGGCTCTTGTCGGTCTCTCGATCTCTTCGATCTTCCTGAGATATACTGAAGCCAGCATCGTCCAGACGTTCTTCATCACGGCTGCTTCTTTCGGCGCGCTTTCGCTCTACGGCTACACGACCAAGAAGGACCTGTCCGCCATGGGCTCGTTCTTGATCATGGGCCTGTTCGGTCTGATCATCGCGTCGATCGTCAACATCTTCCTGCAGTCCGACGGCTTAGGCTTCGCTGTCTCTGCAATCGGTGTCCTGATCTTTGCGGGTCTGACGGCTTACGATACGCAGAAGATCAAGGAAATGTACTTCGAAGGTGACGACGTTCTCGTAGCCGGTCGCAAGGCGATCATGGGTGCGCTGACGCTCTACCTCGACTTCCTGAACCTGTTCATGTTCCTGCTTCAGTTCCTGGGCAACCGGAACAACTAAGGGTCGCGACAGCGCTCAAACATAAAGGCGGCCACCGGCCGCCTTTTTCATGTCCACTTACGAGGCAGAGGAAGCGCCGCTTCCGACTGTTTTTTAGCACCGGCCCTAAAATCGGACCCGATCTGCGGAAAGCACGATACATCAATTCAAAGCGGCGAAGCGCTCGTTGCGCGTCCAATAGGCGCACGGCGCTCTAGTCGATCAGCTTCAAAGCCTTGTCGAATACCTTCAGCACCTGAGGCAACTCATGCCCACGCTTGAGAATGCGGCCATCGGTGTTGATAACGCAGTAAGCGCCCTGCTTGGCAGCTAGCTTCGGGTTTTTCTCGATCCTGAACAGCGGCATTTCGCCGGAGCGCTTGAAGACGGAGAACACCGCCTTTTCCTTCATGTGGTCGATGGCATAGTCGCGCCACTCGCCCTCGCCCACCATGCGGCCATAGATGCGCAGAATCGCGTCCAATTCCCGGCGGTGGAAGGTGACAGGCAAGGGATCCTTGCTTTGTTTATACTCCCGAAGATCAACGACGGTTGAGCCTTCTCGCGTCTGAGAATTCGCGTAATGCAAATCCGGCTGATCGGTCATCCGGCACCTCGCTCGACTGCATATGACATCTGCGCGACAGTCTGTGCCCGGCTTGGACAAATTGCAAGCCCGCAACGTCGATGCGCAAACGACATCATGATCGGTAACCAATGAGGCACGTAAACGGGCTCAAATGCCCAATTTCAAACAAATCATGGCCCGAATTCGATGGAATAGTGCGATCGTCAATTGATGCCTAGGCACCAAGATGACCCGGTCCGGTGCATTGACCCTTTACCCCCAGCCCCCAATGCCCGGACCGGATCTCCCCCTCGCGGGGATCGGGAAAACCTGTTCCGAGAGCCTTACCCCTCAGAATGCATCAGCACGTTCGCGCCGACGATAGCTGAGGGATTGCCCGCTGCATCCATTTTTTGCAGCAACACGGCGCAACCTCCGGACTTGGCCTTTGCCATAACACTTGCTGGCAGCTTGACCGTCATGGCTTTGCCATCCCACATGCCCACCGTCTGCACGTCATAGACACTGTGCCAGTAGGAAATGGTCTTGCCCTGGTTCTCGCCCTTCTGGACGTCCACGACCTGCTCGCGGTTGAAATAGGCAACGACGACTTCTGCCTTGCCCTCACCGGCGCCAATGTCGATCTCGATCTCGTCGCCGACGCGCTCGGTGCTGACGGGAACGCTCAGGCCCTCGCCCGCATGATTGAAATCGTCGAGCCGCTTGTAGATAGTCTGGATATCCGCGCCCTTCACATGGTCGCGTCCGTTGACCACGGCCTGCGGCGTATAGACATTGTTGCGCCCGAGCGCCCGGGCATAGCCATATTGCCGCTCGGTGTTTTCCTTCGACGCCAGCGAATCCGTCCAGCCGAGATAGTTCCAGTAGTCCACGTGATAGGACAGGCCAATCACATCGCCGTTCTGGATAAGCTTGCGCAAATTGGCATCCGCCGGTGGGCAGGACGCGCAGCCCTGCGAGGTAAAGAGTTCGACCACGCCTTTCAGCCCGTCCTGTGCATAGGCTGCACCGCCAGAAAGCCCGCCGAAAAGGCACAGGGAAACGCCGAAGCTGCGAAGCCCATTTCGAAAAGTGCCGCTTCGCTGCGGGCCAATTTTATTCGGCATGATATGAACCCTTGTCTGAATGCCGGTCCGAACCATTGATGCAATCAATTTGGGTGTGGAGGCAAGGCGGAAAATAGCCTCGAACTCTGTTCAAGAGGAAGTCACGATGGGGTGAGCATCGCAAGCCCCGTGCGGGTGCAAAAGACCTGGATGGCGAGCCGTCGCGTTCACGCAATTTCCCAATTATGATCTCATGCGCAGAGCGTCCCGATCGGACACAAAAAAACGCCGGGATTGCTCCCGGCGTTCGATGTCTTTGACGGATGGATCAGGCTGCCAGATCGCGAAGAACGGTCTGCAGAATGCCGCCATTGTCCATGTAGGTCACTTCGTCCAGCGTATCGATGCGGCAAAGCAGCGGAACTTCCTTCACTGTGCCGTCCGAATAGGTGATCTTTGCGATCTTGGTTTCGCGCGGTTTGATCTCGCCTTCGAGGCCTTCGATGGTGACGGTTTCGTCGCCCTTCAGACCCAGGCTTGCCCAAGTTGTGCCTTCCTGGAAGGTGAAGGGCACGACGCCCATGCCGACCAGGTTGGAGCGGTGAATACGCTCGAAGGACTGCGCCACCACGGCCTTGACGCCGAGCAGATTGGTGCCCTTTGCCGCCCAGTCACGCGAGGAGCCGTTGCCGTACTCGACACCGGCGAAGATGACGAGCGGAACACCCTCATCCTTGTACTTCATCGCAGCGTCGTAAATCGACATCTCTTCCTTGGACGGATAGTGGATGGTGTAGCCACCTTCCTTGCCGTTCGGCCCGAGCATGTGGTTACGAATGCGAATGTTGGCGAACGTGCCGCGCATCATCACTTCGTGGTTGCCACGGCGCGTGCCGTACTGGTTGAAGTCGGCAACCGCCACACCGTTTTCGGTGAGGTAGGCACCGGCAGGAGACGCTGCCTTGATCGAACCGGCCGGAGAGATGTGGTCGGTGGTGATCTTGTCGCCGAAGAGACCGAGAACGCGAGCGCCCTTGATGTCCTTGAGACCAGTGCCCTTCTTGCCCATGCCGACGAAGTAAGGCGGGTTCTGGACGTAGGTGGAGTTGTCGTCCCAGGCATAGGTCTGACCATCAGGAACCTGAACGGCCTGCCAGTTCTCGTCGCCCTTGAACACGTCCGCGTACTTGGTCTCGAACAGTTCACGGGTCACGTATTTCTGGATGAACTCCTGAACTTCCGCAGAGGTCGGCCAGATGTCCTTCAGATAGACCGGGTTGCCGTTCTGGTCTTCACCGAGCGGCTCCTTCGTCAAATCCTTCTGCACCGTGCCGGCCAGCGCATAAGCGACAACGAGCGGCGGAGAAGCGAGGTAGTTCGCCTGAACGTCTGGCGAAATACGGCCTTCGAAGTTACGGTTGCCGGAAAGAACGCCAGCGGTGATCAGACCCTTGTCGTTGATGGTTTTGGAAATCGGCGCTGGCAGCGGGCCGGAGTTGCCGATGCAGGTCGTGCAGCCGAAGCCGACGAGGTTGAAGCCGAGCGCGTCGAGCTCCTTCTGCAGGCCAGCCTTTTCCAGATATTCCGCCACGACCTGGCTTCCAGGTGCAAGCGATGTCTTTACCCACGGCTTGGACTTCAGGCCCTTGGCAACGGCGTTGCGGGCGAGAAGACCGGCAGCGATCAGCACCGACGGGTTGGAGGTGTTGGTGCAAGACGTGATGGCGGCAATTGCCACATCGCCATGTCCGAGGTCGTAGCTTTCGCCTTCCACCGCATAGCGGGTGTCGATCTGGCCAGGCTTCTTGTAGTCGTTCTCGAGAGCGGTCGCGAAGTTCGAAGCAATGGTTTCGAGCGGCAGGCGGCCTTCCGGACGCTTCGGACCGGCCATGGATGGCACGACGTCGTTGAGGTCGAGTTCCAGCGTGTCGGTGAAGACGAGCTGCGAGCCGTCATTGTCGCGCCACATGCCCTGCGCCTTGGAATAGGCTTCGACGAGCGCGATACGATCCTTCGCGCGGCCGGACATGTTGAGGTAGCCAACGGTTGCGGTATCGACAGGGAAGAAGCCACAGGTCGCGCCGTATTCCGGACCCATATTGCCGATCGTCGCACGGTCTGCGACCGGCAGCGTGTCGAGGCCGGGGCCGAAGAATTCGACGAACTTGGACACGACGCCCTTCTTGCGCAGCATCTGCACGACGGTCAGAACGAGGTCGGTCGCGGTAACGCCTTCTTTCAGCGTGCCCGTCAGCTTGAAGCCGATGACTTCAGGCAGAAGCATGGAAACCGGCTGGCCGAGCATGGCCGCTTCGGCTTCGATGCCGCCAACGCCCCAGCCCAGAACGCCAAGACCGTTGATCATGGTCGTGTGGCTGTCGGTGCCGACGCACGTATCCGGATAAGCGATCGTCTCGCCATCCTCGTCCTTCGTCCAGACAGTCTGGCCGAGATATTCGAAGTTCACCTGGTGACAGATGCCGGTGCCTGGCGGAACGACGCGGAAGTTCTTGAACGCCTGCTGGCCCCACTTGAGGAAGCGGTAACGCTCGCCGTTGCGCTCATATTCGAGCTCGACGTTGCGGGCAAAAGCACTCGGATTGCCGAATTCGTCGACGATGACCGAGTGGTCGATGACGAGGTCGACGGGAACGAGCGGGTTGATCTTTTCCGGATCGCCACCGAGAGCCTTGATGCCATCACGCATGGCTGCGAGATCGACGACGGCGGGAACGCCGGTGAAGTCCTGCATCAGTACGCGGGCAGGACGGTAAGCGATTTCCGCTTCCTTCAGACCCTTGTTGTTCAGCCACTCGGCAACAGCTTCGATATCGGACTTGCGAACCGAACGGCCATCTTCATTGCGCAGCAGGTTCTCAAGCAGAACCTTCATCGAATAGGGGAGATTGGCGACGCCCTTGAGGCCGTTCGCTTCCGCTTTCGGCAGGCTGTAATAGACATATTCCTTACCGTCGACGGTAAGAACGGAACGACAATTGAAACTGTCGAGAGATTTTGCCACGGTAGTAAACCCCGTTCATTCTGATAGCCAACACGCGCGTGCGGACACCTATGCACTATCATGCACATCAGGATGCGGGTACGACCATTTCCGCTGTCCGCACGAGAAAATTGCTTCCGCAATATTCAGGTCCGGCGCTAGGTGATGTTCACGCCGGCCGCTGGCGTGGTTGAGACCCATATAGATAATTTCGCCAAAACGTGCCAGACCAACGAACGGCTAAAATCGATTTTTTTTGATCGAGATGATGAAATTCTTAAACGAGGCGGAGCAGTGCATCTGACAGCGGAAAATCTTGGCGTCAGACGGGGCGAAGATTTTATATTCATGAACGTTTCTCTCCAGTTAACGGATGGCGACGCCCTCGTTCTCACCGGCGCCAACGGGTCAGGCAAATCCACGCTTCTACGCGTCCTTGCAGGCCTGCTGCCTGCCGAGACCGGGACCATAAAGATAGCCGGCGAAGGAATTGAAGAGGGCACACGGCCCGCTGAAGTCAGCCACTATCTCGGCCACCGCAACGCCATGAAACAGGAAATGACAGTTTACGAGAACCTCTCCTTCTGGAAGCGTTTCTTCGGTGACTTCAACGGCGTGCCCTCTGCCTCCATCGAAGACGCTGCCGATATCGTCGGCCTTGCCGGTATCACCCACCTGCCCTTCGGATATCTTTCCGCCGGCCAGCAACGGCGATTTGCCATGGCCAAGCTGCTCGTGGCTTGGAAGCCGATCTGGATTTTGGATGAGCCAACGGCAGCGCTGGATGCAGAGGCGGACCGCATCTTTACCGGATTGGTGAAGGCACATCTGGCAAGGGGTGGTCTCGTGGTCGCGGCAACGCACCAGCCGCTTGGACTGGAGGATGCCAAAGAGTTGCGGATGACTGGGTTTGCCGGATTGGGGGAGGTTTATTGATGAGCTTCCTCACCTGCACAGAGCATACCCTCAAGCGCAAACGCCCCGGAAGCAGGAACCCCGCCCGATGATCGCGCTGTTCCTGCGAGACCTTAAGCTCTCCATCCGCGCTGGCGGAGGTGCACTGATCGGCGTCCTGTTCTTCATGACGGTCGTTGCCGTCATCCCCTTCGGCGTCGGCCCGGACCTCAATCTCCTTTCCCGCATCGGCCCTGCTATCGTCTGGATCGGCGCCCTGCTTGCAGCGCTTCTCGGCCTGGACCGGCTGTTTCAGGCAGAAAGGGACGACGGCTCCCTTGACCTGATCCTGATGCATGAAAATCCGCTGGTGCTGACGGTTCTGGTCAAATGCCTGGCGCACTGGACGGCAACCGGCCTGCCGCTTGTCATCGCTTCGCCGCTGCTGGGCCTGTTCATGAACATGGGAGAGGTGGCCATCGGTGCCGTCATGCTGACGCTGCTGGTCGGAACCCCTGCCCTCACCTTTATCGGTGCGGTGGGAGCAGCCGTCGCCGTTGCCCTGCCGCGCGGTGGCCTGCTGGTATCTATCCTTGTCCTGCCGCTTGCCATCCCCGTGCTGATCTTCGGCGTCAGCGCGTCTTACGCAGCGGTGGAAGACCCTGCCCCATTCCTTCCGCCCTTCATGATCCTGATTGCCATCACGCTCTTTTCATCGGTGGTCGGCCCGTTCTTTGCCGCTTTGGCACTGCGCAACTCCACGGATTGATAAGGATCAATTGCCGCGGCCTCGTCCTCACTGTAAAAGGACCTTGCCCGCGGCCAGAAAGATGCCATGACCCAGACGAGCCTAGCCATCACCAAGTTCAGCGATCTTGCCAATCCCACCCGGTTTTTGGCGCTGTCATCGCGCATTCTGCCATGGCTGGCAGGGCTCTCCGCCCTGTGTCTGCTGGCTGGTCTCTATCTCGCCTTCTCGACGGAGGGCGATTATCAGCAGGGCAACACCGTGCGCATCATGTATGTGCATGTGCCCGCCGCCTGGCTCTCCATGATGTGCTATACCGTCATGGCGCTGTCGGCCATCGGCACGCTGGTCTGGCGCCATCCACTGGCCGATGTCAGCCACAAGTCCGCAGCGCCAATCGGTGCGGCCTTCACACTGATTGCACTCATCACCGGTTCGCTCTGGGGCAAGCCCATGTGGGGCACGTGGTGGGTCTGGGATGCGCGCCTCACCTCCGTCTTCATTCTGTTCCTGATGTATCTCGGCCTCATTGCCTTCAACAAGGCGATGGACGATCCGTCGAAGGCGGCGCGTGTCAGCGCCGTTCTGATCCTAGTCGGCTTCGTCAACATCCCGATCATCAAATTTTCTGTCGAATGGTGGAACACGCTGCATCAACCGGCAAGCGTCATGCGCATGGACGGTCCGGCCATCGACCCGGAATTTCTCTGGCCGTTGCTGACCATGGCAATCGGCTTCACCCTGCTGTTCTTCACGCTTCACCTTGCCGCCATGCGCAATGAAATCATGCGCCGTCGCATCGCCGCACAACGGCGCCTTGCCGCGCGTGCGGCTGGACGAGGATCGTAAAAGAGATGACCCACGCGTTTTACATCGGCATGTCCTACGCCCTCACCGGCCTGATTGTCTTATCCCTGATCGCCTGGGTCTGGCTCGATGGGCGCGCCCGAAAGCGAGAATTGAAAGAACTGGAAGCGCTCGGCATTCGCCGCCGCTCGCGTCCGGCCAAAACCGAGGCGCCTTCGGCATGAGCGACAAAGAAGCCTCTCCACCGTCCGCATCGCGTGGCCGATCGCGCTATGTGCTGGCGCTTCTGCCACTGCTGGTCTTTGGCGGCTTTGCCGCCATCGCTGCCAAGATGCTCTATGAGCAGGACGTCAACGGCCTCGATGTCAGCGCTATTCCCTCGGCACTGATCGGCACCAAGGCACCTTCGCTCACACTGCCGCCGCTGGAGGGCTCCAATGTGCCCGCGCTGACCGATGCGGCGATTGCCGGCAAGCTGACGCTGGTCAACGTCTTCGCATCCTGGTGCGTGCCCTGCCGGCAGGAGCACCCGATGCTGAAGGAGCTGTCCAAGGACAAACGTCTCAACATTGTCGGCATCAATTACAAGGACAAGACCGATAACGCCGTGCGTTTTCTCGGCGAACTCGGCAACCCTTATGCCGCCATCGGTATCGATCCGAACGGCAGGGCGGCGATTGACTGGGGCGTGTACGGTATTCCGGAGACCTATCTGGTCGGTCCGGACGGCACGATCATCTACAAGAAGGTCGGCCCGATCGACGTGACGACCTACGAACGAGAACTCATCCCGGCCATCGAAAGCGCTGCTGCCGGAGATTGATGGCTGCGGTGGTGAACGTCAGCTCGCAACGATCTTGAGGCTGGCCGCAGGCGTGACACTCACAACAGCAACTCCTTCGTGAACTACCTGATTTCGTCCTGCCTGCTTTGCTTTGTAGAGGAAGCCATCCGCGCGCGAGATCGCATCATGGATGGAGTGGTCGCCAAGCGCGATCGCGGATACGCCGAAGCTGCTGGTGATGTGAACCGGAAACGGCCCGTTTGACCAGTTACGCGCGGCAAAGGCGCTGCGCACCATATTGGCAAGCACCGCCAACTGCGACGCCGGGAGATCGGGAACGTAAGCAACGAATTCCTCGCCGCCAAAGCGCGCAATCTTGGCATTGGCAGGCAGCGTGTCCTTAAGGAGCGACGCAAGCGCGATGATGACCCGATCGCCGGTTGCATGGCCAAAGCGGTCATTGACCGTCTTGAAGTGATCGATATCGCAGATCAGCACGGCACCGGAAGGTAGCGGCGATACGCGAAAATCCGGTGCGCCCAGATCGAAGCCTCGCCGATTTAACAGCCCTGTCAGCGAATCCTGGTCTGCCAGCAGCCGATGCTGATCCAGCACCCGCGCGGCGCCACTCGCCAACACAGACAGCGCCATCAGAAATCCGCAAATGCTGGCGGCAAACTGAGCAATATAGGCGTAGTCGGAGGAGAGATAGGTATCGAGGCTTTCCATCGACGCGGCGCTGGTTTGCGTCAACAACAGTGTCACGCGCGTCATCGTCTCCATCACCACGAGGCTAACCGCCACCAGCAGCAGCTTATCCATGAGATTGCGCGCTTGCCTGCGCGTCAGGAAGATGGATGGTGCGAGAAGCAGCGCTAGCCCCGTGTCGGACGTTGCCAGCCCGTTTCTCAAATTCGGCTCGATGAAGATGAAAAAGCACACCGCGCAATATCCGGCAGCGGCGAAAGCAAGCCGCAGCCTCCAATGTGTCTTCACGCCAAAATGGACAAGCAGCGCGTGGCCATAAAAGAAGAAGGCCGCGAAGAACAGCAGGTTGGAGACGACCGCCTGGGTGATCAGGAACGTGTCCGTCAGCATCATCGGTAGGGCAAAGCCGCTGGCGGCTGAAAGAAAGCCCATGCCCCAGTAGCGTCCGGAATGAAACCCCACGGTCTCGAGGCTAAGAAAGATCAACCCGAATGTGAGCAGGATAAAGGGCAGCAGATAAGCAAAATTGTCCTGCAAGACGGACGCCTCTGAAGAAATTATAAAACAGGCATCGAGATATACGGCGCGTTTGTTAATAAAGCGCCCGCTCGCACGCTGACAAACCCTGGATCAGGCGCCTGGAAGCGCGTTTTGCCACTCCTTGATAGCGTCTACCGGCCAGACCAGCATCAGCACATTCAAGGTAAGATTGTCGCGGATCAGCCAGCCGGTAAAGATCTCGAAGAAGATCGCAATCAGGATCGTCAGCCAAACTGGCATGCGTGCAGCGAAGAAGAAGCCCACGATCATGAAGACCGTGTCCATCGCGGAATTCAGAATGCTGTCGCCGCTATAGCCGAGCGCCATGGTGGCAGTGCGATAGCGGTCAATGATGATCGGCGAGTTTTCCAGGATTTCCCAGGCAGCCTCGACCAGAACCGCAAGAGACAGCCGGAACGACAGAGGCTTGCTACGGAACAGAAGCCATGCGAGCCCATAGAACAGGAAGCCATGGATGATGTGCGACGGCGTGTACCAGTCGGCAATGTGCTGCGAATTGCCGGGCGTATTCACACCGGGTTCGAAGAGCTTCACATAGCCGCATTCGCAGATTGGAACGCGGCCCATCATGTAGAGAATGACGATCTGCGCGACGAGGAGCCCCGCTGCCATCCAATACCATTTGACCGAAGACGCGCGAGAGGCAGGCACAACCGAAACCGTCATTTGTCGTCCTTGGTCATTTATCATCTTTGGTCAGGGGCTCGACCGAGTGACGCATGACAAGCGGCATCTGCGCCATGGTGAAGATGATGGTGATCGGCATGGTGCCCCAGACCTTGAAGGCAACCCATGTATCGGTGGAGAAGTTGCGCCAGACGACTTCGTTCAGCACTGCAAGAAACAGGAAGAAGATGCCCCAGCGGAGTGTCAGCTTGCGCCAGCCCTCATCATCCAACTTGAAGGCGGAGTTGAAGACATAGCCGAGAAGCGATTGACCGAAGAACAGCCCGCCGAGCAGAATGACGCCGAACAGCGTATTGACGATGGTGGGCTTCATCTTGATGAAGGTGTCGTTCTGCAAATAGAGCGTCAGTGCGCCGAAGACGAGAACGACGAGACCGGAGATCAGCGGCATCATCGGCAATGTGCGCGTAAGAATCCAGGAGACGGTGAGCGCCAGCGCCGTCGCGATCATGAAGAGGCCGGTGGCGATGAAGATCGGCCCGCCGAATTCATGCAAAACGGGCAGTTTTTCCGCCAGCCAGTCGCCCTTGGAGTTGGCGAAGAAGAAGACGACAAGCGGTCCGAGTTCCAGAACGAACTTCAGAAGCGGGCTGACCTCACGCACCATCTTTTCGCTTTCGCGCTGATTGCTTTCCACGTCCATACTCAAACTCCCGCAATCGCCTTGGCGAAATCTTCTGCTTCGAACGGCTCCAGATCGTCCACGCCTTCGCCAACGCCGATGAAATAGACCGGCAGCTTGTGCTTGGCAGCGATGGCAACGAGGATACCGCCGCGCGCCGTGCCATCCAACTTTGTCATAATCAGGCCCGAGACGCCGGCAACGTTGCGGAATATCTCCACCTGGTTCATGGCGTTCTGACCCGTCGTCGCATCCAGCGTCTGAAGAACGGTATGCGGCGCGTCAGGATCAAGCTTGGAGAGAACGCGCACGATCTTTTCCAGCTCCGCCATCAGTTCGGTCTTGTTCTGCAACCGGCCTGCCGTGTCGATGATCAGCACGTCGCTCTTCTTCGCCCGTGCCTGTTCATAGGCATCATAGGCAAGCCCTGCCGCATCGGCCCCGAGCTTGGTGCCGATGAATTCCGAGCCGGTACGATCGGCCCAGATCTTCAACTGCTCGATGGCAGCCGCGCGGAATGTATCGCCTGCCGCCAGCATCACCTTCAGGCCGGAACCGGAGAGTTTTGCCGCAAGCTTGCCGATGGTGGTGGTCTTGCCGGTGCCATTGACGCCGACCACCAGAATGACATGCGGCTTGTGCGACAGATCGAGTTCCAGCGGCTTGGCGACGGGCTCAAGCACCTTGGTGATCTCGCTTGCCATGATCTTGGCAACATCTTCGCCGCTGACATCCTTGCCATAGCGCTCGGAAGACAAGGCACCGGTGATGCGCATGGCGGTCTCGACGCCAAGGTCCGACTGGATCAGCAGGTCTTCAAGTTCGTCCAGCGTGTCTTCATCGAGCTTGCGCTTGGTGAAGAGCGCCGAAATCTGGCTGGTCAGCTGCGAGGAGGTGCGTGCAAGACCGGCGCGCAGGCGCTGGAACCAGGTGAGCTTCAGCTCAGGTGCAGCCTCGACCGGCTCGACACGATCGGCCGCAGAGGCAAAGCCTTTTGGCAGCGCTGGGGGAAGTGCAGGTGAAAGCGCAGCCGGCGGAATGCCGCTTGCCGCTTCCGCTTCATCCAGAATGCCGCCCAGAGCATTGTCGTCCAGTGGCGCTTGCGCATCCACCTGCTCGGCATCCTCCACGCCCTCACCGGCCGCAGCTTCCGCCTCCAGCAAAGAGAGCGGCACCATGCCGATATCGCCAACCAGTTCGGGGCCGGGCAGAAGCGGCGCTTCCTCGTCCTCGTCTTCAGCGGTTTCACTTACCTGCCCGACATCGTCAGAAACAGGGCCTGCGGCGCTTTCCATCTCTACATCAGGCACAGGATCTTCAGCTGGCAGCGTGTGGGCTTCTGCCTCGTTCAGTGCCTCTTCGAAGGCGCTGCGATCCTCAAGGCGGGAGACGGCCTCTTCGCTTTCCGGACTATCCGTCTCGGCCTTGTCCTTGCCGAACGAAAAGACTTTTTTGATGAAGCCGAGGGCCATGACTTTCCCGTCTCGTGATTTTTCAGGCCGCTTGCGCCGCCAGATATTGCATATTCAAGTGCTTACCGTTGTGGCCCGTAATGGCAACCCGCGCAAGAGTGCGCGGCGCAAGATCAGGGGCCGCCACCAGGGTAAAGTTGTCCGTATGGGCAAAACCATTGTTTTCCACCAGGATCGTCTGCTCACTTCCCACCATAGCGTCGAGATGCGTGATGCGCAGCGCCTCGCCGCGAGCACGAAGCCTTGCCGCCCGTTCCTTCACCAGCGCACGGTCGAGCTGCGGCATTCGCGCGGCTGGCGTTCCCGGACGCGGGCTGTAGGGAAACACGTGCAAGCTGGAAATTCCGCACTCTTCCGCAAGTGTGGCGGCATTCTCCGCCATCTCGTCGGTCTCGGTTGGAAAGCCAGCGATCATGTCCGCGCCGAAAGCAATATCCGGGCGTAGCGAGCGCACCTCGCGACAGAAGCGGATGGCATCGTCACGAAGATGGCGACGCTTCATCCGCTTCAGGATCATGTCGTCGCCATGCTGCAACGACAGATGCAGATGCGGCATGAAGCGCGACTCGTCAGCGATCAGATCCATCAGATGACGGTCTGCCTCGATGCTGTCGATGGAGGAGAGCCTGAGCCTGAGAATATCCGGCACCTGCTTCAACAGCGTCTTCGCCAAATAACCGAGCGAGGGTTCGCTCGGCAGATCGACACCATAACTCGTGGCATCGACACCCGTCAGCACGATCTCCCGATAACCGCTCTCGGTCAGCTTGCGCGCCTGATCGACCACCGCACCCATCGGCACGGAGCGGGAATTGCCGCGTCCATATGGAATGATGCAGAAGGTACAGCGGTGATCGCAGCCATTCTGCACCTGGATGAAAGCCCGCACATGCCCATCGATGTGCTTGACCATCTGTGGCGCAGTGGCCTTCACACTCATGATGTCGTTTACGCGCAGCTTCTCTTCTGCGGAGACGCCGAAATCCGGCAGCGCACGGTAGGAGGTGCTCTTCAGCTTCTCCTCATTGCCGAGCACTGCATCGACTTCCGGCATGGCGGCAAAGGTCTGCTTCTCGGTCTGGGCCGCGCAGCCGGTGACGATAATGCGCGCATGCGGATTGTCGCGCCGCGCCCGGCGGATCGCCTGACGCGCCTGGCGCACGGCCTCGCCCGTCACCGCGCAGGTATTGACCAGCACCGCATTGTTGAGCCCCGCCTTTTCGGCCTCAGCCCGCATCACTTCCGATTCATAGGTATTGAGGCGGCAGCCGAAGGTTATGACCTCGACACCGCTCATAAGACGCCCTGCTGCACGCCCGCCTCACGCGTCCATTGGCCGGTGACGGGATCCACTTGTCCAGCCCATTCCCATTCAGCGGGACCGGTCATGATGACGTGGTTGTCCTCGCGCCATTCTATTTTGAGTGGAATACGCACGGGACTGGAAGCCACATCGATCTCGACGCGACGACCGGTGCGACCGGTCCGCGCCCCCGAGACGGCAGCAGCGCAGGCGGCCGATCCGCAGGCAAGCGTCAGCCCAGCACCACGCTCGAACGTGCGGGTGCGAAGGCGGTTGTCGGAAATGACCTGCGCAAGCGTGATATTGGCTTTTTCCGGAAACATCGGATGGTTTTCTAGCAGCGGCCCGAAGCGCGCCAGATCGAATTCCATCGGATCGCGATCCACCCAGAAGATGGCGTGCGGGTTGCCCATGGACATGACGGCAGGCGAATGCAGCACCGGCTCGTCGATCGGGCCGATCTGCAATTCGATGCGGCTGGTATCGTGAAACTCTTCCGCAAGCGGAATATCGCGCCAGTGAAAGCGGGGTTGCCCCATATCGACGGAGATCATCCCGTCCTCATGCTCGGTGGCATTCAGGATGCCCGCGACCGTCTGGAAGGTGAAGGCCTTCTTGCCGGTCTCTGACGCCAGTGCCTGCACCACGCAGCGTGTGCCATTGCCACAGGCCTGCGCCTTGGTGCCATCGCAGTTGAGAATATCGATATAGGCATCGGTGCCAGCAAGACGCGGATCGTGGATCGCCATGATCTGGTCAAAGGCGGTCTCGGCATCCGCATTCAACGCGATGGCCGCTTGCGGGGAGACCACGTCGTTGCGGCCGCGCATATCGACAACCAGGATCTTGTTGCCAAGCCCGTTCATCTTCGCGAATTCGACCGTCTGCGTCATGTGCCTGACCTTGCTGAGAGGAGTGCGCAACAAGCACCTCATTTGCCCCTATATGGCGGAATTGCAGGGGAATTACCAGTCTGGCTGCAGGAAAAGCAGATGCGCAGAGAGCAAGAAAAAACACCCCCGGAATGGCCCGGGGGTGCGAAAGTCTCCATCACGGAGAATGCTTACTGCCACTCACGCACATCGACGAAGTGACCTGCAACCGCTGCGGCTGCAGCCATGGCAGGCGAAACCAGATGTGTGCGGCTCTTGTAGCCCTGACGTCCTTCGAAGTTGCGGTTCGAGGTGGAGGCGCAACGCTCGCCGGGTGCCAGACGGTCGTCATTCATCGCCAGGCACATGGAGCAGCCCGGCTCGCGCCACTCGAAGCCTGCCTCGAGGAAGATCTTGTCCAGACCTTCCTTCTCGGCCTGTTCCTTGACGAGGCCGGAGCCCGGCACGATCATGGCCGAAACGGTTGGCGCTACCTTGCGGCCTTCGACGATCTTGGCGGCGGCGCGCAGATCCTCGATGCGGCCATTGGTGCAGGAGCCGATGAACACGCGATCGATGGCGATATCGGTCATCTTGGTGCCGGGCTTCAGGCCCATATAGTCGAGCGCGCGCCACTTGGAATTGCGCTTGTTCTCATCGGCAATATCGTCCGGGTTCGGCACGATGCCTTGAACCGAAACGACGTCTTCCGGAGACGAGCCCCAGGAGACGATGGGCGGCAGGTTGGCAGCGTCCAGAATGACGACCTTGTCGTAATGGGCACCCTCATCCGATTTCAGCGTCTTCCAGTAGGCGATCGCCTGCTCCAGCGTTTCGCCCTGCGGCGCGCGCGGCTTGTCCTTGATGTAGTCGAAGGTCGTCTCGTCCGGTGCGATCAGGCCAGCGCGCGCGCCACCCTCGATCGTCATGTTGCAGACGGTCATGCGGCCTTCCATCGACAGCGAGCGGATCGCCTCGCCGGCAAATTCGATGACATGGCCCGTGCCGCCGGCGGTGCCGATCTCGCCGATGATGGCAAGGATGATGTCCTTGGCCGTCACGCCGTCCGGGATCTTGCCATCCACACGCACCAGCATGTTCTTGGCCTTCTTCTGGATCAGCGTTTGCGTCGCCAGCACGTGCTCGACTTCGGACGTGCCGATACCATGCGCCAAGGCGCCGAAAGCCCCGTGGGTGGAGGTGTGGCTATCCCCGCAAACGATCGTCATGCCCGGCAGGGTGAAGCCCTGCTCCGGTCCGACGATGTGAACGATGCCCTGGCGCTTGTCGCGCTCGGAATAATATTCGAGGCCGAATTCCTTGGCGTTCTGCGCCAGCGCTTCCACCTGGATGCGGCTTTCCTCGTTCTTGATGCCTTCCACGCGGTCGGCCGTGGTCGGCACGTTGTGGTCGACGACGGCCAGTGTGCGGGTGGGGGAATGAACCGGACGACCGGCCATGCGCAGGCCTTCGAAAGCCTGCGGCGACGTCACCTCATGCACCAGGTGACGGTCGATATAGAGAAGACAGGTTCCATCGGGATCGCGATTGACGACGTGATCATCCCAGATTTTATCATACAGAGTACGCGGTGCGCTCATGGCTTTATCCATTCGAATGTCAAAAAGGAAAGTGGGGATGTGGAGTAAAGGCCGACAGCCTTCTCAGGCCATCAGGCGGACGTAAGTCGGCCATTGAACGCGCCGGAAATACGCGCGAAAAATCGTGCAGGCAGACGCTTGTGATCCTGCAACACGAAAATATTTGGCGCGAGACATCCGAATTTCGATCCCATGGCCATTTCATAGCAGATCGGCTTTTCAACAGCAACATGGCGCTTTGTGATTGAAAACGGCTGGTAGGCTATTTAAGAAATCTCTTTTTGTGCAATGCAAAAAGAAATGCCGGACGTTGCGTGCGGGATAAATGTCTCGCGTCAGACGTTAGGACGGCACCGGAACCGCTTGCTCAACCATGCCGTGAAGGCTGCGTGAGACACGGTCTCGTCAACTCGGGCAGCACCTCGGCGTGCCGCCGACAGGGAGGGATACACATTGGTATCTGAAAAAACACTTATTTCAAAAATCACATGGCGCCTGATGCCATTTCTCGGCATCCTTTATCTCATCGCCTATATCGACCGTCAGAATGTCAGCTTCGCCAAGCTGCAGATGGTCGGCGATCTGGGGCTGAGCGAATATGCCTATGGCCTTGGCGCGTCGCTGTTCTTCATCGGCTATTTCATCTTCGAAGTGCCGAGCAACCTTCTGCTGAACCGCTTTGGCGCAAGGCTCTGGTTTGCCCGCATCATCATCTCCTGGGGGCTTGTGACGATTGCGCTCGCCTATACCAGCAGCCCCACCATGTTCTATATCCTGCGCTTTCTTCTCGGCGTCTGCGAGGCCGGTTTCTTTCCCGGCGTCCTCTATCTCCTGACGCTGTGGTTCCCGCGCGATTATCGCGGCCGCATGGTCGGCCTTTTCATGATCTTCTCAGCACTTGCCAACGCCATCGGCGCACCGCTTGGCGGAATGCTGCTCGATTTGGACGGCCTTTGGGGTTATGCGGGTTGGGAGTGGGTTTTCCTTGCGACCGGCATTCCGGCGGTGATCGCAGGTATCGTCACCATCTTCTATCTCGACGATAAGCCGGAAACGGCTGCGTTCCTGTCTCAGGACGAGAAGGACTGGCTGCATAAACGCATCGCTTCGGAGAATTCCGGCATGGACGAACATGCAGAGGACGGTTTCCGTGCGCTGATCAATCCGCGCGTCCTTTTCATGTCGCTCTGCTATGTGGGCTTTCCGCTCGCTGCCTATGGCCTCAGCTACTGGCTGCCGACCATCGTCAAGAGCTTCGGCGTGTCGAACACCGCGAATGGCTTCATCAACATCATTCCGTGGCTGATCGTTGCCGTTGCACTTTATCTGGTGCCGTCGGCTGCCGACCGGTCTGAGAAGAAGATCACCTATATCGTCGTGCCTGCCTTTGTCGGCGCCTTCTGCCTCCTGATGTCCGCTTTGATGACCGCGCCAGTTGCGCAGTTCGCCTTCCTCTGCATCGCAGCCGCTGGCATCTTTGCCGGACAACCCGTGTTCTGGAGCCTTCCAGGACGCTTCCTGAGGGGTGCCGGTGCAGCCGCAGGTCTTGCGGCAATCAACTCGGTCGGCAATCTCGGCGGCTTCGTCGCCCAGAACGTCGTTCCCTGGATCCGCGACGAAACGGGAAGCACCATCGCTCCGATGTTCTTCCTCTCGGCCTGCCTTGCGATTGCCGGCGTGCTCGTGATCATCGCCGGACGCATGATCGCCAGGCAGATCACCTCACAGCCACACTTGAAGGCCTGAGGCCCTCAACGCCCCTGCTTGCGGCGCATCCCTTTTTCGATGCGCCGCAAGATCAGCGACAATCCGAGCGTCAGGATCAGATAGACGTAAGCCACGATGGAATAGGTCTCGAAGAAGCGGAAAGATCCGGCCGCATAGACCTTGCCCAGTTGGGTGATATCCGCCACCCCCAGCACCGAGACCAGCGAGCTATCCTTCACCATCGAAACGAAATCATTGGAGAGCGGTGGAAAGATCGTCCGCACCGCCTGCGGAAAGATCACCAGCCTGAAACGCTGGTAGCGGCTAAGCCCAAGCGCCTTGACAGCCTCGATCTGGCCAGGATCCACCGCCTCGATACCGGCCCGAAAAATCTCGGCAAGAAATGCCCCGTAGCACAGTGTCAGCGCAAGGATCGCACGCCACATCAGGGAAAAGTCGCGCACGATAACCGGCTCGACCCAACCCGCAGCAATCAGTGGCGTGAACAGCCAGTTGATGAAATCGACCAGCAGCGGCGCCCCGGCAAAGGCGATGTAGAACAGCACCACCAGGATCGGAATGCCGCGCATCGTCTCGATGTAGAAACGCGCGATCTGCCGCAGGACAATATGATCGGCCATGCCGAGGAGGGCGATCAACAAACCCCAGAGGCAGGCAAGAAAGAAGGCCACCAGCGTGACGAAGATCGTCATGCCCATGCCATTGATGACGGTGGTGAAGACCTGGGCATAGACGCCATTGACGGCAATCACCACGGCAAGAATAGCGCCGATACCGATGAGCGCCACCAGCCACCAGGGAAAGTCATCTGTCGCCTGTTTCGAATGCGGACGGTTCACGCCGGAACGCTCCAAGGCGATGAAAGGCCCATTCGCTTATTCGCCAAGCTTGTAGTCCAGGAACCACTTCTTATCGAGCGCGGCAAAGGTGCCATCGGCCTTCAAGGCAGCAATCGCGGCATTGACGGGTGCCACGAGATCGGAGCCCTTCTTGAAGATGAAGCCGAAATCGTCGCCGCCGAGTGGTCCACCGATGAGCTTCAGCGTGCCGTTCGACGAATCGACATAGCCCTTGCCCGCAACGCCGTCGGTCAGCACCAGGTCGACATCCCCGGTGCGCAGCGCCTGCACGGTGGCACCGAAGGTCTCCATCAGCTTGATGCGCGGGTTCTGCTCATTGCCATCGAGAATATCGTAAACGGCCGTGTAGAAAGGCGTTGTGCCAGCCTGAGCACCGACCAGCCCCTTGTCGAAGGCCGCAAAGCTCTTGGCATCGGTAAAGCGCGTCTCGTCTGCCCGCACCAGCATGAACATTTCCGAGCGCATGTAGGGATTGGAAAAATCCACCTTCTCCTTGCGCTCGTCCTTGATGCTGATGCCGGTCATGCCGATGTCGTACTGCCCGGCGGAGACAGCTGGAATCATCGCATCCCATGAGGCGTTCTGATACTCGACCTTGGCATTCAGCCGCTTGGCAATCTCGTTCATCGCATCATATTCCCAACCGATCGGCTTGCCCGTCTTCGGGTCGACGAATTGCAGCGGCGGATAGGCATTCTCCGTCACCACGACGATTTCACGACCCTTCAGATCCGGCAGATCAGCGGCCGATGCGAGAACCGGCGATAATAGCGTGGCAGCGATAGCGATGAAAAACGAGCGTCTGAACAATGGCGGTCTCCTGAAACACATGCCGGAAATTGACACGCTTTAAAGCAGCCACGCAAGAGACATGCGTTTCAAGAAAGCGGGGTTTGTTAGAATGCCGCCAAGGCTCTTGACCGCGCGTCGCCATAGAACGCCGGGTGGCGCGCGACGCAGCAAACCCCAAAAACAAAAAAGGCGGCCAGAAGACCGCCTTTTCGATAATCCTAAAGGGAAAAGCTTATTCAGCTGCACCTTCAGCAGCATTTGCTGCTGCAGCTTCTTCAGCTGCCTTGGCTTCAGCGGCTTCTGCTGCTGCCTTTTCGGCGGCCAGAGCCTGTGCTGCTGCAACCTTTTCAGCTTCGATGCGTGCCTTTTCGTCGGCAGCAGCCTGACGCTCGGCGTCGTTGAGCTTGCGAGCGCGAACGCCGGTGTCTTCAACGATACGAGCGGACTTACCGCGACGGTCGCGCAGGTAGTAGAGCTTCGCACGGCGAACCTTACCACGGCGAACGATCTCAACGCCTTCAACCAGCGGAGAGTAAACCGGGAATACGCGCTCTACGCCTTCGCCGTAGGAGATCTTGCGAACGGTGAAGTTCTCGTTGAGACCGCCGCCGGAGCGAGCGATAACGACGCCTTCGTAAGCCTGTACGCGGGTACGGTTACCTTCCGTAACGCGCACGTTGACGCGAACGGTGTCACCAGGAGAAAATTCAGGAAGCTTGCGCTTTGCTTCGATCTTGGCGGCCTGTTCGGCTTCCAGCTGTGCAATAATGTTGGTCATGTTAACCTCTGAGTTCTTCTGAAACAGCCAGAGCGCTCAACGAGATCATTCCTTGGATCTTGTCCTTGGAATTATGCCTTGCGGCAGGAGCGGGTTCGCCATTCTTTGCTTGCGGTTAATGGGCATAAGCCCAATTCCACGCGGGCCAATACAGGAAGATCGCCGCTTTGTCATCCCTTTCGTGACAATATTTTGTCGGTCGTGACCTGATTGTCGGAAACCATATCTGCTTATATGGGAGATGGAACGCCGGGAGGGGCCATGTCCATTGCAATCATTCTCATGCTGTTCGTCAGCGGTTTTCTGTCCGGCGCGGTCAATGCCATTGCCGGCGGCGGTACATTCCTGACTTTCGGTGCCATGACCGTGGCGGGTATCGCCCCCATTTCCGCCAATGCCACCTCCTCCATCGTCCAGTTTCCCGGCTACGTCACCTCGGTCATCGCCTACTGGCCGGAAATTCGCGCCCACTGGAAGGGCGCGGTCCTGCTCTCCATTCTCTCGATCCTTGGCTCGACGGGGGGCGCCCTGCTGCTTCTCTCGCTCGACAACCCGTCCTTCCGCCAGATGGTGCCGTGGCTGCTGCTTGCTGCCACCGCCCTCTTTGCCGCAGGCCCCTGGCTTCGCCCGCGCTCGGACGAAGAGCATCCGAAGAGCAATGTCGCCAGCCTAATCGGCCAGTTCTTCACCTCGATCTATGGCGGATTCTTTGGTGCCGGCATGGGCATCATGATGCTGGCGGTGCTAGGATTGACCGCAGGCGGCACCTATCATCATCTCAACGCGCTGAAGAACCTGCTCGCGGTCGTCATTGCCGCTGTCGCCATCGTCGTCTTCGTCGGCGGTGGCGTGGTTGCTTGGCACGCGGCGCTGATCATGATCCCGGCATCGGCTCTCGGCGGCTATTGCGGCGTCTATCTCGCCCGCCGCGTTCCACAATGGATCATCCGAGCATTGGTGATCACGGTCGGGCTATTGCTGACGGGCTACTACTTCTTCACCGCTTGAGTTTCGGCCAGCAGATCCGGGCGGCGCTCTCTCGTCAGAGCCAGCGCCTGCTCATGCCGCCATTTGTCGATCAGCTTGTGATTGCCCGAGGTCAAAACGGTGGGAATGTCCCGGCCCTCCCATACCTGCGGCCTTGTGTAGTGCGGATGTTCCAGAAGCCCGCCTTCGAAACTCTCATGCACGCCGGACAGATCGTTGCCCATCACGCCGGGAAGAATGCGCACCACCGCATCGAGAAGCGTCAGCGCTGCGGGCTCGCCGCCCGAAAGAATATAGTCGCCGATGCAAACCTCTTCGAGACCGCGCGCATCGATCACCCGTTGATCCACGCCTTCGAAACGACCGCAGATGATGATGACGCCTTCGCCTGCCGCCAGTTCCCGCACGCGT
Source organism: uncultured Agrobacterium sp. (assembly GCF_913777885.1). Lineage (NCBI taxonomy): Bacteria > Pseudomonadati > Pseudomonadota > Alphaproteobacteria > Hyphomicrobiales > Rhizobiaceae > Agrobacterium > uncultured Agrobacterium sp. The sequence goes on along the minus strand of NZ_CAJYTV010000017.1, from coordinate 211,004 downwards.
TCCTGCGTCAAAGGCTTGCCACGCGGGCTCATCAGCAGGCGTGGTCGCGTATCGCCTTCAGAGACGGCGTCGATGGCCGCTGCCAGCACATCGGGTTTCAGCACCATGCCAGCACCGCCACCTGCTGGGGTGTCATCGACGCTGCGATGCTTGTCGGTGGCAAAATCGCGGATCTGCACCGGCTCCATCTGCCATTGGCCGCGCTCCAGCGCCTTGCCTGCCAGCGAATAGGAAAGATGCCCCGGAAACATTTCCGGGTAGAGCGTCAGCACGGTTGCCTTGAAGCGCATCGGCTTACTTCTTGCCCTTGCCGAAGATCGGATGATCGGGATCGTCCTTGCCGTCTTCCGGATTGTCGATCAGCCCCGCGGCAAAAGGATCGATCAGGATCTTTCCGCCCTCCAGATCGATTTCGAGAACGGCGGCTTCGGTGAACGGGATGAGTGCCGGACGGCGTCCCGCCCCTTTGAGTTCCAGGAGATCGCCCGCACCGAAATCGTGCACGGCGCTGACCGAACCATAGCTCTTGCCCTCGGCATCGACCACATCGAGACCTTCCAGATCGGTGTAGAAGAATTCGTCCTCATCCAGATCTTCGTCCGGCAGATTATCGCGATCGATGAACAGCTCGAGTCCGTTCAGAGCCTCGGCAGCGTTGCGGTCGTTGATGCCGCGGAAGCGCACGATGACAACATTCTTGCCTTGGCGCGCCTCTAGAATTTCGAACACGCGCCCGTCTGCGGCGACCAGATTGCCGTAATCGCCAAGCGCCATGGGATCGTCGGTATAGGAGCTGACCCGCACCTCGCCGCGCAAGCCTTGAGCTGCGCCAATCTTGGCCATGAGAATGGGGTTTTCCAGCTTTGCCATTGAACCGTCCGTTGTCGCGTCTTGTGCGAATGATTTTAGTGCCTGGCCGATCTGTCGCCAAGCCCTTGGGGAGTAAACATGAAAACGGGCGGCGCGGAAACCGTGCCACCCGTTTCTATAAAGGATAAACCAGACTTATTCTGCAGCAGCAGCTTCAGCGGCAGCAGCAGCGGCGTCTTCAGCCTTCTGCTTCTTCTCGGCAACGCGCTCGAGAGCCTTCTTGCCTGGCTTTGCCTTTTCAGGGTTGCTGCGAGCGTCGCGCGTGGCAATGCCGGCTTCAGCGAGGAAGCGCAGAACGCGGTCGGTCGGCTGTGCGCCCTTTGCGAGCCATTCCTTGACGAGATCGCCATTGATCTGGATGCGATCGGCGCTGTCCTTAGGCAGCATCGGGTTCCAGGAGCCGACCTTCTCGAGGAAGCGGCCGTCACGCGGGCTGCGTGCGTCAGCTACGACGATCTGGTAGTACGGGCGCTTCTTGGAACCACCGCGTGCGAGACGAATTTTCAGTGCCATGTGAGTTCTCCTTATAATGGCTTGCCCGCCGGTCAGGCGGTCTTTTCTGTGCCGTTGTGTTCAGCGGCAATGGCTTCATGATGCCGGATGACTTCCTTGATGATGAAGTTCAGGAACTTCTCGGCGAAATCCGGATCCAGATTGGCATCCTTGGCCAGACGGCGCAGGCGTTCGATCTGGTATTCTTCGCGCGCCGGGTCCGCCGGCGGCAAATCGTAGGTGGCCTTCAACACGCCCACCGCCTTGGTACAGCGGAAACGTTCGGCCAGCATGTGCACCAGTGCGGCATCGACATTGTCGATGGACTGGCGGTATTCAGCGAGTTTTTCTTTGACGTCTGTCGTGGTCACGGATGGCCTCACTTCTTCTTGCCAAAACCGGGAAGCCCCGGAAGACCGCCGAGGCCCGGTAGCTTGCCGCCACCCAGACCAGGCAATCCGCCCGGCAACCCACCAAGACCGGGAGGCAGAGCACCCGGCTTGCCGAGACCTGCGGCTTCCGCCTGCCTCTGCAGCGCTTCAAGCTGCTTGGGGTCCATATTGGCGAGATCAGGCATACCACCCATGCCGCCGAGACCCATCTTGCCGGCCAGACCGCCCATCATCTGCTTCATAATACCGCCCTTGCCCTTGCCGCCCATGGCTTTCATCATATCGGCCATGCCGCGATGCATCTTGAGCAGCTTGTTGATTTCGGCGGCATCCGTGCCCGAACCGGCAGCGATGCGCTTCTTGCGGCTATGTTTGAGAATATCCGGATTGGCGCGCTCGGCCTTGGTCATCGAGGAGATGATCGCCAGTTGACGGTCGAACATCTTGTCGTTCAGACCGGCAGAGGCCATCTTGTCCTTCATGCCGGCCATGCCGGGCATCAGGCCCATGATGCCGCCCATGCCGCCCATCTTCTGCATCTGGCGCAGCTGATCGGCCAGATCGTTGAGGTCGAACTTGCCCTTGGCCATCTTCTCGGCCATGGCGCGGGCTTTTTCCGCATCGATATTTTCGGCCGCCTTTTCGACCAGCGAAACGATATCGCCCATGCCGAGAATGCGGTCTGCAATACGGCGTGGATGAAACTCATCCAGCTCGTTCATGCGCTCGCCGGTACCGATCAGCTTGATCGGCTTGCCGGTGACGGCGCGCATCGAAAGGGCTGCACCGCCGCGGCCATCGCCATCCATACGGGTCAGAACGAGACCGGTAATGCCGACGCGCTCATCGAAATTGCGCGCCAGATTGACGGCGTCCTGACCGGTCAGGCTGTCGGCAACCAGCAGGATTTCGTGCGGATTGGCCTTCTTCTTGATGTCGGCCATTTCCAGCATCAACGGCTCGTCGATGTGGGTACGACCGGCGGTATCGAGGATCACGACATCATGGCCGCCAAGCTTTGCCGCCTGAACCGCGCGCGAAGCGATATCGGTCGGAGACTGGCCGGCGACGATCGGCAGCGTGTCGATGCCGGTCTGCACGCCAAGCTGGCGCAGCTGCTCCTGGGCTGCGGGACGGCGCGTATCGAGAGATGCCATCAGCACCTTCTTCTTCTCGCGATCCGTCAGCCGCTTGGCAATCTTGCCGGTGGTGGTCGTCTTACCCGAACCCTGCAGACCCACCATCATGATGACGACGGGGGCCGGCGCATGCAGATCGACCGACACGCCTTCCGAACCCAGCATCTCGACAAGCTCGTCATGGACGATCTTGACGACCATCTGGCCGGGCTTGATGGATTTCAGAACAGAGGCGCCAACCGCCTTCTCACGCACCTTTTCGGTGAAGGTGCGAACGACTTCCAGCGCCACGTCCGCTTCAAGAAGCGCACGGCGAACCTCACGCAGCGCTGCGGAAACATCGGCTTCCGAAAGCGAGCCACGGCCGGTCAGTCCATTCAGAATGGAGCCAAGGCGGTCCTGGAGGTTTTCAAACATCTGTTCTTCCTTCTTCGTTTCGGTTTCCCGAAACGTCGGTGCTTTTACTGGCAAAAACAAGACGCCCAAGAACGCGCAAAGCCAAAAAGCACCCGAGGGCGCATCGCGCTGTCGGGTGTTGACCTCCGGGATCTCTTTATACCTTTGCGGGTCCCGGTCGGTGGCTTGGAGTCTTGAAACTGCCAGCTGATCGGGCGGGATAAACAGGAAATGCGCGCCAAAGTCAAGGCAAGTCCGGCGTTTTGGCGAAACGCCCTCAATTTGACGACTTCGGGGAGCGTCTTCTACGGGTCAGGCGCTTGTCGTTTATCCATCCGCTTCCTATAGCTTATATCATGAACCGTCGAAACTTCTTTCGCCTCTCCGCCATTGGCGGCATCCTGCTTGCCAGCGGCGGCATTTTTGCCAGCCGCTCCTATGCCAGCGCTTACTACAAAGGCCCCGTTTCGGACCATTTCGACGGTGTTCGCTTCTTCAATCCCAATGGCGAACAGCCGAACGGCTTTGGCGACCTGATGAAATGGCGCTTCAACGGCCAAAAGGCGCAGTGGCCGGAGAGCTACCCAAGCCCCTATCCGACAGCCAAGCCTCAGGCCCGCGTCGAGGGCAAGGATCTGCGCGTCACATTCGTTGGCCACGCCTCCTTCCTCATCCAGACGGCGGGCTTGAATATTCTGATCGATCCGGTCTGGTCGCAGCGCACCAGTCCCTTCAGCTTTGTCGGACCCAAGCGCGTCAATCCGCCCGGTATTCGGTTCGAGGATCTGCCGCCGATCGATCTCGTTCTGGTCACGCATAACCACTACGACCACCTTGATCTTGAAACGCTTCACCGGCTGCATGTCGAGCACAAGCCGCATTTCGTCACGCCGCTTGGCAATGATGCGATCATCCGTACCCAGGTCGAGGCGGCGAAGATTTCGGTCGGAGACTGGGGCGACGCACTTGCCGTCAGCCCCGATGTCAAAATCCATTTCGAACCCTGCCACCACTGGTCGGCGCGCGGCGTCAATGATCGTCGCATGGCGCTATGGGCTGCCTTTGTTATCGAAACGCCAGGCGGCAAGATCTACCATATCGGCGATACCGGGTTTCACAGCGGATTGAACTATCACGCCGTCGCCAAGAAGCATGGCAGCTTCCGCCTCGCCAACCTGCCCTTCGGCGCCTATGAGCCGCGCTGGTTCATGAAGGGCCAGCACCAGAACCCCGCGGAAGCGGTCGAGGGCATGAAGATTTGCAATGCGGCCTATGCCTGCGGCCATCATTGGGGAACCGTGCAACTGACCGATGAGGCGATCGATGCGCCCATCATAGCGCTGGAAGCAGCACTAAAGGATCAGGGTGTCGCACGCGAAAAATTCCGCCCGATGCGTCCAGGCGAAGTGTTCGACGTTCCGACAGTCTGAGCGAGACTATGGATGCGAGGGCGCAGTAGCGCGCTCCGCTTACTCCGAAATGATCTTGACGCGCTGCCCCGGCTCGATGGCAGCCGTGGTGCTAAGTGCGTTCAGCACGCGGAAAAGCTCCAGCTTGCGATCCGTCCCCATCATCCGCGCGGCAAGCGAGGCGACTGTTTCACCCGGCTTGACTGTGACGACGCGGACACGAAGCGGCTTCAGCGAGGAAATTTCGGCAGGCGTCATCTTGCGGAAGCTGGAGCGCAGGAGATTTGCAACTGTGTCCAATTGCGTGCTGCCCTTCGGCACGGCAGTGAGGAAACGGAAAATCTGGTTGCCGACACGGATGACGGTGACGTCGAAATCCCACTTGTCGGCGCTGGCGCGGGCGGTGGCCGCTGGCAAGCCGTTGACCTGTATTTCCCGAACCGTATCCGGCAAAAGACCCGCCACCCAGCCGCTCGTCAGATAATTGGGCAAGCTCGTCTGCTTGGGATCGGCCACGCCATCGAAACGGATCGCCATATCGCCAGGGCCGGTTGCCAGAACCGCTTCCACCTTGTTGTCGATCTGGAAGCCTTCCGGCACGTCGAAGCGGATGCCGAGATTGCCATGCAGGAAGGTGTTGCCTCGGACATAGCCCTCTTGCGGGCTATCGCCATAGAGCAGACCATCGATGCCCGTGAGGAACCAGTCGCGACCCTTGTCACCCACCTGGCCTTCCTGGCCAAAGGCGCGGGCATGGCGCTTGGCAAGCTCGATACGCTGCGGCGTATTCGGATGGCTCGACAGGAAGTCGAGGCTCTGGTCGCTATCGGGATCGGCCGAGGTGAAGCGCGCATAAGCCGCCATGGAATCGAGGAAGCGCGGCGAGGCGTAAGGGTCGTAACCCGCCTCACCCAGCATCCGCACGCCGATCACGTCGGCCTGCAATTCCTGCTGGCGCGAGAAAGCGGCCAGACGAAGCTTGCCGCGCGCAAGCGCCTGCTTGCCGGCGAGATCGCTGGAAAGAACCTCCGCCACCACGCGGCTTGCAATGACTTCCGCCTCTTCGCGACGCTGACGCTCGATGCCATGATTGGCCGTGACGTGGCCCATTTCGTGCGACAGCACGGCTGCCACTTCAGACGCGTCATTGGCAAGCGCCAGCAGGCCGCGGGTCACATAGAGATAGCCGCCCGGCAGCGCGAAAGCGTTAATGGCTGGCGAATTTAAAATGGTGATGCGGTAGGACTGCTGTGGATTTTCCGACACCGCCGTCAGCGCACCGGTGATACGGGCGACCAGACGCTCGGTCTTCTCGTCGTGATATTCACCGCCATAGCTTGCGACGATGCGCGGATGCTCGCGCGCTCCCATCTGCGCACGCGGATCGTTCTTCTGCACCTCTTCCACGGTCTGTGGATTGTCTGAGGGTTTGAGTGTGGATTGGTAAGCCGGGCTGAACAGTGACTGGCATGAGGACAGCATCAATGCCGCGGCACCGAGGGCTACGATGCCCCGCCGCGAAATCGACCGCTTTTCCCTTTCGTGACCGTAGCGGCCCTTTGAGGCCTTCACACGCGTCATCATCCTGCCAGTCCGCTCCAAACGTTCCTGATCATCCGTTATATGCAGACCAGAATATCAGCTTACACCCCGCAGGCACCGAAATGCCTGAACATCCAAAACGATCCATATTTCGGAAAGACCCTGAAAAAAGACGTTCTCTATACATGTCTCAAATAGTTGAGCCTGATTGGCAAGTGCAAAAAATGAGCAGCTTCACTGCGTGTGTGGAGGATTGACACCCCCCCGCGTCCAAATTGTGGCGCAGCCATGCGCTACTGGTGGAGGAAATCCATCACCTGTGGGTGATCGGTTGCTGAGAAGAACGCCTGAGTCGTTCCCTGAAACACGATCTCGCCGTTGGACAGAAGGACCACTGTATCGGCCAGCCGGCGAATGTCGTCGGGATGATGGGTGACGAGGAGAACGGTGTTGTTGCTCTCCGCATGAAGCGCTTTCAACAGGCTTGCCATGCCTGCGCGTAAACCCGGGTCGAGCGCTGCGAAGGGTTCGTCCAGCAGCATGACGGAACGTTCGCGTACCAGCGCACGCGCAAGGGCTGCCCGCTGGCGTTCTCCCCCAGACATGCTCGACGGAAAGCGCTTCTCGAAACCGGCGAGCCCGACGCGTTCCAGCGCGGTCGTAATCCGAGCCTTATCTTCGCTGGACAGACGCAAAGAAGGATGGATGCCAAGCCCGATATTGGTGGCGATATCGAGATGGGCGAAGAGGTTGTTATCCTGAAAGATCAGCGACACTGGGCGTTCGGCCGGATCGTACTCGCTCATATCCTTAACCCCGATCAGCACACGGCCAGTTGCCGGCCTCTCGAAACCTGCGACGAGGTTGAGAAGGGTGGATTTACCCGAACCCGATGAGCCGACGACCGCCGTGACCCTGCCCGCCTGGAAGGACGTATCGAAGAGGAAATCCTGTTCCCCAAGCCTGAGCGACACCTGTTCGAGCCGCACATCCGCCTGACCGATATTCATGCTTTCGCTCTCTCGGATTGGCGCGAGACACCGCCCGCTGCTAGGATGAGGCAGATGATGCCAAGGATGAAGGCATAGCCCGCCGCGTCATTGCTGCGGTAGCTTCCCATATTGCTGTAGACCAGCCACGGCAAGGTGACGAAGCTTTCCGAACCGAAGAGCGCGACGGCGCCAAGATCACCAAGCGACAGCGCCATGGCAAAGGAAAAGGCCATGGCAAAGGCACGCCACAGAACCGGTAGATCGATCAGGCGAAAGCGCGAAAAGCCGGTGAGACCAAGACTGGCAACCAACCTGCCGGTTCTGGCCTGATGGGTGGCGAAGGCGGGTTCAAGAACGCGCATGGCGAAGGGCAAGGCCATCAGCATGTTGATGAGTGCCACAAGCAATGGCGCGAAGACGGAAACATCGCCGAAGGGGCGCAGCAGCAAAAACCATCCACTGCCCAGCACCACGGGCGGCACCAGAAGCACTATCGACGCGCCGCCACCCAAAATCGCCGAGAGAAGCTTCGCAAGCCGCCCAGGCTTGCTGCTATCCGAAATCACTTGCCGGGCGCGGATAAGCGCGACCGAGATCAGCACGGCCAGCGACGCGGAAACGAGCGCGATGGACAGGCTGGTGATCGCCGCACGACGGAACACCTCGGCACTCAAGAGGCGCCACAGGTCGGCAGTCAGGCCGGAGGCAGCGACTGCCACGAGCGGCGTCCCCACCAGAAGCACCGCAAGGACGAGGATTATACCGTCCCACAGCCGCCGTAACGGACGCGAAGCATCGAAACGACGAACCGCCTGGCCTTGCGTTTGCCCCTCCGCATCTGCCCCCGGCAGAAGCGAAAGCAGAGCCAGCAACAGGCCGGTCATGGCGATCTGCATCAGTGACAGCGCAATGGCGCGTGGCGGATCGAAATCGAAGCGCAATGCCTGATAGATCGCGACTTCGATGGTCGTCGCAGCCGGACCGCCGCCAAGTAGCAGTACCAGCGTGAAGCTTGTGGCGCAGAGCATGAAGATCAGCCCCGCCACCCCCGGCACCAACCGACGCACCACCGGCCATTCGATGAAGCGGAAGGCGGAGATAGCGTTCATGCCGAGAACGCTGCTCATGCGCCAATATTCACCCGGTATTCTTTCCAGCCCCGCCAAAAAGAAGCGCACGGCCAGAGGCAGATTGAAGAAGACATGGGCAATGAGAATGCCGGAAAGACCATAGATGCTGAAGGGCTGCTCCACCCCTGCGTAAAGAAGGGCCGTATTGAGCAGTCCCTGCCTACCCCAGATGGCTATCAGCCCCAAGGCACCGACGATCACCGGCAGCCCCATCGGCACCGCCATCAACCTTATGATCCAGATGCGGCCCGGAAAATCTCTCTGCCTCGCGAGTGCCAAGGCAACAGGCAGTCCGAGAGCCACCGAAAGCACGGTCGAGAGCGTTGCCTGCCAAAGGGTGAACCGGAGGATGCGCAGCGTATAGGGTTCGAAGAGGGCGCTCGACGCCGCATTGCTGTCAGAGGAAAGAAGCGCCGCGACCGCTAGCGCGATGAAGAGCAGCACGGCGGTGAATGCCGCCATGCCTCCCATCAAGAACCTGCGTCTGTCGCTGCGCGCAATCACCTGCGGCGTCGCCTAGCGCTTACTTCACGCTCATCGCGGTCAGCCACTCATCGATCCAGGCCTTGCGGTTCTTCGCCACCTCTTCCGGCGACATCAGGAACGTCTTGGTCGGCTGCACCAGCTTGCTGAACGCATCCGGCAGCGGCTGCGACGTGGCAGTGACCGGCATCATCCAGTTGTTTTCCGGAATGGCATCCTGAAAGCCGGGCGTAAGCATGAAAGCCAGGAATTTCTTGCCAAGCTCCTTTTCGGGCGCATTTTTCAACAGGCCAGCGACCTCGATCTGGATGTAATGGCCTTCCTCGAAGCTTGCGGCCTGATAGCGCTCGCTGTGCTCGGCCACCATATGGTAGGCGGGCGAGGTGGTATAGGAGAGCACCATCGGCACTTCGCCCTTGGTGAAGAGACCGTAGGATTCCGACCAGCCGGGCGTGACCGTCAGAACGCGGTTCTTGAGCTTCGTCCAAGCCTCCGGCGCCTTGTCGCCATAGACCGACTTGACCCACAGCAGCAGGCCGAGACCCGGCGTCGAGGTCCGAGGGTCCTGAATGGCGATCTTCTGCGACGGGTCGCCCTCCACCAGCTCTTTCAGGCTTTTGGGCGGGTTCTTCAGCGTCTGGGTGTCATAGATGACGGCGAAGTGGCCGTAGTCATATGGGACGAAGACGTCATCCTTGAAGCCGCCTGGGACTTTTGCCCCGGAAGCATCGACACCCGACGCTTCGAAAAGCCCGGTGTCCTTGGCTTCGGCGACAAGATTGGTATCGAGACCGACCACCACATCCGCCTTGGAGCCCGCACCTTCCAGCTTCAACCGGTTGAGGAGCGCCACGCCATCGGCCACGCCGACGAAGTTGACGGTGCAATCGCAGGTCTTCTCGAACGCTGCCTTCACCTTTGGGCCTGGACCCCACTCGGAGACGAAGCTCTCATAAGTATAGACGGTGAGGACTTTTTTATCCTGCGCAGAGGCGATGCCCGGCAGGAGGAAGGATGCGGCAACGAGGCCGGACAGCAAAAAACGAGGGTTCATCAGACACCTTCTCGAATGGGTTACGGGAATAGGCGTCTGGATGGAAGCCGTCTAATCCCTCCGCCGGTGTTAACCGGATCAGGTTCTTCGGGTTGGCATTCGCCTCTCAGCCTTGTCCCGAAAGACAAAGCACCCCGTTAGAGCGAGAAAAGATGTAATGTGACAATCGGTTATTGGCAAGACGCGAGAAGCTATGCCTGCTCCGTCATATGCACGAGTTCCCAGACGTGGCCGTCTGGATCCTGGAAGCTGCCTGCATACATGAAGCCTTGATTCTGTACCGGCTTCCACTCCTGCCCGCCGGAAGAGAGTGCCGTTTTCAACATGCTGTCGATTTCCTCACGGCTGGAGGCGGATAGGCAGGTCAGAACTTCCGTGCTGCTCTTTGCATCGGCAATCTCGCCATTGATGAAATCGCGAAACCGCTCCTCCTGAAGCAGCATGACGAAGATGTTCTTCTCGACGATCATGCACAGCGTGCGCTCATCCGAATATTCCGGATTGAAACTGAAGCCGAGCGCGGTGAAGAAGGCTTTCGATGTCTCGATATTCTTGACCGGCATATTGACGAAGATCATGCGCATGGGCGGGCTCCTCCCTGTTGGAACAAAGCAGAGCCCATATTTACGCGCCTGTCAAAGAGGCCTAGCCTTCCATCTCTTCGCGCAGCATCTCAAGCTCCAGCCATTCTTCCTCCATGACCTCCAGCTTTTGGCGAAGCTTTGCCATTTCCTCCGCCAGCTTGTTGAAAGCGCCGGGGTCCTTGGCGAAAAGCTGCGGATCGGCCATTCGCTCTTCGCGCTTGGCGATTTCTTGCTGCAGCTTTTCCATTTCCTTCGGCAGATTTTCCAGCGCAAATTTCTGCTTGAAGGACAGCTTGCCCTTGCCCTTTGCAGGTTCAGTAGCGGGAGCGGCATTGGCCGAGACTTTCGCCTTCTCCTGCTTGTCCGAGCGCTTCTTGTCTTCTGCCGCACCCTTACGCTGCGCCATCATGTCGGAATAGCCGCCTGCATATTCGATCCAGCGGCCATCCGGCGCATCCGGATTGGCGGGCGCAATGGTCGAGGTCACGGTGCGATCAAGGAAATCACGGTCGTGGCTGACGAGAATGACGGTGCCCGAGAAGCTTGCGACGATTTCCTGAAGCAGGTCCAGCGTCTCGATATCGAGATCGTTCGTCGGCTCATCGAGGATGAGAAGGTTGGTCGGTCTTGCCAGGATACGCGCTAGAATAAGACGGGCGCGCTCGCCACCGGACAGATTGCGGATCGGCGTGCGGGCCTGTTCCGGCTGGAAGAGGAAGTCCTTCATATAGCCGGTCACATGCTTCTGCTCGCCGTTGACCAGCAGGCTTTCACCACGACCGTCGGTCAGGTAATGTGCCAGCGTGTCGTTCGGATTGAGGTCTTCGCGCTTCTGGTCGAGTGTCGCGATTTCCAGATTGGTGCCGAGCTTCACCGTGCCGCTATCGGGCGCGAGCGTACCTGTCAGCATCTTGAGCAGCGTGGTCTTGCCTGCACCATTCGGCCCGACGAGACCGATGCAATCGCCGCGATGCACCCGCAGCGAAAAGGGTGCGACGATGGTACGATCGCCATAGGCCTTGGTGATGGCCTCCGCCTCGATCACCAGCTTGCCGGATTCGCGCGCTTCCACGGCTGTGGCCTGTACCGAGCCCTGCGGCCCCTTGTGGCCGCGATAGGCGGCGCGCATGTCGCGCAACTCTCCGACGCGGCGCATGTTGCGCTTGCGCCGTGCCGTCACGCCATAGCGCATCCAGTGCTCTTCGCGCTCGACGGCCTTGCCGAGCTTGTGCTGCTCAAGCTCTTCCTCTTCCAGCACCTTGTCGCGCCATTCCTCGAAATGGCCGAAGCCACGGCTGAGCCTGCGGGACTGGCCGCGATCGAGCCAGACGGTGGCGGTCGACACCTTCTCAAGGAAGCGACGGTCGTGCGAAATCAGCACAAGCGCGCTTCGCGTCTGCTGCAATTCGCTTTCCAGCCATTCGATGGTCGGAAGATCCAGATGGTTGGTCGGCTCGTCCAGCATCAGAATATCCGGCTCGGGCGCCATCACTCGGGCAAGTGCGGCACGGCGCGCTTCCCCACCGGAAAGGCTCGAAGGATTTTCTTGGCCGGTCAGCCCTAGATGTTCGAGAATATAGCTGACGCGATACGGATCGTCGCCCGGCCCCAGACCCGACTCGGCATAGGCCTGCACCGTCTCGTAAGCGCCGAAATCCGGCGCCTGCTCCAGATAGCGGATCGTCGCGGACGGATGACGGAACACCTCGCCGGACTGCGCTTCCACCAGACCGGCGGCAATCTTCATCAGCGTCGATTTGCCCGAACCGTTACGGCCGACAAGGCAGATGCGGTCGCCCGGCTCCACCTGCAGATTGGCGCCGTCGAGCAGCGGGGTCACGCCGAAGGTCAGCTCGATGTCGTCGAGTTTCAGAATGGGGGGTGCCAAGGCATCAGGCTCCGGTCAGATCGTAAGGACGGGCAAGGACGATAGCCTTGCCGCTTTTAAGGCGAAGGCGAATGTCGCCCTCAGCCACGTTGGACATAGTGCGCGATGAGCCGAAGGCAAGCGCAAAATCACTGAGGGGATAGCGGGCGTTCTCGATATCGAGGCCCGAAAGGGCCGTAAAACCGGCAACAGAAAACAGCGAGCCGCGCGGCAGATCGAGCACCAAATCGCCGGCAAGCAGCGGAAAAGCTTCTTCCTCACCAGACGTCAGCACCACCTGAAGTCCGCGTTCGGCCAGCGCCACAGCATAGAGCAGATGAAACTGCGCATGGTCGGATCGCTCGCCGGCAAGCGCGCCGACCAGCGTCAGGCGTTTCGCACCTCGCGCCAAAGCCTCGGAAACGGCAATCTCGCCATCCGTCTCCCCCTTGGCGGCGGGAAAAGGCTGTTGCGGCACAGCCGGCCATTCCTGCACCAGAAACGCATCGGCGGAATCGAAATCGCCCACCCACAATTCCGGTTGAAGCCCGAGCGGCCTGGCATGTTTCATGCCGCTATCGGCGGCAATCACCCGTGATCCGGCAACCGCACGGCGCAGGCGCTCCGTCACGACGATATCGCCGCCCAGCAGAATGGTGAAATGATCCGATGTCATGCCCTGCCTTATCGCGAAACACCACCTCAAGGAAAGGCGCAAACGCCGCAAAAGGCGGCCATATTGATTTTTCAGCCAGACAGGATTATGACAGCCAGCAGTGGTGATTTGCCGACCGGCTTGCAGCCACTTTAAAGAAGTCGCTAAAGGGTCGAGGAAAAAGGCAATTTCCGAGGACCGGTCGCGATTTCGCTGCCGGTTTTTTTGTGTTTGGACGTGAGAGTTCGCGATGCCCATCAAGATTCCCGATACGCTTCCCGCCTTCGAAACCCTCGTCAATGAGGGTGTACGGGTCATGACCGAGACCATGGCGATCCGTCAGGATATCCGCCCGCTACAGATCGGGCTCTTAAACCTCATGCCGAACAAGATCAAGACCGAAATCCAGATGGCTCGCCTTGTCGGCGCGTCGCCGCTTCAGGTGGAGCTGTCGCTGGTGCGTATCGGCGGCCACCGTGCCAAGAACACGCCGGAAGAACACCTCCTCTCCTTCTACGAGACGTGGGAAGAGGTGCGCCACCGCAAGTTCGATGGCTTCATCATTACCGGCGCGCCCGTCGAGACGCTGGCCTATGAGGACGTGACCTACTGGGACGAGATGAAGAAGATCTTCGACTGGACGGAAACCAATGTCCATTCGACGCTGAATGTCTGCTGGGGGGCAATGGCGGCGATCTATCATTTCCATGGCGTGCCGAAGCATGAGTTGAAGCAGAAGGCCTTCGGCGTCTATCGCCACCGCAATCTCTGCCCTGCTTCCATCTATCTCAACGGCTTCTCCGACGATTTCCAGGTGCCGGTGTCGCGCTGGACGGAGGTGCGTCGCGCCGACATCGAAAAGCATCCCGATCTCGAAATCCTGATGGAATCCGAGGAAATGGGCGTGTGTCTCGTGCATGAGAAGCGCGGCAAGCGGCTCTACATGTTTAACCATGTGGAATATGACTCCACCTCGCTCGGGGACGAGTATTTCCGCGACGTCAATTCCGGCGTGCCGATCAAGCTGCCGCATGATTATTTCCCGCACAACGACCCATCACTGACGCCGCTCAACCGGTGGCGCAGCCACGCGCATCTGTTCTTCGGCAACTGGATCAACGAGATCTATCAGACGACCCCTTACGCATTGGAGGAGATCGGCAAGGCCTCGGCCTGACACGATCGCTTCTGCGAAAAACGCATTTTCCGACGTTGCGTCAGCCGCCAAAATGGCGCAACGTCCGGCACAAATTGCGAGCGATAGGGAGAATGTCGGATGAGTGACGCAAGCGTTCGGGAGAATTTCGGCCTGACAGCGACCGGCGAAAAGGTCGAACGGGTGACGATCAGCGCTGGCGGCCTGACGGCCAAGGTTATAACCTGGGGTGCGGTCATTCAGGATCTGCGGCTTGAGGGACATCAGCCGCCGCTGGTTCTTGGCTTCGACGGGTTTGACGACTATCCGAAATACTCCTCCTATTTCGGCGCGACACCGGGCCGAAACGCCAATCGTATCGGTGGCGGCAAGTTTTCCATCGACGGCAAAGACTACCAGCTGGAGCTGAACGAGAAGGGCGTGTCGCATTTGCATGGCGGAAGCGACGGCACGGGCAAGCGCAACTGGATGATCATGGAGCACGGACCAAGCCATGTCGTGCTGCAGATCATAGATCCCAACGGTCGCGCTGGTTACCCAGGCAATTGCACGATGACGGCAACCTACACGATCCGCGAGGGCGGTGTGCTGTCGGTTGTCTATGAGACGACGACCGACCTGCCGACGATCGCCAATGTCTGCCAGCATTCCTATTTCAATCTCGACGGCGCCGAGACCGCCCTCGGCCATCATATCGAAATTGCCGCCGATCATTATCTGCCAACCGATGAGCGCCAGATTCCAACCGGCGAAATCCGCTCCGTCTCCGGAACGGTCTTCGATCTGCGTGAGCCGACATTGATGAGCCGGAAGGACGACCATGGCGAACAGGTGCTCTACGACCACAATTTCTGCCTTTCGGCAGAGCGTGTGGCCAAGCGCATGGTCGCGCATGTCCACGCGCCAGCCTCCGGCATTTCGCTCGATGTTCACACAACCGAACCCGGCGTTCAGTTCTATTCTGGTTTCAAGCTGAACACTGCCGTTCCGGGACATGACGGACGCCATTACGGCCCCTTCGCGGGCTTCTGCCTGGAAACGCAGATCTGGCCGGATGCCATCAATCACGAAGGCTTCCCGAAAGCGATCCTGCGTCCCGGCGAAACGCTTCGCCAGGAAACGGATTACATCTTCACCAAAGACTAAAGCCTATCGGTCCAGCACGCAG
Organism: uncultured Agrobacterium sp.; assembly: GCF_913777885.1. Taxonomy (NCBI): domain Bacteria; kingdom Pseudomonadati; phylum Pseudomonadota; class Alphaproteobacteria; order Hyphomicrobiales; family Rhizobiaceae; genus Agrobacterium; species uncultured Agrobacterium sp. The sequence goes on along the minus strand of NZ_CAJYTV010000017.1, from coordinate 195,675 downwards.
CCGACATAAGCGCCGGAGCCTCTTGCCCGGCGCTCGATAAGCCCCGCGAGACGCTGCATCCCGCGACCGGGCTTGCTAGCATTGCGATCGATCGGGTTCGGCAAGGACACGGCAAGTAATGCTGCCTGCCGGGAGCTGAGTTTCGACGCTGGCACCTTGAAATGGTACTGCGCCGCGGCCTCGATGCCGTAGATACCGGGGCCCCATTCGGCGATGTTGAGATAGATTTCCATCATCCGCTGTTTCGACCAGATGAAGTCGGATACGAGCGCAAGCGGCAGTTCCAGTCCCTTGCGGATGAAGGACCGACCGTTCCAGAGAAATAGGTTCTTGGCCGTCTGCATCGGAATGGTGCTGGCGCCTCGTGTCGCCTCGCCTTCCAGTGCGTCATTGACGACTCCCTGCATCTGATTCCAGTCCACCCCGCCATGGAAACAGAACTGGCCGTCTTCCGACATCATCACCGACTGGATGAGCCGAGGCGAGATATCCTCCAGAGGCACCCATTGCCGGTCGTAGCCTTGGAAAGTCACCAGATCGGCAAGCATTAGCGTCGAGATGGGTCGGATGAAGGGAATGGCATAAACGGGGATCAGCAGATAGGGCAGGACTAACAGCGCCAGCAGAAACATGCCGACACGTTTGGCGAGGCTCTTGATATCCAATTTGGGCCTGCTCTCCTCGTCGGGAAGCGCCTCATACTCCCTTTCGCTTTCCGGCGTACTGCTCACATCCCGTCCCCACTCGTTCAGATCAAGCCTTTCATATTCCGCTCGCACCATCAAGGCTACTCACCAGGGCGAAGTTCCACACCCGTTCAACAAAACATTTGCCAGCCCTTTTACCCCATGCCAAACAGCCGCGAGATGTAAGGAAGCGGTGCCATGACATTCGAGACACGGCTGCGCGATAACGCGGCAAGCACGGAAAAACTGCTGGCAGAGATCCTGACGGACAAGGTCGGTTATGACGAGATCGCACGGCCGGCCAACCTGCTGGATGCCATGCGCCATGGCGTGCTGAACGGCGGCAAGCGCCTTCGGCCTTTCCTCGTCATCGAGACAGCGCGGCTGCTCGACGGCAATGAGGCTGCAGCGCTGCGTGTGGGCGCCGCGCTTGAATGTCTCCATTGCTACTCGCTGGTGCATGACGATCTACCCGCCATGGACGATGACGATCTGCGTCGCGGCCAGCCGACGGTCCACAAGAAGTTCGATGAGGCCACAGCCATTCTGGCGGGCGACAGCCTCCTGACGCTCGCTTTCGATATTATCGCGAGCCCGCAAACGCCGCTGACCGGCGATCAGAAGACGGCACTGGTGTTGGCGCTTTCGCGCGCTGCCGGCATTGGCGGCATGGCAGGCGGTCAGGCGCTCGATCTGGCGGCAGAAAAGCAGGCGCCGGATGAAGCGGGCATCGTGACCTTGCAGGCGATGAAAACAGGCGCGTTGCTGCGCTTTGCCTGCGAGGCAGGTGCAATCATTGCCGGAAACGACGCATCTCACCGCAAGACGCTGCGCAGCTTCGGCGAAAAGATCGGCCTCGCCTTCCAGCTTGCCGACGATCTTCTCGACCTCACCTCGGATGCCGCTACCATGGGCAAGGCAACCGGCAAGGATGCCGCTCGCGGCAAGGGCACGCTTGTGGCGTTACGCGGGGAAGACTGGGCGCGTGAAAAACTTCAGGAACAGGTGTGCGACGCGGCAACCCTGTTGGCCCCCTACGGAGAGAAGGCCGATATTCTGGTGCAAGCGGCCCGCTTCATAGCCGAGCGCAAAAGCTGAGAGCTAGAGCGCCATGCGTCTCACTGGACGCACCAAGGCGCTCTATCCTGTTTAATCTACGCATCATGCTTTTCCGAAAATCGATTCCGATTTTCGGGCCGATGTTGAAGCGCCTACCACGCCTGCACACCGTCTACACACACCAAAAAGGGCCGCCAAAGCAGCCCTCTTCGAAAACGATCATTGAGGTAAAAGGCTATTAGCCGTTTTGCGTCAACGGCGAGATCAGCACTTCCACGCGACGGTTCTGGGCGCGGCCGTCGGGCGTTGCGTTGGATGCCACTGGCTGCGACGGGCCGAAGCCCATGGTGGACATGCGGCGCTGATCGACGCCCTGGCTTCCCAAATAATTGGCAACCGAGGCGGCACGACGCTGCGAGAGCAACTGGTTGTGGTTCAGGCTGCCGGTGGAGTCGGTAAAGCCGTTGACGTCGATATAGGTCTTGTTGAACTTGTTCAGAACGATCGCCACAGAGTTCAGCGTCGGGTAGAATGGCGGAATCACCTGGTCTTGATCGGTTGCGAAGGTGATGTTGGACGGCATGTTGAGAACGATGCTGTCGCCACGGCGCGTCACCGATACGCCTGTACCCTGCAGCTGCTGGCGCAGTTCCGCTTCCTGATTGTCCATATAGCCGCCGATCGCGCCACCGGCGAGCGCGCCGATACCAGCACCGATCAGGGCGTTGCGGCCCTTGTTGCCGCCGCCGATGGCTAGGCCGCCAACCGCACCGGCCAGCGCGCCAAGCCCGGCACCGCCCGCCATGTTGGAGACCTTCTGCTCACCCGTATAGGGGTCGGTCGTGGTGCAGGCGGACAGGTAGGTTGCGGCAAGCGCAAGAACAGCAAACTTCTTGATCATTGAAATCATTGCTCCGTGAGTTTTTGGAGGTAAGACACAGCAATTCTGGCATTTTCACGGTCGCTACTCACTCTGCCGCGTCCTTTTGGCCAAAACGTTTTTCGATATAGTCGATGACCAGCGCCTCGAAGTCCTGGGCGATATTCGGTCCGCGCAGTGTCAGCGCCTTTTCGCCATCGATGAAGACAGGTGCCGAAGGGCTCTCACCCGTGCCGGGTAACGAAATGCCGATATCGGCATGCTTGCTTTCGCCCGGGCCATTGACGATGCAGCCCATGACGGCGACGTTCAGCGCCTCGACGCCTGGATATTTCTCACGCCAGACGGGCATGTTCTTGCGAATGTCGTTCTGGATATTCTGTGCCAGTTCCTGGAAGACGGTAGACGTCGTGCGCCCGCATCCCGGACAGGCCGCGACCACGGGGATGAACTGACGAAAGCCCATGACCTGCAAAAGTTCCTGCGCCACCTGCACCTCGCGGGTGCGGTCGCCATTCGGCTCCGGCGTCAGAGATACACGGATCGTGTCACCAATACCCTGTTGCAACACATAGCCCATGGCAGCAGACGAGGCGACAATGCCCTTCGAACCCATGCCGGCTTCGGTGAGGCCGAGATGCAGCGCGTGGTCGGAGCGCTCCGAGAGCATGGAATAGACCGCGATCAGGTCCTGAACCTGGCTGACCTTGGCAGACAGAATGATGCGGTTGCGTGGCAGGCCGATCTCTTCGGCGAGCTCGGCGGAAATCAGCGCCGATTGCACGATGGCTTCACGTGTGACCTGACGGGCGGACAGCGGAAAGCCGGCGTCCTTGTTCTTGTCCATCAGACTGGTCAGCAGTTCCTGGTCGAGCGACCCCCAGTTGACGCCGATGCGCACCGGCTTGTCATAGCGGATCGCCATCTCGATGATGTCACCGAACTGCTTGTCCTTCTTGTCCTTGAAGCCGACATTACCGGGATTGATGCGGTACTTTGCCAGAGCCTCGGCACAGGCCGGATGATCGGCGAGCAGCTTGTGGCCGATATAGTGAAAGTCACCGACGAGCGGCACATCGATGCCGAGCCGCAGCAAACGGTCGCGGATTTTCGGAACGGCGGCAGCACTCTCATCCCGGTCCACGGTAATGCGGACGATCTCCGAGCCCGCGCGATGCAGTGCAGCGACCTGCTGGACCGTTGCATCGATATCGGCGGTATCCGTATTGGTCATGGACTGCACCACGACGGGTGCGCCACCGCCGACGATAACGCCGCCCACATCGACGGCAACGGAGGCGCGGCGTGGCTTCGGATCGTAATCGGAGTGTGCGTTCATGACGGTCTCTACAACTGCGGTGAGTGTGGTCTTTCAGGTGGATCAAGGCGAGCGCCTTGTCAACATCGAAGCAGTCAACTGGTAGTTTACTGCAATCGTGGCGAAATTCGAGCCTGTCTGCCAGCTTACCAAAACGAAAGGGCTTCCACGGGCAATGGAAGCGCGTTGATGAAGTTGAGCAGGCAAAGTCTAGTCTTCAGTGTCCACTTGCGCCATCCGCATGGCGTGCGAGCCTGGAGAGCAGCAGCACGACGACATGCAGAAGCGGAATGAACAGGAAGACGGTTGCAAGACCGGTATGTTCGGCAATGAAGCCGATGGCCGATGGTGCAACGAGAATACCGGAATAGCCCATGGTGGTGACCACAGACAGACCGATCCCCGGCGCCAGTCCCGGCATGTTGCCCGCTGCGGAGAAGGCAATCGGCACCATGTTGGAAATGCCGATACCCGCAATGGCAAAGCCGATAATGGCGATGAACGCGTTGCCAGCTGTACCCGCGATCAGAAGCCCGACGATCGACATGATCGAGCAGACCTGCAATGTGCGCACTGCTCCCAGACGCTCGCGCACCAGATCGCCGGCAAAGCGCATGACGGCCATGGTGAGGGAGAAAGCGGCGAAGGCAAAGCCCGAAACGGCAACCGACGCACCAAGCTCGTTGCGCAGGTAGAGCGCGCCCCAATCAAGCACCGCACCCTCCGGCACCATGGAAAACAGCGCCATGACGCCGATGATCCAGGGAAGCGGTGTGAGCGGCAGGCGGCCTTTCGGGCGCTCTTCTTCCGGATGCGGACGATCCACCATGACGCGCGGCCAAGCGATCGCCAGCAGCGCTGCAGAAATGATGGTCAGGGCAATAGCGTGGCCGTAAATACCGATCTTGGTGATCAGCAAACCGCCAAGACCCGCGCCGATCAATCCGCCAAGGCTCCAAAAGGCGTGGCAGGAGGACATGATGGCGCGCCGCATGCCACGCTCCACAGCAACGGCATTGGCATTCATCGCCACATCCATGGCACCCGTCAGCCCGCCGAAGAGGAACACGGTGATCACGCCCGCCCAGACGGTGTTGGAGAGTGTGATGAGAAGCAGCGTCGGCACGAAGATCGCCGCACAGAACAGCGTGACCGTGCGCGAGCCGACACGGGCGATCTGTGAACCGGCCACCGGCATGCAGGAAAGCGAGCCAAGACCGAAGACGAGAATGACCAGACCAAGTTCGCTCTCGCTCAGGGAAAGACGCTTGGCGAACTCGGGGATCATCGGCGCCCACGACCCCATCATGAAACCATTCATGAGGAACAGTAGGGAAACGCCGAAGCGTGTGCGCGTCATATAGGGGGTGCGGGCCGTGGAGATGGACATCGGGGAGCCGGTCATGCGGGCTGGTCCTTCAGTGAATGGGGATGGGATGAGGCACGGGTATTGCGCCCGGCAAGATGAATATCGAGCTTGTGTCTGCGCAGATCGCGGACAAAGGCTTCGTCGGCGTCATCTTCCAGAACAAGGGTGAGATCGGGGTTGAGCGGCGCCACATGGAAGGCGGCTCCCGCGCCCAGCTTCTCGCTGGTAATCGCAGCCATAGTTCTGCGGCTCGCCTTGCAGGCCAGTCGCTTGAACGTGGCGTCCTGATAGATATCGGCTGAAAGGCCGTCGGCAGCGGTCATGCCGCAGACGCCGAGGATACAGAGATCCGGCCGCATATCCTCCAGCTGCGCAATAGCCGTCATATCGATGGCGGCACCGACGGCAGGATCGATCCTGCCACCGACGACGATCAGTTCCAGGTCGGCACGGCCTGAAAGTTCTGCCGCGATAACCGGCGTATTGGTGATGACCGTGAGCCCAGCGCCCTCCGGCAGATGCCGGGCGATGGCAAGATTGGTGGAACCCGCATCAAGGAAGATCGTCGCTCCTTGCGCGATGCACGCGGCAGCCGCTTGGCCGAGAGCATCCTTGCGGTCCTGCATATCCGTCATGCGATGGCTGAGTGGCACGGTCTTGCCACTGGCAATCAGTGCGCCGCCATAGACCCGTTCGCACAGGCCGCGCGCTGCCATATCGCGAAGATCGCGCCGGATCGTGTCTTCCGACACATCGAATGTCTGCGCCAGGTCCTGCGCTAGAACGCGCCCCTTGCTTTGCAGCTCGGCGAAGATGAGCGTCTGGCGCTCGCTGACAAAGTGATCGATCTTAGACATTCGGCATCAACATGTAGAATCGTGTATAAACATGCATACATGCGCGATGCCTCACCTACAAGCAGAAATGCCCGCACAATGGCGGGCATTCTTGTCACTCTTGATGTCGGTTCGTTACTCTGCGTAGACGACCAGCAGATCCTTGGCGTCGATCTGATCGCTTGGCCGAACAAGCACTTCGGCGATCTTGCCGTCCCGCTCGGCGTGAAGCGCGGTTTCCATCTTCATGGCCTCGATGGAGACCAGAACGTCACCGGCCTTTACCTCTTGACCGGCATTGGCGAAGACGCGGGAAATGACACCCGGCATCGGCGCGCCGACATGCGCGGCATTGCCCGGTTCTGCCTTCCGGCGAGCAGCGGCGCCCGTTGCGCCATGAGCGCGGTTCGGCACCTTGATGCGGCGCGGCTGGCCATTGATTTCGAAGAACACTGTGACCATGCCCTTGTCATCGACGCCCGACGACGCCTGGTTGACGATGACGAGCGTCTTGCCGCGTTCGATATCGGCAAACAGTTCCTCGCCATCTTCCATGCCGTAGAAGTAAGCATGTGTCGGCAGCACAGACACCGGACCGTAGGTCTCCGAAGCGAGCGCAAAATCGGTGAACACCTTCGGATACATCAGGTAAGAGGCGAACTCGAAATCATCGACCGGACGCTCAAGCTTGGTTTCGATTGCCTTGCGCTCGGCCTCCAGATCGGCATCTTCCAGCAGCGAGCCTGGACGGACCGTGTAAGGCTTATCGCCCTTCAACGCCTTTTTCTGCAACGCTTCTGGCCAGCCACCCGGCGATTGGCCGAGATCGCCCTTCAGCATGGAGACGACCGAATCGGGGAAGGAGACTTCCTTCTCCGGGTTTTCGACATCGGCCACCGTCAGATCCTGGCTCACCATCATCAGCGCCATGTCGCCGACAACCTTGGAGGATGGCGTGACCTTGACGATATCGCCGAACATCTTGTTGGCATCGGCATAGGCCTGCGCCACTTCGTGCCAACGGCTTTCGAGACCGAGCGAGCGCGCCTGCTCCTTGAGGTTGGTGAACTGGCCGCCGGGCATTTCGTGCAGATAGACTTCCGATGCCGGTCCCTTGAGATCGCTTTCGAAGGCGACATACTGGTTGCGCACGGCTTCCCAATAGAAGGAAATGCGGCGGATCCACTCGGCGTCGAGACCGGTATCGCGCTCCGAACCGGCCAGCGCCTCGACGATGGAGCCGAGGCAAGGCTGCGACGTGGTGCCGGAGAAGGCGTCCATCGCCGCATCCACGGCATCCACACCTGCATCGACGGCGGCAAGAACTGTTGCGGCAGCAATGCCGGAGGTGTCATGCGTGTGGAAATGGATCGGCAGGCTGGTGGCTTCACGCAGCGCCTTGAACAGCACCTTGGCGGCGGCAGGCTTCAGAAGGCCAGCCATGTCCTTGACGGCAATGATATGGGCGCCGGCCTTTTCCAGCTCGACAGCGAGGTTGGTATAATATTTGAGGTCGTATTTCGGGCGCGCCGAATTCAGAAGATCACCCGTATAGCAGATCGTCGCTTCGCAGAGCTTGTTCTCTTCGGCGATCGCATCCATCGACACGCGCATGTTTTCGACCCAGTTCAGGCAGTCGAAGACGCGAAACAGGTCCACGCCGCCCTTGGCCGCCTGACGGACGAAATATTTGACGACATTATCTGGATAGTTCTTGTAGCCGACGCCATTGGCGCCACGCAGCAGCATCTGCAAGAGCAGGTTCGGCGCGCCCTCGCGGATCAGCGCCAGACGCTCCCACGGGTCTTCGGTGAGAAAGCGCATGGAAACGTCGAAGGTCGCGCCACCCCAGCATTCCAGCGAGAGAAGCTGCGGCAGAGCCTTGGCATACACACTTGCCACGCGAGAAATGTCATGAGTGCGCACGCGCGTTGCCAGGAGCGACTGGTGGCCGTCGCGCATGGTGGTGTCGGTGACAAGAACGCGCTTTTCGTTGCGCATCCACTCGGCAAAGCCCTTTGGCCCAAGTGTGTCTAAAAGCTGCTTGGTGCCATCCGGCGTCGGCGCATCGATGTAGGGCACGACAGGCTTGACGGCCTTGTCGGAGGGCATTGCGCGACCTTTGGTCTCCGGGTGGCCGTTGACTGTGACATCGGCCAGATAGGTGAGAAGCTTGGTGGCGCGGTCCTGACGCTTCACCTGGGCAAAAAGCTCTGGCGTCGAGTCGATGAAGCGCGTCGTGTAGGTGTTGTTGCGGAAGCTCTCGTGACCGATGATGGCCTCAAGGAAGGTGAGGTTTGTCGCCACGCCACGAATACGGAATTCGCGCAGCGCACGATCCATACGGCTGATCGCTTCATCCGGCTGCGGCGCCCAGGCCGTGACCTTGACGAGAAGCGGATCGTAATAGCGGGTGATCACGGCGCCGGTATAGGAGGTGCCACCATCCAGACGAATGCCGAAGCCCGAAGCGGAACGATAGGCCGTTATACGCCCGTAGTCCGGAATAAAATTGTGCTCGGGATCTTCCGTGGTGATACGGCACTGCAGCGCGTGGCCGTTAAGACGGATATCCTTTTGCTCGGGAACGCCCGATTCCGGCGTGCCGATGGCAGCCCCTTCGAGAATGTGGATCTGCGCCTTGACGATATCTATGCCGGTGACGACTTCGGTCACCGTGTGTTCTACTTGGATGCGCGGATTGACCTCGATGAAGTAAAATTTGCCGGTATCGGCATCCATCAGATATTCGACCGTGCCTGCGCCGATATAATTCGTCGCCGATGCGATCTTCAGCGAGTAACTGGCAAGTTCCTGACGCTGCGCTTCTGTCAGATAGGGCGCAGGCGCGCGCTCGACCACCTTCTGGTTACGGCGTTGGATGGAGCAGTCGCGCTCGAAGAGGTGAACGACATTGCCATGCGTGTCGCCAAGGATCTGGCTCTCCACATGGCGGGCACGCTCCACCAGCTTTTCGAGATAGACTTCATCCTTGCCGAAGGCCGCCTTGGCTTCGCGCTTGGCCTCGGTCACTTCGCGGGCAAGGTCTTCCTTCTTGCGGATGGCGCGCATGCCGCGACCGCCACCGCCCCAGGAGGCTTTGAGCATTACTGGATATCCGATTTCCTCGGCCATGCGCTCAACCTGGGCAAGATCATCCGGAAGGGGTTCAGTTGCCGGAACCACCGGAACGCCAACCGAGATCGCCAGATTGCGTGCGGCTACCTTATTACCGAGCTGGCGCATGGTTGAAGGCCGCGGGCCAATGAAGGTAATGCCCGCCGCATCGCAGGCGTCGACGAATTCGGGGCTTTCCGACAGAAGGCCGTAGCCTGGATGAATGGCATCGGCACCGGACAGCTTGGCGACGCGGATGACTTCTTCGATCGACAGGTAGCTCTCGATCGGTCCCATATCCTTGGCAAGGTGCGGACCGCGACCGACCTGATAGCTTTCATCCGCCTTGAAGCGATGAAGCGACAGCTTGTCCTCTTCCGCCCAGATGGCGACCGTTTTTATACCGAGCTCGTTGGCGGCACGAAATACGCGGATTGCGATCTCCGAACGATTGGCAACGAGAATTTTCGATATCTTCAAAACGGCCTCCCAAGAACCTAGAGCAAGTCAACATGCTGCAGCGCGAAACTAAGCAGTAAAATCAGATGTTGGAAAGGCCGATTTTCAACTTCACGGTTCTGGTGCGCTCGTCTGGATGCGTCAGGCAATCAGACCACAGCGAAACGCAAGCGCGATAACATGCTGACGGTTGCGCGCGTCGAGCTTGCGCTGAATACCATTGATGTACCAATCCACCGTGTGGCTCGAAATGGAAAGGGCGTGGCCGATCTCCGGGGAGGTGTTGCCGAGCGCCAGCAGGTTCAGCACATCCCGTTCCCGGCGCGTCAGTTGCGCCACCGAAAGATTGGGGCGAGCCAGCAGCTCTTGCATGTGACCGGCAAACCCGGCAAGACGCCAAAATGTGGCGCGCATGGCCGCATCAAGGGTGCAAAGCTCCGCCGCGCTAAACTCGCATCCCCGACCACTGATGAAAACGCCACCGAGCAACCCGTTGCGACCATGGATCGGAAATGCGTATCCCTCGCCCAATCCAGAGCGCGCTGCATCCTGAAAAAGTTTCGACGCCCGTTTGCGATGTGTCGCCTGCGACAGAAATGCGACCCCATCACGCCATCTGAATGGGACTTGCATCAGGTAGAACGCTCTCTCGACCGGATCCACTTCCACATATTTCTTGGCGCGGTAGAGGTCAGCCCAGCCATCCGGCAGGTGCTCTGAAAGAGTGATGTCGGTGACACTTGCATGGCTGACGACGCGGCGGAAGACACGGTAATGATCGAACCCGTAGTGGCTGATGAGGCTTTGAAAAACGGAAAGAAACTCGCTCCTTCCCATGGGCTCGGCATGGGTGTAGAGAAAATCAAATACCTTCTGCATTTCAAGACGTATCCTGGCACTCGAATAGATCGTGACCGTAGCGAGAGGGGCCCTCCTGCCCTCATGGATCAGGCGTTGTCACGACAAAATTGCAATCAGTCGACAGCACTACAAAACTTATCCGCGAATTATGATGATTTGACAATCTTTCGCGGCAAATTTCCGACCTGCGATTCTATTGGCCTCGCGCCGAGAATCCCCGTTAAGCGCCCATTCATGTAGAAAGTGCAATAAAACAACTGCTTGCCTAACCCGCAATCGCCCTTGTCGCTCAAGGCTTCAGGGTTTCGCCCCAACCGGGCACGACTGAAATGAAGACGGGATTTGGAAATTGACACTGTTTCAAGTTTACACGCGCGCACTGCGCTACCTTGCAACCAACAAGTGGCGGGTCACGATCGTCGTTGTTGCAAACGTTATTCTTGCGGCAATCACCATTGCGGAGCCGGTTCTTTTCGGCCGCATCATCGATGCGTTGTCCACGGGTTCCGTTCCGACCAATATCCTCATTCTCTGGGGCGCTTTCGGCCTGTTCAACACGGTCGCTTACGTCGCTGTGGCGCGTGAGGCAGACCGGCTTGCCCATGGACGCCGCGCATCGCTTTTGACCGAAGCTTTCGGTCGTATCATTTCCATGCCGCTGTCCTGGCATCACCAGCGCGGTACCTCCAACGCGCTGCATACGCTGCTGCGCGCCAGCGAGACGCTGTTCGGCCTGTGGCTCGAATTCATGCGCACGCATCTGGCAACCTTCGTTGCCGTCGCGTTGCTGATTCCGACTGCATTCTCGATGGATATCCGCCTCAGCTTCGTGCTGGTGGGCCTCGGCATCTTCTACTGGTTCATCGGCAAGTGGGTGATGAACCGCACGAAGGAAGGCCAAGCCTCCGTCGAGGAGCACTACCACACCGTTTTTGCTCATGTGAGCGACTCGATCAGCAACGTCTCGGTGCTGCACAGCTACAACCGTATCGAAGCGGAAACCAAGGCTCTGAAGTCTTTCACCGAACGGTTGCTGAGTGCCCAGTACCCGGTTCTCGACTGGTGGGCGTTTGCCAGCGCGCTGAACCGCACGGCCTCGACGCTGTCGATGATGATCATCCTGATCATCGGTACGATCCTGGTGAAGAACGGCGAGCTTCGCGTGGGTGACGTCATTGCCTTTATCGGCTTTGCCAACCTTCTCATCGGTCGCCTTGACCAGATGCGCGCCTTCGTCAGCCAGATTTTCGAAGCCCGCGCCAAGCTCGAGGACTTCTTCAAGCTCGAAGATTCCGTTCAGGAGCGTGAAGAACCGAGTTCGGCCGGCGAACTTGGTCACGTCAAAGGCACGGTTGAATTCCGCAACGTCAACTTCGGCTTTGCCAACACCAAGCAGGGCGTCCACGACGTTTCCTTCGTTGCCAATGCCGGCGAAACGGTTGCCATCGTCGGCCCGACGGGTGCAGGCAAGACGACGCTCATCAACCTGTTGCAGCGCGTCTACGACCCCAACTCGGGCCAGATTCTCGTCGACGGCACCGATATCTCGACGGTCACCCGCCAGTCGCTCAGAAGCTCGATCGCAACCGTGTTCCAGGATGCCGGCCTTCTGAACCGCTCGATCCGCGATAACATCCGCCTTGGCCGCGAAACGGCCACCGACGATGAGATCGTCCAGGCCGCAACTGCGGCGGCCGCGACCGACTTCATCGACAGCAGGCTGAACGGCTACATGACCCAGGTCGGTGAGCGCGGCAACCGTTTGTCCGGTGGTGAGCGCCAGCGTATCGCCATCGCCCGTGCGGTTCTGAAAAATGCGCCGATCCTCGTGCTCGACGAAGCGACCAGTGCGCTCGACGTGGAAACCGAAGCACGCGTCAAGGATGCGGTCGATGCGCTGCGCAAGGACCGTACCACCTTCATCATCGCCCACCGCCTATCGACGGTCCGCGACGCCGATCTGGTGCTGTTCATGGAGAATGGCCGGATTATCGAAAAGGGCACCTTCGATGAGCTCAGCATGCGCGGCGGTCGCTTCACATCGCTGCTCAGAGCGAGCGGCCTCGTCAACGACGATGACAAGACCGGCACGCCGTCGCTCAATATGCCACAGCGGCAGTTGAACCACGCATAAGATAAAAAGACCTCGTGATCTAAGACTGACCTCCGCCGCTTCGCGCTGCGGGGGTTTTTCTTTTCTCAGGCCTCGTCGCAACAACAAAAAAGCCCCGGCTTGAACCGGGGCTGTCATAGAAGTAGCGCTGATGCTGGACTGGGGCTGCCGCAAAGCGGATAACCCCGATCGAACGTCTCAATAATTGTCGTCTTCGTCTTCGTCCTTGCGGGTAGACTTGAGCGAGGAGAGCTTGGCGAAAACGGCGTTGGCGTCGATTTCCTTCTCTTCTTCGCGCTCGTAGCTGAAGTCGAGCTTCTCGGTGGTGCTTGCCGGCTGGAGCGTTGCGTCCAGCTCTTCCTGGGTCGGAAGCGGACGACCGCGCGACGCGCGTTCAACTTCAAGGTCGAGATCGATCTGGCTGCAAAGGCCGAGCGTGACCGGATCCATCGGCGTCAGATTGGCCGCGTTCCAGTGCGTACGGTCACGGATTTGCTCGATGGTCGACTTGGTGGTGCCGACGAGGCGCGAAATCTGCGCATCTTTCAATTCAGCGTGGTTGCGCACCAGCCAGAGAATGGCATTGGGACGGTCCTGACGTTTGGAAACAGGCGTGTAGCGCGGGCCACGGCGCTTGGATTCAGGAACGCGAACCTTCGGCTCCGAAAGCTTGAGCTTGTGGTTTGGATTGGCTTCTGCGCGCTGGATTTCGTCGCGGGAAAGCTGCCCGGTCGCGATCGGATCGAGACCTTTAATACCCTGCGCTGCTTCACCATCGGCGATTGCCTTGACCTCAAGCGGATGAAGCTTGCAGAACGTGGCAATCTGATCGAACGACAGCGCCGTGTTGTCAACGAGCCAAACGGCCGTCGCTTTCGGCATGAGCAGTGTTTGAGCCATAGATACAATCCTTCTGAGCGTCCGCGCCGGTGTCGCGGGCGTGGGATGAAACCACTGATTTCCGGGAATATGACCGTTCTATAACCGGACTGCATCAGAATTGCAATTGTTCGCGCGACAAATGACCTTTGTCTAATTGCCGGACGTCACCAACCTGTTATGAATTGAGCACATGACTGGAGAAAGGAGTCTCCAGGCTTAAAAAGACAATCTGCATGAGGAGGAGTTCATGGCTTCGAAGATCTACCCGGTTCTCAAATCGGCCAAGACAGGCACGCTGATCGACAATGACCGCTATCTGAAATGGTATCAGGACAGCGTGGAAGATCCGGAAAAGTTCTGGGGCAAGCACGGCAAGCGGATCGACTGGTTCAAACCCTATACCAAGGTCAAGAACACCTCCTTCAAGGGCAAGGTACCGATCAAGTGGTTCGAGGACGGCCAGACAAACGTCTCCTACAACTGCATCGACCGTCACCTGAAAACCCACGGCGAGCGCACCGCGATCATCTGGGAAGGCGACAACCCCTATATCGACAAGAAGATCACCTATAACCAGCTCTATGACGCCGTCTGCCGGCTTTCCAACGTGCTGAAAAAGCATGGCGTGAAGAAGGGCGACCGCGTCACCATCTACATGCCGATGATTCCGGAAGCGGCCTATGCGATGCTCGCCTGCGCCCGTATCGGCGCCATCCATTCCGTGGTCTTTGGCGGCTTTTCGCCGGAAGCGCTCGCCGGTCGTATCGTCGACTGCCAGTCCACCTTCGTCATCACTTGCGATGAAGGCGTTCGCGGCGGCAAGCCCATTCCGCTGAAGGAAAACACCGACAAGGCGATCCACATCGCTGCGCGCCAGCATGTCATCGTCAACAAGGTTCTGGTCGTGCGCCGCACCGGCGGCAAGACCAACTGGGCGCCAGGCCGCGACCTCTGGTACCATCAGGAAACCGCAAGTGTGAAGGCGCACTGCGAACCGGTGAAGATGAAGGCGGAAGACCCGCTCTTCATTCTCTACACGTCAGGCTCCACGGGTAAGCCGAAGGGCGTGTTGCACACCACCGGCGGTTATCTGGTCTACGTGTCGATGACGCATGAATATGTCTTCGACTATAAGGACGGCGATATATACTGGTGTACCGCAGATGTGGGCTGGGTTACGGGACACTCCTACATCGTCTACGGCCCGCTCGCCAATTGCGCCACGACGCTGATGTTCGAGGGCGTGCCGAACTTCCCCGACCAGGGACGGTTCTGGGAAGTCATCGACAAGCACAAGGTCAATATTTTCTACACCGCACCGACTGCACTTCGCTCCCTGATGGGTGCCGGCGACGAATTCGTCAAACGGTCCGAGCGCTCCAGCATCCGGTTGCTCGGCACTGTCGGCGAGCCGATCAACCCGGAAGCCTGGGAATGGTATTATCACGTCGTGGGCGAGGATAAGAGCCCGATCGTCGATACGTGGTGGCAGACCGAGACCGGCGGCATCCTGATTTCGCCGTTGCCGGGTGCGACCGACCTGAAGCCCGGATCGGCCACCCGCCCCTTCTTCGGCGTTCAGCCGCAGCTCGTCGATGCCGAAGGCAAGGTGCTGGAAGGGGCAGCCGACGGCAACCTCTGCATCATCGATAGCTGGCCAGGACAGGCACGCACCGTCTATGGCGATCACCAGCGCTTCATCGAGACCTACTTCTCCACCTATAAGGGGAAATACTTCACCGGTGATGGCTGTCGGCGCGATGAGGATGGCTATTACTGGATCACCGGACGTGTGGATGACGTGCTGAACGTCTCCGGTCACCGTCTTGGAACAGCGGAAGTGGAATCGGCACTCGTGTCTCACAGCGCCGTTTCGGAAGCCGCGGTGGTTGGATATCCTCATCACATCAAGGGACAGGGCATCTACTGCTATGTGACGTTGATGGCGGGCAAGACCGGCGACGAAGCGCTCCGTGCAGAACTCGTCAAACATGTGCGCGACGAGATTGGCCCGGTGGCGACGCCTGACAAGATCCAGTTCGCGCCCGGACTGCCGAAAACCCGCTCCGGCAAAATCATGCGCCGCATCCTGCGCAAGATTGCCGAGGACGATTTTGGCGCGCTGGGCGACACCTCGACGCTTGCCGATCCCGCCGTCGTCGACGACTTGATCGAAAACCGTCAGAACAAGCCTGCAGCGGCTTGAGGCCCTTATGGTCGCCTGACATGTCCTGAGAAACAAAACGCCCGGTGACGATCTGTCACCGGGCGTTTTCATGTGAGGCTGCGCGTCTCACAGTCTGTTCAAGAATTACCGTTGGCCTGCCGAAAATGGTGATTTCGAGAAGCGGAGCGCCGCGTACTGAAGCGGAGCGCCGCGTACTAAAGTACGTGAGCACCGGAAGCGCAGAAATTGCCATTTGCAGTCGGCCAACGGCGATTATGGGATAGACTGTTACTGAGCGCGAACTTCCTTGAGCTTGGCCTGAATGCCGTCAACGACATCCGCACCGATTTCAGCCTTGTGCTTTTCGTAGACGACCGCAGACTTTTCGCGGATACGCGCCTGCTCTTCCGCAGACAGAACGTTCACCTTCAGACCAGCTTCCTTGATCTTGTCGAGTGACTTCTGGTTCAGCGCGCGGATGACCTTGCGCTCTTCGTCACGACCAACGATCGCGCATTCGCGCAGGGCCGTCTGCTCTTCGGGCGTGTAGCTGTCAAAGATCGGCTTGGAGAAGAGGAAGAGGAACGGCGTGTAAGCGTGGTTCGTCTCGGTGACGAATTTCTGCACCTCGTAGAACTTGGAGGTGTCGATCGTCACATAGGGGTTCTCCTGCGCGTCGATCGCGTTGGTTTCAAGCGCCGAGAACACTTCGCCAAACGCCATTGGTGTCGCATTGGCACCCAGGTTCTGGAAGGTGTCGAGGAAGATGTTGTTCTGCATCACGCGGACCTTGAGGCCGGAGAAGTCTTCCCACTTGTCGACCGCGCGCTTGGAGTTGGACAGATTGCGGAAGCCGTTTTCCCAATAGGCAAGGTTTACGAGGCCCTGCTCTTCCAGCTTCTTGTTCATCATGTCGCCGAACTCGCCGTCGAGAACGGCGTCGACTTCCTTCGTGTTGGAGAACAGGAAGGGCAGATCGAAGACGCCGAGTGCCGGGATCAGGCCGACGAGCGGTGAGGACGATGTCACGACTGCTTCCTGGACGCCAGAACGCAGTGCCTGCGTTGCCTGGAGGTCGCCGCCGAGAGCGCCGCCCCAGAAGGCCGTCATCTTCAGCTTGCCACCGGTCTTGTCATCGAGGCAGGCCTGCATGGCCTTGATGCCGTTGCCGACCGGGTGGTCCTGATTGATGCCGTTCGACACGCGGATCATGCGGCTGTTGTATTCGGCGAAAGCAGGTGCCGTGGCACCGGCGGTGAAGGCGATGGCTGTCGTGAGTAGAAGTAGCTTTCTCATGTTTTCCTCCCTTGGAATTGAGCAAGTCCAGTCAAGATGTGTGCGGCTTTACGGCCGCGAATGTGGTTGAGCGAGGAGTATCCCTCATCGCAGATATTGCAGCGGCACCATGACGATCTGCGGAAAGATCACCAGAAGAGCGAGCACGATGGTTTCGGCGACCAGGAACGGCCAGACGCCGACCGTCACCTTGCCCAGCGGAATGCGCCCGACGCCCGACACCACGTTGAGGACAACACCGACCGGCGGCGTAATGAGGCCGATGGCATTGTTGATGATGAAGAGCACGCCGAAATAGACCGGATCGATACCCGCCTGCTTGATGATCGGCATCAGAACGGGCGTCAGGATCAGGATAGTCGGCGTCAGATCGAGCGCAGTACCGACCACGAAAACTAGCACCATGATTACGGCCATGAGCAGCATCGGACGGTCGATCAGCGGCTCGATATAGCCCGCAACTTCCGCCGGAATATTGGCAGCGGTGATCAACCAGGCCGAAACCAGCGCTGCAGCAACGAGGAACATGATGATTGACGTGCTCTTGGCAGCGCGTAGCAGCACATGCCACAGATCGGCAGGCTTCAGCTCGCGGTAGATGACCATACCGACGAAGAGTGCATAAGCGGCGGCAATGACCGCGGCTTCCGTCGGCGTCATGATCCCGGCCTTGATGCCACCGAGAATGATAACCGGCATGCCGAGCGCCCATCCGGCGCGACCCGTTGCCACGAGACGTTCCTTTGCCGTCGTCTTCGGCAGCGGCTGGACATTGTCCTTACGCACGACGATCAGCCAGGCGATGATCAGGGATGCGCCCATCAGGACGCCAGGCACGATGCCGGCAAGGAAGAGTTGGGTAATCGACACGTTTGCCGCCACACCGAAGACGATAAAGGCCATCGAGGGTGGGATAACGGGGGCGATAATGCCGCCGGCAGCAATCAGACCGCCGGAACGGGGAATGTTGTAACCGGCCTTTGCCATCATCGGGATGAGAATCGCCGCAAGTGCTGCGGTATCGGCTGCAGCCGAACCGGAGATCGATGCCATGATGATAGCGGCAACGATGGCGACGATGCCGAGACCGCCGCGAATATGGCCGACGAGTGCAATGGCAAAATCGATGATGCGGCGCGACAGTCCGCCGGAATTCATCAACTCACCCGCCAGGATGAAGAAGGGAATGGCGAGCAGCGTGAAGGTATCGGCGCCGGAAATCATGTTCTGGGCGATAATCGCCGTGTTGAACATGCCCATGTACCACATCAGCACGACGCCGCAGAACATCAGCGAGAAGGCAACCGGAACACCGATGGCCATGGCGCCGAGGAGCGAGCCGACAAAAACCAGAAGTGTCATGTGTCAGCGCTCCGAAAGCTGTTCGATGGTGAGATTTTCACCGGCAAAGGCGGCAATTTCGTCTTCGCGAACCTTGCCCGTCAGAAACCGGTAGAGCCGTTCCAGTGCGATGATGAACATAATGCCGCCAGTGAACATGCCGATGCCATAAACCCAGATCATCGACAGACCCGTGACCGGCGCATGCATGCTGGCATTGATGCCGGACTGCTTCCAGGTTCCCCAGAAGAAGATCGCTGAGCAAAGAAGGATGATGATGTTCGACAGGATCATGCAGAATATACGCATGCGTCGAGACAGGAACATCACCAGCGTCTCGATGCCCATATGACTGTTTTCACGGAAGGTCACGACCGCACCGATGAAGGTGATCCAGACGAAGAAATAGCGCGCCAGTTCTTCCGAGACATTGATGCCGGAATTCATGGTGTAGCGCATGACCACATTGACGAAGACCATGATTGCCATGCCTGCGAGAAGCGCGACGAGAATGGTCTCGAGGATGCGGTAAAAAAGATTGATGACTTTCTGCATCTTCCCCTCCCGAGAATGCTGCGAGGCGGCGCGGACACACGAAGGTGCGCGCGCAACGGTCTAAGCCTTAAGGATATGCGTGCCGCGCCAGGCGAACTCGCCCGGCAACGGAGATTATAGAAGCCCGCGCTTTGCGAGATTGCGCATCAATGCCGTGGTGCCGAAGGTCCATTCCGGACAATCGGATGTGCTGGCCACCCAGTTGACCAGCTTACCCAACCTCGGGCTTGAGATTTCCACGCGGTCACCCTTGGCATGGGTGAAACCTAGGCCCGGGCCATGACGATCCTTGACCGGAGCGAACATCGTGCCGAGAAAGAAGACGGCGCCATCCGGATACTGGTGATCGCGGTTCAAGAGCTGCGACACCAGGTTTTCCGGCGTGCGGCTGATCGCCTGCATTGGGCTCACACCCGTCATGGTGAAACCATCTTCACCTTCGACGAGCAACGAAATCTGCGCCTGCTTGACGTCGTCCAGCGTGAACTTGCCATCGAAAAGACGGATGAACGGGCCGATCGAGCAGGAAGCGTTGTTGTCTTTCGCCTTGCTGAGCAACAGGGCGGAGCGCCCTTCGAAATCTCGCAAGTTGACGTCGTTACCGAGCGCTGCACCGACGATGCGACCGTCGGAGGTGACGGCCAGCACCACTTCCGGCTCGGGATTGTTCCACTGCGACTTGGGATGAACACCGATCAACGCGCCGCAGCCAACGGACGACATGGGCTGCGCCTTGGAGAAAATCTCCGCGTCGGGGCCGATACCGACCTCCAGATATTGCGACCAAAGGCCCATTTCCTGCAGCAGGCGCTTAACCTCGGCAGCCTTTTCGGAGCCCGCCTCGACACCCTTGAGGCTATCGCCAAGCACGGGGGCCAGGCGGCCGCGAATTTCCTGTGCGCGCTGCGGATCACCCTTTGCCTGTTCTTCGATGACGCGTTCCAGCATACTATCGGCGAAGGTAACGCCGGCAGCTTTCACCGCCTGAATGTCGTTCGGCGCAAGCAGCTGTCCAGCCGAACCATCGAGAAAAGCGTCAAAGGCACCGAGTGCCGCAAATTGCATGGTGTCGGCCAGACGATCGATGAGATCATGCTTTTCCAGCAGTTGCGAAACGGTCGGCGCGAGGCTGGAGAGATCGTAGAGAACACCGTCCTTCAACAGGACGGGACAAGGGCCATCTTCGCTCTTGGACCACACGCGACCGATCAGGATGGCATCCTGATGGTCTTCCGGCAAAATTGCAGCTGATTCGACAGTCCTGATTCCGACCAAGCCTTATCCCTCCCACTTTCAGACCATCCGACAGCTGCCTCCACAGCACCTATATTGTCTGGATGTCTGACAACCTGAATACGTACATCTTCTTAGTATGAGAAAATCGCTTAGTCCAGCCTGCATTGCTTCGAATCTCGGCGGAAAGTCGTAAAATCAAAACCGGCGCGGACAAGCAGTAGTGCCCTTGCTCAGGAATAGACTTCGAGATGGAGATTGACGCGCTCGGCGGCACCGGACAGATGCGCGCGCATTGCAGCCCGGGCAGCCGACGCATCGCAGGCGGCAACCGCTTCATAGATCGCCACATGCTCAGCAATCGTGGTTTCAAGAATCTCGCCGAAGACGGCACGGGAAAAGGCTGTGTTGATAGCCGAACTGATCCGTTCCGCAATAAAGCCCAGGAACATCGAGAAGTAATCGTTCTGGGTCGCGTCGGCGAGCGTCCGGTGGAAATCGAGATCGGCCGCAATCCCGTCCTTTTCCCATACCGGCGCGTGGCGCATGTTGTGGACCGCTGCCTTCAGCCGCTCCAGTTGCGCGTCTGTGCGGTGGACGGCGGCAAGTCCTGCCGCCTCTATTTCAAGAGGCATGCGCAACTGAAAGAGATCGCGGAAATTATCCGGATCGTTGAGTTTGGATCGTTCGATACGGATAGAAACGCGCTGCCTCGGATCGGTGACGAAAGCGCCGACCCCCTGGCGGGTTTCGACCGCACCCTCGTTGCGCAGCTGAGCAATCGCTTCGCGGATGACAGAGCGACTAACCCCGAAGGTTTTGGAGAGCACATGCTCCGTCGGTAGCTTGTCACCGGCTTTCAGCTTTCCATCATTGATCTCACGCGCGATCTCCGCAGCAATACGGCCGGGAAGATGGTCTGCACGGTGAATCTGATTGAACTCCAACGTCATAATGGCTCCCGGTGGACACGAAACGCCGACGAGGGCGCATTTCTACTTCTTCTAGCTAGCCACTTGTACGGCAAGCTGGCAACCGGGATTCATGCGAAGCTGCGGATCGAAAGCGGCTTTCAGCCGCTCGATCATATCCCGCTGCACGTCACCAAGCCGGCTTTCGAAATCCTCCCGCTTCAATCGGCCAATGCCGTGTTCAGCGCTGATGCTGCCTGCGTAGCGGTCGAGCACCATGTTGACGATGACCTTGGCCTTATAGATTAACGCATCCCGCTCTTCCCGCGTGCTGCCGTTTGGCGGAAGCACGTTGAGATGCACATTGCCGTCGCCGACATGGCCATAGGAAACCGCCAGGCACTCCGGCAAATGTTTGGCGAGCTCGGCTTCCGCCTCCGCAACGAACTGAGCAAGGCGGGAAAGCGGCACGGAAATATCGGTGCGCATATGGGCGCCACGCAGCGCCTGCCCCTCATTCATGCCCTCGCGGAACAGCCAGAGCGATTGCGCCTGCGCACGCGAGGAGGCAATGACGCCATCGAGCACAAGCCCGTCTTCCATAACGCCTTCAAGGAAGCGGCTCATAAGATCGCCGGTATCGACCAGACCCGAGCCGGAAATTTCCATCAGCACATAGGCTGCGTAATTATCCGCGATCGGCATTTTCAGAGCGGGAATCGCTTCCATGGCAAGTGCGAAGGCGACCGGGGGCATGAATTCGAAGGCTGACATCAGATCGCAGCACTCCCGGCGGGCGCGACGGTAAAGCTTGATCGCGTCATCAAGCGAGTTCAACCCGAGGAGCGCGGTCTCGACATGATCGGGATTGGGATAGAGCTTGACCGACACGGCAGTGACGATGCCGAGCGTGCCTTCCGCGCCGATGAAAAGCTGCTTGAGGTCGATGCCGCGATTGTCCTTGCGAAGTGTCGAGAGACCGTTCCAGATCGTTCCATCCGGCAGCACCACTTCAAGACCGAGCACCAGCTCTCGCGTCATGCCATAGCGAAGCACATTGATGCCGCCGGCATTGGTCGATACGTTACCGCCGATGCGACATGAGCCTTGCGCACCGAGAGACAGTGGGAAAAACATGCCCTTTTCCTGCACCGCATCCTTGAATTCCGACAGGATGCAGCCAGCCTCCACCACGGCAGAAAAGTCTTCCGTATCGATGGAACGGATAGCGTTCATGCGCTCGAGGCTGAGAACGACCTGGCGGTCCGGCGCGTCGGGAACGCCGCCGAGCACGAGACCGGTATTGCCGCCCTGCGGCACGATAGCAAGGCCAAGCTCTGCGCAGAGCCTGACGGCGGCGGCGACGTCCTCTACATTACGGGGGCGAATGATAGCGACCGCGCCACTGGACACATCGCCATGCCAATCGCGGCAATAGCGAACCATGTCTGTCGTGTCCGTCAGAACCAGCTCATCGCCAAGACTGGCCGTTAAGGACGCCTGCAACTCCTCGCGTGATCGCTCTTGACCCTTGAGCATCTGCCCTCTCGCCTCCACCCCGGCGGTAACGCTACTTTGGCGTCTCCGCTCTTAAATTTTTCGGTTTTTCAAAATACTGTTTTCAAGCTAGCAATATAAGGTTATCAGACAACCTTACAAGTTAAATTTTTGGACGGTGAGGAGGAGACACAGGATGCATATCGCGATTATCGGGGCAGCCGGAATGGTGGGGCGAAAGCTGATCGAAAGATTGGTTCGTGAAGGAGGTCTGAGCGGCAGGACCATCGGGAAATTCACGCTGATCGACGTGTTTCAACCAGAGCCGCCCGCCGGCTTCGATGGCACGGTCGATGCGCGCGCAGCCGATCTTTCCGCGCCCGGCGAGGCCGAAAAGCTGGTTTCCGCAAGACCCGATGTGATCTTCCATCTGGCGGCCATCGTCTCTGGCGAAGCCGAGCTCGATTTCGACAAGGGCTATCGCATCAATCTGGATGGCACACGCTATCTTTTCGACGCAATCCGAATTGCCAACGGTCAGGACGGCTACAAGCCGCGCGTGGTCTTCACCTCGTCCATCGCCGTCTTCGGCGCGCCGCTGCCATACCCGATCCCCGACGATTTCCACACCACGCCTTTGACCAGCTATGGTACGCAGAAAGCGATTTCGGAGTTGCTGCTGTCCGATTACACCCGCCGCGGTTTCTTCGAAGGCATCGGCATTCGCCTGCCGACGATCTGCATCCGTCCCGGAAAGCCGAATGCTGCCGCGTCCGGCTTCTTCTCCAACATTCTGCGCGAGCCTCTGGTCGGCCAGGAAGCCGTGCTGCCAGTGCCAGAGACCATCCGCCACTGGCATGCTTCGCCGCGTTCGGCTGTCGGCTTCCTGCTGCATGGCGCAACCATCGATTCCGACAAGGTCGGTCCCCGGCGCAATCTTTCCATGCCGGGCCTGAGTGCAACGGTCGGCGAGCAGATCGAGGCCCTGCGCAAGATCGCCGGCGAAAAGGCCGTCAGCCTCATCCGCCGCGAGCCGAATGAGATGATCATGCGCATGTGTGAGGGCTGGGCACCCGGTTTCGAGGCGACCCGCGCCCGCGAACTGGGCTTTACAGCCGAGACGAACTTCGAAGAGATCATCAAGGTCCATATCGAAGATGAGCTGGGAGGTTCGTTGAAATGAATGGGTCTGACAAACAAGCGCGCACCATCGCTTTCCTCGGCACCGGCCTGATGGGCGGTCCCATGGCCCGCAACCTATTGAAGGCAGGCTTCACAGTCCGCGTCTGGAACCGCAGCACGGAGAAAGCACAGGCGCTGATGGAGGATGGCGCCATGCTTGCCGCCTCTCCGGCTGAGGCCGCCAAAGGCGCCAATATCGTCATCACGATGCTGAGCGATGGCAACGCTGTCGGCAATGTGCTGTTCGACATGGGCGTAGCCAACGCGCTGGGAAAAGGCGCCATCGTCATCGATAGCAGTTCGATTGCACCGCCAATTGCCCGTGACCATTCGCAAAAACTCCAAGCGCTGGGCATTGCTCATGTGGACGCACCCGTCTCCGGCGGCGTGCCGGGGGCGACAGCCGGAACGCTGGCGATCATGGCCGGTGGCGACGAGGCGACGGTGACAAGCCTTGGCGATATCTTCTCCGCCATGGGACGGTTGACCTATGTTGGACCATCCGGGGCGGGACAGCTTTGCAAGCTCGCCAACCAGCAGATCGTCGCCATCACCATCGGCGCAGTGGCAGAAGCCATGATGCTGGTCGACGCGGGTGGCGCATCGCGCGAAGGCTTCCGCAACGCCATCCGTGGCGGCTTTGCCGAAAGCCGCATTCTGGAACTGCATGGCGAGCGCATGGTGAAACGCAATTTCACCCCCGGCGGTCCGTCGAAGTTCCAGCTGAAGGATTTGAACGGCGTTCTGGCAACCGCCAAGGATCTCGATCTGGCGCTGCCACTGACGGAAGAAGTGACCCGCGCCTTCGATGCCTTCGTCAACGACGGTGGCGCAGACAAGGATCATAGCGGCCTGCTGCTGCATCTGGAAAGGCTCAACAAGCGAGAGCATGAGGGCTGATTAAAAAATCATACAATTAGATGCGCAGACGCCTTTCGCGATGGGATGACATGACATAGGGTCACCGCCGACGTCGTCGCGCGTAGTCGTGCGACGCACCCACACGGGAGGAAGGCAGCGCCCAGACGCTGCCAGAACGCCGAAGAATTCAAGATATTATAGGGAGTACACCCATGACAATTCATCAAAACCTTATCAACGGCGAGTGGATCGGCGCTGACACGTCGAAGAACATCAATCCATCCGACACAAACGAAGTCGTCGGTCTTTACGCCCAGGCTTCCGCCGATGACGCGAAGCAGGCGATTGCAGCAGCCAAGGCCGCATTTCCGGCCTGGTCGCGCTCCGGCATTCTCGAGCGTCACGCCATCCTGAAGAAGACCGCCGATGAAATCCTCGCCCGCAAGGACGAGCTTGGCGCGCTTCTGGCCCGCGAAGAAGGAAAGGTTCTTGCTGAAGGCATCGGCGAAACGATCCGTGCCGCGCAGATTTTCGATTTCTTTGCCGGCGAGGCACTGCGCCTGGCAGGCGAAGTCATTCCGTCGGCTCGCCCGAATATCGGCGTCGAAGTCACACGCGAGCCTCTCGGCGTCATCGGCATCATTACGCCCTGGAACTTCCCGATCGCAATTCCCGCGTGGAAGATTGCACCGGCGCTCTGCTACGGCAACACCATCGTCTTCAAGCCGGCCGACCTCGTTCCCGGTTGCGCCTGGGCGATCGTCGATATCCTGCACCGTGCGGGCCTGCCGAAGGGCGTTCTGAACCTCGTCATGGGTCGCGGCTCCGTCGTCGGCCAAGCTATGCTCGACAGCCCGGATCTTGCCGGCATCACCTTTACCGGCTCCACCGGCACTGGCCAGCGCGTCGCAGCTTCGTCGCTGCCTTTCAACCGCAAGTTCCAGCTGGAAATGGGCGGCAAGAACCCCTTCGTCGTTCTCGATGATGCGGATCTCGGCGTCGCCGTGGAAGCTGCAGCCAACTCCGGCTTCTACTCTACCGGACAGCGTTGCACCGCCTCTTCGCGCATCATCGTCACCGAAGGCATTCACGACAAGTTCGTGGCAGCGCTTTCCGAGCGTCTGGCCAAGATCAATGTCGGCAATGCGATGTCGAAGGACACCCATGTCGGACCGGTCGTCGATGAAAAGCAGCTGAAGCAGGATTGCGACTATATCGAAATCGGCAAAAAAGAGGGCGCGAAGCTGGCCTTTGGCGGCGAAGTGCTGAAGCGCGAAACCCCCGGTTTCTTCCTGCAGCCGACGCTGTTCACCGAAGCCACCAACGACATGCGCATTTCGCGCGAAGAAATCTTCGGACCGGTCGCCTCCGTCATCCGCGTCAAGGATTATGATGAGGCTCTGGCCGTTGCCAATGACACGCCCTTCGGCCTGTCCTCCGGCATCGCCACCACCAGCCTGAAGCACGCCACCCACTTCAAGCGCAATGCCGAAGCCGGCATGGTCATGGTCAACCTGCCAACCGCAGGCGTCGACTTCCACGTTCCCTTCGGCGGCCGTAAGGCATCGTCCTTCGGCCCGCGCGAACAGGGCAAGTATGCCAACGAGTTCTTCACCACGGTGAAGACGGCCTACACGCTGGCATAATTCCAAACTCAGACGCACAAAGATCCCCGGCTTCGACCGGGGATTTTTTTGGCTTCACGTCGCCGCATTTGCCCCTATGGTAGCCTGCAGTTCGAATGACGTGAGACGATGATGACCGATATTGCGATGATCGAAGCGGCCCGCCAGCGCATGAATGGCGAGGCCATCCGCACCCCCTTGATGTCCTCCCCTTTTCTTGACGAGATTGCCGGACGCAAGGTCCTGGTCAAGCCGGAATGCCTGCAGCGCACCGGCTCCTTCAAGTTTCGCGGCGGCTGGTCGGCGGTCTCGGCACTGGAACCAGAGGTGCGAAAGCGCGGCGTCATCGCCTTTTCCTCCGGCAATCACGCCCAGGGCGTCGCACTGGCGGCAAGCCTGCACGGCGTGCCCGCCGTCATCATCATGCCGCGCGATGCACCGAAAATCAAAATCGAAAACACCAAGGCCTACGGCGCCGAGGTCGTGCTCTACGATCGCGCCAATGAAGACCGTGACGCGATCGGCGCCAAGCTTTCCGAAGAGCGCGGTCTGACCTTGATCCGCCCCTATGACGAACCGCTGGTGATCGCGGGTCAGGGAACGGTTGGGCTGGAGATTGCCGAACAGGCGCAGGAGGCCGGCATCGAAAAGGCAGAGGTACTGGTTTGTTGCGGTGGGGGCGGGCTGACATCGGGTATCGCGCTTGCGCTGGAAGCCAAGGCACCGGGCTTCAAGGTGCGCACGGCGGAGCCCGAACACTTCGATGACGTGGCGCGCTCGCTCGCCTCCGGCAAGATCGAAAGAAATGCGGCGCTGAGCGGCTCTATCTGCGACGCGATCATTACGCCGCAGCCCGGCAACATCACCTTTCCGATACTCAAACGCTTGTGTGGCGCAGGTATTGCCGTGACCGAAGAAGAGGCGCTACGCGCCATGGTGCTAGCTTTTCAGCGCCTGAAGATCGTGGTGGAGCCGGGCGGTGCCGTGGCACTGGCAGCCGCCCTTTTCCATGGCGACGAGCTGGAGACCGACACGGTGATCGCCATCGCATCCGGCGGCAATGTCGATGCCGCCATCATGGCGGACGCCCTGTCGAAATACGCCTGACCCTCAGAGTTAAACGAGACGAGGAATAGATCATGGAGATTATCCGAGCCGGCACGAAACCATCGGGCAAAGGTCCTGCCGACTATTTCACCGGGACGGTCCGCATCGATCCACTGTTCAATCCGCATGATGCAGAGCGCGTGCAAGGCGCGCAGGTGACGTTCGAACCCGGCGCTCGCACCGCCTGGCATACCCATCCGCTGGGGCAAACGCTGATCGTGACATCCGGCTCAGGACTGGTGCAGCGTGAAGGCGGCCCTATCGAGAAGATCGCGCCCGGCGATGTCGTCTGGTTTGCACCGGAGGAAAAGCATTGGCATGGCGCGTCGCCGCAAACTGCCATGACCCACATTGCCATTCAGGAAGTGAAGGACGGCAAGGTGGTGGACTGGATGGAGCATGTAACCGACACGCAATACGCGGGCGGCTGACGATCGGCGAGAGTGTAACTACGCCAATCTCAAAACCACCTCATCCGCAATCGCCAGAGAGGCCGTGAGCCCAGGGCTTTCGATACCGAAAAGATTGACGAGGCCGGCAACGCCATGGCGCTCCGGTCCATCGATGCGAAAATCCATCGCGGGCTCTGAAGGTCCAGAAATCTTCGGCCTGATGCCGGAATAGGCGGGCTGGAGCGCATTATCCGGCAATCCCGGCCAATATCGACGGATCGCCTCGTCAAAGCCCGCCGAGCGCTTTGGATCGACGGCGTAATCGATGCGGTCGATCCACTCGATATCCGGACCGAAGCGCGCCTGTCCGGCAATGTCGAGCGTCAGATGCACACCAAGACCATGGGCATGGGGTGCCGGATAGACCAGCCGCGAAAAGGGCGACTTGCCCTTCAGCGAGAAATAGGAGCCCTTGGCATAATAGGCTTCAGGAACATGTGCCGAAGGCAGTCCTTCGATGGCGCTGGCAATCTGCGGCGCAACCAGCCCTCCCGCATTGATCAGCGTTCGGCAGGTCAATTTCACCGGCTCGCTCCCGCCGACGAAGACCCGGAAGCCATCCTCCTCCACGACCGCGCGCAGGAACGGCGCCCTGTAGGCCAAGCTGCCGCCCGCATCTTCCATATCGCCAAGCAGCGCCAGCATGTAGCCATGGCTATCGATGATGCCGGTCATCGGTGACGACAAGGCCGCCTTGCAGGAGAGTGCCGGTTCCAGACGCCGGGCCTCGGACGCACTGATCAGATCCAGCGCCTCGCAACCATTGTCGAGGCCTCGCCGCTGCAGGTCTTCGATGAGAGGAATTTCGCTCTCGGCGGTCGCCACGATCAGCTTGCCACACCGGCGATGCGCAACGCGATGACTTTCGCAATAGTCATAGAGCCGCTGTCGCCCCTCCACGCAAAGCCGCGCCTTCAGGCTGCCTTGCTGATAATAGAGCCCGGCATGAATGACCTCGCTATTACGAGAGGAGGTCGCACTGCCGAATTCGGCTTCCTTTTCCAATACGATAACGGACTGGCCTTGAAGCGCGAGCGCCCTCCCGACCGCAAGGCCGATGACACCCGCCCCTATGATGATCGCATCGATATCCGCCACGCGTCTTTCCCACCTTTTACCCATTGAACCGAAACAGCGCTCGGACGTTAAGGAATCGTGAATGCGGTAGATCGGACCTTGTTGGGAGGCAAGTCACGACCAGTATTTTCCCCGCAAGACCAATCTTATGGAAATTTGTGCCTACTTGAACCCGTGTGAATAGCGATATTCTCAGTGTCATGATCCCGCAGATCGGCGGTACCGATTTTTGGACGAACAGGAGGGTGCGATGTCTTATTCCAAAGCAGGAAAAGCGAGAGATTTCACGCCATCAACCGCGCCGCACCGCGGCTGGCAGGCATCGATCCACACAGCGCTCGTCGGCATCTGCTTCGCCTTTGTCGCCGCGGTGATCTTCGGCCTCGTGCCTTGATGACAGCCTAGCCGATCCGGTCCCCACAATAAGGGGCCGCTCGATCGGATGGCGTTGGTGCGGTACGCCCCTTCAGATGACCGTCGCGATCGAATACCAGAATGTCGAGAGCAATATCATTACGGCCAAGTGCGCTCGCTGCTGTGGCCCAGGCTTTTTCCGCGACCATACCACCAAGATCGATCCCCGCCGCCTCGGCCAATTGAAAGGCGTGCGCCACCATATTGGCTTGACGGAGAGCGCCCGATAGCTCGGCCGTCGCACCTGCCTCTTCGGCAAGTTTTGCCAAGGCTTCCAGATCCGCCAGCCCGCGCTTGGAGTGCACGTCCAGCATGCCCTGCGCCAGCTTGGTCATCTTCGCAACACCACCCGCAACTGTTACCCTTGGAACCGGATGGCTTTTTAAGTATTTGAGCATACCGCCAATGAAATCGCCCATGTCGATCAGGGCGGTCTCGGGCAGCCCGTAAAAGGCTTGCCCCGCCTTTTCCGATGTATCGCCCGTCGCTCCCAGTAGATGGGGAAGCCCTTCAGCACGCGCCACATCGATACCGCGCCAGATCGAGTGGATCCAGGCCGAGCAGGAAAAGGGAATGACGATGCCGGTGGTGCCGAGAATGGAGAGGCCACCGACGATGCCAAGCCGTCCATTCAGCGTTTTTTCCGCCAGTTTCTCGCCGTCGCGCACTGAGATTTCCACCTCGAAATCGGCGTCCGAGCCCGCTACCTCATGGATTGCCGAAGCGATCATCTGCCTTGGAACAGGATTGATCGCGGGCTCTCCGACCGAAAGCGGCAGACCGGGCCGGGTGACGATACCCACTCCCTTGCCAGCCTTGAAACGGATGCCGCTCCCCTTCGCGGTTCGGCGCACGGTGCTTTCGATCAGCGCGCCATGAGTAACATCGGGATCATCGCCGGCATCCTTGACGATGCCTGCGCGGGCGAACCCGTCGCCTTTCTCTTCAGTCGCCAGGACGAAAGCCGGGCGCGACCCATTTGGGAGTTCGACATCGACAAGATCAGGAAAGGAACCGGTCAAAAGCGCCTGACAGGCGGCCTTCGTCGCCGCGGCAGCGCATGTGCCGGTGGTCCAGCCACGCCGAAGGTTTTTGCCATCCGTTTCCATGTATGTCCTATAGACCTTGCAGCGCGAGCCGTCATCGGTAAACAACAGACCAACTGCACGATCGAAAGCGCCGAAAGTTGAGACAATCGCCATGACCGCAAAAGCCCTCATCATCGGTGCGCCACGCTCCGGCTCCGGCAAGACCAGCGTCACCATCGGTTTGCTGCGCGCCTTTGCCCGGCGCGGCGTGAAGGTGCGCGGTATCAAGACTGGACCGGATTATATCGATCCCGGCTTTCACGCCGCCGCAACCGGAACGCCCGGCCTCAACCTGGATAGCTGGGCAATGCAGCCGGATCTGCTGCGCCACCTTCTCACCCAGCAGGCAGAGGGTGCAGATCTCCTACTCATCGAAAGCGCCATGGGATTGTTTGACGGCATTGCCGTCTCCGACAACCGCACCGGTTCGGCGGCAGATCTGGCGCGCCTGTTCCACATTCCCGTGCTGCTGGTGCTGGATGTGTCCGGCCAGTCGCAGACGGCAGCCGCCCTGGCACATGGATTTGCCCATTACGATCCCGCAGTAAAAATGGCTGCCATCGTCCTCAATCGGACTGGCAGCGAACGCCACCGCACACTCTGCACCGAGGCTATCGAAAAGATCGGCCTGCCTGTCGCGGGCTGCGTCATGCGCGATCCGACGCTCACCCTGCCCGAGCGGCATCTCGGATTGGTGCAGGCGAGCGAACATCCCGAAATCGACGCCCATATCGAAAGACTGGCGGACACCATGGAGCGCGCCATCGATCTCGATGCATTGCTTGCTCTCGCTAGCCCCATCGATCTGGTTAAGGGCTCAACGCAAGCCGGCATCGCCCCGCCCGGCCAG
Source organism: uncultured Agrobacterium sp. (assembly GCF_913777885.1). Classification (NCBI taxonomy): domain Bacteria; kingdom Pseudomonadati; phylum Pseudomonadota; class Alphaproteobacteria; order Hyphomicrobiales; family Rhizobiaceae; genus Agrobacterium; species uncultured Agrobacterium sp. Next base: position 164,439 of record NZ_CAJYTV010000017.1, on the reverse strand, counting down.
CGCATTGCTCTGGCCGAAGATGCTGCCTTCACCTTCCTCTATCCACACCTGAAACGCCAATGGCGGGAAGCAGGCACCGAGATCTTGCCTTTCTCGCCGCTTGCCGATGAAGGCCCCGATGCCTCCTGCGATATCTGCTGGCTGCCGGGCGGCTACCCGGAGCTTTTTGCCGGACAGCTTGCTGCCGCCTCGCAATTCAAGGCGTCGCTCGCAAGCTTTGCGCAGACGAAGCCGGTCCATGGTGAATGCGGAGGCTACATGGTACTGGGGGAAGCGCTGGAGGACGCGAACGCGGTGACGCATACAATGATGGGTCTGCTCTCCCATGCCACCAGCTTTGCCAAGCGAAAAATGAACCTTGGCTATCGTCAGGCAAAGATCGCGCATAGCGGGCCGCTTGGCCAAGCAGGCGATGTCCTGCGCGGCCATGAGTTCCATTATGCCAGCGTCACGGATACCGGAAACGATCAGCCGTTCGCAGACATAGCCGACGGTCTTGGCAAACCCTTAGGACCATCCGGCGGCAGGCGTGGCCTTGTCAGCGGAACATTTTTTCACGCGATCGCAAAGGCTTAGCGGTTTCTTTTTCATAAAGGCTGGTGTTACGTCAGCCGCGGGAGTGGAGGAATGGCTTTGCGTTTCCTATATTGCGAGAACACAGCATCCACACCTGAAACTGCAAACCGGAACAAGGACGGATCTTCATGACCGACAAGTCTCCCGAAAACAATTTTCCCGCAGGCTACCAGCCGCCTGAGGTCTGGCAGTGGGAAAAGGGCAATGGCGGCGCATTTGCCAGCATCAACAGGCCAACCGCTGGTCCGACCCATGAGAAGGAACTACCGGTCGGCAAACATCCGCTGCAGCTCTATTCGCTGGCCACCCCTAACGGCCAGAAGGTCGGCATTCTTCTGGAAGAGCTTCTGGCAGCCGGTCATTCGGACGCCGAATATGATGCGTGGCTGATCAAGATCGGCGATGGTGATCAGTTCGGCTCGGGCTTCGTCGAGGCCAATCCCAACTCCAAGATCCCGGCTCTCATCGATCACTCCACGCCGGAACCGACCCGCGTTTTCGAAAGCGGCTCGATCCTGCTTTATCTCGCGGAAAAATTCGGTGCCTTCCTGCCGAAGGAGCATAAGGCTCGTACCGAAGCGCTGAACTGGCTTTTCTGGCAGATGGGCTCTGCTCCTTTCCTCGGCGGTGGTTTCGGCCACTTCTATGCCTATGCGCCGATCCACATCAAATACGCCATCGACCGCTTTGCGATGGAAGCCAAGCGCCAGATGGACGTGCTCGATCGCCATCTCGCCGAAAACCGTTACATGGCAGGCGATGAATACTCGATTGCCGATATCGCCATATGGCCATGGTATGGCAACCTGGCACGCGGACAATCCTACCCGAACGCGGAAGTGTTCCTGGACGCCGCAAGCTACAAGAATGTGAAGCGCTGGGCCGATGAAATTGCCGAGCGTCCTGCCGTCAAACGTGGTCGTATGGTCAACAAGGCTTCCGGTGATCCCTCAGAACAGCTACATGAGCGTCACGATGCGTCCGACTTCGACACCAAGACGCAGGACAAGATCGGCAAGAGCTGAAGGATAGACGAAATGGCGAACCTGCCCGACATGACCAAACACCGTGGTTTTCCATCCGGCATGCCGGGCACAGGCGTCCAGTTCACCATACGCCGCGCCAATCCGCGCGGCGTTACTCCAATCAAGCAATTGCCGCGCAAGGCGCGCCCCGGCACGCCGGAACATCGTATCGATGCGGCCTTCCTGCATGCGCTTTGGCACCATTTCGGCGCTGAACCCTTTGAGCGGGGCAATCTCGATGCCGCCCGCCTCAGCCTGCTCTTCGGACGCGAGGTTCTCCCCGCCGAGAAGAATTTCGACCCGCTCTCCTATGAGGCGATGCTGGTCATCGACGAACGCGTGGCGCGCCAGAGCTTCCCAGAATCCTTCGAGAACTACTTCGAGATCTGAGGGCCCCAAGGCTCCCCGCGACAAAGTGGAGCGCTTCAAGAAAGTTTCTGTGCGCGGCGCAAAGAAGATGGTATAGAGCCACCGGTTTAATCATTTCCGGCGGCTCTGACATGGTCAGGCAATTTGCTCATTTCCTTGCCGCTTCGGCACTGATCCTTCTTCCCGTGGCCTTGGGCCTGGGCGGGACGGCCCATGGCGGCACCGATTATCCGACCATCGAGAAGCTTGGCGACGCGCTGTTTCACGACGCCAATCTGTCGAAGAACCGGACCATGTCCTGCTCTACCTGCCACACATCTGCCAACGGCTTTACCGATATTCGTGACACCGAGAAGGTGGGCCATGCTGTCTCGCTCGGCGATGACGGAAAGTCGCTCGGGGATCGCAACGCGCCGACCGCGACCTATGCCAAGTTCTCACCACCCTTTGGCAAGGAAGCGGAGGGGAATTATGTCGGCGGCCAGTTCTGGGATGGACGCGCCGCAACGCTGGAAGATCAGGCCGGTGGCCCGCCACTCAATCCCATTGAAATGGGCATGGGCGACAAGGGCAGCGTCGTAAAACGGCTGAAAGAAAACCCGGACTACATGAGCGCTTTCGCCACCCATTTCGGGCCCGATGTGTTCGAAAATGACGAGGCGGCCTTTGCCGCCATGGGCAAGGCGCTCGCCGCTTACGAACGCTCCGACGCGCTTTCGACCTTCGATTCCAAATATGACCGCTTCCTGCGCGGCGAGGAAAAGCTGACAGATCAGGAAGAACTTGGCCGCGTTCTTATGTCCTCGACGCAGTTCACCAACTGCAACACCTGCCACACGATCAAGGGTGAGCATGGCCTTTCGGATGGCGTCTTCACCAACCACAAATATTTCAATATCGGCGTTCCGGCCAACAAGCTCGCCCGTGCCGCCAATGGCTCCAAGCCGGAAGCCGTCGATCTCGGTCTGGCGCAAAACCCGGCGGTCGGCGACGATCCGACGCAACGCGGCAAGTTCAAGGTGCCGTCACTGCGCAACATCGCAGTGACCGGACCCTATATGCATAATGGCGTGTTCAAGGACCTGCGCACCGTCGTGCTCTTTTACGTGAAGTACAAAAGCAAGAAGCCGAGCCGCCAGATCAACCCGGAAACCGGCGAGAAGTGGGATGCCCCGGAAGTGCCCGACAACATCGCCATGGAAGAACTGACATCCGCGCCGGCACTCGACGACAAGCGTGTCGACGCAATCGTGGCGTTCCTGAAGACGTTGACCGACAAGCGCTACGAGCCGCTGCTTGCGAAGGGTGAGAATATCGGCAGATCGGAAGATCCGGCAGTGCATTCTGTCTCCGCTACCCCCCGTGAGGCAGCGAAGAACTGAGCATACACCGAGGCTTTTCAAAGGTCGCTCGGCTACCGATCAGCCGTCATCACGCAGTTTGCGTGCCATAACGTGGCTCTGGCAATGAGAAGGCTGCCAGTGCCGCGAGGACCGCTGGCAGGGCAAAGAGCGCAAACAGCCACGTTCCAGCAGATGCCGCCCCTTCAACGCCACCCGGATTAAGAAGGCCGGTGCTGTTGACGATGACGCCGGAGAGTGCAGCGCCAAAGGCGCTGCCGAGAGACTGCATGGTGGTGATGCCAGCCGATGCCTTGTCCTTCTCATCGGGCTCGGCGAGATGCAGGATATGGGTCACCAGATGCGCCCAGCCCAGTCCAACGCCAAAGCCCATGCCGAAGATCAAAATCGCGGTCGCACTCAGCACCAGCACATCGCCTTCGGGATTCGGCCGCGCCAGGGTCACCGCCAGCAGGCCAATGCAGACAGATTCCAGCATGGCGCCAGCAAGGATAGAGCGGCGCATGGCCTTGCCTTTCAAATCGCTGCACAGAAATGCAGACGCTGTCCAGCCGAGAGCAACGAGAGCAACGATATAGCCTGAGATCAGCGGCGGCACCGCATGCAGATTCTGCAGGAAATACGGAATGTAGATGTCGCAGGTCAGCGCCGCCAGCAGCATGAACATGGCGCCATAAACGCGGGCGATCGGCATTGACAGCACCGTTCCGCCGCGTGGCAGAATGCGCAGGGTCGCCCGTCGCTCCATCCATACAAGTGCCGCTATGGCGAAGAGGGCGCCGATAACAAGCCAGATGCGCAGATCGACCTTTTCAGCGGTGCTGGCAAAACTGACCAGCAACAGCGAGGCAGACAGCAGGATCATCTGCCAAAGTGGCGCCTTGGTCTCGGTCCGCTCGTCCGCTCCTTTCGGCAATAGCCTCGGTGCCAGAAGGCTCATCAGCAGCGCGAAGGGGACGATGACCGCAAACGCGTGGCGCCAGGCGCTCCCATCGGCAAAAAATCCGCCGAGCGTCGGGCCAATGAAGGTCGAGATGCCCCAGATCGCAGCGTAGAGCGTCGTTGCCTTGCTCCATAAATGCTCCGGATAGACGTAGCGTATGAAAGCATAGCCGAGCGTTGCCAGGGTCCCGGCCCCGAACCCCTGCACAGCGCGCCCGGCAAGAACGATTTCCATGGTGGGGGCAGCCGCGCAGATCGCCGAACCGAGAAGAAAGAGCGCTGCGCCGACACTATAGGTGCGATTGAGGCTGAGGCCCCTTGGACGGATGGCGATGAAGACCGAACCGAGCACGGAGGCCGTGACGTAAAGCGTCGTCACCCAGGCAAAAAGGGGCAAGCCACCAATATCTCGCACGACAGACGGCATGATGGTGGCTGTCACATAGGTCTCGATCGCATAGAGCGCGATGCCACCGGCGAGCATCAGGCTTGCCCCAAGATGCTTGGCTGAAAACAGAGTCCAGAGGCTGGTCGATGAAGGATCGTCGGCAGGAGGCATGATCGGATTTCCGGTAAAGGCCGTTGCAATCTCGACGGCGAGGCATTATTCCAAGTTACAACTTGGAAATTACACTTACCGCCGAATTAAGCAAGCGACAGGACAGATAATAATGCGCCCTTCTCCCCGTGACAGATTGCTCTTTCTTTTGAAGACCGAAGGCCCGCAAGCGACGTCGGCCCTCAGTGACGCCCTTGGCCTGACGGGTGAGGCGGCACGCCAGCAGCTTGCCAAACTCGCAGATGAAGGACTGGTGGAAAGCATCACGCAACCGGCCATCGGTCGCGGTCGGCCACGTCAAAGCTGGCGTCTGACCAGTGCTGGCCATCGCGAGTTTCCGGATGGTCATGCCGATGTTGCCGTTTCGCTTATCGATGCCATCGGCAGCGAGCTTGGCGAGGATGCGCTGGACACGATCATGGTAGCGCGGGAGCGCAAGACAGAGGCGATCTATCGCGCAGCGCTTGCCGACGCCGAAACGCTGGAGGAACGGGTTGCGCGGCTGTCAGCCTTGCGGGTGACTGAGGGCTATATGGCAAGCTGGTGGCAGGAGGCAGATGGGCATTTCATCCTGGTGGAAAATCATTGTCCGATCTGCGCCGCGGCAACCGCTTGTCGAGGCTTTTGCCGATCGGAAATCGATATTTTCCGAAGCGTGCTGGCCGCGCCCATTGAGCGGACCGAGCACCTTCTGCAGGGCGCACGGCGATGCGCCTATCGGATTGGTTAGAACAAGCTACCGATCCCTAACAAGAGTCACGCCCGAGGCAGGCCCGGGCGCGATGAACCGTAGCAGGGGTCTTACAGAGCCTTGAATTCCGCCAGAACGGCATCGCCCATTTCGGAGGTGCTGACCTGACGTGCGCCTTCCGCCATGATGTCGGCGGTGCGAATGCCCTTTTCCAGAACATTGGCGATGGCGGTTTCCAGCTTCGTGGCATCATCCACCATGTTGAAGGAATAGCGCAGACACATGGCAAAGGAAGCGATCATCGCAATCGGGTTGGCGATGCCCTGGCCGGCGATATCCGGGGCGGAGCCGTGAACCGGCTCATACATCGCCTTGCGCTTACCGGTCTTTGCATCCGGCGCGCCGAGCGAGGCGGATGGCAGCATGCCGAGCGAGCCGGTGAGCATGGCGGCAACATCGGAAAGCATATCGCCGAAGAGATTGTCGGTGACGATGACGTCGAACTGCTTCGGCTTGCGCACCAGTTGCATGCCACCGGCATCCGCCAGCATATGCTCCAGCTGGACATCCTTGTACTTTGCCGCATGCGTTTCGGTGACGACCTGGTTCCACAGGACGCCGGATTTCATCACATTGCGCTTTTCCATGGAGCAAACGCGGTTGCCACGGGTGCGGGCCAGTTCGAAGGCAACGCTGGCGATACGCTCGATTTCGAACGTGTCGTAAATCTGCGTGTCGATACCGCGCTTCTGACCGTTACCGAGATCGATGATCTGCTTCGGCTCGCCGAAATAGACGCCACCTGTCAACTCGCGAACGATGAGAATATCGAGACCTTCGACCAGCTCCGGCTTTAGCGACGAGGCAGAAGCGAGCGCCGGGTAGCAGATGGCAGGACGCAGATTTGCGAAAAGCTCGAGATCCTTGCGCAGACGAAGAAGACCGGCTTCGGGGCGAACGTCATACGGCACGCCATCCCACTTCGGTCCACCAACGGCACCAAACAGAATGGCATCGGCGGCCAGCGCCTTTTCCATATCGGCATCCGAAATCGCTACACCATGCGCATCATAGGCTGAGCCGCCGACGAGACCCTCCTCGACCGTGAAGCCAGCATTTTTCTCGCTGTTCATGTAATCGATCAACTTGCGGACCTCGGCCATGGCTTCTGGTCCAATACCGTCGCCGGGCAACAGGAAGAGCGAGCGCACAGTCATGAAATCCTCCTTGGGCGCTTTATGAGAAGCGCGCGTCAAAACATGGTTTGCAATGCCGAAAGCCTGCAAGATGCGGGCTTCTTAACGCTCACCCTTGCGCATTTCAAGCAAAGCAAAAGCCGATTCGGTACGGGTGACGCGCCAAACCGACTTTCACACGATCTCAGTATTATCTCATCCCCGAAAATGCATGACACACGATGTATCAGGCATCGACTGCGTGGTTGGAGGTCAGAGGGCGTCTTCGGCACAAAGCCCTCGTGAGGTCAAAGCTCTCCTCCTCGTCACCCACGGGCACGACCCGAGAATCCATAACTCATTGACGAGACTGGAAGACATGGATCCTCGGCTCAAGGCCGAGGATGACGACAGGGAGGTGTTGGCGCTTCGTTGGAAGAATGATCAAGCCCAGGGTCGGGCGGAGGCATTGTTCTTCTCAAAGCTATCGATCGCGCCTGCATGTTCGAGCGTCAGGCCGATATCATCAAGACCATTCAGCAGGCAGTGGCGCTTGAATGCGTCGATCTCAAAGCTGATGCGCCCGCCATCGGGGCCGCTGATTTCCTGGTTTTCCAGATCGACGGTGATCACCGCATTCGAGCCGCGCGAAGCATCGTCCAAGAGCTTCTCGAGGTTTTCCGGGCTGACGACGATCGGGAGGATGCCGTTCTTGAAGCAGTTGCTGTAAAAAATATCGGCAAAGCTGGTGGAGATAACGCAGCGGATACCGAAATCGAGCAGCGCCCAAGGCGCATGTTCACGCGAGGAGCCACAGCCGAAATTGTCGCCGGCAACCAGGATCTGCGCATTCTGATAAGCAGGCTTGTTGAGTACGAAATCAGGGTTGGGCGAACCGTCTTCCAGATAGCGCGACTCGGCAAACAGGCCCTTGCCGAGGCCGGTGCGCTTGATCGTCTTCAGGTAATCCTTTGGAATGATCATGTCCGTGTCGACATTGACGACCGGCATGGGGGCGGCGACACCCGTCAGCTTGGTGAACTTATCCATCTCTCACTCCAAAATTCTACTGCGGTATCAAACCGCGTCATCACCGCCATTAAAGCAAAAAGGCGCGCTTTTGAAGATCAAAGCACGCCAATGCGGTACGCCGCTAATAATATGGGTCTAAACGCCTGAAGGCCGGCCAATGCGATCAGAGATCGATGATCGTGCCGCGACCGTCGTTCCACACACGCATGTTCTGCTGGCGGCGATCCTGAGTCTTGACGCGGATCGGCTCCGGCTTCATCCGGGCAGAGAACATCTTGGCGATGCTAAGGACCGCAAGCGTTCCGACGAATGCTATCGTCAAAGATGCGGTGAAGAGCGCGGCCAACGCCAGAACTGCAATGCTGGAGGCTGCGATGAAGAATGTACGAATGCCCTGCATGGTCCAAACCTTTCTGTCCAGACGAATGTGGGCCTTCTTCTTGACGCTTGCAAGAGGTTTCACACCGTCATCGATCTTGCAGATGTAACAAAAGATTGACACAAGTGGGGCATGTCCGAATTTTTTGTCGATAATACTGCACGCCCGCGCCGCTCGTTGCTTTCAGTGCCTGCTATCAATCTGCGAGCCTTACAAAAACTGAGCTCTCTCACCTGCGATGGCGCGATCTTCGATCTGGAAGATTCGGTCGCACCGGAGGTGAAGGACGAGGCAAGGGACAATCTCCTCTCCGTCTTTCGCGAGACGCCGCTTGTTAACCGTGAAGCGATCATCCGCATCAATCCTCTATCGACCACAGCGGGACGCAAGGATGTGGACGCGGTCCTGAACTGCCTGCCCCAAGCCGTGCTGCTGCCAAAAGTCGAGCAGCCCTCCGATATTCATGAACTGGCCGATCTGCTGGATGAGGCCGATGCTCCCGAAGGCATGCAAATCTGGGCGATGATTGAAACCCCGCGCGGCATTTTGAACGCCGCGGCGATTGCGGAGGCCGCACACACCACGGGCAGCAGGCTCGGCGCTTTCGTCGTGGGGCTAAACGATCTGCGCAAGGATACCCGCGTTCCGGCAAGACCCGGACGCACCTATCTCGTCCCCTGGCTGATGCAGGTTGTGCTCGCAGCCCGCGCCTACGGGCTCGACGTTATCGACAGCGTTTCCAACGATTTTCGCGATCTGGATGCCTTTGCCATGGAATGCGAACAGGGCCGCGATATGGGCTTCGATGGCAAGATGCTGATCCACCCAGCGCAGATCGAAGCGGCGAACGCTGCTTTCGCTCCGGATGAGGCCGCACTTGCCGAGGCGCGAGAGACGATCGCGGCTTTCGCAAAACCCGAATCTGTGGGATTGAACGTCATCAACATGAACGGGCGAATGATCGAACGGCTGCATGTGACGGGTGCAGAGCGCCTTGTCGCCATTGCCGGGATCATCGCCGCAAGAAAGGCAGAAAACCAATGAAGGTCTATCGTTTCATCACCGGTCCCGACGATGCCAAGTTTTGTCACCGCGTCACCGAAGCCTTGAACAAAGGCTGGGAACTCGCCGGCTCTCCAAGCTACGCCTTCAATGCTGCCGCCGGTGTGATGCACTGCGGCCAAGCGGTGACCAAGACCGTCGAGGGCAAGGAATACCATCCTGATATGAAGCTGGGCGAACAGTAAGGGCTGCTGTGTCATCGACTGTTGTCGTGACGGTCGACACCTTCTCTGCCGTCATCCTCGGCCTTGAGCCGAGGATCCACCGACGCCCCAAAAACCTCGATGGCTTATGGATCCTCGCCTCGCGGGCGAGGATGACGAAAAGCAAGCGTTAAGGGTGCCTCACTCGACAGCACCCTCTCTTACAACATTCACCCGCGGTCCGTCGCCGCGTCGTCCGCGCTTTCCTCGATCCGCTCCATGTCATCATCGGAGAGGCCGAAGTGATGGCCAATTTCATGGATGAGGACGTGGGTGATGATGTCACCGAGCGTCTCTTCGTTCTCGGCCCAATAATCCAGGATCGGGCGGCGATAGAGGGTAATGCGGTTCACCATCTCGCCGGTTTCCATGGTGAAGCGCTCCGACAGACCGCGACCTTCGAAAAGGCCCAGCAGGTCGAACGGGGTTTCGAGCGCCATATCCTCGAACACATCATCGGTCGGAAACTCCGAGATCTCGATGATGAGGTCTTTGGTCAGGGCGCGAAATTCTTCCGGCAGGTGGCCATATGCCTCAATGGCAAGCGATTCAAACGCTGATATTGTCGGCGCGTGGCGATCCCGCCAATCGTCGGTACTGTCTATGCGGGCCATTTCTGCTCCTTGCTGTGGGGCTGATATAAACCCTTGCGATGCAAAATTCGAGACCTGTTTGCAACAACCGCATAAAAGGCCTGATTTTCTAGGAGAGACCGTTGTTTTTAGGCCGCTGTGAACCTTGACATAAGCGGCTCTCTCGCGTAACTCCGCAGCCAAATTGGGGGCGTATTGCGCCTTCCGTTTAATCCGTTTTGAAAAAAGCGGCCCACCGGCAGAGTTTCAAGGGGCATTTGCCTCGACGAATTTCCGCTACTCCGACTGATAAAAAGACGGCCAGCGTCAAAAGCGCAGAGCCGGAACGAACATGAAAGGACAAAAAATGTTCGCAGTCATCAAGACCGGCGGTAAGCAGTACCGCGTAAGCGCCAACGACGTGCTGACCATCGAAAAGCTGGAAGCAGACGCAGGCGCAACTGTAGAATTCACTGAAGTTCTCGTTGTCGGCGTTGGCGCTGATGCAAAGTTCGGCGCACCTTTCGTTGCAGGCGCAACGGTCAAGGCTGAAGTTGTAGAACACAATCGCGGCAAGAAGGTCATCGCCTTCAAGAAGCGTCGTCGTCAGAACTCCAAGCGTACGCGCGGCCATCGTCAGCATCACACTGTCGTCCGCATCACGGACATCGTTGCTGCCTAATCGGCGCGACACGGGAAACTAGGTTTAAAGGAGCAATCCAATGGCACACAAAAAAGCTGGCGGTTCTTCGCGTAACGGTCGCGATTCCAACTCCAAGCGCCTTGGCGTGAAGAAGTTCGGCGGCGAAGCCGTCATTCCAGGCAACATTATTGTTCGTCAGCGTGGCACGCAGTGGCATCCCGACGCCAATGTCGGCATGGGCAAAGATCATACGCTTTTTGCACTCACAGCAGGCAACGTAAACTTCCGCACGAAGGCCAATGGTCGCGTATTCGTGTCCGTAGCGCCGAAAGCGGAAGCCGCAGAATAAGCCGGTAAGCGTCATATGCAGCCGGTGTCCCAATGACCCGGCTGAGACGTAACAGGTTCAGTCACAAAAAAGGGGAGTTGGGGCACCACCCAACTCCCCTTTTTTCTTAACTCCACGGAGGACTGAACCATGCAAGCTGAATTGTTGAGGGTCGACCAATCACGGTCACCCGAAGAACGGATAAGACCTGAACGGTCAAGGAGCGATTGCCCCGTCTTGTTGTCGCAGAGATTAGTTCTGCGCAAACCCCACGAAGAAGACATCGACGCCCTTGCCCATCTTGCCAACAACGCCAACATCGCGACCATGGTGTCGCGCATGCCGCACCCTTACACGGCGAAAGACGCCGCGGATTTCGTGCGCCGTGCAGCAAATGGCGAGATTGGCAAGTGCGTCTATGCGATTACGCGCATGGACAATGGCGAGTTTATGGGGTGCTGCGGACTGGAGCCGCAGGAAGACGAAAAGACCCTTGAGATGGGCTACTGGCTTGGGGAACCCTATTGGAACAGGGGCTACACCACAGAAGCGGCTCATGCGCTGATCGATATGGCCTTCCGCACCCGTGAGATCGACCAGATCGATGCGCGGTGCCGGGTCACCAATATCGGCTCGCGACGGGTCATACAAAAGTGCGGCTTTCAGTTGCAGGGTTCCGGCATGGTCGGATCGCTGGCGCTTGGCGGCATGGTCCCGGTAGAATGGTACAGGCTGGATCGCAAGACATGGGTATCATTGAGAAGCTGGGGAGACATGCGATGAGTACGGCTCAGTTGATACGTCCGCGCAGCGTTCAAACCATGGCTCCGCCCGGCCCCTGCCCGACGATCGAAACCAGGCGCCTGGTGCTTCGGCCCCAGCGGCTTGCCGATGCCGGCTCGATTGCAGAAACGCTTGCCGACTTCCAGGTTACCAGGATGTTGGCCCGCGTTCCCGCACCCTACTACGAGCAGGATGCGCTAGAGTGGTTGATCCTGCGTACCTCCGGCACCCTGCCCGATTGGGATTTCGCCATCACCGCAGGTGATGACACCCTGATCGGCATGGTTTCGGTGGAGCGGCGTCACGGCCAGTGGCATCTCGGCTACTGGCTGAACCGCTTCTACTGGGGCAAGGGCTATATGACCGAGGCTGTCGGCGCTGTCGTCGAGCGCTTCTTCCGGCGCGTGCCGAACGAAGTGCTGCATTCGGGCGTATTTGCCGATAACCCAGCGTCGCTTAAGGTGCAGCAAAAGCTCGGCTTCAACATTACCGGCTGTAGCGAGATCTATGCGGTCGCACGCTCCACCATGGTGGCGCATATCGATACCGAGCTGACGGCGGAAGACTTCGTCCGACCGTAAGGCAAGTCATGAATGACAGGGCCGGTTTCGTCGCAAACCGGCCCTGTTCCATAGGCGCTTGGCCATGATAATCTTTGACCTTCAGGGCAAGCGGCTATATTCCAGGCGACAGAACCTTTTTGACGCGGCTGGCAAGGCCATGACCGCATGCAAGCTGACAGAACGGCAGTCCGATGAAATTTCTCGATGAAGCAAAAGTCTATATCAAGTCCGGCGATGGCGGCGCAGGTGCCGTCTCCTTCCGGCGCGAAAAATTCATCGAGTTCGGCGGCCCGGATGGCGGTGACGGCGGACGCGGCGGCGATGTGTGGGTCGAGGTCGTCAACGGCCTCAACACGCTGATCGACTTCCGCTTTCAGCAGCACTTCAAAGCCTCCATCGGCCAGCACGGCATGGGCAAGACCCGCACCGGCGCCAAGGGCTCCGACGTGGTGCTGAAAGTCCCTGTCGGCACGCAAATTTTCGAAGAAGACAACGAAACGCTGATCGTCGACCTGACCAAGGAAGGCCAGCGCTTTCGTCTGGCCGCTGGCGGCAATGGCGGTTTCGGCAATGCCTATTTCAAATCCTCGACCAACCAGGCGCCGACACACGCCAACCCAGGCCTGGCAGGTGAAGAAAAGACCATCTGGCTTCGACTGAAGCTGATCGCCGATGCGGGTCTGGTCGGCCTGCCCAATGCCGGTAAGTCCACCTTCCTGGCAACCGTCACACGCGCACGTCCGAAGATCGCCAACTATCCTTTCACCACGCTTCACCCCAATCTCGGCGTTGCTACGATTGACGGTCGCGAATTTGTTCTTGCCGATATTCCAGGCCTGATCGAGGGCGCGCATGAAGGTGTGGGCATCGGCGACCGCTTCCTCGGCCATGTGGAGCGCACCCGCGTGCTGCTTCATCTGGTTTCCGCTCAGGAAGAGAAGGTTGGCCAGGCCTACAAGACCGTCAAGGCGGAACTGAACGCCTATAGCGGCGGCCTGACCGACAAGCGCGAGATCGTCGCACTGTCGCAGATCGACGTGCTGGACGAGAAGGAGCTGAAGAAGAAGGCCAAGGAACTGGAAAAGGCCTGTGGCCGTCCTCCGCTTCTTCTATCTGCTGCCGCCCATATCGGCATGACGGAAGCATTGCGCGCACTGCGTGACGTGATCGTCGATGCCAGCGAAGGTGGCGAGACCGCCCTTCCCGACCGCTCCATGCCCATCGAAGAGCTGGAAGACGGAGACGACCATCTATGACGCTTGCGCGAAAACCGCTCGGCAGCCATCATCGCATCGTCATCAAGATCGGTTCTGCCCTGCTGGTGGACCGCAAGACGGGGCTGAAGAAGGATTGGCTGGACGCGATCTGCGATGACATAGCAGAGCTGAAGAAGAACGGCGCCGATGTACAGGTCGTCTCTTCGGGCGCGATCGCGCTTGGCCGAACGGTTCTCAACCTGCCCTCTGGCGCCTTGAAGCTGGAGGAAAGCCAGGCGGCAGCGGCTGTCGGGCAGATCGCGCTGGCACGCGCCTGGTCCGAAAGCCTTTCCAAGCACGATATCGTTGCGGGGCAAATCCTGCTGACGCTTTCCGACACGGAAGAACGTCGCCGCTATCTCAATGCGCGCGCGACGATCAACCAGCTGCTGAAGATCGGTGCCACGCCGATCATCAACGAGAATGACACGGTGGCGACCACCGAAATCCGCTATGGCGACAATGATCGGCTGGCCGCGCGCGTCGCGACCATGACCGGTGCGGATCTGCTTGTCCTGCTCTCCGATATCGATGGCCTCTACACTGCTCCTCCGCATCTTGATCCCGACGCCCGGTTTCTCGAGACCATTGCGGAGATCACGCCCGAGATCGAGGCGATGGCTGGGGGTGCGGCCTCCGAACTGTCGCGTGGCGGTATGCGCACCAAGATCGATGCCGGAAAGATCGCCACTGCCGCTGGCTGCGCCATGATCATCGCTTCCGGCAAGACGCTGAATCCATTGAAGGCCATCGAAGAGGGAGCACGCTCCTCCTGGTTTGCTCCCTCCGGCACGCCGGTGACAGCCCGCAAGACATGGATCGCCGGTCAACTTCAGCCAGCAGGCGAGGTGCACGTGGATGAGGGCGCGGAAAAGGCGCTGCATCAGGGCAAGAGCCTGCTGCCTGCCGGGGTCAAGCTCGTCAAAGGCAATTTCGGACGTGGCGATGCCGTTGCGATCATCGGGGTGCAAGGCCGGGAGATTGCGCGCGGGCTTGCCGGTTACGATGCCGACGAGGCGCGCCGCATCAACGGTCACAAGTCGAACGAGATCGAAGCCATTCTCGGTTATGTCGGACGCTCGGCGATGATCCATCGCGACGATCTGGTGATGACCGGAGCCGCGGTCAAAGTGAAAAAAGCAAAGAAGGATGAAGTCGATGCCTGACCAGGCCGTGAAGCAAAGCCAGTCCGTTGATGCGCTGATGATGAATATCGGCGCACAGGCGAAAGCTGCTTCACGACCGTTGTCCATCGCTTCGACCGCGCAGAAGAACCGTGCGCTTCTGGCCATGGCATCCGCCATCGATGCATCGGTGGATCGCATTCTCGACGCCAACAAAAAGGATGTAGCGGCTGCCGAACAGGCGGGCGTGACGGGCTCCTTCATCGATCGCCTGAAGCTTGACCCTTCGCGCATTTCCAGCATTTCCGAAGGCATCCGGGCAATCGCCAATCTTGCCGATCCCGTCGGCGAAGTGATCGCTGCCTGGGATCGTCCGAACGGTTTGAAGATCGAGCGGGTACGCACACCTCTTGGCGTTATCGGGGTGATCTACGAAAGCCGTCCGAATGTGACGGCGGATGCCGGTGCGCTTTGCCTGAAAGCAGGTAACGCCGTGATCCTGCGCGGCGGCTCGGATTCGCAATATTCATCGCGCGCTATCCATGCCTGCCTGGTGGAGGGCCTGAAGATCGCTGGGCTTCCAGAGCATGCGATCCAACTGGTGCCGGTGACCGACCGCGCCGCGGTCGGACTGCTGCTCGGCGGCCTTGGCGGGACTGTCGATGTGATCGTGCCGCGTGGGGGAAAAAGCCTGGTAGGGCGTGTGCAAACGGAAGCCCGCGTGCCCGTCTTTGCGCATCTGGAAGGCATCTGCCACGTTTATGTCGACAAATCCGCCGACCTTGAGATGGCAAAGAAGATCGTCCTGAACGCCAAAATGCGCCGCACCGGTATTTGCGGCTCTGCCGAAACCTTGCTGGTCGATCGCGCCGTGGCGGCAACCCACCTTGAACCTCTGGTAAAAATCCTGCTGGAGGCAGGCTGCGAGGTACGCGGTTCGGATGAGGTGCAAAACGCCGTTGCAGGCGTGACGCTGGCGAATGAGGAAGACTGGCGCACTGAATATCTCGATGCCATCATATCGGTGACCCTGGTGGACGGTATCGACGGTGCGATACAGCATATCGGCACCTATTCCTCAAACCACACCGAAGCGGTGATCGCCGAAGATCCAGAAGTCGTTGCCCGCTTCTTCAACGAGATCGATAGCGCCATTCTTCTGCACAATGCCTCCACGCAGTTTGCCGATGGCGGAGAGTTCGGCATGGGCGCTGAAATCGGCATTGCGACCGGCAAGATGCATGCGCGCGGTCCGGTCGGCGTCGAACAGTTGACCTCCTTCAAATACCGTGTGCACGGCACCGGCCAGACGCGGATCTGATATTTGGCGGCTGATCCGGTTCTTGACCAACGTTACCTGACCATGCCGCACACCGAGCGCGGCATGGTGATCGGGCTATTTGGTGGGTCCTTCAATCCCCCGCATGATGGCCACGCACTGGTGGCGGAAATCGCTATGCGTCGTCTCGGCCTCGATCAACTCTGGTGGATGGTGACGCCAGGCAACCCGCTGAAGAGCAAGACCGGACTGGCGCCACTTGCCGAACGGATCGCCGCCTGTGAGGACCTCGTCACCGATCCGCGCATCAAGATCACCGCATTCGAGCAGACCCTTGGGGTCAGCTACACGGCCAATACGCTCGCCAAGATCAAAGCGCGAAATCCGCACGCCCGTTTCATCTGGGTCATGGGTGCGGATAATCTGAGGACCTTCCACCATTGGCAGAAATGGCGCGTGATTGCTGAGACCTTTCCAATTGCCGTCATCGACCGCCCGGGGGCAACGCTTGCCTACCTCTCCTCCACCATGGCGCAGGCCTTCAGCCATGCGCGGATCGATGAGGACGATGCCGGGGTCTTGTGGAAGAAGGACGCCCCCGCTTGGGTTTTCATTCACGGTCCGCGCTCGACCTTGAGTTCCACTGCCATACGCAACGGGCATAAATGAAGTATGAGCCTCTGCGCTACGGCCCACCATCTTGAAAAGTGAATATAATGATGCCACCTTTACTGTGTGCCGTTGTGAATCGCGGCGCTCAGTATCTGTTTTGTCATTTCGGAAAGGAAAACCTCTGACAACAGTACACACCAAGGGAAGAGCTTACAGCGCTATCCCGAAGGGCCAGGAGAGTGGCGTCGATGCCGCCCGTCGTGCCCTGGAAACCGTCCTTGCGAGTGTCGAGGACTCCAAAGCAGAAGATATCGTTTCCCTGAACATTGCCGGAAAGTCGGCGCTGGCAGACTACATGGTGGTCGTGTCCGGGCGTTCGAGCAGGCATGTGACGGCGATCTGCGAACATCTCATCACCGACATGAAGGATGAGGGTTTCGGCGGCGCGCGTGTTGAAGGCCTGGAGGCTGGCGACTGGGTGCTGATCGACGCAGGCGATGTCATCATCCATGTGTTCCGTCCAGAAGTGCGGGCGTTCTACAACATCGAAAAGATGTGGGCGACCCCGGACATCGAGGAAGAAACACTGCATTGATCGCGGGTTAGAGCATGCCGCGCAAATATATGCAGCGGTTTTGCATTAACGACATGCGATGAAGCATAGGAATAAGGCGTAAGCGCCAATCTGATAGGTCGCGACACGCTTTACACCGAAGGCTTTTCTCGGTCGCATGGAAATCCGCAGCCAGTTCTGCTACAAACCGCAGCCTTACAGGGTTGCGAACGGGCTGATATGTGAATGCGGATTTCAATTTTTGCGGTGGGACGGCTGAAATCCGGCCCCGAGAAAGATCTTGCGTCTCGCTACCTGGATCGCTTCGCCAAGGCCGGCCCGGCCATCGGGCTGGAATTCGGCAAGATGATCGAGGTGCAGGAAAGCCGCGCCTCCAACCCGGATACGCGCAAACGCGAAGAAGCGGCGATGCTGGAAAAGCACCTGGCCGATGGCGCCGCACTGATCCTTCTGGACGAGCGCGGCAAGGCGCTCGACAGTCCCGCTTTCGCCGAGCTTTTCGCCACCATGCGCGATAATGGCAAGCGCGATGTCATCATCGCAATCGGCGGTGCGGACGGGCTGGACCAATCGCTGACGGAGAAGGCAGCCGCCACGCTCTGCCTCGGCAAGCTGACATGGCCGCACCAGATCGTGCGCTTCCTCATTTCCGAACAGCTTTACCGGGCCGTGACCATTTTATCAGGCCATCCCTACCACCGCGTATAGAGCTTCCTTTGTGCGTCCTTCAGGGTGCACAAAGGAAGCTCTAACTTTTCGAATTTACGCATCGTGCTCTCCGAAAATCGATTCGATTTTCGGGCCGATGCTGCAGACAATCTCCCCTCTGCGGCTCTCACCGACATGCTTTCGTCGCAAACGCGCATCTATGTCGGCTGGCTTTCATGCCTATTGGCGCAAAGCCGCGAAGCAGCGTATGGTCGCCAATCTTATCGAGCGGGTAGAAGAACGACGTCATGGGTCAAACGTGCGACAAATTCCGGCTTGCGCTGACGACGGGCGTGGCACTTGTCGTCCTTGGCGCCGCATCCCTTCACACGCCCCAAGCTTCCGCCCAGGACGCAGCGCCGGCCACACCCCCAGCCACGCAACCGGCAGAGACGCCAAGCGAATTGCAGGAACTGGAGACGCGCCGTGACCAGAACCGCCAGGATTTGGAGGAACTGGTGGACAGTATTGGTTTGTCTGAAGACAAGGCGCGCCAGCTTGAAGAGAGCATCGCGGCGCTGAACCAGGATACCGCGAGGATCAAGGAAGAGCTGATCGCATCCGCCCAGCGACGCAAGGATCTGGAAGCCAAAATCAATGATGGGCAGGACCGGCTGGCAAAGCTGAGCGTGCGCGAGGATTCCGTAAAGGCGTCACTTCGCGAGCGCCGCGGCGTTCTGGCCGAAGTTCTGGCCGCCCTCCAGCGCATGGGCCGCAACCCGCCACCCGCCCTTCTGGTGTCCCCTGAAGATGCGCTCGCCTCCGTCAGAAGCGCGATCCTGCTGGGAGCTGTGGTTCCGGGCATCCGGGCCGAAACCGACAAGCTCATCACCGCTCTCAAAGAATTGACTGACTTGCGCCAGGCGATCGCTGTGGAGCGTGAGCAGTTGACAGGCATGATGACGGCAAGTCTGGAGGAGGAAAAACGCCTCGATCTGCTGCGCGCCGAAAACGACAAGAAGAACAGCCAGACCGCAGCCGAACTGGAAGCAGAACGCAAGCGATCTGAAGAACTTGCCAGCAAGGCGACAAGCCTTGAAGGCCTCGTTTCATCGCTCGAAAACGAGATATCGTCGGTACGCGAGGCCAAGGAAAAGGCGCGTTTGGAAGAAGAGCGGATCGCCCGTCTTCCGCCTGCTGAACGTGACAAATTGGAGGCGCAGAGCGAGGCTGGAACGCCCGATAAAAACCGCATTGCGCCCGCATATCCGTTTTCGAGCTTGAAGGGTAAGCTGGCAATGCCGGTTTCAGGCGAAGTGCTTCGACGCTTCGGCGATGCCGATGGAACCGGGCATTTCTCCAAGGGAATCGTCGTCGCGACCGGCCCGGAAGCACTCGTTACAGCACCAGCGGACGGCTTCGTGGTTTTTGCTGGAGAATTTCGAAGCTACGGCCGCATGATCATCCTCAATGCTGGTGACGGTTATCATCTGGTCCTGACAGGCATGGACAATGTGAGAACGCGGCAGGGCATGTTTGTTTTCTCCGGTGAACCGATTGCCTCCATGGGCGTAAAAAGAGTGGCAAGTGCAGCGGCTTTGGCGCTGGAAACTGACAAGCCAACGCTTTACATTGAATTCAGAAAGGACGGAGTGCCGGTTGATTCTCAACCCTGGTGGTCCGCAAAAAATACCGGAAGGGCGCGTAATGATTCGTAAGGCTTCGCTTCTTCTCATCGGTGGGCTCATGGGCGCCACAGCGATGAGCGTTATCTATTCTGCCAGCCTGCCGGCGCAGGCCGCAGGCCCTTCCACATACAAGGAATTGTCGATCTTCGGCGATGTCTTCGAGCGCGTGCGTGCGCAATATGTAACGCCGCCGGATGACAAGAAGCTGGTCGAAAACGCCATCAACGGAATGTTGAGCTCGCTCGATCCGCATTCGAGCTTCATGAATGCCGAAGATGCCAATGACATGCGCACCCAGACCAAGGGTGAGTTCGGCGGTCTCGGCATCGAAGTGACGATGGAAAACGAACTGGTGAAGGTCATCTCGCCGATGGACGATACGCCGGCCGCCAAGGCTGGTATTCTCGCAGGCGACTTCATCTCCGAAATCGACGGTCAGCCGGTGCGTGGCCTGAAGCTCGAAGAAGCGGTCGAGAAGATGCGCGGCGCCGTCAAGACGCCGATCAAGCTTACCATTATTCGTCAGGGCGCCGACAAGCCGCTCGACATCACCGTCATGCGTGACATCATCGCAGTTCGCGCGGTCAAGTCCCGCGTCGAAGGTGGCGATGTCGGTTATCTGCGCGTCATCTCCTTTACCGAGAAGACCTATGACGATCTCGAAAAGGCGATCAAGAAGATCAAGCAGGATGTACCGGCCGACAAGCTCAAGGGCTATGTGCTCGATCTGCGCTTGAACCCGGGTGGTCTGCTCGATCAGGCGATCAATGTTTCCGATGCGTTTCTGGAGCGCGGCGAGGTGGTTTCCACCCGCGGACGTAACCCGGATGAAACCCGTCGCTTCAATGCAACGGCTGGCGACCTGACCGATGGCAAGCCGGTTATCGTTCTGATCAACGGTGGATCGGCGTCGGCGTCTGAAATCGTTGCCGGCGCGCTGCAGGATCTGCGTCGCGCAACGGTTGTCGGCACGCGGTCCTTCGGCAAGGGCTCGGTCCAGACGATCATTCCGCTGGGCGAAACCGGTGCGCTTCGTCTGACGACGGCGCTCTATTACACGCCATCCGGCAAATCCATCCAGGGTACCGGCATTACGCCTGACATCAAGGTGGAACAGCCGCTGCCGCCAGAACTTCAGGGCCGTGTTCGCGCTGAAGGGGAATCGAGCCTTCGCGGCCACATCCAGGGCCAGAGCGAAACCGAAGAGGGCTCGGGTTCCGCAGCTTACGTTCCGCCGGAAGCCAAGGACGACATCCAGCTGAACTATGCGCTGGACCTGCTGCATGGCACCAAGAACGACCCATCCTTCCCGCCGAACCCGGAAAAGGCAGTCGTCAACAAGCAGTAGGACATCAAAGGCACTGGCCTAAGGCCGGTGCCTTTTCATGTCCGCTCAGACGTTACCCACGCATCAGCCACGGAAACATCATTGTCATCAGACCTGCGTAAACCGCTCATGGGTCGGAAGCGTAAACAGAGCGCCGGGTTCTTCCGGCGCTTTTCTGTGTCGATGCTGCTTGCAATTCTTGTTGGCGGCGGTGTGGCCGGACTATCCCTCTACACGGCTCTCTCTCCAGGCAATCTGGCAAAAAGCTCCACCGCGCCGGACGTGACACTCGGACCGGCGGGAGCGCCGCAGGACCAGGCGGTAACCGCAAACGACGGTAACGCCGTTGACCTGCAAAGTGGCCGTTCCGGCGCCAATGTTCAGCGCAATACCATGTCGGACGGCAACGTCGTCTCCGTCTTTTCGCCGAAGGACAGAACCGATAATGCGCCTGTGCTGATGACCGGCCAGACGGTTGGGCAGGATCCACGCGTGGCCATGCGGCCGAATGACGAGCTTTTGGAGGATAGCCCCTTCGGCAGACTGCCGATTGTC
This sequence comes from uncultured Agrobacterium sp., assembly GCF_913777885.1. NCBI lineage: Bacteria > Pseudomonadati > Pseudomonadota > Alphaproteobacteria > Hyphomicrobiales > Rhizobiaceae > Agrobacterium > uncultured Agrobacterium sp. The sequence goes on along the minus strand of NZ_CAJYTV010000017.1, from coordinate 143,113 downwards.
AGCGCCGACGGCTTGAAACCGATGGATCAGTACGCCAGACCCTGGTCCGGTGCGCGCGGCACCCGGATTGCTATCGTCGTTGGTGGCCTGGGGCTCAGCCAGACCGGCACGCAGAAGGCCATCAAGGAACTTCCGCCTGAAGTCACCCTCGGCTTTGCCGCGTCGGGGAACAGCCTGCAGCGCTGGATGCAGGAGGGCCGCCGCGAAGGTCATGAAATCCTGCTGCAGATACCGTTCGAGCCTTTCGGCTATCCTGGCACCAATCCCGGCCCCGATACGCTGCTCATTTCCGATCCGCCCAAGGTCAATATCGAGCGGTTGCACCGCTCCATGGCCAAGATCACCAACTATACCGGCGTGATGAACTATCTTGGCGCGCGATTCATGGCCGATGACAAGTCGCTTGAACCCGTCCTTCGCGATATTGGCCAACGTGGCCTGCTCTTTCTGGATGACGGTTCGTCGGCGCAATCGCGCACCAGCATAATCGCGAAGGCCGTTTCCACGCCGACAGGCTTTGCCGATCTGCAACTGGACGATCAGGTGAACGAGACAGCCATTCTGCGCAAGCTGGACGATCTGGAGCGGATTGCCCGCAGAAACGGCTCCGCTATCGGCGTCGCCTCTGCCTTCGATGAAAGTGTTGCCGCCATTTCCAAATGGTCGGTCGAGGCAGCTGGTCGCGGCATCGAGATCGTTGGTGTTTCCGCGCTTGTTTCGCAAGACGCCAAACAGTAAGTCTTCCCCATCACCCAACAACGTCCGGATTAGAAAATGTCGATCACAGCAGCCGATCTGCCATACCGCCCCTGCGCCGGTATTATGGTTCTAAATGATAAGGGCCTCGTCTGGGCCGGACGCCGTATCTCGCAAGGCAATTCAGAGTTCGATGGGTCGCCTCAACTCTGGCAGATGCCGCAGGGCGGCATCGACGAGGGAGAAGCCCCTTTGGCTGCCGCCATTCGTGAGCTCTATGAAGAAACGGGCATGAAGACGGTGACGCTGCTGGCCGAGGCGCGTGACTGGATCCATTACGATCTGCCGCCGCAGCTGATCGGCATCGGGCTTCGCGGCAAATATCGCGGCCAGGCGCAGAGATGGTTTGCGTTCAGGTTCGATGGCGACGAAAGCGAAATCCAGATCAACCCACCGCCCGGCAGTAACGAAGCGGAATTCGACGCCTGGGACTGGAAGCCGATGGAAACGCTGCCAGACCTCATCGTCCCGTTCAAACGGTCGGTCTATGAGCAGGTGGTGGACCAGTTCCGCCATCTGGCAGCCAAGTGACGGCAACAAAAAAGGCGGCATCTCTGCCGCCTTTTTCAATCGTCTGTCAGAATTACTCGGATTCGGCAGAATCGGCCGAGTCGGCGTTTAGCTGGCCGTACTTGGCTTCGCCGATCTTGTTGAGCAGATCGAGCTGTGTTTCGAGGAAGTCGATATGGCCTTCTTCGTCGATGAGTAGCTGTTCGAACAGCTTCATCGAGACGTAGTCGCCAGCGTCGTGACAGATGTCGCGAGACTTCTTGTAGGCTGTCCGAGCGTCATATTCGCCAGCAAGATCGGCTTCCAGCACTTCCTTGACGTTCTGGCCGATGCGCAGGGGCGCTACGGTCTGAAGGTTCGGATGGCCTTCGAGGAAGATGATGCGATCGATGATCTTGTCAGCGTGCTGCATCTCTTCGATCGACTCGGCGCGCTCTTTCTTGGCGAGCTTCGTGTAGCCCCAGTCGTTCAACAGCCGGTAGTGAAGCCAGTACTGGTTCACCGCACCGAGTTCGAGGAACAGTGCCTCGTTAAGCTGCTCGATGACTCTTTTGTCGCCTTTCAATGTCCGCTCTCCTGTGGTCTTCATGTAATTGTTTCAAGCGGGACATAAAATCAAAAACTTCGGCCTCAGTCGAGTGCCGACGTGCATGATAGTCTTCCGTCGTTTTGATGATCAGGTCGACGACAGTCGGGAAACAGCCACAGCAACGACCGCGCTTCTGCATGGCGTGATAGACTTTCGCAGGAACGATGAGCTGCCAACAGTCTTCGTCCAGAAGCTCGTTGATGACATCGCGAATGTCGTTATCGGTGATGTAATTGCAGCTACAAACCAGCATGATCCAATGCCTGTGTGACCCAACGCGTTGTTTTTTCTGTTAAACCAAAACAGGACATTCGATGTCAAGAAAAACAATCACGCGATTGGACAAGTGATCGGCTTAGATCGCTTCTAAACTAGATGAAAAATTTCGTCTTTTTCATCTATTTAGCAGATTCTTGATGAGCAGCGCGTTGATCGGCCCGATGAACTCAATCGGCGAAAGGCATCCGATCTCACGGGTTTGTGATCTCTTTTTCGCCGTCCGTTAGGCGAAGTACTGTCCGCCATTGGCCGTCAGTGTCGATCCTGTGATGAACCCGGCATCATCGGATGCAAGGAAGAGCGCACATCGGGCAATCTCGTCCGGCTCACCCAATCGACCGACCGGGATCTGCGGGAGGATGCGCTCGCTCAAAACGGTTTCGGGAATAGCGCGCACCATCTCTGTGCCAATGTAGCCGGGGCAGATTGCGTTGACGGTGATATTGCGCGCCGCGCCTTCCTGTGCCAGCGCCTTCGTCAGCCCGATATCGCCAGCCTTGGAGGCGGAATAATTCGCCTGTCCTGCCTGGCCTTTCTGTCCGTTGATCGAGGATATGGTGATGATGCGCCCAAAACCGCGCTCGCGCATGCCAGGCCAGACCGGATGGGTCATATTGAAGACGCCATTGAGATTGGTATCGATGACGTCGCGCCAATGCTGCGGCGTCATCTTGTGGAACATGGCATCTCGCGTGATGCCGGCATTGTTGACGAGGATGTCGATCGGTCCGAGCGTTCGCTCAACCTCCCCCACGCCCGCCACGCAAGCATCGTAATCCCGCACATCCCATTGAAAGGCTGGGATGCCGGTTGTCTGCCGAAAGGCTTCGGCGCGATCCTCGGTAAAGACGTAATTCACCGCGACCTTGTAACCCGCTGCCTGGAAGGCCTTGGCGATTGCTGCGCCGATGCCGCTCGTTCCACCCGTTACCAATACCACACGGCTCATCTTCAAGGCCCTCGATTTCAATGCGTGGTCCTTTAGAGGGGCCAACATGGCATTTCAATGTTTTCAGACGATCACAGACCCTCTAGGCACATGGCAACGCCCATGCCACCGCCAATGCAGAGTGTCACAAGGCCCTTTTTTGCCTGACGCCGTTTCATTTCGAAAACGAGCGTGTTCAAGACACGCGCGCCAGACGCACCGATCGGATGACCGATGGCAATCGCCCCGCCATTGACGTTGACGATCTCCGGGTTGAGATCGAGGTCGCGCACCACGGCACAGGACTGGGCGGCAAAGGCCTCGTTTGCCTCGACCAGATCGAGATCGCCAACGGACCAACCTGCCTTGCTAAGCGCCTTGCGCGAGGCAGGGATCGGGCCAGTTCCCATGATCTGTGGATCGACACCGGCGGTGGCCCACGACGCGATGCGTGCCAGCGGCTGGATGTTGCGTCGGGAAGCCTCTTCTTCCGTCATCAAAAGCACGGCGGCTGCGCCATCATTGAGTCCGGAGGCATTGCCAGCCGTCACGCTGCCGTCCTTGTCGAAGGCCGGGCGCAGCTTCGTCAGCGCCTCGAGCGAGGCACCCGCACGGATATATTCGTCTGCGGCAATCGTCACATCACCCTTGCGGCCCTTGATAACGAAGGGGGCAATCTCGTCTTCAAAACGCCCGGCTGTCTGTGCAGCTTCTGCGCGGTTTTGCGAGCGCACCGCATATTCGTCCTGCTCTTCGCGCGAAAGCTGCCACTGGCGAGCGATATTCTCTGCCGTGATACCCATGTGATATCCATGGAAGGCATCGATCAAACCGTCCTTCAGCATGGTATCGATCATCTTGAAATCGCCCATCTTCACGCCGCCACGCAAATGCGCGCAGTGCGGTGCCATGGACATGGATTCCTGGCCGCCTGCCACGATCAGGGAAGCATCGCCAAGCGCGATCTGTTGAGCGCCAAGTGCCACGGCGCGAAGGCCCGAGCCGCAAAGTTGATTGATACCGAACGCGGTTGCCTCCTGCGGGATACCAGCCTTCAGTGCCGCTTGGCGCGCGGGATTCTGTCCCTCGCCTGCGGTCAGCACCTGTCCCAGGATCGCCTCATCGACATCGGTCGCGGCAACGCCTGCACGGTCCAGAACAGCGGTGATGACGGCTGCGCCGAGTTCGTGCGCCGGCGTGTTGGAAAAGCTCCCGTTGAATGAACCGACCGGCGTGCGGGCAGCGCTTGCGATCACGATGGAGGATGAAGCCATGAATGTTTTCTCCCGAATTTTGGCGCGAGACTGTCAAAGCTTGGAGCGCAAGTCAATTTGGCGAGGTTGATTTCATGGCACGCCGCAAAGCAACATCGACATGCTGTACAATTGCTGCGCAAGAAAGTGACTGCTGCATCGCACAAACCATTTGTCAGATGCCTTTGTTTCAGCATAGTCTTTTGGATGGGAAGAGTAAAAACACCAAAAAAATGCGCAATACCGGCATCGCGAGGAGGCGAGCATGGGAAGACATGGCGGCGAGACCATTATCAAGAAATACGCCAATCGGCGTCTCTATAATACCGGCACCAGCACCTACGTGACGCTGGAAGACCTGGCGAAAATGGTCAAGCGCGGCGAGGACTTCAAGGTTCAGGACGCCAAGACATCTGAAGACATCACGCACGCCGTCTTGACGCAGATCATCGTGGAACAGGAAGCCAAGACCGGCAACACGCTGCTACCGACCGCTTTTCTCCGCCAGTTGATTTCCTATTACGGCGATCAGATGCAGATGGTCGTGCCGACCTTTCTCGAGCATTCGATGAAGACCTTCTCCGAGCAGCAAAGCCATATGCAGGAGCATATGGGCAAGGCGTTCGGCGACCCGTCGCTGACGAAGAATTTCTCGGCACCGTTCCAGCTGATGGAAGAGCAGATCAAGCGCAATACCGAACTCTTCAAGCAGACGATGCAGATGTTCACGCCCTTTGCAGCCCCTGCATCGGCGCCGAAGGAACAGCGCAAGCCTGACGCCTCCGAGATCGACGAGTTGAAGGCACAACTGCGCAACCTCCAGACCAAGCTCGATCAGCTTTAAACTCGGTCAGCGCGAAACTGTTGAGCGGTTTGCGACAACGACATGCGACAAAACCAAAGCGTGGGGCGAAGCTGAAAGATCGCGACACGCTTTAGATCGTCTTCGACACCCTGAGCAGCAGCATAAATCCAGCGCCCAGGAACAGGATCAGCGTTGCCATGCCGACATGGGCGGAGCCAGTTATATAGGTGGTTGCGGAAAACATCAGCGTTGCCATGAAGCTAGTGGCGCGCCCGGAAAGCGCATAGATACCGAAGTAGCGACCCGCTTCGGCAACGGTAATGTTGCGAGCCAGATAGGAGCGTGACGAGGCCTGCACCGGGCCGAAGGCAAGGCCGATCAGAACACCATAGACCAGATAGGCCTTCTCCGCCCCACTGCTGAAGAGGCCTTGGGTTTCCTCCGTCGAGAACTGCAGCAGGCCAAACAGTGTCGATGTCTTCTCGGTCGAGACGATGCCAAGCGTTGCCAGCAACAGCAGCAGCAGGCTGACGATGATCATCGTGCGTGAGCCGAGCCGCTGATCGAGCCGGCCGGCGGCAAAGCAGCCGCCAATGGCGACGATGTTGAGAATGATGCCGTAAATGCCGATTTCCATCGTCGCCCAACCGAACATGGCAGCCGCGAAAGCACCACCGAGGATCAGCAGCCCGTTGACGCCGTCCTGGTATAGCATCCGCGCGATCAGGAAACGCATGATGAGCGGGCGGTGGCGTAACTCCCTCAGCGTGGATTTCAACTCCGACAAGCCCGAGCGCACGGCCCGCCCAAGCGGCAACCCCTTCTTGACGTCTGGCGTGAATAAGAACATCGGCAGGATAAAGATGAAGTACCATATCGCGGCGATCGGTCCGGTGATGCGGGCATCCTCTCCCGTTGCCGGGTCCAGACCGAAAAGCGGCGGCAGGCCGATGATGGTAAGGCCCGTCTGTGGGCTGGCTGCCATGAACAGCACGATGAAGATCAGTACGATCATCCCGCCAAGATAACCGAGCCCCCAGGCGGTGTTGGAAATCCGCCCGACATTTTCAGGTGTCGTCAGACGCGGCATCATGGAATCGTTGAAGACAATGGAAAATTCGGCCGCAATCGACGCAAAGATCATGAACAGTGCGGGCCAAAGCACGGGCGATCCGGGCGCGGCAAACCACAACATCGCAAGACAGATAATCTTGATGACGGCAAAGAACGCGATCCAGGGTTTTCGCGAACCCGACTGATCGGCAATCGATCCGAGAATCGGAGAGAAAATCGCAATCACCACCGACGAGATGGTCGCGACATTGCTCCAAAGCGTTTGCGCCGAGACCGGATCATCCGTCAGCCTCGCGACGAAATAGGGTCCGAAAATGAAGGTGGTGACGACGGTAAAAAAGGGTTGCGCTGCCCAGTCGAACAGCATCCAACCCCATATGCCTTTGGCATCCGTTTTTGGGGCGTCGGCATTTGGTGCTGCCGTCGGTTCTCCCGTGCGGGAAGAAGAAGTCATTCGGTTGCCTTTCCGCACGCAGACGACCCGGCCTGTTGTGGCCGGATCGTTTTACTATGAGAGCTTACACGTTTCTGGTCTGGACTATATCCGAAAGCAGACCAGCGGCAACGGTGAGCCGTGCCAGATTCGTCTCGCCGCTATCGCTCAGCGCAGCTAGTTCCGAGACGATGCGATTGACGCGGACACGATCGGCTGAATACCACGCCTGCACCGGGTTCTTCTCCTTGGCATGCTCGGTCAGCGCAGAAACCACGATACGGCGACGCGATGAGGCAATCTGGTCCTGGCTGCGCAGCAGCGCGAGGCTTTCATAGTGATCAGCCGGGCTTACCCGCTGGCTGGCATCAAGAAGCCTTGCGACGCGGAAGGTGGTGGAGACAGCGGCATAGCTTTCCGCAGCCCGCGCCAATGTCGTGCCGGCCTGATCAGCAATCAGCATGATTTCCGGGACATAGACCAGCAATCGAAGCGTTTCCAACTCCTTGAGCAGCGAAGGTGAAACGCCAGCGACTTCGGCAAGACCGATTTCATCCTGATACTTTGCCGCAGCCGGAGACAGCGTCTTGATGGCACTTCTCAGTCGCTCCACCTCGTCCTGCATGGCACCAGTGATGGTGCCTGCCGTCTGGAGATAAAGCCGCGTCGCGTCGCCGAAAATCCCCATAATTTTGGCATAGAGATCGTTTTGCACGTCGCCGGAAATCTGCCCATCAAGTGCGTCGATTTCTCCCCACAGCCGCTTGAGACCGAAGCCATCCTCGACGATCATCGCGGCCTTGACGACGGCAGGCGCCAGCAGGCCGCTCGCATCCACCAGCTTCTGCACGAAACCCGGACCACCACGGTTGACCACCTGGTTGGCAAGGACAGTGGCGACGATTTCGCGATGCAGACGATGGCTGGAAATATCGCCCGCATAAGTCTTTTGCATCTTGCTCGGGAAGTAGTCGGTCAGCAGGTGCTGCAGATAGGGTTCGTCCGGCAGGGTGCTTGCCACCAGCGTGTCGAACAGGGTCAGCTTTGCGTAAGAGAGCAGCACGCCGATTTCCGGCCGGGTCAGCGACTTGCCCGAAGCATAGCGCTCGCTAAACTCCGCATCGTTCGGCAGGGTTTCGACCTTGCGGTTCAACTGGCCGGAGGATTCCAGTGCCGCCATCAGACGGCCGAGCTCCTCGCGGTTGCCGCTGCCCTTACGCTCGACAAGCGAGATCGCCAGCGACTGCAGGTAATTGTTGCGCAGCACCAGTTGCGCCACTTCCGACGTCATGGAGGCCAGCAGCTGATTGCGCTTAGGCAAGGTCAGGCGACCGTCATTGACGGCAGATGCCAGCGCGATCTTGATATTGACCTCGACGTCGGAAGAATTGACGCCCGCCGAATTATCGATGGCATCCGAGTTGCAGCGTCCGCCGGACAGCGCATAGGCGATGCGACCCTTCTGGGTGATGCCGAGATTGGCGCCTTCGCCGATCACCTTGGCGCGCACTTCCGTTGCATTGATGCGGATAGGATCGTTGGCACGGTCTCCGACCTCTGCGTTGGTTTCAACCGCCGCCTTCACATAGGTTCCGATACCGCCGAACCACAGGAGATCGGCAGGAGCTTTGAGGATCGCCGTCATGATTTCGAAGGGTGTCGCCACCGTCTTGTCGATACCGATGGCCGCCGCAGCTTCCGCCGTTAGAGTCACGGATTTTTCCGCTCGCGAAATGATCATCGCACCCGTGGAAAGTGTCGAGCGGTCGTAATCCTGCCAGCTTGAACGCGGCAGTTCGAAGAGCCGCTTTCTCTCGGCAAAGGATTTGTCCGTATCCGGCGTCGGGTCGATAAAGATATCACGATGATCGAACGCGGCGATCAGTTCGATCTTTTCCGATAGCAACATGCCGTTGCCGAAGACGTCGCCGGACATGTCACCCACGCCAACGACCTTGAATGGCGTGGTCTGGATATCGGTGTCCATTTCGCGGAAATGGCGCTTGACGGTTTCCCAGGCGCCACGTGCGGTGATGCCCATCTTCTTGTGGTCGTAACCGGCAGACCCACCAGAGGCAAAGGCATCGTCGAGCCAGAAACCAGCCTCTCGGGCAAGCCCGTTGGCGGTATCGGAAAAGGTCGCCGTTCCCTTGTCGGCAGCAACGACGAAATAGGGGTCGTCACCATCGAGCCGAACCGTATCAACAGGCGCAACAACATCATCGCCTACGATATTGTCGGTGATGGACAGAAGCGTGCGGATATAGGTCTTGTAGGCATCCTTGCCGGCATTGAAGATCTCGTCGCGATTGCCGCCTACAGGCAGCATCTTTGGAAAGAACCCGCCCTTGGCGCCGACCGGCACGATGACGGCATTCTTTACCTGCTGGGCTTTGACGAGACCAAGAACTTCCGTGCGATAATCTTGGCCACGATCCGACCAGCGAAGACCGCCGCGTGCCACCTTGCCGAAGCGCAGGTGGACGCCCTCCACCTCCGTGCCGTAGACGAAGATTTCACGGAAGGGACGTGGGTCCGGCAGTCCATCTAGAAGCTTCGGATCGAACTTGAAGGCAAGCATCGCCTTTGGCGAACCGTCTTCGTTGCGCTGGAAGTAGTTGGTGCGAAGCGTGGAATCGATTGCGTTCACGTAGCGACGAAGCGTGCGGTCCTCATCCAGATTGGGCACGCCGGAAAGATCGGCCTCGATGGCTTTGTGGAGATCGGACAGCTTACGCAGCCGCGCCTTTTCACCGAGCTTCGGATCGAAACCATGGGCGAAGAGTTCGAAAATTCTCCGCGCAATCGCCGGATATTTGAACAGCGTCTCGGAAATATGCTCCTGCGAATAGACGATGCCCGTCTGGCGCAGATAGCGCGCATAGGCGCGCAGCACCGAAACCTCGCGTACCGTCAGCCCGGCGGCAATGATCAGGCGGTTGAAATTGTCATTGTCTACAGTGCCGTTGAAGGCGGCGAGAAACGCCTCTTCAAGCCGCGGCCCATTGACGGAAAGATCAAGCGTCACGCCCGGCTGAACCCTCAGCTCCATATCATGAAGAACGATGACATCGGTATGATCGCCGGAAAGGACGCCGATATCGAACGTCCGTTCGCTGATGACGCTGAAGCCGAGATTTTCCAGAAGCGGCACGCGGCGCGACAGCGGCAGATGGCCGTCACGGTGGAAGATCTTCAGCGAGAGAATGTTCTGAGCCTGCTCAGGCGTACGGTAGAACTCGATGCGAACCGGCTCGCCCTTGGCGGTGGCGACGATATCGGGCATGTCGCCGATCGCTTCCTCTGGTGTGAAGGCTTCCTGATAGGCCTGATCGACATCGAGCGACGGAGCGCCTGGCTCTGAGAGTGCGGTGAAATGATCGATCCAGCGTGCGGCGATATCGCTGACGGCATCTTCCAGCTTGTCCTGCGCAATCCGCGGGGTCTTGCCATTACTGCGCCCGACGATGAAGTGAACGCGGGCCAGTGCCCCTTCCGGAAACGCCGGGTAATAGGCGGAGATGTGGCCGTCATAGACGCGGGCGAGATAGTCGCCGATCTTTTCGCGCACATAGGAATTATACTCCTCTCGCGGCACATAGATGATGACGGAGACGAAGCGGTCGAAACGATCGATACGGGCAAGCACCCTCACCCGCGGACGGTCGGCAAGCTCCATGATCTGCTCTGTGTAGCGAACCAGAAGATCGGTTTCGATCTGGAAGAGGTCGTCACGCGGATAGGATTCAAGCGTGTTGTGCAGTATGCGCCCCGAGTGGCTGTTGGGGTCGAAGCCGAAATGCTCTTCCACCTCGGCGGCCTTGGCGCGCAGAAGGGGTATATCCCTGACCGAGCGTGTATAAGCGGTTGCAGTGAACAGGCCAACGATGCGCAGTTCGCCGATCACGTTGCCATCAGCGTCGAAACGCTTGATGCCGATATAGTCCATATAGGCGCGGCGATGGACGAGCGACTTGACGTTGGCCTTGGTGACCATGAGAAAATCCGGGCCGTCCAGAAACGCCAGGATTTCCGGCGTTGTCATAACAGCATCCTTGCCAAGCCGCAGCACGCGCACATCAGGATCGCTCAAGATTCCGAGACCGACACCGTCGCCGCGCTCGATCTTCGCCGAACTTCCTTTGCCGGAATAGATGTAGTCGCGCATGCCGAGAAAAGTGAAATTGTCCTTGCGTAGCCATTCGAGGAATTCTGTGGCTTCTGCGCGGTCAGCCTTGCGGCGCGAGGAACCGCGCTCCTTCAATTCGTGCAGCGCCTCATCGAGCTTGGCCAACATTGGCTTCCAGTCGCTATAGGCAGACTGAACCTGGGCTAGAACAAAGCGAAGCCGCTCTTTCAATGCGTCTGCAGCCTGAGATGAGATTGGCGCGATATGCAGCTGGATGAGGCTGATAGTGTCTTGCGCTGCATCGGTGTCCGGATCGGCCAGCCTATAGCCGCCAATCGCCTGGGCATCGGCCACCATGATAGGATGGATTGCGAGATAAAGGCTACGATAGCTGCTGGTCACTTCCCCCATGATCGAGTCATAAAGGAAGGGCATATTGCCCCCGATGATCGTGAGAACGGAAACCGGGACCTCACGCGGAGACACACCCTCGACCTGCGCAATGCCGATATAGGGACGACCGTCTTTCCAGTGCGACAATTCGCTCGATGTATGGCTTGCCGCGAGCGCCAGCATCTCCGGCGAATAGTATTCGATATCGTCAGTGCTGGCACGACTAAAAAGTGTAGTTGGATCGATAAAGGGCTTGCCATTGGCTTGCGCCAGATTTTTTGCTTTTTCGAGCTGTTTGTCGCGTTTTGGGTTGCTTCGGTAGCCCATTTTGCCTTCTTTCTTCCGAAAATCCGTCCATCTCGACGATAAAAGGGAGAAAAATCATGATTTTCCCCAAACTCGAATCGGATATTGGCTCGGAATTATGAATAGTTTAAGTGGCAATCGACAATTTAAAGAAGCGCTTGGAATTTAATCGATTGACCCCGCTTGGCCGCTCGATTTCGATGGTTTATTGTGCGCTTGATGTTAACGTCTGAATAATCCTTGTTGTGACTCCAGAGTCACGGTGGAAGCAAATTATTGATTTCCACGTATTTTTGTGGTAGACAGATAAAACTGATCCACAGCGCGGCACTTGTGTGCCCTAAAACACCACGAAAGCAAATCATCAATTGCACGCGGTTTCCGTGACATATCCTACTTTTGTGTTATCGATCCCCAGATTGCAAGATGGGTTCTTTTTGCGTGCTTGGCTGGACCAGTGCGGAGTCACCTGACGGTTTCCCCCGTCTCATCCGGGCCTGACCGACCCGACCCCGGAAACCCCCGGGTGTATGTAACAGGGAGTTTTTAAAACGAATGACGACCCAGCAGAAGAAATCTCCAGCGCGCCACGGTTTTAAAACCGGAGAAGCGATCGTTTATCCCGCTCACGGTGTCGGTACCATTTCGGCAATCGAGGAACAGGAAGTCGCGGGCATGAAGCTCGAACTTTTCGTCATCGATTTCGAGAAAGACAAGATGCGCCTCAAGGTGCCTGTCGCCAAGGCTGTCAGCATCGGCATGCGCAAGCTGTCCGAAGGGGATTTCGTTGAGCGTGCGCTGAAGGTTGTTCAGGGCAAGGCACGTGTCAAGCGCACCATGTGGTCGCGTCGCGCGCAGGAATATGACGCCAAGATCAATTCCGGCGATCTGATCGCCATCGCAGAAGTGGTTCGCGATCTTTACCGCGCCGAGAACCAGCCTGAGCAGTCCTACTCCGAACGTCAGCTTTACGAAGCCGCTCTCGACCGCATGGCCCGCGAAATTGCAGCCGTGAACAAGATGTCCGAGACCGAAGCTGTTCGCCTTGTCGAGGTCAACCTCAATAAAGGCCCCAAGCGCGGCAAGGCCGTCGAAGAAGACGACGCGCCGGAAGAAGAAGCCGCTTAAGGCTTGTCACTTACAGAATGTCAAAAAACCCGCCCGCTTCGTGGCGGGTTTTTTGTTTCTTTCGCAAAGATGGCCATTCTGTGTTGAGGGTCTCTCGATGCGTCGATCTTTCTCTAAGGCACTATAAAACCTGGATAATCTGTCCTCTATGAAGGTGCGACAAAAGACGGCGCATATCTCTTGGGTGAAGCGCGACGCAGCCGGCAGTCGGCTCGTAACCCGGACGGATCATATGCATGAAGATGGCTGAGCCACGATTGCGCTGCCTGCATCTGACGTTCCAGTCGAGAACCAGGCAGACGTCGTAAAGGCCGTCCTCCCTGCAGATCTCCTCATGGCTCGGTTTGAACGGAGCCTTGACCATCCGATTGTAGTTCGGATCGCTTGGCTCATCACACCACAACATCGACTTTACCGCCCTGCGCAATGTCAAGCGAGTTTGAACCGTCCGCATACGCTCTCCCCGGATGAAGCCGTAAAGCAGCGGCATCTGGGCAATCGGTGTTTTACCATCGCCTTCGCACTTGAAAGCGGTGCGACCCTTGCGACCAATCGCAGCCTGAAACGTTAAGTGACCTAGCTGAACGATCGCTCGACTTTTGCTTAAAGGGGAGGGACGAACGAGAAGTCTTGGAAGTGGGGCTCGAGATTTAATCTTTCTGGTCATCACTCTTCTTCACGAGATTTTGCTTTGAAGATGCTTCACCCTGACGTCATAGCACGGCGTTATTGCCGCACAAGGGTTGACGCGAAGCGCGCAAACCGCTGAATTGGTTTGGAAATTAAATAGGAAAGGTGAAGGCATTCTATGACCGCCCGTACATTGCTTCTGGTAGATGACGACGACGATCTGCGCGACACCCTTGCCGAACAGCTTTCGCCCTATGATGAGTTCTCGCTTCTCACTGGCGCGAGCGCCAACGACGCTATACAGACGGTAAAATCCGCGCAGGTCGATCTGCTGATCATGGATGTGGGCCTGCCGGACATGGACGGGCGCGAAGCCGTGAAGCTGATGCGCAAGAACGGCTTCAAGTCTCCCATTATCATGCTCACCGGCCACGATACCGATTCCGACACCATACTGGGTCTCGAGGCTGGCGCGAACGACTATGTGACGAAACCTTTCCGCTTCGCAGTCCTCCTTGCTCGCATCCGTGCGCAGCTGCGCCAGTACGAGCAAAGCGAAGACGCGGTCTTTACTGTCGGACCTTACCAGTTCAAGCCAAGCCAGAAGCTGCTGACCACGGAAGACGGCAAGAAGATCCGTCTGACGGAAAAGGAAGCAGCCATCATCCGCTACCTCTACCGCGCTGGCAGCGCCGTCGTTACACGCGACGTTTTGCTGGAAGAGGTCTGGGGTTACAATTCGGGTGTCACCACCCACACGCTTGAAACCCATGTCTATCGGCTTCGTCAGAAGATCGAGCGCGATCCGTCAAATGCGGAAATTCTCGTCACCGAGAACGGCGGCTACAAAATCGTCCCTTAGGGCCTTTTGTGGCATGCCCCCTTGTGTTGGCGCTCACATTGGTTGAAAACCAGTCGGACCGTGTGCCCTTGTTTGAGAGACGCGGCTTCCGACTTCGATCTCCCATCTGGACCAGCTCATGGCGTTGAACGACGATATCAAGCTTTTCGCGCAGGTGCCGCTGTTTCAGGGTTTCAGCGAGGACCAGCTGAGGCTGATCGCGTTTGGCGCAGAGCGCCGGCGCGTTGCTGAAGGGCATATGCTCTTTCGCCAGCACTCTCCCGCCGAATGCGCCTTTGTCGTCTGTCATGGAAGCTTCGATCTCTGGACCGAGGACCGTGACGGTACGCGCGAAATCCAGGCAACGGTCGGCAGTGGCTGCCTTCTGTCGGAACTCGCGCTCTTCACCCTGTGCGAACGCAAGTTTACGGCCGTTGCGCGCCAGGATTCCGAGGTCATCCGCATCACCCGTATTCTTTTCCATCGTATGATCGAGGAATTTCCGGATGTGGCACAGGTGGTGACCGAGCGCATCCGCGGAAATATCGCGGCGCTCGCCTCCAGTGCGGCTGCGATGCAAAAGCGCTTTCTCTAAGAGGCGCTATCTTCAGAACTTGAAATGTGCCGTGACAGGCACGTGGTCAGAAGGGCGGTTCCAACCGCGGGCTTCCTTCAGGATTTCTATGCGGTCGAGCGACGGGCCCAAATCCTGCGATGACCAGATATGGTCAAGACGGCGGCCGCGATTGGCGGCCTCCCAGTCCTTGGCCCGATAGCTCCACCACGTGTAGATCTTTTCCGTCTCCGGCACGTTGAGCCGCATCAGGTCGAGCCAGTTGCCGCGCTTCATCACCTCCATGAGCCCCTCCGTTTCGACAGGCGTATGGCTGACGATCTTCAGCAATTGCTTATGCGACCACACGTCGTTTTCCAACGGAGCGATGTTCAAGTCACCGACCAGGATAGACGAAGTGCCAGGCCTACTGTCAGCGCTCAGCACCTTCATCTCTTCCACGAAGTCGAGCTTGTGGCCGAACTTCGGATTGATCGACCGGTCCGGCTCATCGCCACCTGCCGGGACATAAAAGTTATGAAGGCGAATGCGGCGACTGCCGACCTCTACCAGCGCGGAGATATGGCGGGCGTCCCCTACCCCGCAGTAATCCTGGCGATGATCTTCTGTGAGCGGCAGCTTCGAAGCGATTGCAACGCCGTGATAGCCCTTCTGACCGTGAATAATGATGTGCTCGTAGCCGAGCGCTCGCAAAGGCTTCAGCGGGAATTCGCCGTTCGGGCACTTGGTTTCCTGCAAGCAGAGAACGTCTGGCTTGTAACGCACCAGGAATTGCTCGACGATCGGCATGCGTAGCCGCACCGAGTTGATGTTCCAGGTGGTTATTGAAAAAGCCATGCCTCACGCTCCGTCTCGTCTTGAGTGGAGGCAGGCTTATAACATCGGACATAAAACGGAAACCGCTTTCTGCCGAGCGATCGTCAGCCGCGTTTGCGGACGTCTTCGTAGTTGATGGCAAAAACCTTGTCGTCGAGGTTCACGCCCGTTTGAACGTTGAAGATCATCACGGTCGTGTCCTTGTTCTGAGCGTCCGTGGTCGTCCATTGACGGAGGTCGAAGGTTTTCGGGTCGAACATCAGCGTGATGGTGGAATCGCCGAAAATGCTTTTATCACCGAGAACGATAGTGATCAGATCGGACTCTTCCTTGACGCTGCGAACCTTCTGGTTGCTAAGGTCGATCTTGTCGGAAAGCAAGAGGCTGAGCGGCGTCTTGGACAGCGGATAGAGATCCCAGGTCTTCAGCTTCATATTGCCGATGACGACGTTGCGGCCATCCGCAATCACGCGCATGGGCGACGGGTCTTCGTAGTTGAAGCGAAGTTTTCCGGGCCGCGAAATATAAAACTTGCCGCCGGTTTGTTCGCCACGCGGGCCGAACTGAACGAACTCGCCCATCATCGTCTTGACCGACGAGAAGTGATTGGCGATCTTCTGCGCCGTTGCGCCGTCACCTGCACCCTGGGCAAAAGCCGCGACCGGCGAGAGCGCTACAGAGGCTGCCGCTGCCGAAAACAGTGTCATCACAGCTCTGCGCGTCATGCTGCTTTCAAGGCCGGAATGCTGAGCGGAAACGACCGAGCGGGTATTCTTCATTCTGTTCTCCTTCATCGCATTCCATGTGCCGAAAAAACACGGCGGCTTCATGACATGGAGCGACGGCTATAACGTCGAAAGCACACGCCTGGTTGCGGTTACTGAACCGGCACACAGGCGGCGGGTGCCAAAGACCAACCCGCGGTGGCGCATCCGGTACGTGAGGCTTAATCATTCTCCGTCGGCACGAGGATTTCGCGCTTTCCGGCATGGTTGGCAGGGCCGATGATGCCCTCCTGTTCCATCCGTTCGATCAGCGAGGCAGCCCGGTTGTAACCGATACCAAGCCTGCGCTGGACGTAAGATGTCGAGGCCTTGCCATCACGCAATACGACGGCCACGGCCTGATCGTAGGGGTCGTCGGACTCGGCCATGTTGCCGGTCCCTGCGGGACCGCCACCATCCTCGTCCTCATCCTCTTCGGTGACCGCTTCGAGATAGTCGGGCGAACCTTGCGTCTTGAGGTAAGAGACGATCTCCTCCACTTCATTGTCCGAAACGAAGGGACCATGAACGCGCTGGATGCGCCCGCCGCCCGCCATATAGAGCATGTCGCCCATGCCGAGCAGTTGCTCCGCGCCCTGCTCACCAAGAATGGTGCGACTGTCGATCTTGGAGGTGACCTGGAAGGATATGCGCGTCGGGAAGTTCGCTTTGATCGTACCGGTGATGACATCGACGGACGGACGCTGGGTCGCCATGATGACGTGAATGCCGGCGGCGCGCGCCATCTGCGCCAGACGCTGAACTGCCCCTTCGATATCCTTGCCCGCGACCATCATAAGGTCGGCCATTTCGTCGATGATGACGACGATGTAGGGCAGCGGCTTCAGATCGAATTCTTCCGTCTCATACATGGCTTCGCCGGTCTGACGGTCGAAGCCGGTCTGTACGGTTCTCATCAGAACTTCGCCCTTATCGAGCGCCTGTTGAACGCGGGTGTTGAAGCCGTCGATGTTGCGAACACCGATCTTCGACATCTTCTTGTAGCGCTCTTCCATCTCCCGCACCGTCCATTTCAAGGCGACGACGGCCTTCTTCGGATCGGTGACGACAGGCGAGAGCAGATGCGGGATGCCGTCATAGATCGACAGTTCGAGCATCTTCGGATCGATCATGATCAGGCGGCACTGTTCCGGTGTCATGCGATAGACGAGCGACAGGATCATGGTGTTGATCGCCACCGACTTGCCCGAGCCGGTGGTACCGGCAACGAGAAGATGCGGCATCTTGGCGAGGTCGGCGATGACGGCTTCGCCGCCGATGGTCTTGCCGAGTGCCATGGGCAGCTTGGCCTTGCTGCTTTCGAAATCGCGCGAGCCGACCAGTTCGCGCAAGAAAACCGTCTCGCGCGTGCGGTTGGGAAGCTCGATGCCGATGGCGTTGCGGCCAGGAACGACGGCAACGCGGGCGGCAATGGCGCTCATCGAGCGGGCGATATCGTCCGCCAGACCGATGACGCGCGAAGACTTGATGCCGGGCGCAGGTTCAAGCTCATAAAGTGTTACGACCGGGCCAGGACGCACGTGGATGATCTCGCCCTTGACGCCGAAATCTTCCAGTACGCCTTCCAGACGGCGGGCATTCTGCTCCAGCACGTCTGCATTCAGCGTGTTGTCTTTGACGACATTCTTTGGCTCGGCCAACAGGTGGATTGAGGGGACCTGGAAGCCATCCGGGGAGATGAAGGAGGTTTGCGCTTCGCGTGCAACCCGCTCGCTCGGCTTTGGTCGGGCAGGTGGCGCGGTAATGCGCGTTGGGCTTCCCGGTGCGGGTCGCGCGGCAAAGGGCGCATCGCCGGAGAGTATGCCATCCGGCAGGCTATCCTCGTCATCGAAGGGCTCGTCGAGATCGCCGCCGTTGGCGGATGGTGCCTGCCGTCGGGCACGCGCTTCTGCCCGTTCCTCGAAGGACGGCTCCGCTCTTTCCAGACGGTTGATCGCTGTTTTCAATCGCGATGGCTCGTTTAGTGTCCCGAATTCGTAGTCGTTGAAATCGTAAGGCTGCTCGAACTCATTGGTGAGCGACTTGGGCTTGAGACGCAGAATACGGCGCAACCTTGCCTGGGTGATGTACCAGTAATGAGCAAGCGCGCCAAAGGCCAGGGCGTTGGCGAAGAAGCCCTCGCCGTCATCTTCGTCGTCCTCTTCGATCTCCTGAACCTTGCGGACCTTGCTGGCAGTGGCAGCCTGCGGCGCGAAGGGCTCCTCAGCATCCTGATCCAGGGCGCCAAGAAGTCCGGAGGCGATCAGCATCAGCCAGGCAGCAGGCACGGCAAGAATGGAGCCAAGAACGGTCGCTGTGGTGCCAGTAGGATAAGCACCGAGAAAAAGCGCAGGGAAACGCAGGATCATGTCGCCGATGACGCCGCCGATCCCGTTAGGCAGCGGCCATGTCTGAGGGGCCGGAAAACAGCCAAGCGCAGCCGAAGCGATAAAGGCACCGCCGATCCACGCCGTCAAACGGACTGGCATACGCGTCAGTTTTCGGCCGGAAATCAGCACGAAGGCCCAAGACAGCACAGGCAACATGGCAATCAGCGACGACAGGCCGAGAAACTGCATCATGATATCGGCGAAGATCGCGCCGCTATGTCCGAGCAGGTTGGTGGGCTCGTTGGAGGTCGCGTAGGAAAGACTGGGGTCAGCCACATTCCAGGTCGCGAGTGCCGTCACGCCCAGCGCCAATGCTGCCAGAACGGCAAAACCACACAGCGCCATGATCTGTCGCACGACGAATGCCGTCAGCACGAAGCGATTGTCGCGGCCCTCGAATGTCGGAGAATTCACTCTGCCCATATGTTGAACCTGTCGTCCTTAGTGTTTCCGGAGCTTCGTGACCGAAGCAGGGATGACAGGGCAAAGTAGCGGCATGGTGGTTAATGCGGCATTAACCACGGGAAAACTCGTTTACCAAGCTCAGCGCGTCAAAAAGAATAAGCCCGGCGAGGCGATCGCCGGGCTTCGATAAAGCAAGGTTCGGGTGCGCAGGCACCCGAATGATCTTAGTTGTGGTAGGCAGCTTCGCCGTGGGACGCGAGATCGAGACCTTCGCGTTCTGCTTCGACCGGCACACGCAGGCCGACGATGATGTCGACGATCTTGTAGAGGATCGCAGAGCCGATACCCGTCCACAGGATGGTGATGACGACAGCCTGAACCTGAACCATGAACTGACCGCCCATGGTCTGTTCGCCGGCATAACCGACGCCACCGAGAGACGCGCTGGCGAAGATGCCGGTTGCGAGAGCGCCGAAGAGGCCGCCAACGCCGTGAACGCCGAAGACGTCAGCCGTATCGTCGTAGCCGAACTTGTTCTTCACCACCGAGACGAAGAAGTAGCAGATCGGCGAGACGAGCAGACCCATGATGATCGCGCCCATCGGACCAGCAATACCGGCAGCAGGCGTGATGGCAACGAGACCGGCGATCATACCGGAAGCCGCACCCAGCATGGAAGCCTTGCCGCGCGTGAAGCTTTCAACCAGGCACCAGGAGAGAATGGCAGCAGCCGTGGCGACGAAGGTGTTGACGGTTGCGAGCATCGCGCCACCGGAGGCTTCGAGATTGGAACCGGCGTTGAAGCCGAACCAGCCAACCCACAGCATGGCTGCACCGACATAAGTCAGCGTCATGGAGTGCGGAGCCATCATGTCCTTTCCGTAACCCGTGCGCTTGCCAACCATGATCGCACCGATGAGACCGGCGACACCGGCATTGATGTGAACGACCGTGCCGCCAGCAAAATCAAGTGCGCCGAGGCCGAAGAGATAGCCCTTGGCATCCCACACCATGTGGGCGATCGGGAAGTAGACGAAGGTGACCCAGAGCAGGCAGAAGAGGATCGAGGCAGAGAACTTGATGCGTTCGGCAAAGGCACCGATGATCAGCGCCGGTGTCAGGGCTGCAAACGTCATCTGGAACATCACGAAGATGTATTCGGGAATGACGACGCCCTGCGAGAAGGTCGCAGCGGTCGTATCCTTGGTGACGCCAGCGAGGAAGAGCTTGGCAAAGCCGCCGAAGAACGGGCTTTCAGAACCGCCGAAAGCGAAGGAGTAGCCGTAGGCGACCCAGGCGATCATGACGGTCGCAGCGATGACCGTGCATTGCATGAGAACCGAAAGCATGTTCTTGGCGCGAACCAGACCGCCGTAGAACAGACCCAGACCCGGAACGGCCATGAACAGCACCAGAAGGGTGGAGAGGAACATGAAGGCGGTGTCGCCCTTGTCCGGGACCGCGGCGGCAGCGGCCGCTGCGGGGGCCGCGGCGTCTTGTGCAAAAGACATGACCGGCGCCAGGAGGGCTGCCGCACCGGCGCTAAGCGCGCTGAGTGTGGAAATTTTCTTGAAGTTCATAGTGTGAGGACTCCCCTGTCAGCCGAGCTTTAAAGCGCTTCTGTGTTCGTTTCGCCGGTGCGGATACGCACTGCCTGTTCAATCGAGTAGACGAAAATCTTGCCGTCGCCGATCTGCCCCGTCTTGGCCGCGGATGCGATTGCATCGACTGCCTTTTCCACGACGTCGGACGCCACCGCGATCTCGATCTTCAGCTTGGGAAGAAAGCTGACCGCATATTCGGTACCGCGATAAATCTCGGTATGCCCCTTCTGACGTCCGTAACCCTTGACCTCGGTGACGGTCAGGCCCTGAATGCCGAGGGCGGTGAGAGCCTCGCGCACCTCATCCAGCTTGAACGGCTTGATAATGGCCATCACAATTTTCATCTGGTTTCCCATCCTTTGTTTGTGCTCGGCATGGAGCCGACTCTCCTTGCCGCTGGCAGATCAGTAACAGCGACTGCCACTCTATATTCAAAGGCCGTGCCAGTTTGCGCACGAGGGACATAAGCAATTGAAAAGTAAAGACTATAAATAATTCGGCCGCAAAACAGGCAATTGTCCGCACTTTAGGCGAGCAATTTATGGGCGATTTTTTTAATTTGAGTATTTTTTAGTCATTTGCTCGTTTGCGAATCAGGCCCTCTTGCGCCATCGAGGCAATAAGGACGCCGTCGCGGGTAAAAAGGCTGCCTCTGGTCAATCCGCGAGCACCAGATGCGCTCGGGCTGTCTTGCGTGTAGAGCAGCCAGTCTTCCAACTTGCAGGGGCGGTGAAACCACATGGCGTGGTCGAGGCTCGCTACCTGGATCGTCGGATCGAAGATGGTCGTTCCATGAGCATAAAGCGACGTATCGAGCAGCGTCATGTCGGAAAGATAGGCGAGAACGGCTGCCTGATAATGCCTGTCGTTTGGCACATCGCCGACCGCTCTCACCCAGATATCCTGCTTGGGGTCGAGCTTTTCCTTGGAAATATAATGCGTGAGCGACACAGGGCGGATTTCGATCGGCCGCTTGTTCTCCCAGTATTTGCGGATCGCAGGCGGCGCATTAGCGAGAAAGGCTTCCTGCAACTGCGCCTCGCTCATCAGGCTTTCCGGCTGCGGGACGTTCGGGATTTCGCTTTGATGATCGAAACCGCCTTCCTCAATCTGGAACGAGGCGGACATGGAAAAGATCGCATGGCCATGCTGGATGGCAACGATGCGTCGCGTGGCAAAACTTGCCCCATCGCGAATACGATCGACCTGATAGACGATCGGCACGAGAGGATCACCCGGCCGCATGAAATAGGCATGCAGCGAATGGATATAGCGGTCCGCATCCACCGTTCGCTGCGCTGCCATCAATGCCTGCGCAATGACCTGACCGCCAAAGACACGCTGCCACCCGACCTGCGGACTGGTGCCGCGGAAGAGATTTTCTTCAAGTTTTTCAAGATCAAGCGTGGCTACAAGATTTTCCATCGGGCTTGATGAATGAGAAGAATGCGACATTTCGGCATGCTCCGGCTGTATGAAGACGTGATGGGATGGTCTATAATGGGAGGACACTATGCACAAGAACGCGAGGCGCAGGAGAAGACGCAATGCTTGATGTCGTGATTGCCGGGGGCGGATATGTGGGCTTGAGCGTTGCTGTCGCCATCAAGCAGGCAGCGCCGCATCTGGGCATACAGGTCATCGAGGCTGCGCCCGAAGACGTCTGGAAGAAAGACGTGCGGGCTTCCGCAATCATTGCGGCCGCAAGCCGCATGCTGGATGTCTTCGGCATCTGGCAGGAGTTGGAGCCGGAAGCACAGCCGATCAACAAGATGATCGTGACGGATTCGCGCACGGCAGATCCCGTTCGTCCGGTGTTTCTGACCTTCGATGGCGATGTGGCGGAAGGCCAGCCCTTTGCGCATATGGTGCCGAACGTCGCCATGGTCGGCGCTCTGCGTAGTCTTTGCGAGCGACTCGGCATCGAGATACGCCATGGCCTTAGCGTTACCGGCTTTTCCGCAGGACCACAAAGCAACATGATTTCTCTTTCCGACGGGTCGTCGGTTGAGACACGTCTGCTGGTTGCCTGTGATGGCGTCAAATCGGCGCTGCGCGACATGGCTGGCATCAAGACTGTCCACTGGGCTTATGACCAGTCTGGCATCGTCACCACTGTCGAGCACGAACGCCCGCACAATGGCTGCGCGGAAGAGCATTTCCTGCCGTCCGGCCCATTCGCCATCCTGCCGCTTAAAGGCAATCGCTCCTCGCTGGTGTGGACCGAACGTACTGCGGACGCCGACAGTCTCGTTGCGTCCGACGATCTGATTTTCGAAGAAGAGCTTGAGCGGCGCTTCGGCCACAAGCTCGGACCCATCCGCCCTGTCGGTCCGCGCCGCGCTTTCCCTCTTGGCCTCACGCTCGCCCGCGCTTTCGTCGCACCGCGCATTGCGCTGGCCGGCGACGCCGCTCACGGCATTCACCCAATTTCCGGCCAAGGGCTCAATCTTGGCTTCAAGGATGCGGCAGCGCTGGCGCAAACCGTCGTCGAGGCCGATCGCATCGGGCTCGATATCGGTTCTCTCAACGTGCTGGAGCGCTACCAGTCCTGGCGCCGCTTCGATACCGTGCGTATGGGCGTGACAACCGACGTGCTGAACCGTCTTTTTTCAAACGATGTCGGCCCTATCCGCGTCGCGCGCGATTTCGGGCTTGGCCTCGTCGACCGGATTCCAGCGCTCAAATCCTACTTTATCGGCCAAGCTGCCGGAACCTCGGATCGCAATGGCCCAAAACTGCTGGCGGGACAACCTCTGTAGCCGGCATCGTTCTTTAGCGACATCTGATTCAGCATCTGGTGGCTTTGACGGCAGAGAAAGCCACATCTTGCCGTGAACAAAGACTGAATCTTCTGGAGTCAGCGATTCGTCTCTGATTCGTTCTCAACCTGTTCCGAATCTTGTGGCTTTGGCGTTTCTCGGTAAAAAAGCGTTTTGCGCGACCGTATCCGGCAATCAAATGAGCGAAGACGCCGCTGATAACGCTTTCGTCCTTGCGTTTGGCCCTCTCGATTGCCATGTGTGAAGGACTAAAATGCGGGCGCCCTCACGCCGTGTCCGAAGAGTAGCAGCATCGTCGTTTTCGCGGATAGTACGTTGAATTTTCGCCCCATGATCTTGAGCGGCCGCGGTGTAACGGCCGTTCTTGGACCGACAAATACCGGCAAGACCCATTATGCCATTGAAAGAATGGTGGCGCATGGAAGCGGGGTCATAGGCCTGCCGCTGCGCCTGCTGGCGCGCGAGGTCTATACGCGACTGGTGGAAAAGGTCGGCGCCAACAACGTCGCGCTGATCACCGGCGAAGAGAAGATCTCCCCTCCCCGCGCCAAATATTCCGTCTGTACAGTGGAAGCGATGCCGCGCGAAACCAATGCCGCCTTCGTCGCCATCGACGAGGTACAGCTCGCGGGCGATCTGGAACGCGGCCACATCTTCACCGACCGCATCCTGCACTTGCGCGGCAAGGAAGAGACGCTACTTTTGGGTGCCGGCACTATGCGGCCCATTCTCGAAAAGCTGCTGCCGGGCATCGTGATGGTCGAGCGCCCTCGCCTCTCACAGCTCTTCTATGCGGGCTCGAAGAAGATCACCCGCCTGCCGCAGCGTTCGGCCATCGTCGCCTTCTCCGCCGACGAGGTCTATGCGATTGCCGAACTGGTACGTCGTCAGCGCGGCGGTGCTGCCGTCGTTCTTGGCGCGCTGTCTCCCCGCACCCGCAACGCCCAGGTCGGCCTTTATCAGAATGGCGATGTGGAATACCTTGTCGCGACCGATGCCATCGGCATGGGTCTGAACCTCGATGTCGACCACGTGGCCTTTGCCCAGGACCGTAAATTCGACGGCTACCAGTTCCGCAATCTGAACCCGGCTGAAATGGGCCAGATCGCCGGTCGTGCCGGACGTCATTTGCGCGACGGCACCTTTGGCGTCACGGGCCGGGTCGATCCGCTGGACGATGAACTGGTGGAGCGGATCGAATCACACGAGTTCGATCCGGTCAAAGTGCTGCAATGGCGCACCAAGAATTTCGATTTCTCATCTATCAGAAATCTCCAGGCGAGCCTTGACGCCGCACCAACGGTGCAGGGCCTGTCACGTGCGCTTCCCGCCATCGACCAGCAGGCGCTTGAATATCTGGCGCGCTATCCGGAGATCATCGACGTCACCACGACGCCGGAGCGTGTCGAAAGATTGTGGGAAGCCTGCGCTTTGCCGGACTATCGCCGCATCGCGCCTGCACAACATGCCGATCTGATTTCGACCCTCTATTTCGATTTGGTGAAACGCGGTACGGTCAATGAGAATTTCATGGCCGAACAGGTGCGCCGCGCCGACCGGACAGACGGTGAGATCGACACGCTTTCCGCCAGGATTGCGCAGATCAGAACATGGACGTATGTATCCAACCGCCCAGGATGGCTTGCCGATCCGACACACTGGCAAGAAAAGACACGGGAAATCGAGGATCGATTGTCCGATGCGCTACATGAAAGGTTGACGAAACGCTTTGTTGATCGCAGGACATCTGTGCTCATGAGGCGCCTAAGAGAGAATGCGATGCTTGAAGCTGAAATCAGTGTGAATGGTGATGTCTTCGTAGAAGGACATCATGTCGGTCAATTGGCGGGATTCCGGTTCACCCCGGTTTCGGGAACCGAAGGCCCGGATGCCAAGGCCGTGCAGGCGGCAGCGCAAAAGGCGCTCGCATTGGAGTACGAGGCGCGTGCCGCCCGTCTCCATGCCAGTGGCAACGGCGACCTCGCCTTGAGCTCGGACGGCCTCGTCCGCTGGCTCGGTGAGCCCGTGGCGCGTCTGGCCGCCGGCGACAACATCATGAAGCCACGCGTCATCATGCTGGCCGACGAGCAGTTGAGCGGCAATGCGCGTGACCACGCACTTGCCCGCATCGAGCGCTTCGTCAATCATCAGATCGCAACGGTTCTGAAGCCGCTCGACGATATTTCTCGTGCCGAAGACCTGCAGGGTCTTGCCAAGGGCCTGGCGTTTCAGCTGGTCGAAAATCTCGGCATCCTGTTCCGTCGTGATGTGGCCGAGGAGGTCAAGACGCTCGATCAGGACGCGCGCGCTTCCATGCGCCGTTACGGCATCCGCTTCGGCGCCTATCACGTCTTTCTGCCTGCACTTCTGAAGCCGGCGCCTGCCGAGCTCGTGACACTGCTCTGGGCCTTGAAGAATGACGGACTTGGCAAGCCGGGCTATGGCGATCTCATTCCGGTTCTGGCCGCTGGCCGCACCTCGGTGGTGACCGATCCCGGCTTCGAGCGCATGTTCTACAAGCTTGCTGGTTTCCGTTTCCTCGGCAAGCGCGCCGTGCGCATCGATATTCTTGAGCGCCTGGCAGACCTCATCCGTCCGCTGCTGCAGTGGAAGCCCGGTCAGCAACCGCGCCCAGAAGGCGCCTATGACGGTCGCCGCTTCACCACCACCACAGCAATGCTGTCGATCCTCGGCGCGACGCTGGACGACATGGAAGAGATTCTCAAGGGTCTCGGCTACCGTGCCGATCAGGTCTCTGCAGAAGAGGCAGCGACTTTCCTGGCCGCACAGAGCGGCGAGCCTGCCAAGGCAGGTGCGACAGACGCCGCTCCAGCTGAAGACGCTGCAAATGACGATGCGGACGCCTCCGATGCCTCCGAACAGGAAGTCTCTGCCGAAGCGCCGGTCGAAACAGCTGCAGAGGTGAAGGCTGAAGAGCCGAAAACCGAAGGAAGCACGTCTGAAGAAGGCAAGAGCGAGGAAGCGACGGCTGAAAACGCTGAGCCGAAGCCGGTCCTTCTGTGGCGTCCAGGTGGCCGCAACGACAATCAGCGCAGCGATAACCGCCGCCCGGGCAACCGCAGTGCTGGTAACCGCGGCGAAGGCGAACGTCGCGAAACGGGCGAAGGTCGTCCAGGCAACCGCCACAATACCAATCGTGACGCTAACCGTGATGGCGATCGCAAGCGCGAAGGCGGCCGTCCGGACAATAAGGCACGCGGCAACAACAATCGTGGCGATCGTCCTGATCGGGGCGAGCGCAAGGATCGTCCCGAACGCAACGATCGCGGCGGCAAGCCGCAGGGTCAGCAGCGTTTCGAGGCAAAGCCACCGCGCAAGGAAAAGCCGATGGATCCGGATTCGCCTTTCGCCAAGCTCGCTGCTCTCAAGGAGCAGCTGAAGAAGTAAGTCTATGGGTCAAAAGGAACAGCCACTCGAAGCCGGGCGTCAGCGCCTCGACAAGTGGCTGTTCTTCGCCCGTATGGCAAAATCCCGATCGATTGCCCAGAGCTACATTCAGTCGGGCAATATCCGGGTCAATGGCGCGCCCATCCGCCAAGCCAGCCACATGGTGAAGCCCGGTGACAAGCTCGATATCTCCGTCGAGCGGATGGACCGCATTCTCATCGTCAAGGCGGCGGGCGAGCGGCGCGGGCCTTATGAAGAGGCCAGGCTTCTGTATGACGATCAAACCCCTCCCCGCGAACCGAAGGATCGCTTGACCCTGCTGGAGCAGGCTGTTCGCCAGCCAGGCAGCGGTCGTCCGACCAAGAAGGAACGCCGGGCGCTAGACAGGTTCATCTCGGAGAGCGATAACGATCCAGATTAGAATAAACGACTATTTTGCTCGCTTTTTTCAGCATGGTTTATCCTTGCTATCTTGGGTCAAAGGCATTACGTCACTTGCGAAAATGCCCTGTCTGAATTCCGGGCGAAGGCTTGTGTTCGAAAGCCACTGACCCGGCCTGCATATTCTGGAGTTCTTCATGACGTATGTCGTGACCGATAATTGCATTCGCTGCAAATACACTGATTGTGTTGAAGTCTGCCCCGTGGATTGCTTCTACGAAGGTGAAAACTTTCTCGCCATCAACCCTGACGAATGCATCGATTGCGGCGTATGCGAGCCGGAATGTCCCGCCGAGGCAATCAAGCCTGATACCGAGCCGGGCCTCGACAAGTGGCTGAAAATCAATGCGGAATATGCTGCTATCTGGCCGAACATCACAGTCAAGCGCGATCCGCTGCCGGAAGCCAAGGAGATGGACGGCGTCGAGGGCAAGCTCGACCTCTACTTCTCCGCTGAGCCTGGCAAAGGCGACTGATACAAGTCAGCTCTGTGTAAATATTAAAAGCCTCCCGGCACCCGCCGCGGAGGCTTTTTCATTTCTCTCGATCGATAGAAAGATCAGCTGCCCCTGCCCGCTTGCAGGGTTGTGGCAAGCAGCGTCAGAAGCGCCACGCTCTCTTCCAGGCTCTGACGCTGGCGACTTTGCAGGATCGCTGACTGCAACCGGTTCATTTCTCTGGCAATCGCGGCCGGCTGCCATGTGCGTAGCGCACGCTCGATGATCGGCTTGCGGCGAAAATGAATGCCGCGCCCAAGCGTCTGCATCACTTGGCCTGCCTGAAGCTTCTTCTCGTCCATTTCGGCCCGCATCTGGTCGAGCAACTGAAATTGCCTTAGGCATCCCTGCAGCACCAGAAAGATCGGCGTCTTCGAGGAGATGATCTTCTGGCTAGCGTGAAAGAAGCCGTTGCGATCGCCCTTGAGGATCGCGTCCACGGTGTCGTCCGCAGACACCGCACTGGCATCGCCAATGATCGCCTCGACATCGTCTTCCTCGATCACATCTCGGCCACGGCAGTAGAGCGCCAGTTTCTTCACCTCATTGCGTGAGGCAATGCGGTCGCCACCCAGCGACTCGATTAGTCGCTGTCGTGCCGCTGGCGTGATCCTTAAATTTTCATCGGCAAGCTCATGATCGATCAACGCGTTCAACGATCTTGCATCATCGGCATAGCAAGGAATGGCGGCAATAGCGCGTGAGGGCTCGGCGATCTTGCGAAGCCCCGTGCCTTTTTTAAGGTCGCCTGCCTCGATAATGAGAAAGCTTGTCTCTGGCGGACTATCCGCCAGCACCTGAAGCGCATCGACCAACGGCTTTTCATTGGCCGCACCCTTGACCCAGACAAGCTTTTCGCCGCCAAAGAGGCCAATGGCGTTCACCTCGTCCAAAAGCCGTCCAGGGTCGCCCTGCAGGTCGGTGACGGCAAGTTTCAGCGAGGCGAAGGCATCATTCGGATCGATACCGGTCTTTTTTGCAATGATCGCAGCACGTTCCGATACCAGTCCGCGATCCGGTCCATATAGGACAAAGATGCGAAAACGCTCCGCCGGATTTTCGGCGAAGCGTTCGAATTCATGAGACTTGATTTCCGTCATGATCGCAGCTTATCGGCTGAGCGTGGCGGCAATGTCCGTGCGAATGATCTCTGCCAGTTCACGCGCCGCACGGTTTTCGCCGTCACGGATCGCACGGATCTTGGCGAATTCCTGCTGCGGCAGGTCGAGCATGGCGGTGACGGTGCGCTTTGCGGACCGTAGAACCTGACCGTCGGACATGCGCGTCAGCACATATTGACCGGTCATCGTCACGCGACCCGGATAAGGACCGTCATAGTTGCTCTTGCCGACCGACAGGCTGGTGTCGTTGGTCACCTCGGTGGAGCTGGCGCTGGAGGAAACCACCAGCTTGACCTGATAATCCGTCTTGGTGGGAGCGCCCTGCCCGCCATAGGCGAGGAAGATCAGGTGGTTGCGAACCTCCTGAGTGATGCGGTCGCCAGCGGATGAGAAGCTGACGGAGGCGAGCTTCTCACGCGTTCCCGATTCCACACCATAGAGCGGGCGAACCTGGCAGCCCGCAAGCGCACCAGACAAAACGACGACAGACACTGCGGCGGCTATGCGGCCCCATCTGGAGTAGGCATCAAACAACAATGTTCACGATCCTTTGTGGAACCACGATGATCTTCTTCGGCTCTGAACCGGCGAGTGCCGCCTTGACGGCATCCAGTTCCAGCACGGCGGCGCGTACGGTATCTTGATCCGCATCGCGGGCGATTGTCAATTCGCCACGCTTCTTGCCGTTGATCTGGATCGGCAGAACAACCTCGTTCTCTTCGACCAGCGCTGGCACGAAGACAGGCCATGCCGCCTGAGCAACCAGACCGGAATTGCCAAGAACCTTCCAGCACTCTTCCGCCAGATGCGGCGTCATCGGCGCAATCATGCGGACAAGTATTTCTGCGGCATCGCGCGCCGCAGCCTTCACGTCATCCGCCTTGCCACCGGCGGCAACCTCGGCCAAAGGACCAGCCAGTGCGTTGACCAGTTCGTAGATGCGGGCAATCGCCTTGTTGAAGGCAAGCTTGTCCAGATCGTCCTGTACGGCCTTCAGCGTCTTGTGCGCGGCCTTGGAAATCGCCAAGCCCTCGCCTGCCGTGGCCGGAGCTGCCTTGGCAGTCTTCAATTCGTCGGCAGCTTCGCCGATAATGCGCCAGACGCGCTGCACGAAACGATGCGCGCCTTCGACACCGGCTTCCGACCAGATCACATCGCGATCCGGCGGGCTATCGGACAGCACGAAGAAGCGCGCGGTATCGGCGCCGTAAGAGGCGATGATATCGTCGGGGTCGACCACGTTCTTTTTCGACTTCGACATCTTCTCGATGGAGCCGATCGTCACCTCCGCGCCGCCCTCCAGCATGAAGGCACGACGCTTGCCGTCGACATCCTCGATGCGGATATCGGCCGGTACGACCCATTGACCGTTCTGGCCTTCGCCCAGGCGATAGGTCTCATGCACCACCATGCCTTGGGTGAACAGGCCCTTGAAAGGCTCCTTCACGTCCACATGGCCAGTTTCCTTCATCGCGCGGGTAAAGAAGCGCGAATAGAGCAAGTGCAGGATCGCGTGTTCGATGCCGCCAATATATTGGTCGACCGGCAGCCAGCGATTGGCGACCTTTGGATCGGTCGGCTCATTCTCCCAAGGTGCGGTAAAGCGGGTGAAGTACCAGCTGGAATCGACAAACGTATCCATGGTGTCGGTTTCGCGCCGCGCATCGTGGCCGCATTGCGGGCAGGCGACGTGACGCCATGTCGGGTGGCGATCCAGCGGATTGCCGGGGACATCGAAGGTGACGTCGTCGGGCAGCTTGACCGGCAGATCCTTCTTCGGAACCGGCACGACGCCGCAGACTTCGCAATGGATGACCGGGATCGGGCAACCCCAATAACGCTGACGGGAAATGCCCCAGTCGCGCAGGCGGAAATTGACCTTGCGCT
This sequence comes from uncultured Agrobacterium sp., assembly GCF_913777885.1. NCBI lineage: Bacteria > Pseudomonadati > Pseudomonadota > Alphaproteobacteria > Hyphomicrobiales > Rhizobiaceae > Agrobacterium > uncultured Agrobacterium sp. The sequence continues at coordinate 112,369 of NZ_CAJYTV010000017.1, read as the reverse complement.
CCGCCTGTGGGGCGTCACCCAGCATCTGCTGCGACAGCTTGGTCACGACCGCTTCGAAGGCGTCCGTGGTCTTCATGCCGTCCAGGAAGCGGGAATTGATCATCACGCCGTCATCGACATAAGCCGTATCACCAACGGTGAAGCTTGCTGCATCGCCATCTTCCGGCATGACGACCGGAACTACGGGCAGGCCATATTTGCGAGCAAAATCCAGGTCGCGCTGGTCGCCAGACGGGCAGCCAAAGATCGCGCCGGTGCCGTAATCCATCAGCACGAAGTTGGCGATATAGACCGGCAGCTCCCAAGACGAATCCAGCGGATGGACGACCTTGACGCCGGTATCCATGCCGCGCTTCTCAGCCGTTTCCAAAGCAGCCAGAGACGTGCCCTGACGACGGCATTCGTCGCAGAACTCGGCAATGGCGGTATTGTTCTCGGCCAAGGCTTTCGCCAAAGGATGATCCGCAGCGATCGCCAGGAACGAAGCACCAAACAGTGTGTCTGGGCGCGTGGTGTAAACCGTGATGTCACTGAACCTTTCCGGCGCAGTGGCGGCCACCGTCTGCCAGCGCAGCGACAGGCCTTCGGACTTGCCGATCCAGTTTTTCTGCATCAGCCGGACCTTTTCCGGCCACTGATCCAACTCATCCAGCGAGTCCAGCAGATCCTGGCTGAAATCGGTGATGCGGAAGAACCATTGTGTCAGCTCGCGCTGCTCGACCAGCGCGCCGGAACGCCAGCCGCGACCGTCGATCACCTGCTCATTGGCCAGAACCGTGTGGTCGACCGGGTCCCAGTTGACCTTGGACTGCTTGCGATAGACCAGGCCCTTCTGCATGAAGTCGATGAACAGCGACTGCTGACGGTGGTAGTAATCCACGTCGCAGGTCGCAAATTCGCGGCTCCAGTCCAGCGACAGTCCCATGGACTTCAACTGGCCACGCATGGTGGCAATGTTCTGGTAGGTCCAGTCCTTGGGGTGAACCTTGTTCTGCATGGCGGCGTTTTCCGCCGGCATGCCGAAGGCATCCCATCCCATGGGATGCAGCACGTTATAGCCGCGCGCGCGCTTGTAGCGGGCAACCACATCGCCCATCGCATAGTTGCGCACATGGCCCATATGGATGCGACCGGATGGGTACGGGAACATCTCAAGGACGTAATATTTCTCGCGGCTGTCGCCATTATCTGTGACGAAGACCTTGTCTTCGTTCCATTGCTGCTGCCAGCGCGGCTCGGCGTCGCGAGGATTATAACGTTCGATGGCCATACTTCTGAAATCCGGGTATCGAGGGGGTAATGCGCGGTGACCTTCACCATGAAACGACCGATGCGTCAAGTTTTGCAGGGCGTTAGGGGGCGCAAACTTGGAATACAGCGCTTAAATGGTGACAATCATGCTTGGCATCAAGCGCCACCCGCTTTAGAGCGCCGTGCGTCCTATTGGACGCACAAAGGACGCTCTATCTTCTTTGATCTACGCATCGTGCTTTCCGAAAATCGATTTCGATTTTCGGGCCGATGCTGTAGGACGAGCAGATCATCGTTTGAGAGAGAACAGAGGCCTCCCATGGATATCGAAGCCCGTCTTGCCGACATCAAGCAACGGATCGCCACCACAGCCGAAAAGGCAGGCCGAAACGCCGCCGATGTCACTCTGGTTGCCGTCTCGAAAACCTTCGATGGTGACGCCATTCAGCCAGTGATCAATTGCGGCCAGCGCGTCTTTGGCGAAAACCGCGTCCAGGAAGCGCAAGGCAAATGGCCGGCGCTGAAGGAGAAGACCCCGGATATCGAGCTTCATCTGATCGGCCCGCTGCAGTCCAATAAGGCAGCCGACGCGGTGGCAGTGTTCGACGTGATCGAAAGCGTCGATCGCGAGAAGATCGCTCGCGCGCTTGCAGACGAATGCGGCAAGCAGGGCAAGGCGCTTCGCTTTTACGTGCAGGTCAATACCGGGCTGGAGCCGCAAAAGGCAGGGCTCGATCCGCGTGAGACCGCAGCCTTCGTCAAGCTCTGCCGCGATGAGCTGAAGCTGACCGTTGAAGGCCTGATGTGCATTCCGCCAGCAGACGAAAATCCCGGTCCGCATTTTGCGTTGCTGGCAAAGCTCGCCAAGGAATGCGGCGTGGAAAAGCTCTCCATGGGCATGTCCGGCGATTTCGAGACGGCGATCGAATTCGGCGCGACCAGCGTGCGTGTCGGCTCTGCCCTCTTCGGCGCGCGCTGACGCCCTTAACGACCCTCTAAAACCAGAAAGCCACGGCGTTTTCAGCGCCGTGGCTTTTTTCTTTGAAGAGGCCTTCGAGGCTCACCCCGTTCAGTCGAACGGGATGGAGCGATCCGTGCTCTTGACCGGCTTGCCATCGATCGTGACGGCAATGTCCGCGGAGCCTGCCGTGCGCGTCACGGAAACGTCGCGGGTGGTTCCATCGATCGTGACCTGGACGGAGAACCCATCCCAGGCTTCAGGCAACGACGGCGCGATATGTAGCTTGCCGCCATTGCGCGTGATGCCGAGAATGCCTTCGACCGCAGCGCGATAGAGCAGGCCGGCCGAACCCGTATACCAGCTCCAGCCACCGCGACCGGCATAGGCGTTTTCGCCATAGACATCCGCCGTCACCACATAGGGCTCGACACGGTAGGTCTCGGACGTTTCGCGGTCCAGCGCGTGATTGACCGGGCTCAGCATCGAGAAGCATTTCCATGCATCTTCGCTGCGGCCAAGCTTGGCAAGTGCAAGAACCACCCAGGTTGCAGCGTGGGTATACTGACCGCCATTTTCACGAACGCCCGGCGGATACCCCTTGATGTAGCCGGGATTGTGCGGCGTTCGACGGAACGGCGGAGTGAAGAGACGGATGATGCCGAGATCCTCGTCCACCAACTTGCTCATGACTGCATTCATCGCTTGCTGCGAGCGGTCGGTCTCACCCTCGCCGGACAGTACGCTCCAGCTCTGGCCGAGCGAATCGATCTGGCATTCCTCGCTGCTTGAGGAACCTAGCGGTGTGCCGTCATCGAAATAGCCACGACGGTAATAGTCACCGTCCCAGCCTGCGGTTTCGAGTGCTGCGCGCAACTTGTCGCGGTGCGTCTTCCAGCGTTCGACGCGGTCGAGATCGCGACGATCTTCTGCAATAGCGATGAAGTCGCGCAGCGTTCCGGCCAGGAACCAACCGAGCCAGACGCTCGTCCCCTTGCCGCCAATGCCGACGAGGTTCATGCCATCGTTCCAGTCGCCACCGAGCATCAGTGGAAGACCGTTTTCGCCGGTGCGATGGATGGCGAGATCAAGCGCCAGTGCCACATGCTCGTAGAGGTTCGCCGTCTTCTCGCTTGTTTCCGGCTGGAAGAAGGCATCATGCTGGCCAGGCATCAAGGCTGCACCCTTGAGGAAGGGGATATCCTCCTCCAGGATTGCCTTGTCGCCGGTGGTGGCGATGTACTGATAGGTCGCGTAGGCAAGCCACACGACGTCATCGGAGATCGTGGTACGAACACCTGCTCCTGTCAGCGGCAACCACCAATGCTGGACGTCACCCTCGACGAACTGTCGACCAGCAGCGCGGATGATCTGCGCGCGGGCGAGATCCGGTTGGTAGAGCAGGAAGGCAAGCGTGTCCTGCAGCTGGTCGCGGAAGCCGAAAGCGCCGCTCGACTGATAGAAGGCCGTGCGTGCCAGGATGCGGCAGGAGAAGGCTTGGTAGGGCAGCCAGGTGTTGACTAGGTGGTTAAAGCCAGCATCCGGTGTCGAAACCTGCAACTGGCCGGTAAAGCCCTTCCAGAAATCCTTGTTCGCCTGAAGCACGGTGTCGAAATCCGAACTGCGGATATCCTTCACCAATGCGCGAGCCTCATCCACCGTATCGGCATCTCCGAGATAGAACAGCACATGGCGTTCTTCACCCGGCTTGAGGTGAATTTCCTGCATCACTGCCGCGCAAGGCGCGCCATCAAGCTCCGTGCTTCCGGAAAGCGCAGCACCCGTGACCACGGCCTGCGGTGCATTGATGGTGCCAAAGCGACCGATGAACTCACGTTTGCTGGTCGTGAAGCTGGTCGACGGTCCATCGAGCGACAGGAACGACGTCCTCTCATTATAGTCGATGCTGTAGGGGTTGGAGGCAAAGAGTGCACCGGTGTCCTCATCATGACTGCTCAGAATGAACGGCGCAGACTTCTGCGGATTGTTGCCAAGCACCCACTCGACATAACCATAGGTCTTCAGGCGGCGGTTCTGCGTTCCGACGTTGCGGATCGTCAGACGCGAAAGCTTGACCGGCTTTTCGCGATCCACCGTCTGCGTCACCTCGATATCGAGACCGTCATCGACGCTGCGGAAAGTGGAGTAACCGAGACCATGGCGGGCTTCGAAGACCGCTTCCGGGTTGCGACCGATGGCAGCAAAGGGCGAATGGATCTTTCCGCTTTCGGCATCGGCAACATAGATTGCCTCACCCGGTCGGTTGGTAACCGGATCGTTGGTCCACGGTGTCAGCTGATAGTCGCGGGAATTGCGGCTCCAGGTGAAGCTGGCGCCTTCCGCTGAAACATGGAAGCCGAATTTCTCGTTGGAGATGACGTTGATCCACGGATGCGGCGTGGACTGTCCACGGTTCAGCCGCACGACGTATTCGCGACCATCCTTGGTGAAGCCACCAAAGCCGTTCCAGAAATCGAGATCCTGGGTGTCTTCGACGGGATCGGCAACCGGATAGGCGGGTGAGGGCAAACGCGCGAGCGTCGCATTGGCATCCGGTCCACGGTTGGCCGCAAAGAGCGACACGGCGCGGTTGACCTGGTCGACGATCTTGCCGTTGCGCACGTGAAGCACGACGCGAGATGCGGCCAGAAGTGCTGCCCAGGTTTCCTCATCCATCAAGTCACGGCGCACCGAGAAGACATGCGGTCTTCCGCCATCCGCCGGGTTGATGCGGCGCTGCGCTTCGGAGATGTGATCCAGCGCATGCTGCATATCCTGCGCATAGGATGCGGAGCGCTCATTGACGATGACGAGATCGAAGATCACGCCGCGCGAGCGCAGATATTCATGCGCACTCAAGGCTTCACGGACGATATCCATGTCCATGTCGTCATTGATGCGCAGCGCGAATATCGGGAAGTCGCCCGAAATCGCCAGCGACCAGAGGGAACGCTGCGAGGCGAGACCGGTTTTCAGCGTGTCCGCATCGGCGCGCAGATGCATGTCCGGATACACAAGGTAGCGACCGAGATGCTGGAAGGCTGCTGCCTGCTGCGAGGAGACGCCGACATGGCGCATCTGCACCTGGGTGCGTGTCCAGGCATGAACAAGTTCATGCGCGAATGCATCCGGGTGACGATAGCGATCGATCGCCTTGTCGACATCCTCACGGCCAGGCGCTGCAATCGTCCAGAAAATCACGCTGACCTTCTTGCCGGCAGGCACGCGCACGACGCGACGCAACGACAGGATCGGATCGAGCGTGAAGCCATCGGAATTCGAAAGCGTCGCTCCCTGATCGAAGGCGGCAGCCTCTGCAAGTGTGCGGCCACGGCCGATGAACTTGGCGCGATCGGTCTCGTATTCCGTCGCACGAGACGTGCCGGCATTGTCTGCCGCCAGGTGCGCGATGATGGTATCGGGATCGCTCGGCGAACGCTTGTTGCGCCATGCGCGGATGACATCGCCGCGCTTGCCGATTTCTGTCTGCACGAACATGCGCGAGAACAGAGGATGGGCGTTGTCGTCGTCCTCCTTGCCGATCACCGGCTCGAGATAGGAGGTCACTTCGATGTAGCGATCTTCCGTCCCGACGTTAAGGAGGGTGATACGGCGGCCTTCAGCATCATGCTCGGTGGCAACGATGCACTCGACGACGCTCTGCAGATCGCCCACTGTTTTGTGGAATTCGGCACGATCGTCCATGAAGACAGTCTTGGTCTTTTCTCCTTCCGCAACGCGTGGTTCTGCGGTCGCACTCCACCATTGGCCAGTCGTGGTGTCGCGCAGGAACAGGAAGGTACCCCAACGGTCTTCCGTCGGATCGGCCTTCCAGCGGGATACCGCCTGGCCGTTCCACTTGGAGTAACCGGCACCGGTTGCCGTCAGCATCGTGGAATAGTGGCCGTTTGACAGGAACACCACGTCACGATCACGGATGGCCGGATCGGTCACCGTGCGGATTTCGGCGCGCAGAAGATCCGCCTGTTCCTTGCCGGGAGTTTCCGGCTCGTACTTGGCGCTCATCACCGGCACTTCGCGCGGTGCTTTTTCCTGCAGCAGCAGTTCGGCTGCTTCGATCACCGGATCGGCATGGAACAGTTCACGCAGGAAACCGTCAAAGGCGACGTTGGCGACAGCCGCAATCGACATGCCATGGTGGTGGGCATAGTAGTTGTAGACGACGGCACAGACCTTGCCATCGGGAACGCGGGTCGGCGTAAAGTCCACGGCATCGTGGAAACCATAGCGACCAAGCGCGCCGAGCTTGCGCAGCTTCTCGAGGTTTTCGAGCGCCGAGTCTGGATCGTACTGCGCGGCGAGGATCGACGCATAGGGCGCGATGACGGCATTCTGGCCAAGACCACGCTTGAGGCCGAGCGTCGGCACACCGAAGTTGGTGTACTGGTAGTTCATATTGTGGTCGCGGGCATTGAAGGCCGCTTCGGAGATACCCCAAGGCGTGCCGAGACGGCGACCGTGATTGATCTGTTCACGAACGATCAGATTGTTGGTCTGATTGAGGATACCACCCTGACGCTCCTGCATGACGAGCGGCGGCATCAGATATTCGAACATCGAACCCGACCAGGAAACCAGCGCGCCCTGCGCGCCGATCGGCACGACCTGACGGCCGAGACGATACCAGTGTTCCGTCGGCAGATCGCCCTTGGCAATCGCAAAGAGCGAGGTCAGGCGGCATTCAGAAGCCAGCAAATCGTAGCAGGCCTCGTCCAACTCCTGGCTTTCCACACGGTAGCCGATCGAGAGCAAACGGCGATCCTTGCGGTAGAGGAAGCCGAAGTCCATGGAAAAAGCGAGATTGCGGCTGCGATCGCGAAGCGAGGCAAGACGCTCCCGCAGCGAATCGATCGTGGAGTGATCGAAGGCGCTGTCGGAGATATGCGCTTCACAGCAATCCACCAGCATCTGCGCCCAGCGCGTCATTTCGGCGCTCTGCTCGGACTTCACTTCCAGATCGAGATTGGCCGCAAGTTTCTGAATGTCACGCGCCAGAACCGCAAGGTTGATGACGCGGATCGAGGCGAACTCGTGCTCGCGCTTGACCGAGGTAAGCGCGTTGGAGAAGCCGATGATGCGCTCTTCCAGACGGCGGTGCAGCGGGCGCAGGTTCTTGCGGTCGTCCGGCAGTTCTTTCAGGCTTTCGCGAACGATGCCGGCGACATCGCCGATACCGTCAAGATTGCCCTGAAGGTGAGCCGACGGCGCTTCCGCCCACTGGCGGCAGGCAGAGGAAATAGCGATCAGGTGACCGGCAAGGTTACCGCTATCCACGGCGGAAACGTAGCGGGGGCCGAGCGTCTGCAGCGTATCGGTATGGTACCAGTTGTAGAGGTGACCGCGATACTTCTCCATCTTCTCGACCGTCTCGATGGTCTTTTCCAGACGCTCGATCGTGTCGGAGAAGCTGATCCAGCCAAACTGACGGGCAGAAATCGTCGACAGAAGATAGACGCCGATATTGGTCGGCGAGGTGCGGCTGGCAACGATAGGCTCCGGTGTCTCCTGGAAGTTGTCCGGCGGCAGATAGTTTTCGTCCTTGTTGACGAAGGTCTCGTAATAGCGCCACGTGCGACGCGCGATCTTTCTGAACTCACTCGACACATGCTCAGAAACGAACATGCGGTCTTCGGTTTCCGCAGACTGGCTGACATACCAGGCAACCACAGGCGAGAAGACCCACAGAAGAGCGAACGGGACGCCGACGAGGAAGGCATTATCACCAGGGAGCGCTGCGAACAGAAGACCGAGAAGAGCAACGACCGGCGCATGCCACATCTGACGATAGTAATCGAAGACGCTGCCCTGGGCGCTGGACTGCATGCTGGCGGCGGTACGCCATTCCAGCAGCAGCTTGCGGCTGACGAAAAGACGGTAGAGCGAACGTCCGATGGCATCAGCCATCATGCAGGCGCCGTCGGCAATGAAGACGATGCGGAGCGCGACCTGTGCATTGGTAGCGCGGATTTCCGACCAGATGGTGTGGAAATGCGCCTGGGGCACGATATCCGTTGAACGAGGCACAAGGCCCGTCAGAAGCGAGATGGTCGGCGCAACGAAGAGCGAGAAGATCAACAGAATCTGCCAGATCAGCGCGCCGAACGGGTCCATGAAGTACCAGCCGAGAACGGACGCCACGAACCAGGCGATCGGGGTCAGCGAGCGGCGCAGGTTGTCGATCATCTTCCAACGGCCGAGCGCGGTTACGCCGCGTGCGGCATCGAGAATGTAGGGCAGCAACTGCCAGTCGCCACGCGCCCAGCGATGCTGGCGCGAGACTTCGACCTCATAACGGGTCGGGAAATCCTCGACGAGTTCCACGTCCGTCACCAATGCACAGCGGGCAAAGGAGCCTTCAAGCAAATCGTGGGACAGAACGGAATTCTCGTCGATGCGGCCCTTCAGAGCCTTTTCGAAGGCATCCACATCGTAAAGGCCCTTGCCGGTAAAGGTGCCTTCTGCGGTCAGGTCCTGGTAGACGTCGGACACAGTAAAGACGTAAGGGTCGATACCGCGGTTGATCGAGAAGACGCGCTGGAAGACCGACGCATCCTTACCCGTCGTCAGCGACGGCGTGACACGCGGCTGCAGCAGACCGTAACCATGGATCACACGGCCGGTTTCCGGATCGTGAACCGGGCGGTTGATCGGATGATGCATCTTGCCGACGAGTTTGGTGACTGCATCGCGCATCAGACGCGTATCGGCATCCAGCGTCATGACATATTTGACATCCTTCGGCACGGTGTTCGCACCGTTGAGGAAGGTCGTGTCCTTGTCGCCGCGCAGCAACAGGTTCAGTTCATGCAGCTTGCCACGCTTGCGCTCCCAGCCCATCCAGCACCCTTCGGACGGATTGTATATGCGGCGGCGATGAAGCAGGAAGAAGCGGGTCTTGCCGTCAAAGGCATAGCGCGCGGAGAGGTTTGCCACTTCGCGCTTGGCATATTCCAGAAGCTCCACATCCTCGGTGGTCTGCTCCTGCTGCGCATCGCGCCAGTCGCTGATCAGCGAGAAATAGATCTCGCCATGGGGATTGGCGAGATAGTGGACTTCCAGATTGCGGATCATCTCGTCAACCGCATCGCGGCTGGTGATCATGCAAGGCACGGCAACCAGGGTGCGGGCATCTTCAGGAATGCCGCTCTTGAACTCGTAACCGACAAGGCGGAACGGCTTAACGAAGAAAGTGACAAGCGTGTTGAAAAGACCTGTCGCGCCTTCGGAGGCTGGAAGTGCAAACATCAAGAGGAACGCGCTGACGACATACCAGGGCATGCCGGCTTCAGCCAGGAACCAGCCAACCGCCAGCATAGCAATAGCTGTCAGAACCAGAACCGGGACAGCAACGGCAAGCCAGTTGAAGCGGCGCATGGTGCGCACGACGCGCTGGGCAAACAAGGGATTGTAGCCAATGCGTTGCTCCAGTTCCTTGCGGCGCTGACCGACGAGGAAGGCGCCGACATTCGGCTGATGCGGATAGGCATCATTCGACGTGGCGGCTTCCGTCACCATGTCGACGGCAAGCTGAGCCACCTCAACTTCGGTCTTGCTGGAACGGCGCGCCAGCAGTTCGACATTGTTGCGGTAAGTGTTGCGCGAGCCGAAGTCGAGCGTTTCGTAGTCAGTCTGCTCGCGCAGAACCTTGTCGATGTGGCTGACGTCTTCGAACCAGACCGACCATTCGGTGTCATCGATCTCACGCAGGCTCTTGACGATATTGCCCATCGTCACGTTGCCAGAGGCAAGGCGGTTGTGCTCCGCCATCATAACGTTTTCAGCGTCGGTGCCGACGCTGTGGAGACGCTCTTCCAGCCAGTTCAGTGCGAAGTTCGAGGTTTGCGAGCCGTTCTTTAGACGATAGAGGAACTGGGTCGCGAATGTCGGGTCATCGACCAGCGGGTCGATCTGCTTGAGGAATTCCGCCGAAGGCTCCGCCTCGTTGAGACGGATGATCTCGTCCACCACCTCATTGGCCTTGTGGCGCATGCGGCGCGAGCGCTCGACACGAATGGAGATGCGGCGCAGGTTCTCGATCAGCACGAAGCGCAGGAAGGACGGCAGCGCCCAGATCTCACCGATCTGTAGCGTCTTGTTGGTCTGGAAGCCTTCGACCAGCGCCGTCAGACTTTCGCGCGAGACCGTGCTGTGGGTGTGGGCGACAAAGAGCCATGCCAGTGCCAGAGCGCGCGGGATTTCGGCATTGCCGATCCGCATCGTCGGCAGTTGCCGATAGAATTTCTTCGGGAAATCGCGACGGACTTCCTGGATGGCTTCTTCGATCACATAGTGATTGTCGAGCAGCCATTCCGCAGCCGGCGTGATGGTCAGGCCGTTTTCCGAATCTACCGCCGTGGTGCGATAGACGCGCAGAATTTCCTTCTCGTTCTCGCGGTGACGCGCGAAGAAGTCGAACTCCATGAAACCGGGAAGGGAGGCAGAACCTGAGTGCGACAGGTCTGCCCCGCAAGCTTTCAGCTCGTCTATGTTGAAATAGACAGAGCGGATCGAGTCGTTGTGATCGATCTGCTTGGTTTCGGAGTCACGGGCGGCGGCGGTCGGCGTAATATGAAATGACATCGGCTCGTATTCTGGACCCTGAGTGAAATGCTGAGGCTAGTATTTAACCCTTAACTGTTTCGGAGTTCTCATCGAGAGTGAAACAATGTGGCAAGCTTTATTTCGTGCTGATCCTGAACCTTTGCTGAACCACCGCGGACCAGCGCACGGTAGCGAGAAACAATCTTATCGCCCGACATGGTGAAATCGGGGCATTCGGATTTCACTATATAATATCAATAGTTTCTCGAGAACGAATTGGCGTCTAGGGGAGCATGACCCCGGAACCAGACATTTCGCAAAATTCCCCCGCGAAAACGCCGCTGCCTTTCCCCGATATCTCCCCATATCCGCTTGGCATTCTTCTTCCTGACGTGATGTGATCAGAAGGTTTTGAATGTTTCAAGGCATTTTCAGTTCCATGCCATCTGTTTGATTGCCGCGCAAGAACACAAATCCAGGCCAATAACAGCACGCCCTTATCAAGACGGTCCACTCTTGCTATTCATGATCGATGAAGAATGCGCCGGCCAGCAACCGCTGCGGCAAAGAGACGGAACAGCAAAGCATGACACTCCATCCGGTGACCATTTCCTCGTCGTCCAACGTCATGGAAGAGGTGGTTGAAATCCGCCGCCATCTGCATCGCAATCCGGAGATCGGCCTATCCGAATTCAAGACGTCCGATTTCGTCGCAGAGCGCCTGACTAAAATGGGCTACAAGGTAACGCGAGGCCTCGCAGGCACCGGCGTGGTCGCCACCTTGCGCAATGGCACAAGCAATCGCAGCGTCGGCATCCGCGCCGACATCGATGCCCTGCCGATCCACGAGGAAACCGGCGCAGACTATGCCAGCGAGACACCAGGCATGATGCATGCCTGCGGCCATGACGGCCACACCGCCATGCTGCTGGGCGCGGCGAAGATCATTGCTGAGCGGCGCAATTTCGACGGTACGATCCATCTGATCTTCCAGCCGGCAGAAGAAAATTTCGGCGGCGCGCGCATCATGATCGAAGACGGCCTGTTCGACCGCTTTCCCTGCGACGCAGTCTTTGCCCTGCATAATGATCCAAGCCAGCCTTTCGGCCATTTTGTTTTGCGTGACGGCCCGGTGATGGCGGCAGTGGACGAATGCAAGATCACCGTCAACGGCTATGGCGGCCATGGGGCAGAGCCGCAAAGCGCCTCCGACCCGATCGTTGCCGGTGCCAGCATCATCATGGCGCTGCAAACAGTGGTTTCGCGCAACATCCACCCGCTGATGCCAGCCGTGGTCACCGTCGGCGCATTCCACGGAGGCAAGGCCAGCAACGTGATCCCGGAGACAGCGGAAATGCTGCTGACCATCCGCTCCTTCGACTCTGAAGCCCGCGATGAGTTGGAAAAGCGCATTCGCATGATCGCCGAAGGTCAGGCCGCAAGCTACGGCATGAGCGTGACGCTGGAGTATGAGCGCGGTTACAGCCCGACCGTCAATCACAAGGCGGAAACGGACTATGTACGGGCGCTCGCCACGCGCTTTGCCGGGGCCGACAAGGTGCTGGAGATGGAGCGCCCGACCATGGGAGCGGAAGACTTTGCCTATATGCTGGAGAAGCGCCCCGGCTCGTATTTCTTCCTCGGCACCAAGCGCACCGACAACGACCCGCCGCTGCACCATCCGAAGTTCGACTTCAACGACGATATCATTCCGATCGGAACCGCCTTCTGGGTGGAGCTTGCGGAAGATTTTTTGAAAGCTGACTGAAGCTACTCAGTGGCGGGCGTTCTGAAGCGGCGAACGTAATCGGTGCTGTAGAGCGCGCTTTCGCGAAAATCGGACGATGCGAGACCTCTGCCTACAAAGATCATCGCGGTGCGCTCCACCGGCTCTTCCGCAAGAAGGGATTCTATAACGGACAGCGTACCGCGAATAACACGCTCTTCCGGCCAAGAGGCACGCACGACGATGGCCACCGGGCAATCCGCGCCGTAAAGCGGCGTCAGCTCCTCGACCACCTGCCCGATGGCATGAATGGCGAGATGGATGGCAAGTGTCGCGCCTGTCGCGCCGAAGGCCTTGAGGTTTTCGCTCTCCGGCATTTTGGACGCGCGACCGGAAACACGCGTGAGCACCAGGCTTTGCGCCACTTCCGGCACCGTCAGTTCCCGCTTCAAGGTGGCGGCGGCAGCGGCAAAGGACGGCACACCAGGCGTCACGGTGTAATCGAGCCCGAGCCGTTCCAGACGGCGGATCTGCTCGCCCATGGCGCTCCAGACGGAAAGATCGCCGGAATGCAGCCGTGCTAGATCCTTGCCGTCCTTCGCAGCCGCAACGAACTCGGCCTCGATCTCGTCTAGCGACAGGGCTGCAGTATCGACGATACGTGCGCCTGCCGGGCAATAATCCAGCAGCGCCTTCGGCACCAGCGAACCGGCATAGAGGCAGACGGGAGAAGCGGCGATCAGATCGCGACCGCGCAGCGTAATGAGATCTGCGGCACCGGGGCCAGCGCCGATGAAATGAACCGTCATGTCTTGTCTCCAGGCGTGGCAAAGGCCACGGTAATATCGCCGACGATCATGCGCGGCGCGATCAGTTTCGACGCTTCGCCAAGCGCTGCAAGTGCGGCTGCCTCGCTGACGCTTGGCGAACCGGCATATTTTGAGCTCAGTTCTGACCGGGTCAATGCGCGGTTCGCAGCGGCCTCGAAATCGGCCTGCGCCACCACGACGAAGGCCATGCCGAGCCGTGTTGCTGCTTCCAGCAAGGCGGGCTCATCCGCCTTGATCGGTGCCGTCGCAATAAAGTCGAACGCTACGCCGAACTTGGCAGAGGCCTGCGCGAGCGCGGCCAGGACCGCCTCCGGGCTGACACCCTTGCGGCACCCGATCCCCGCCACGATCACGGCATGTCCTTCGGTTTGACCCAGGACCATTGCGTGACCGGCATGGCGGCACGCCAGCCCTGCATCTGCCCGACCGGGGATGCGCGTGCAACCTCAAGCCGGATCAGGGAGCCGCCAAGCCGCGCCTGTGCCGAGAGCAGCATGGCCTCCATTTCCAGCGTCACGGCATTGGCGACAAGCCTTCCGGCCGGCTTCAAGGCGCTGATTGCGCCCTCCAGAACCCCAGCCTCGCTGCCGCCGCCGCCGATGAATATGGCATCCGGCGTCGGCAAGCCTTCAAAGGCTTCGGGTGCGGTGCCAATCACCACGTCGAGACCCGGCACGCCGAAGGCTTGCGCATTGCGCATGGCGCGTTCTGCCCGCTCGGCATTCTGGTCAATACCGATAGCCCTGAGCGATGGGTGAGAGAGCATCCACTCGATGCCGATCGAGCCGGAACCTGCGCCTATATCCCACAGCAGCTCACCATGGCGAGGTGCGAGTGACGACAGCGTGACGGCGCGGATTTCACGCTTGGTCATCTGCCCATCATGCTCGAAAAGCGCGTCGTCCAAACCGCTGGCAAAAGGCAGTATCCGCGCAGCCTCATCGGCAACGACCTCGATAGCAACCACATTGAGCGGGTCTATATCAGCAAAGTCAAAGTCCTTTGCCGTCGTCGCGCGGGGATTTTCGCGGGGACCGCCAAGCGCTTCCAGCAAGTGGAAAATTGACCGGCCAAAACCGGTCTCCTTCAGAAGAGCGGCAATCAGTGCCGGGGCGCTGGCATCGGAAGTGAGCGCGATGATCTTCGCACCGGAATGAAGATATGGGCGGATCAGATCGATGGAGCGCCCATGCAGGGAAATGCATTCGGTGTTCTGCAACGCCCAGCCGAGCCGCGAGGCGGCAAGCGAAATAGCCGACGGGGCTGGATAGGTGATCACTTCACCCGCATCGATGTGTCTCAGCAATGACACCCCGACGCCATGGAAAAACGGATCGCCGGAAGCCAGCACACAGACCTTTCTGCCCCTGAGCGCCACGACATCCGTCATGGCGACATCGAAGGGGACAGGCCAGGGGCGGGGCTCGCCTTTGATCGCACCAGAGACCAATCCGAGATGGCGCTTGCCACCGAAGACGACCTCGGCAATTTCGATGGCCTGGATGGCATTTGCCGGCAAACCGGCAAGACCATCCTCGCCGAGACCGACGATGGAAAGCCAAGGCACAAGTTTTTCGCTGGCGGCAGAGGATATTCCGTCATATTCAACGGCCATGACACGCTCCATCCTCATTCTCGGCGGCACGGCGGATGCCCGTCTTCTGGCCGGAAAGATTGCCGACGAATCCGGCTACCGGATTTTGCTGTCCATGGCGGGCCGTACCAAGGAACCGGTGAAGCAACCCGTGCCGGTTCGCGTTGGCGGCTTTGGCGGCGCAGATGGACTGAAGACCTTCCTCACCGAGGGAGGCTTCGATCTGCTGGTGGATGCGACCCACCCTTACGCGGCGCGGATTTCCGCCAATGCTGTCGAGGCGGCTAGGCTGACCGGCATCCCTCTGGTCTCGCTGTCGCGCCCGGCCTGGGTCGAAGAAGAGGGCGACCTGTGGCAGCGGGTTGGCAGCGTGGAGGAGGCGGTGATCGCCCTGGGGAGCCTCCACCGAAACGCCTTTCTGGCGCTTGGTCGGCAAGAGCTTTTGCCCTTTGAAACCGCACCCCAGCACAGCTATCTGATCCGCAGCGTCGATCCCGTGGAGCCGCCACTTGCCGTGCCGAATGCGCGCTACATGACGGCCCGAGGACCCTTTGCGCTTGCAGACGAAATCGCCATGTTGAAGGGAAACTATATCGACGTCATCGTTTCGAAGAACTCCGGCGGCGCAGCGGCCTATGCGAAAATCGAAGCCGCGCGCGCCCTTAGCATTCCGGTCATCATGATCGACAGGCCACCCCGCCTGCAACCCAATGCCATAGGCATGGAAGTGCTGGATATCGAGACTGCGCTGACCGCCATCCGCCATCAGCTTTCCCTTCTGGAAAAACGCGGCGAATAGACCAGAGATGGCTGGTCCTGACGGTCGATACTGCGTGTCTCGACCGACCCGACAATGATGCAGGTCGCCATATCCGCCATATCGCTCGACGCTTCCGATAGGGGCACGACGCGCATACGCTCATCGGCGCGCCCGGCAGCGCGGCCGAAAATCACCGGCACCGAGCCCGGCAGGTGCGCCCGCAGCACATCGAAGGCCGTTGCCAGTTGATGCGGTCTTGCCTTGCTGACGGGATTGTAGAAGGCCATGACGAAACCGGCATCAGCTGCGGCCACCAACCGCTTTTCGATCAGCGACCATGGTTTGAGATTGTCGGAGAGCGAAATGGCGCAGAAATCGTGACCGAGCGGTGCGCCTGCCCGTGCCGCGACAGCGAGCATGGCCGTCACCCCCGGCACAACCGAAAAGTCGATACCGCGCCACGCGGCAGGACCGTTCTCAATCGCCTCGCAGACCGCAGCCGCCATGGCGAAGACGCCTGGATCGCCGCCTGAGACGACGCAGACCTTTCCGCCAGAAGCGGCCAATGTCAGCGCGGCCTCGGCGCGGGAAATCTCCTCGCGATTGTCCGATGCGTGACGCCGCTGATCCGGACGCAGCGACAGCCGGTCGAGATAGGGAATGTAGCCGAAGAAATCCTCCGCCGCATCCACCGCAGCCAGCGCCTCCGGCGTGATCTGCGAAAGGCTTCCCGGCCCCAGACCAACGACCGTCAAACGTCCGGTGGAGGACGAGCTCATGCAGGCTCTCCCGCCGGGCGATCCTTCCAGCCGGGCACGAGAACCAGAGAGAAATAGGGAGCGGGTGACTCGTCGCGCTCGATCAGGCGCATGGCATGTCCATTGGCCATGGTGCCGCGTTCGACATAGAGCGCGCCTTCCAGCTTACCTGCCTTTTCCAGCGCGCGGCGGATTTTCGGCAGGTTGCGACCGACCTTCATGATGACAGCGCCATCTGTACCCGAGAGCCGCTCGAAAAGCGCATCCTCATTCAACGTACCCGGCAGGACGCTCAAGATATCGTCGCCCTGCACCAGCGGCAGTCCGGTCATCGACCAGCAGCCGGACATGGCCGTGATCCCCGCCACCACCTCCGCCGGATAATTCGGCGCAAGTCGAAGATGCAGATGCATATAGGAGCCGTAGAAGAGCGGATCGCCCTCAGAGAGCACGGCCACGGTGCGTCCGGCATCCAGATGAACGGCGATATCGCGTGCCGACTGATCGAAAAAGGCAGCGATCGCGCCGCGATAGTCGTCACCGTTCTTGTCGCTTTCGACCGTGACCGGATAGACAAGCGGCATTTCCAGCGTACCGGGCCGGATAAAGCTTTCGACGATGCCGCGGCCATTGCCCTTGCTGCCGCGCTTGCAGAAAAAGGCAATCACATCCGCAGTCTCGATGGCGCGCACGGCCTTCAGCGTCAGAAGATCGGGATCACCCGGACCGGTCCCGACGCCGATGACCTTGCCCTTCAGCGCCTTTTCCGGTGCGGGATCGTAAAGTGCGGCACTCATAGGCCAGCCCTCGCAACGGCATTGACGGCGGCAGCCGTCATGGCGGAGCCGCCCATGCGGCCTTTGACGATAGCATAAGGAATGCCGAGGGTGCTGTCTTCCAGCGCATCCTTCGATTCCATTGCCCCTACAAAGCCCACCGGCATGCCGATGATCGCCGCAGGCCGCGGGGCGCCTCTTTCCAGCATTTCCAGGAGATAGAACAACGCCGTCGGCGCATTGCCGATGGCAACCAAAGCGCCGTCGAGATGATCGGCCCAGAGATCGAGTGCGGCGGCTGAACGGGTATTGCCGATGGTCTTTGCCAGCTCAGGTGTATGCGGATCGCGCAGCGTGCAGATGACGGCGTTGCCGGCCGCTAGACGCGCCCGTGTGACGCCATGCGCTACCATTTCCGCATCGCAGAGAATGGGCTTTCCAGCAGCTAGGGAGCCGCGTGCGGCTGACACGAAATCCGCAGAAAAGCGGAAATGCCGGGCCGCCTCGACCTGCCCGCAGGCATGGATCATGCGAATGGCAATATCCGCCTGTTCGGGCGTGAAGGCGGTAAGATCCGCTTCCTCACGGATGATGGCAAAGGAGCGCTCATAGATCGCATCGCCATTGCGGATATAGTCGTAAGTCGTCATGTCTCGTCCTGTCGGAGCGCCGCAATAACCCTGTCCTTGCCCAATCGGACAAACAGGCTGCGGGCATTTTCTCCGGGCTTATGTTCTTTTTCATAGAGGCGGGCAAGCCGGGAAAGCCCGGCCTGCGCTTGAGAGCCAGCCAAAACCGCGTCCGAGGGCGCCGAAACCTTGGCCTTATAGCCAAAGGAGAGGCCGCTCGCTGTGCCGGAAAAGGCAAGAAGGGCGGGCGCTGGATGGGCGCACCCCTTGCCGCAACCGGAGAGGTGCAGCGTTAAGGAGCCATCCAGCATATCGCGACACTCTTTGGCGGCAAACGCGGCCAGCGATTGAACCGGGATGAAAGCCGATGCGCAGGCAGGCGCACCGGCACAAACGGCGATGGAAGAGCGCGTATCGCCATCGCTGACGACGAAGCCGGCACTCTCGGCGTAATCGAGAAGGGAGTGACATGCGTCGTTTTCGCCCACCGCATAGAACCCATGCTGCGGTCCGGGCCTGATGGATTGGACACCGATATCACGCGCCTTCCTGCAAAGGGCAGACAGGGCATCCGAGGTGATGTGCCCGAATGCGGGCGCGATGACGGCAGCAGAGAGATTATCGTTCAAGGGCCAAAGCCTGCGCTGGTCTGCGCGCTTTTTCGTATCCGCATGTCTGGTTGAGGTCAGGGCAGTGGGCGGGACAGGCGAAAGACGATCCCCACACACCGCATGCACCGTCGCCCTATCCAAATCACGGCCCCGCACATCCGGCCCCCGTTCGGCGAGGTGGACGAGAAGATCGATGACGCAATCGGCAGCATCATGAGTTTGGACTGCCCCGGCGAGCAGCGCCTTGTCTTCCGTACCACCCAGCATCAGATGCCAGACAATGCCAACCTCATGCTGGATAGCCTTCAGCCGAATATCGGCAAGCAACCCACCCATCGAAACCATACCATCGCCATCGACGATCACCGACATCTTGGCCGCGAGCTTGGCATCAAGACCGAGTGCTGCGGCCCTTTTACTGATCCGATCGAGGATCGGCGCGGCATTGGCGACCTCGCTGCCGTCGATCCCAGCAATCGGCGACATTTCCACCGCAAGGCCTTGGCGCAAAGGAAGGTCCAGTGCGAGCACATCGCGCTCCAGCAGAACAGCGCTTTCGGCGGTCAGCCCACGAAACTGAAGGCTGCCGCGCGCGGTGACATCGAGAAGGCCGTTACCGTGACGGTGTGCGAGAGCGGAAAGGGAATCGAGAGCAGGTGGCGCAAGACCATCAGTGAAAGCCACGCGCGACAACAGACCGTCGCCGGTCTGCATCGGTGCGGACAGGGCAGGGCAGGCGCCACGGCGGGAAAAGGGCTGCACAGAAGGAAGCGGGTTCAAGCCGAAACCCTCGCCGATGGTGCCACCGATGACCGTGGTGCGATCAGCATCTCCAGTTCCGCATCCACCGCATTGCGGCGGCTGTGCCAGAGGTTGCGGTGGCGCGCGGAGAGGAAGCGCTCGGCCATCAACTCCGCTGCTTTCGGGTTCTCCCGCAGGATGAAATCGCGCACCTCCTCATTGCCGAAATAGGCATCATAGACCGCTTCGATCAGCGATGAGGAAACGGCTTGCGTGGTTTCGGCAAAACCGATCAACCGGTCGACGGTCTCGGCAAATTCGGCGGCACCACGCGGGCCGTGGCGCAGCTGCCCGGCAATAAAGCGCGGATTGATCGCGCGGGCGCGCACGACCCGGATAATCGCCTGCGCAATAGATCTGGCACGCGGGCGGGCGGGATCGGTCGTGTCGAGCGCCACCACATCCGCCGCTTGCCCAAGCTTGGCCTTGGCAGCGGCAAAGCCGCCGATGAAGGCGACATCCGACGAGCCATCCAGCAGATCGCGCCCCGGATCATCACCGGTATGAACTAGAAGCTCGGCGCGTCCGACCTGGCGCGCAAACCCCGGATCAACAACGATCTCCAGCCCATCGGGCCCGCCAAAGGCGTGGCTTGCGGCATCCAGATAGGCTTGGCCCAGCGCCTCGCGCTCGTCCCAGTCCCCACGCGCAATCGCGTCTTCGATACCCGCGCCATAGGTGCCAGGGGCCGACCCGAAGATGCGTGCCGGCACATGACCAAGAGAGGCTGTCTCCTCAGCGAGCGGATTGTCGCCTGGGGACTCTTCCCGCGCCGCAATCGCCCTTGCCGCCGCATCGAGAAGCGCGATGAGAGCCGGAAACATATCGCGAAATAGGCCGGAAATGCGGAAGGTCACATCCACACGCGGGCGCCCGAGCGCTGCGGGCGGCAGAACCTCGATGCCGTTCACCCGGCCGGTCGCCTGATCGTAGATCGGACGCGCGCCCATCAGATGCAGCGCCTGTCCGACATCTTCGCCGCCATTGCGCAAAGACGCAGAGCCCCAGAGATCGAAGACCAGATGGCGCGGCCAGTCGCCATGGCTTTGCAAATAGTGGCGCAGCACCTCTTCGCCTGCGGCCTTGCCCAGCTCGAAGGCGGTCGGCGTTGGCATGGTGCGCGGGTCGGCAGCGTAAAGATTGCGCCCTGTCGGCAGCACGTCCAGCCGTCCTCGGGCTGGCGCGCCGGAAGGACCGGGCAAAATGTGGTGGCCGTCCAGGGCGGCGAGCAGCGCTGCCTTCTCGCGGATCGCACTCTCGCGCCTCAGAGAATCCGGCTCATCATCCGCGCAGCGCCCAAAGACATGCTGGCCGTCCTTAATGGCGAAATCCTTCAGATCGCACAAAAACGCATCGATCCGCGTCAGCGCCAAATCCGCATCCTCCTCCACACCGATACCGGCATCGGCGGCAAGCCCCGTCTCGAAGGCCTTTTCGACAATCAGCTTGGCCAGACGATCGCGGCGGCGGCGATCGAGCCCATCGGCCTGGGCATATTCATCGACCAGCTGTTCGAGTGCAGCCTGCTCCTGTGAAAGACCGGCGGACACCAGAACGGGCGGAACGTGCCCGATGGTAAGGGCGGCAATGCGCCGTTTGGCAACGGCAGCCTCACCCGGATTGGAAACGATGAAGGGATAGATGACCGGCAGCGATCCGGTGACGATCTCCGGGAAACAGGCTTCCGACAATGCGACCGTTTTCCCGGGCAGCCATTCCAGCGTGCCATGCGCGCCGACATGGATGATGGCATGGGCGTCGAAATCCTGCTGCATCCACGCGCCGAAGGCGGCCAGCGCATGACGCGGCGGCAAGGCCGGATCGTGATAATCCACCCGCCTGTCCGCCTGCCGTCCACGATCCGGAGCAAGCGCGACGATGACGGAGCCAAAACGGGCGGCACGGAAGCGGAATGACCCATCGATAACGGCCTCGTCGTCAGCCGCGTCACCCCAGGCGGATGCGATAGAGGTGCAGGCGGCAAGCGGGAGACCGTCCAGAAAGTGCTGGTAGCAAGATATCGGAAGACTGGCGCTCTCCGCCTCGATTCTATCCAGCAACGCTCTTGCCGTTTCCGGAATATCGCCAACCGCATAGCCCGCATCACGTAGGTCGCGCAGCATCTCCAAAACACTTTGCGGCACATCGAGACCGACTGCATATCCGATGCGACCGGGTGCAGCACCCGGATAGTCCGGCATGAGGATAACGAGACGCCTCTCCGCCACCGGCGTCTGCGTCAACCACAGATGGGCAGCGATTCGGTCTGCGACCTGGGCCACACGATCCGGCTCTGGCGCATTGAGCAGTCCTTGGCGCCCTGAAGGATCGGATTGCTTGAAGGAGATGGCACCGGCCAGAATCCGGCCATCCAGTTCCGGCAGGACCACATGCATGGCAAGATCCGACGGGTTTAGGCCGCGCATGTTATCGGCCCAGGCATCGCGCCGCGTGGTTGCCATGATGACCTGGAACACCGGCACACCAAGCCGGTCGAACAGGCTTTTGCCATGCTCATCTGTCTGGCTGGCAAAGGCCGTTGCCGCGATGATGGCCACAGGCTTCAGCGGCGCCAGCGTGTCTTCCAGAAACCGTATCGCCTCACCATCCTTCAAGCCACTGACGAAAATCGGCAGGGGGGCAAAGCCGCGGTGCTTCAGGGCCTCAAACAGCGCATCGATGGGCGCGGCATCGGCTGCCAGAAGCATGGAACGGTAAAAGAGAATGGGCAGCTTTGGAGCTTCTGGCGGAAAAGCGGAGAGCGCTTGAGCAAGATCGACCACGCCAAGGTCTGGGATATAGAAGCCGGATTTCGGCAGCGGCTCCGGCTCGACATCCGGCCAGACGCCTTCCTTGGCAAAAGCGGTGAGGCCTTCGCAAAGACGACGCATGTTCTGCTGCCCGCCTTGCCGGAAGAAGGAGAGGACGGAGCCAAGCTGGCCCTGATCGACCGTCGATTGCGCTTCGAGCTTTTCATCGCGCTCGCTGCATTCGCCTGGCAGAAGCACGAGCTTGATGCCGCGCCGGCGCGCCATCATTGCCAGCTGATCAACGCCGTAGCGCCAGCGATCCGCGCCACCCAGAATCCGGATAAGGATCAGCTTGGCATGCTCCGCAGTCTTTTCGATCCAGAGATCGACCGACATGGGATGGCGAAGCTCGGACAGATTGGCGACGCTGAGTGAGACGCCGGAGCCCTCCGGCCATGCCCGCTGCAAACCGGCAAGGTCGCTTGAGGAGAACGACAACACCACCACATCCGCCTGCGGCTGGTTGAGATCAACCGGCTCGATCAGGTCGTCCAGAGACGATGATGTGGTGGCGAGGATATGCATGACGCGTCAGGCCGCCAGCATCTGTTCGATCTTCTCGCGGTTGAGGCCCTTTTCACCGATCACGACGAGCGCCGAACGGCGTACTTCGCCTGCGGCCCAGGGGCGGTCGAAATAGTGATTGACGCGCGCGCCGACGGCCTGAACCTGAAGGCGCATGGGCTTGGACGAGACTTCGACGAAACCCTTGATGCGCAGAACGTTCTCAGACGCCGCGGTCTGGGCGATACGTTCTGCCAAGGCCTCCGGATCGGACACCGCACCGAGTTCGACCACGAAGCTGTCGAATTCGTCGTGATCGTGGTCCTCTTCCTCATCATGATGGGTATGGCGGTTTTCGATATCGTTTTCGACTGCCAGCCCAAGCCCGATCAGCACGGCAGGATCGATCTGGCCGTGGGAAGCAACGACGATCTTGGCGGCCTTTGGCAGATGCTCGCCGATATGCGCCTTGGCACGCTCCAGACCTTCGGCATCGAGAAGATCGGCCTTGGTCAGCACGATCAGGTCGGCGCAGGCGATCTGATCTTCGAAGACTTCCTCGACCGGATCGTCATGGTCGAGCGCTTCGTCATTGGCGCGCTGGGCGGCGAGCGCGTCCATGTCATGCGACACCATGCCTTCGGCAAGTGCCGCACCATCGGCAACGGCAACGACCGCGTCGACGGTGACGCGACTCTTGATCGCCGGCCATTGGAAGGCCTGGACCAGTGGCTTGGGCAGCGCAAGACCGGAGGTCTCGATCAGGATATGATCGACCCGCGGTTGACGGCTCAGAATCTGCTCGAT
The DNA here is from genome assembly GCF_913777885.1 of uncultured Agrobacterium sp. NCBI lineage: Bacteria > Pseudomonadati > Pseudomonadota > Alphaproteobacteria > Hyphomicrobiales > Rhizobiaceae > Agrobacterium > uncultured Agrobacterium sp. Next base: position 88,992 of record NZ_CAJYTV010000017.1, on the reverse strand, counting down.
GGCCGGCTGAAAATCATCCGCGACTGTGCAGCAGATGCAGCCATTGGCAAGCTCGACGATGTTTTCTTCCGGGCAGCTTTCGATGCCGCAGCCCTTGAGGATGTCCCCATCGATGCCGACATCGCCGAACTCATTGACGATAATCGCCAGACGCTTGCCATCGAGCTTTTCCAAAAGGCCGCGCAGCAGCGTGGTTTTGCCGGCGCCCAGAAAGCCGGTGACGATGGTGCAGGGAACGCGCTCTAGCGTGGTCATGATGTCTCCTCGAGGAAATTCAAAGGGGGAATGCGCGCGACCATGCCGCGCTTCAAGCTGTCCGGACGCCCGCGCCAAGGCATCAGGCCATCGGTGGAACTTTCAAGCAGGCGCGCGCCGGTGATCAGATCATCGGCATGATCGGGCGTCAGCCCGCCGAAGACGTAAGACCAGCCATCGGCACTGCGCATCGCGGCACTGGCACCACGCTTGCAATTGGCAAGGCAGTTGACGCTGCGTACCTCGATATCGGCTTCCGCACCAAGCGCGATCGCCGCCTCTGCCAGCAGCGCGCCGGGGCGCGGCTCGGCATTCGGTTCTGCCTCACTACGGCAACTGCGGCAGACATAAACAACCAGACCGGGAGCTTTCTGCTTTTCGGTCGATCCTTCCGTCCGAGACGATGTCGCTGTAATATCCAAACCGAGCCCGCTTCCGCTGTTAAAACATGCAAGGGGTGCGGTGCCAAAGACGGAATGCGAGACAGCGCAAACCGATATTCGGCGGAACTGACTGACCGGAGCACCCCGCCCGGCAGACGTTTTTTCTGGAACGGCAGGTCTCCTGGCTTGCGGCTTGAATAGGCGCCCTTGCACCGCCTTCCCGGATCGAAATCCAGTGGCTTTACGGTGCGGGCTTGCCGCTTACAGTTGCGGGGGCAGCCACGGATTGACCCGAGAAGTGGGCGGAACCGTGTTCCCTCTTAGCTTTTCCCGTTGCCGGAAAAAGACCGTCAGTGCCTTACCTTTACGGGCAAGCTGGCTTGCGGTCAATGCGCGGATTCTTGAGCGATGCTCTCGGTGCCATTGCCGAGAAGGGCGTTTTGACTATAGTCGCCGCTTCCAAAACAGGCTCGGAAGGACGTGGACATCATGACACGCGAGATCAGCGACAGTGACGCCGCCCGCCACCGCGAGAAGATGGTGAACCGCAAGAGCGTGCAGGATGCGGAAGTGGCCGAGAAGACCATCGAGAAGGGTCTATTGATGGTCAATACCGGCCCTGGCAAGGGCAAGTCCACTGCAGCCTTCGGCCTTGCGCTGCGCATGCTCGGCACGGGCCGACGCGTTGGTATCGTCCAGTTCATCAAGGGCGCGTGGTCGACCGGTGAACAGCAGGCGCTGATGCTTTTTGGTGACCGGGTGGAATGGCGCACCATGGGCGAAGGTTTCACGTGGGACACTCAGGACCTGAAGCGCGATATCGCCGCGGCGACCAAGGCCTGGGAGGAAGCAAAGCTCCTGATGGCCGATGAGACGATCGGTCTTTTGGTTCTGGACGAATTGAATATCGCGCTTCGCTACGATTATCTGGATCTGACGGACGTTGTCGCCACTTTGCAGAGACGCCGTCCCGATCTGCACATCATCGTGACCGGGCGCAATGCCAAGCCGCCGCTGATCGAGGCAGCAGACATGGTGACGGAGATGACGCTGGTGAAGCATCACTTCAAGGCGGGCGTCAAAGCCCAGTCCGGCATCGAGTTCTGATCCATGGTCGCCAGATCCATCATGTTTCAGGGAACCGGCTCGGATGTCGGCAAGTCGCTGATGGTGGCGGGTCTGGCGCGTGCCTTTACCCGTCGCGGACTTTCGGTCCTGCCCTTCAAGCCGCAGAATATGTCCAACAATGCCGCGGTGACTGCGGATGGTGGCGAGATCGGTCGGGCGCAGGCCTTGCAGGCGCGGGCGGCAAATGTTCCGCTCTCGGTGCACATGAACCCGGTTCTTTTGAAGCCCCAGAGCGAAACCGGCGCGCAGGTGGTGGTACAGGGCAAAATCCTCGGCAACGCCAAGGCGGCAGAGTACCAGCACATGAAAGCGGGGCTGATGCTGCACGTGCTGGAAAGCTTCGAGCATCTGAAGGCCAATGCCGATCTGGTTTTGGTCGAAGGTGCCGGCAGCGCATCGGAAGTCAATCTGCGTGCCAATGACATTGCCAATATGGGTTTTGCCCGCGCCGCCAATGTTCCGGTGATCTTGATCGGTGATATCGACCGAGGCGGGGTGATCGCCAGTCTCGTCGGCACGAAGACGGTGGTGGATGCAGACGACGCGAGGATGATCGAAGGCTTCATCGTCAATCGTTTTCGCGGCGATCCCTCGCTGTTCGAGGAGGGGATGCATATTATCGCAGACCACACCGGCTGGACGTCCATCGGCCTTCTGCCGCACTTTGCCGACGCCGCACGGCTGCCCGCCGAAGATGCGCTGGGACTGACTGGCGAAGCCCAAACGAAACCGGGCGCGAGGATCCGCATCGCCATGCCGATCCTGCCGCACATCTCCAATTTCGACGATCTCGACCCGCTGGATATGGAGCCGGATGTCGAACTGATCCGCGTGCGTCCCGGAACCGCCATTCCTGGCGATTGCGCCCTTATTTTGCTGTGCGGATCGAAAGCGACGATTGCCGATCTGGCCGTCCTGAAGCAGGCCGGGTTCGACATAGACATCAAGGCGCATCTTCGCCGCGGCGGAATGATTCTGGGCCTCTGTGGAGGATACCAGATGCTTGGAGCGACCCTATCGGACCCGGACGGCATCGAAGGGCCGCCATCGACCGTGGAAGGGCTGGGGCTTCTAAACGTCGAGACGGTGCTGACCGGAGACAAGCGGCTGGTCTCGGTCGAAGGGCGAAGCTTCGACGGCGAGGCGTTCTCCGGCTATGAAATGCATGTGGGTGTGACTAAAGGTGTCGATTGCGAACGACCCTTCTCCACGATCGGCAACCATGTCGATGGCGCCATATCCGCCGATGGCCGTGTTTTCGGCACCTATGTCCATGGCCTGTTTTCCGATGACGGACAGCGTAGCGCCTGGCTGCAACGGCTTGGCGGGCACCGCTCGGCCTTGAATTACGAAGCGCAGGTGGATGCGGTGCTGGACCGGCTGGCCGACCACATGGAGCGCCATCTCGATCTAGACGCGCTGCTCTCTATCGCCAGATAAGCAATACCATAAGACCAAAGAAGCCGATCAGCAGGCCATCCGCGATACGCGCAAGCTTCAGAGCCTGACGAATATCGGCGGCGGTCAAATCCCGACGCCCGCCTTCGCCCATGAAGCGCGCCTGGATCATCTGTCCAGCATAGGAGCGCGGTCCGGCAAGTGCGAAACCCAGCGCCCCGGCAAGAGCCGCTTCCGGCCATCCGGCATTGGGAGAGCGGTGGTGGCCGGCGTCACGAAAGATCGCCCGAACCGCATTGGCGGGAGAGGCACCCGGCAAGAAGAAGGCGGCGACCACGAAGAGCACACCGCTGAGGCGCGAAGCGGGAAGATTGACCAGATCGTCCACACGGGCAGAAGCCCAGCCAAAGGCTTTGTGTTGTGGTGTGCGGTGACCGATCATGCTGTCTGCCGTGTTGATCGCCTTGTAGCCCGCCCCACCGGGCAGGCCGAGCAAACCGAGCCACAGCGAAGGTGCTACGATGCCATCAGAAAAATTCTCGGCGAGGCTCTCGATGGCCGCCCGACACACCGCTGCCTCATCGAGTTGATCGGGATCGCGACCAACGATCATCGACACGGCATTGCGCCCACCTTCGAGGCCTTCGCTTTCCAGCGCGATTGCCACTGCCTCGACATGGGTTTCCAAGCTTTTTTGCGCGGGAAGAGATGCACCGACGATCGCGACCAGTAAAAACCCAAGCGGAAAAAGCAGAAGAATACTCTGCAGCAGAAGGGAGATTGTCACCGTGACACCCAAAATAACGATGAGCGCCAAGACGCCTTTGCCTTCCCGATGCAAAAATGATCGGTGTTCTCGGTTCCATTTTGCGTCGAGCAGCGCAATAAGCGAACCGATCCAAGTCACCGGATGGCCGATCCGGCGAAACAGCCAATCGGGATAGCCAGCGAAGCGTTCGATCAAAAGCGACAGGAAAGCAATGGTGAAGAACATGGGCAACCTGAGACCAGAGAGGGTAGAGGCAGCGATCCGCCACGGTGGCGATCTTGGCCGGGCACGTGCGTCCTACCCGCTAGCGCCTCAACCCTGGATCGACCTGTCCACAGGGATCAATCCACATTCCTATCCGTATTCTCCCCTTCCTGCCAGCGCCTTCTCACGCCTGCCGGAGCCTGACGCGCTGGAACGCCTGAAGGCGGTTGCCGCCACCGCTTTCAGCGCGCCGTCTGTCAAGCATCTAGCCGCAGCGCCGGGAACGCAAATGCTCATGCCGCTGCTTGCCGAGATTGCCGTTCAACGCGGCGCCAAAAATGCTGCCGTGCTGACACCCGCCTACGCGGAACATGCCAGAACGGCGCGGATGGCAGGACTTGCGGTGACGGAAGTCGCCCACTTCTCCGACCTCGCTGATTTCGACTATGCGGTGGTGATCAATCCCAACAATCCCGATGGCAGGGTGATCGAGCACGATCATATTCTGGCTCTCGCTGACCACATGCACCGCAAAGGCGGTCTGCTGGTGGTCGATGAGGCCTTTATCGAGACCGGCTATGCGGTAAGCGTAGGCGAAGCCACCGCGATTGAGGGACTCGTGGTGTTGCGCTCTTTCGGCAAGTTCTACGGCATGGCGGGTCTGCGCCTTGGCTTTGCCATTGCTCATCCGGAGATTGCCAATAGGCTGGAGCAGCGCCTCGGACCATGGGCGGTATCCGGCCCAGCGCTGCATGTGGCAACCGAGGCGCTGGCGGATTGGAACTGGCGCGAAGCGATGAGACTCCGGCTAAGAGAAGAAGCTGCGCGTCTCGACGGGCTGCTGGGAAATGCAAGTCTCACCGTCGTTGGCGGCACAAGTCTCTTCCGCCTGGTTCGGGACGAAAGGGCGGCAGCGCTGTTTGAGCATCTTGCACAGCGTGGTATTCTCGTTCGCATCTTCGACGAGCGCCCCTATGAAGTGCGCTTCGGCCTACCGGAGACGGAAGGCGAATGGACAAGGCTAGGGGTAGCTTTGTCCGAATTCTGATTGTTCTCCGACAATCCAAAACAATTATGCCCGGAACTGGTCCGGGCATAAGGAAGGGTGGGAAGCAGAAGCCGGAACCTCAGCCTTTGAAGGTATAGGCTTCGATCGACTCCGGCTTCATTTCGATGGAGAAGCCAGCCATTTTTGGCGGCATATAGGCGGCGTTCTGAATATCGCAGGGCTCGAAGAAGTGCTCGTGCAAATGATCGACATACTCGATCACACGGCCTTCCTTGGTGCCGGATACGACCAGATAGTCGATCATCGACAGATGCTGCACATATTCGCAAAGCCCGACGCCACCAGCATGCGGCCAGACAGGAAGATTATACTTCGCGGCGATCAGCAGCACGGCCAGAACCTCGTTCAGGCCACCCATACGGCAACTGTCGATCTGCACCACATCGATCGCGCCTTCGGCGATGAACTGCTTGAACATGATGCGGTTCTGGCACATTTCACCAGTCGCGACCTTTACCGAGCCAATACCCTGGCGGATCTTGCGGTGACCGGCGACATCGTCCGGGCTCGTCGGCTCTTCAATGAAGAACGGCTTGCAGAAGGCGAGCTTGTTGACCCACTCGATGGCCTGATCGACTTCCCAGACCTGGTTGGCATCGATCATCAGATAGCGATCAGGCCCGATGACTTCACGGGCGATGGTGAGGCGACGAATATCGTCCTCCAGATCACGGCCGACCTTCATCTTCACGTGGTTGAAGCCCGCATCGATGGCTTCATGGCAGAGGCGGCGAAGCTTCTCGTCGCTGTAACCGAGCCAACCGGCGGAAGTGGTGTAGCAGGCGTAACCCTCGGCTTTCAGGATATCGACGCGCTCCTTCTTGCCCGCTTCCGCCTTCTTGAGGATGGCGAGCGCATCATCGCGCGTCAGAACGTCGGTCAGGTAGCGATAGTCGACGATGTCGGCGATCTCTTCGGCGCTCATATCGGCCACGAACTGCCAGACTGGCTTGCCAGCCTGCTTGGCGAGCAGATCCCAGACGGCGTTGACGACGGCACCGGTTGCCAGGTGCATCGCACCCTTATCCGGACCGATCCAGCGCAGCTGGCTGTCGCTCGTCAGGTGGCGCCAGTATTTGCCGGGGTTCTCGATGACGGTGGCGAGATCGGTTCCAACAACCAGATGACGCATCGCCTTGATCGCCATGCAGCAGATGTCGTTACCGCGACCGATCGTGAAGGTCAGTCCGTGCCCCTTCAGCGAAGGCTCATCCGTATCGAGAATGACGTAGGCCGCGGAGTAATCCGGATCTGGATTCATCGCATCCGAGCCGTCGAGGCTCTGTGAGGTGGGGAAGCGCAGGTCGAAAACGCGCAGGTCGGTAATCTTTGTCATGGCCGTTTACTCGCGGTCAGGGGTCATTGAATATGAGAGGCTCGTCGGTCGTTCAGGCCACTTCCACCATGCCTTTGATGACGCCGGCGCGCGGGTCGGTCAAGCCGGCGAAATTGGCTGGCACCTCGGCGAGCGTCATGCGGTGAGTGATGAGAGCGTCCGGCACGCGACCGGCACGCAGGGCTTGCAGCACCCGCTCGAAATCTTCCGGCGTTGCGTTGCGGCTGCCAAGCAATGTCGTTTCGCGCTTGTGGAATTCGGGATCGTTGAAGCTGATATCGCTGGCAACGATAGAGACGAGAACATAAGCGCCGCCATGGCCGACGAAGGAGAAGCCGCGCTCCATCGCCTTCGGATTGCCGGTCGCGTCAAACACGACATCGAAGAAGTTGCCTTCGGTAATCTCGCTTAGCCGCTCCTTGTCACCTTCACCAAGCAGCACGATATTGGCAACGCCAAGATGATCACGGCAGAATGAAAGCCGGTCTTCGCGGCTGTCGATCATGGTCACCACGGCACCGTTCATCGCTGCAAAGACCGCAACGGCCATGCCGATTGGGCCAGCACCGACGATCAGCACATGCTGGTCCTTCTCGACCGCGCCGCGACGCACGGCATGCGCGCCGATAGCAAGGAACTCTGTCATGGCGGCCTGATCGAGAGACAGTCCTTCCGCCTTCAATACGAACTGCTGCGGAACGCTCAAATACTCCACCATGCCGCCATCGCGGTGAACGCCGAGCACACCGATGTTGCGGCAGCAGTTGCTCTTGCCCTTGAGGCAGGCGCTGCAATGCCCGCAGGACATGTAGGGAATGATGGTGACGATATCGCCTGTTGCAAGCGCACTACCTTCCGGTGCTTCCTCGACCGTACCCGACAATTCATGGCCCATGATGCGCGGATAGGAGAGATAGGGCTGATTGCCGGTGAAGATATGCAGATCCGTTCCGCAGACGCCGATGCGACGGACACGCACCAAAACCTCATTGGATGCTCTCGATGGCTTTGGCATTTCCTTGGAAACGAGTTCGCCGGGTTTGTCACAGAAAATAGCCAGCATGGATCACCTGTCGGAAAGAGAATAAATACGTGCGGCGTTTGCGCCGAAAACCTTGGCGTGGTGCTCTTGGGGAACGACGTCCCGGCAGAAATCCAGCCAACCCTGATAGTCACCGGCAAGCCTGATCACCGGCCAGTCACTTCCAAAAATCACCCGGTCTGGACCAAACAGTTCGAAAATGGTTTCCGCATAGGGCCGAACTGCTTCCACTTTCTGCTCGCCACGCTCCACAAGAAGACCGGACACCTTGCAAAAAACGTTTGGAAGTGCAGCAAGCGCCGCCATATCCCGTCGCCAGGCGACATAATGTCCGGTTGCGATCTTAGGCTTGGCACCGTGATCGATAACGATTTGCAGAGCAGCATGGCGGCTCGCAAAACGCAGCAGATAGGGCAGGTGCTGCGGTAGAACCAACGCATCGAAGACGAGGCCCTTTTCGATCATGGTTTCGACCGCCGGACCAAGTGCCGGATCCTCGATCCACTCCACGTCGGCAATATCCTGCAACATCGGCCGCAGGCCCTTGAAGGCAGGATGCGAAGCGCGCCGCGCGATCTCGGCAGGCGCATCCGCTGCCTTCATGTCAACCCAGCCCACAACACCTTTGATGAACGCGTTTTTATCGGCAAGGGCCAGCATGAAATCCGTATCGCCAGCGCTCTCCATGGTCTGTACCAGCACAGTGCCGGAAATACCGGCCTCTTCCAGCAACAGCTCAAGATCGGCAGGCAAGAAATCCCTGTAAATGGCTTCAAGCGAAGCTGGCGGCCACTGACCCTGCCGTTCCTTCAACAGCCAGAAATGCTGGTGTGCGTCGATGAGCATGGCTCAACCCTTCGCGCCCGGCACCGGAGCACCTTCGGCAATCAGCCCGCGACGCTGCAATTCAGACCAGAACGCATCTGGAATATCCTGCTCGAACCAACCGATATTGGAGGAGAGTTGCGCTGAATTGCGCGCACCGGAAACGACGGTAACGGATGCAGGGTGAGCAAGCGGGAACTGTAGCGCTGCGGCCTGAAGCGAAACGCCCATCTCCTCGCAGACATCATGCAGCGCATCCACACGCGCCAGAAGCTCTGCCGGCGCGTCCTTGTAGTTGAACTTGCGATTGCCAGCCAAAATACCGGAATTGAAAGCGCCGGCGACGACGATCCCCACGCCCTTTTCGACGCAAGAATTCATGAAGCCAAGGCTCTGCTGTTCCAGAAGCGTGTAACGGCCGGCAAGCATCGCGGCGTCGATATCGAACACGTCCATGGCGTCGCGAACGACTTCCCATTCATTGACGCCGAGACCGACAGCTTTCGTCGAGCCTTCGTCACGCAGCTTGCCAAGCGCCTTGAAACCGCCGCCTGTGGTCAGCTGGTCCCAATAATGCTGATGCCTGTCGCCATGCGTGTAAGGGCCGATATCGTGAATATAAAGAATATCGGGCTTCAGCACGCCGAGACGCTGCTGGCTTGCCTCGAAAGAGCGCATGATGGCGTCATAGGAATAGTCGTAGACCGGACGGAACGGCAGCGGTGCGACATAGGTATCTTCTTCCGGTCCTACCGTTTCATCCGGCACCATGACACGGCCGACCTTGGTGCTGAGCGTATATTCGCTGCGGTCGTGCTCGGTCACCATCGTGCCGAGACGACGCTCTGAGCGGGTGTAGCCATAAAAGGGCGCGGTATCAAAGTAACGCATGCCACTGTTCCAAGCGGTGTCGAAAGCCCCCTTGGACTCCTCGTAAGGCGTCAGGCGATAGAGATTGCCCATCTGGGCACAGCCGAGACCCATAATGGTCACTTCGACGTCTCTATGGGGCAGTTTGCGTTTATCGGAGACCTTCATGGCGGCGCACTTTCAAATGTGTCGTGTGATTGTGATCGCGCCCTGCGGTGCGATCATTGATATTGCGTATGCGAAGTCCGGTCTCGCCATGCCCGAGACGATCCCGGGCATGGCGAAGGAAGGATATCAGTACAGAACGTTCTTGGCTTCCGGCTTGTCGATATTGTCCTTGGTGACGACAACGACACCGGTATCGACGAACTTCTCGACCTTTTCCTTCTTGATCAGCTTTTCGACGGTTTCAACGCCCTTTTCGCCCATCTGGTAGGAGCCCTGAACGACGATCGCAGACAGTGTGCCGTCCTTGACGAAGTTCTGGAGATCTTCGTTACCGTCAAAGCCGATGGCAACGACCTTGCCAGCCTTGCCGGACTGAGCGAGCGCACGGCCAACGCCGATTGCGGTCGGCTCGTTGGCGCCGAAGATGCCCTTCAGGTCGGGGTTGGCGGCCAGAACGTCAGTGGTCTGGTTCAGAGCGGTCGCCATCTGGGACTGAGAGTAGTAAGGGCCAACGATCTCCAGCTTGGAATTTGCCTTGATGTAGTCGATGAAGCCACCGACGCGGCCGATTTCAGAACCGGCACCCGCAACGTAAGACATGACCGCGATCTTGCCTTCCTTGCCGACCTTCTTGATCATTTCTTCGGCTGCAAGCTCACCGGCCTTCTTGTTGTCGGTCGCCAGGAAAGACTGGTAGTATTGCTCGCCACCCTTGGCCAGCTGCGAGTCGATCAGCACGACCGGGATGCGGGCTTCCCATGCCTTCTTGACGGCTGGCAGAAGAGCGTCCGGATCGGACGGCGCGAGCACGATGCCGTCAACCTTACGGTTAACCGCGTTTTCGACCATGTTGACCTGGTCGGCAATGGCGGATTCGGACGCAGGACCCTGGAAGGTCATCGTTTCGCCCTTGGCGTTCTTCATCGAAGCGTCGGCGCCCTTCTGGACGTTCTGCCAGAATGTCGAATTGACGGTCTTGACGATGACGGCGATTTCGCCAGCCTGCACCGCGGAAACGCTCCAAAGCGCGATCACGGATGTTAAAAGAACAGTCGTCAGTTTCTTCATGTCTTCCTCCATTTATACCGGCGAAGGGAGAGCTCCTCTTCTCGACACCGGCTGTCCCGCGGATAGGGTCCGCACCCCTTTCAGAAGCTAGAGTGCTTTTCGGAGGCAAAACCGAAAACCCTTTCGCTGAAAATGCTGGCACTACAATCAACGGCGGTTGCGCAGCTGGTCGATCCAAACGGTCATCAAGATGACGAGGCCGATGATGATCTGCTGCGTGAAGGCAGAGACACCGTTCATGTTGAGACCGTTGCGCAATATACCGATGACGAATGCACCGATTGCCGTGCCTGAAATCGTTCCGACGCCACCGATCAGCGAGGTGCCGCCGATGACGGCGCTGGCAATGGCGTCAAGCTCGTACATCACGCCTTCGTTCGGCTGTGCGGTAACGAGGCGCGACATCAAAACGCAGCCCGTCAGACCCGCAAGCGTACCGGAAAGAACGTAAGTGAAGTTGGTGACGCGAGCGACATTGACGCCCGAGAGCCGAGCTGCTTCGGCGTTTGAGCCGACCGCATAGATGTGGCGTCCGAGAACCGAGCGGTTCAGCATGAAGGCCACGGCAAGCGCAATGACGACCATCAAGATGACCGGGTAAGGGATGCCCGGGAACACCACATTCGGGAACCCGTCGTCGCCGATATTGACGATGCGGAAGAGGGCACCGTTGCCAAGTTCACCGAAGGATTCGCCGAGGCCGGAGACGGCACGGGCGCCAGTGATCTGCAGCGCCACACCACGCGCAATCAACATCATGCCAAGCGTTGCGATGAAGGGCGGCAGCTTGAAGCGGGTGACGAGGAAACCGTTGATCAGACCGCAGAGCGAGCCGGTCAGAATACCGAGGAACATGCCGACCGGAACCGGCATGCCGAGTTCCTTCACCGCAAGTGCTGCGACCACGCCAGCCAGCGCCAGAACCGAGCCGACAGACAAATCGATGCCACCGGTGATGATGACGCAGGTTGCACCAATACCCAAAAGAGCGATGGACGTGACCTGCAGCGCGATCGTCATGGCGTTGTTGACGCTGAAGAAGGCGCTGCTGGTGGCCGAAAACACGATTGCCAGCACCACGAGGCTGCCGAGTGCGGCAAACTTCTGGATGATGTCTTTCTGCCTGTCGCTAAGCGCGGAGGTTTTAACGGGTTCAGGTGCTTTCGACATGTCTTACCTCATTGCCCCTTGCGGCTATAGCCGGAGGCATAGCGCATAATTTCTTCTTGATTGGTCTTGGCCGTTTCCAGCACGCCGGTAATCGTTCCCTCGTGGAACACAGCGATCCGATCCGTCAGGCCCAACACTTCGGGCAATTCCGAACTGATGAGGATGACGCCGATTCCGCGGGCAGCGAGCTCATCCATGATCTTGTAGATGGCGAACTTCGCACCGACATCGATACCGCGGGTTGGCTCATCGAAGAACAGGATGCGCGACTGGCGAAACAGCCATTTGCCGATGATGATCTTCTGCTGGTTGCCGCCGGACAGAAGGCGAACTGTTTGCTTGATCGAAGGGGTGCGGACATTCAGGAGATCGACATAACGCTTCGCGACCTCATCGTGCTTGTTGAAGTCGATCAGGCCGAAGCGGTTTGAAACCTCTTCCATGTTCGCCAGCGAAGTGTTGGCTGCGACCGACATCTTGATCGCCAGTCCGTCGCTCTTCCGGTCCTCTGAAAGATAGGCAATTCCCTCTTCGATGGCATCCTGCGGAGACTTGATCGAAAGCTCGCGGCCTTCGAAGGTGATAGTGCCAGCGTCGAAAGCATCCGCGCCGAAGATGGCCCGTGCGACTTCGGTGCGACCGGCACCCATCAGCCCCGCAAATCCGAGGATTTCTCCTCGGCGCAGCTCGAAATTGACATCGTGGAACACGCCCGTCCGCGTCAAGCCCTTGACGGAGAAGATGACCTCGTCCGTTGGCCTTGAGGTGCGCTCCGGGAACTTCTCTTCCAGCGAGCGACCCACCATACGGGTAACGATGTCATCGACCGTGATCGATTTGAAATCATCCGTCGAGATGTAGCGTCCATCGCGAAGCACGGTAACGCGGTCGACGATCTCGGCCATCTCGTCCAGGCGGTGGGAAATGTAAACGATGCCGACGCCAGAGGCCTTCAGGTCGCGGATGACCTTGAACAGCAGGCGTGTTTCCTGCTCCGTCAACGATGACGTCGGCTCATCCATAATGAGCACTTCGGCGTCAAGCGAAAGCGCCTTGGCGATTTCGACCATCTGGCATTGCGCCACCGAAAGGCCGCGCACGAGCATATCGGGACTAATGTCTACGCCGAGCCGATCAAGACAGCGTCCGGCGTCAGCGCGTAACTTCTTGCGGTCTACGAGAAAGCCTTTTTTCGGCTCACGAGCGAGATAAATGTTTTCGGCAACGCTCAAATGCGGAACGAGATTGAGTTCCTGGTGGATGATGGCGATGCCCGCCGCCTCAGACTCGAGCGGCGAAGCATATTGGACTTTCTGGCCCTTGTGCAGGATGGTACCGCTGGTGGGCTGATAGACACCGCTGATGATCTTCATCAAGGTGGACTTGCCAGCACCGTTCTCGCCGCAGACGGCGTGAACTTCGCCGGAGCGCAGGTCGAAACGCACATCGCTCAATGCCTTGACTCCGGGGAACTCCTTGCAGATGTCCTCAAGACGCAAAAGCGCACCGGACGCCTGAAGCGCGTTATGCCGTGTGTCATCATGGCTCGAAATGGACGATGCGCCCTGCGACATCCGCTACCTCCCAATAGCCGCTCCGTTCTCCCGCAGAGCGCTTCAATGGTCGCAATGGTTAGGCCGCATTTTTTGGGTGGTCAAGCCAATTTATGATTTTTTATCGTTGAACATACTGAACTCTAAACGCCAGAACGTAATAAATCTGATAATATCAAATGAAATCAAGTAGATGAAATATATCTTTGCCAATACCTTCCGTAAGGTTTACGGTAAGGCCAAATCTTCAACCCCCTCAGGATGATCGTGAGCCTCAGATGAATGGTCAGGCCAAAATCGTGGAGCCGAGACGCCTCTATCAGCAGGTCGCAGACCAGATCCGCGATCTGATCGACGGTGGAGAGTTTCAGCCTGGCACGCGGCTGCCATCGGAAAGAGATCTGGCTCAGAAGCTCGGAGTATCGCGGCCTTCGCTACGCGAAGCGCTGATCGCGCTTGAAATCGACGGCAGCGTTGAGATTCGCATGGGCTCTGGCGTTTATGTCTCGCTGGAGAACGGAGCCCAGCAAGCGCGAACCCGTTCTTTGGGGGACAGTCCTTCCGAACTGATGCAGGCGCGCTCAACACTTGAGGGAGCGACCATTGTTATGGCGGCAAGCCGGATTGATGACGCGGGGCTCTTGTCACTGAGAGCAGCGCTCGATGAAATGAAGAGGGAGATCGAAGCCGGTCGTAAACCGCTCGATCAGGATAGAAGGTTTCACACCATGATTGCCGAGCAATCTGGCAACACCATTCTTGCGCGGCTGGTGGCTGACCTCTTCGATGACAGGCATAGCCCCATCTCCACGCAATTGCGCGTGAAGTTCGAAGACCGCGGCACCTGGGGCTTTGCACTGGAAGAACATGAGGCGATCCTGGCCGCGTTGGAAAGCCACGATCCGCTGCTGGCACAGGCGGCGATGCGTATCCACTTGGAAAACTCGAGACGGCGCTGGATCGAGACGTAATTAAACATGCCTCGGCAGCGATCCTGTCGGGAGGAGGAAAAGAGTGACTGAGAATACCGAAGCGACCATTCTGCTGAACACCAAAGACAACGTTGCGGTCGCCCGCCGACCCATCCCTAAGGATACGGAAATAGGGCGCGGTGATCTGAAGGCGCTTGATCTGATCGGGCGCGGCCACAAGGTCGCACTGCAACCGATCAAGAGCGGCGCAGAGGTGATCAAATATGGTCAGGTGATTGGCGTCGCGACGCAGGATATCGAACCTGGTCGCCATGTTCACCTGCACAACCTCGCAATGGTGCCATCCGAACATGCGCATCAGTTCAGTGTCGATATCGAAGAAAAAGGCATGTTGCCGGAAGCCGAACGTCGGACCTTTATGGGATATGATCGCGGAACGGGCGGTGCCGGCACGCGCAACTACATCGGCGTCATCGCTTCTGTGAACTGTTCGGCGACAGTGTCGCGTTACATTGCCGACTATTTCAACAAGGAGGGCGGGCTCGCCGGTTTCGACAATGTCGACGGCGTCGTGGCCCTGACCCACGGCACGGGCTGCGCCCTCAACACCAAGTCGGAAGGCTATCGCCTGCTGATCCGGACCATCCAGGGCTACGCCCGCCATCCGAATTTCGGCGGTATCCTGCTGATCGGGCTTGGCTGCGAGACAAACCAGATCGCGCCGATCCTTGAACACTACAAGATGGAAGAGGGCGACCGCCTGCGGACGATGACGATCCAGCAGCATGGCGGCACGCGCAAGACCATCGAAGCGGCAATTTCCAACATCAAAGAGATGCTGCCGATCGTCAATGCTGCAGAGCGTACCGAGCAGCCTCTGTCCAAATTGAAGCTGGCGCTCGAATGCGGCGGTTCGGACGGCTATTCCGGCATCTCGGCAAACCCGGCGCTCGGCTACGCATCGGATCTCATCGTTCGCAACGGCGGGACCACTGTTCTGGCGGAAACACCTGAGATTTATGGCGCAGAACATCTTTTGACGCGCCGTGCGGTGACGCCTGCGGTTGCTGAAAAGCTGCTACAGCGCATCGACTGGTGGCGCGATTATACAGCGCGCAACGGCGACGAGTTGAACAACAATCCGTCCCACGGCAACAAGCTTGGTGGCCTCACCACCATTCTGGAAAAGTCGCTGGGCGCTGTTGCCAAGGGCGGCTCCATGCCGCTGAAGGCGGTCTATGAATTCGCCGAAACCGTGACCGAACCCGGCTTCGTCTTCATGGACACGCCAGGCTATGACCCGGTCGCCGTGACAGGTCAGGTGGCGGGCGGATGCAATGTCATCTGTTTCACCACGGGCCGTGGCTCGGTGTCCGGCTTCAAACCCGCGCCCTGCATCAAGATTGCTACCAACTCCGAAATGTTTGAACACATGAAGGAGGATATGGATCTCAACTGCGGTGAAATCGTCACCGGTATGGAGACGATTGAGGAAGCAGGTCAGCGGATCTTCGACCATATCATCGCGGTCGCATCAGGTGAGAAGACTGTCAGCGAGATCTATGACTATGGCGACAACGAATTCGTGCCGTGGCAGGTCGGTGCTGTCACCTGACGTTTCACATGAAACATCGATAGACAAAGAAAAGGCCCGGAGAATGATCTTCGGGCCTTTCTTTTGAACAGCATCAGTCTCAGTGTCTGAAATGGCGCATGCCGGTAAACACCATCGCGACGTTATGGGCATCTGCCGCGTCGATGACGTCCTGATCACGCATGGAGCCGCCCGGCTGAATGACAGCGGTTGCACCGGCAGCTATTGCAGCAAGAAGGCCATCCGCGAAGGGATAGAAGGCTTCCGACGCAACCGCCGATCCCTTTGTCAAAGGCTCTGCGAGACCCATGGCCTTGGCAGCGTCTTCTGCCTTTTGAGCTGCAATGCGGGCAGAGTCCACACGGCTCATCTGACCGGCGCCGATACCGGCGGTCTGGCCATCCTTTGCGTAGATCACCGCATTCGACTTCACATGCTTTGCAATCTTGAAGGCGAACTTCATGTCCTCAAGCTCCTGCGCCGTCGGCGCACGCTTGGTGACGACCTTCAGATCGAGGTCTTCCACCATGCCGTTGTCTCGGCTCTGCACCAGGAGACCACCTGACACGGTCTTGGCGGTGATGCCGGCTGCGCGTGGATCGGGAAGACCGCCAGCGGAGAGCAGTCGCAGGTTCGGCTTGCGTGCGACAATCGCTTTTGCCTCTTCCGTCACGTCCGGTGCGATGATGACTTCGGTGAAGAGCTGGATGATTTCTTCTGCCGTTTCTGCATCAAGCGTCTGGTTCAAGGCGATAACGCCGCCAAAGGCAGAAACCGGGTCGCACGCAAGGGCTCGCTTGTAGGCTTCGAGAAGCGTCGATCCTGTTGCAACACCGCACGGATTTGCATGCTTGATGATAGCAACAGCAGGCGCATTCTCGGGCAGGAACTCGGCAACGAGTTCATAAGCAGCGTCCGTGTCGTTGATGTTGTTATAGGAAAGCTGTTTTCCCTGCAGCAGCGTGGCGGTTGCCACGCCGGGGCGCTTTTCCCCCGTCAGATAGAAACCAGCACTTTGATGCGGGTTTTCGCCATAACGCATCTTTTCCTTCAGCGTACCGCCAATGGCGCGGTAATGCGGCGTCTCGATGGAGAGAGCCTCTGCAAACCAGTTGGAAATGACGGCATCGTAAGCGGCGGTACGGGCATAGGCCTTGGCGGCAAATCGCTGGCGCAGCGCATAAGACGTCTGACCGTCATCGGCCTGCAAGGCCTCGAGAAGTTCAGGGTAATCGGAAGGATCGGTGACAACGGTCACATAGGCATGGTTCTTGGCGGAAGCGCGGATCATCGCCGGGCCACCAATATCGATATTCTCGACTGTCGTCGGATAGTCGCCACCCTTGGCGCGAACCTCTTCGAACGGATAGAGATTGATGACGGAAAGGTCGATGCCTTCGATACCGTGGGCGCGCATGGCCTCCTGGTGCTCGGCATCGTCGCGAATAGCGAGCAACCCGCCATGCACATTCGGGTGCAAGGTCTTCACCCGGCCATCCATGATCTCCGGAAACTTGGTGATGTCGGATACGTCCGTGACCGGGAGACCTGCCTCGGCAATTGCCTTGGATGTACCACCGGTAGAAAGCAGTTTCACACCCAGCTTCACCAGTGCGCCGGCGAGCTCGATAATGTCGGTCTTGTCGGAGACGGACAGAAGCGCGGTGCGGATGCGAACTTTGTCGGGAGCGGGGATCTTCTTGGAAACGACGGCCATCGTGGCAACTCCGTGAAAGGTGGAGGATGAGCCGGAGAAAGCGCGCCCCGGCGGTTGCCGCCGCGTTAGCACAGCTTGATCGATTAATAAACAGAGCGGTGGGCTTTTCGGGAAAGCCAGCTTGAAAGACGCATCAGCCTCTCTGCTCGAGAAGCCATCGGATCTCGGTGGTTTCCGGAAGCTGGAAAGCAACCTCGATCTGCTGCGAAGGCCTTATGCCGGATGCATCCGCCATGAAGACGTCTTCAGCAATCGTAACCTGCCGCGCCGGCGCTGTGAATGTCCAGGCCGTACCATCCGGCGCCTGCATCAACACAGTTTCCTCATCTTCCTGAGTAAGCTCGATCAGTGGATGAACATGGAAACGGCAGACTGCCTCGGCCGGCTCGGGCTGCCGCTTTTCCACAAGCCTGATCCAGTCACGCCCCCTGATCTTGTTGCCGGCCGCGTTCAGTTCCAGCTCACGCTGATGAATGTAGCCGAGATTGATATAACCATCGTGAGAGGCGCTCAGTATATCGGCCTTTTTCTCATCGATGCGCCGGTCTACATCGATCTCGTCAATGCCCGCTACGACGACCGGACCGAGAAGGCTGGAATTGGAAATTCGGGCCGATGAACGGTCTGCAATCGTGAGGGTGGTATGGGCGGCGGTGCTACGGCTGACGCGCTTGAAGGCCGCGGACGCATATTGCGGGAAGCCAGAATTGACGATGAAGCGATAACGACCCGAAGAAAGCTCGAAAGATAGGCAGCCGCAATGCGCACTGCGGGATAACTCGATGGACGCAGGCTTACCCGTATCGACGATAACGACCGTGTCGCCGACAGACAGTCGATGATAGTTAAGATCGGGCAGGGACCGCGATGGCTTTCCCGCCGTTTCATCATAGCGCAGAACCGAGGCCAGTTCATTTGCAAGCGTGGCGGTCGTTCCGTTGAACAGGGCCAGATCGCCATCCTGGTGACGAAAGAAGCGGATCGCTGGAAACATGCGATCGATGGCGGGCACCAGGCCTGCAGGCACGTCGTGGCCGAGATTGATGTAGCTTTGCCGAAGCGGAAGCAGATCCAGCAGCAGTTCGAGCATGACGCGCGGATTACGCGATACATGTCCACCGTCCGGAAGGATTTGACGTTCCATTTCATGATCGAGTTTTCGTCCTTGCCGGGCGATCTTCGTGGCACTGTTCGGCATGGAGATTGAGGCCATGGCAAGGGCAATCCGAATCTTAAGGCGGATTTCACCATCCGGCACATGTTTGGCGATCAATCCGAGATAGGCGACATGCAGCCCGATACATTTAAGGAAGCGCCTGTAGAAATTGGTGTCCGCCTTTTGAAGGATCACTGGCGAATGAGAGAGCCAGGACGTCAATCTCTGGGCTGCCAATTCCGGCGTCCAGGCCACGCCGCGAATGCGTTTGCCGTGTAGGCTCATCCATTCCGCCACATGCATCCGGGCACGGTGACCGGCTTCTTCCGATCTGCTGGCCCGTACATGCCTTAGCCAGCCGAACGCGTGCAGCCGCGCTTCAAAGGCGGTTGAAGGAGCCTCGAGCAAAAAGGGAGAAAGACCGCCGGTTTCTAGAATGCGTCCAGCCAGAAAGATCCGCCCATGCACCAGTTCCTGGGCAACATAAGGATCGACGGCACGTAAATCCGTCGGCGCTGCCAAGAGCGCGCTTGGAACTCGGCTGGAAAGCTTCCACAGCTTCAGACGCACGGGTGCGACGGACACCATGATGCGGCTACGGATCGTGCGCAGGACATAAACCGCAACGCTGAAGCGATTGTTCAGAGAGCTCGCCAAACGTGTTTTTCCTGCCTCGCAGAGTTTAAAGCGTGTCGCGATCTTTCAGATGCACTTCCTACGCTTTAGGTCCTCGTTTTTTCGCATGTTTTGATCACAAAACCGCTGCATGCTTTTGCGCGGACCATGCTTTTAGAGAGGGTGCATATGAAGCGCGATGAAAGAAGATGGATAAAGTTTCACGAAAAACTTCATATTCTGTAAACGAATAAAGGGGCAAGCGCACCACACCGAGTCACTTATACAGCATTCGCTGAAAAATTGGGCGGGAACGAGAGACACGTTCGCACACCCGTGGAGAATATCAGGAAGCGCCACGATCAAGGTTCACGGCTGACAGCACCAAATACCGGGCCGAGTGCGATTTAGCAGGAGTTTATGAGGCGGCTTTTTTACGCAGCACCGTAGCGTAAAATCCATCCACACCGCCAAACATGTCCGGGATCGTGCGCAAATCACCATCATCATTGATGGCAGTTTCCATGCCTGGCAGATCTTTCGCTTCGACCCGGACTCGTTCCAAACGTGGATCGGATGAAAGCACGCGCC
Organism: uncultured Agrobacterium sp.; assembly: GCF_913777885.1. NCBI lineage: Bacteria > Pseudomonadati > Pseudomonadota > Alphaproteobacteria > Hyphomicrobiales > Rhizobiaceae > Agrobacterium > uncultured Agrobacterium sp. Next base: position 69,149 of record NZ_CAJYTV010000017.1, on the reverse strand, counting down.
CCACCATTTCCTCTCCCTCTGAGGGATCAAGGGAACAGTTGGAGAAGATAATCATGCCGCCGTCGTTGACCAGCGTCACAGCGTGGCGCAGCATCTGCTCCTGAAGCGTAGCAAGTTTGGCGATATCCTTCTCATCCTTGGTCCAACTGACATCGGGGTGTTTACGCATCGTGCCGGTGGACGAGCAGGGAGCATCAAGTAGGACTGCGTCGAACAACGCGTCCGGTTGAAACTTCAGCATGTTGGCTTCGACCGTTTCGGCTTCGAATCCAAGCCGCTCAAGATTGGCGCGAAGTCGTTTCAGACGATTTCCCGATTGATCCAGCGCCGTGACCTTGGCCCCTGCAAGAATGAGCTGGGCGGTCTTGCCGCCAGGTGCCGCACAAAGATCCGCAACGCGCTTGCCATACAGGTCTCCCATCAGCCGTACTGGCATGCTGGCAGAAAAGTCCTGCACCCACCACTCGCCTTCAGCAAAACCCGGCAGGGCAGAAACCTGGCCTTCGAATGCTCCAAGCCGCACACTGCCATTCGGCAGAACGGTTCCGCCCAGCACCTGCGCCCAATGTGCGGGATCGGATTTGACAGTAATATCGATAGAGGAGGGCAAAAGCTGAGAGGCCGCGATACGCGACGCTGTCTCTTCGCCATAGGCCTTTACCAATCTGCCATAGAACCAGTCCGGAAGCACCGCAATGGCCTCTATTGCCGCCATGACCGTGTCTTTCTCGCGGCCAAGGCGGCGTAACACGGCGTTGACAAGTTTGACAAAACGCTTGTTGCGCGGATCGCGGTGCGCCTGTTCCACGGCCAGATCGACTGCAGAGTGATCGGGGACATCGAGGTAGAGCATCTGGGCGACGGCAACCACTAGAACATGATGCAAGGAGCGGGCGCCTTGGGGCAAAGGCCCGTCCAGCATCATGGAGATCGCGGCTTCGATTCTCGGCAAGTGACGCAACGCGCTGTTGACGATAGCGCGGACCAATGCGCGATCCGCAAGGTTAAGAGCGCGGTAGGCTGGATTTCCGTGTTCCGCATCCATCATTCCGTCAAGAGACGTCTTCTTGTCGATGACGGCAGAAATGATCTTTGCCGCCGCCATACGGGCCGGCAGCCCCGGCTTCCATTCCCCATCTGACCCACCCACGTCGGACGGCGCAGGCTTTCTCTTGTTAAACTTGGGCCGGGCAGGGGCGTTGGATGATGTCAAGACCAGGGACCTTTTTGCGGATTGTTTGTGCCACGACCGGTTGTCGGAACGGAACGTGATTTGCGCACGGCATTACCACTTGTGGCGCGATAGGTCGATGCCTGGCTGAACTCTTGCGACAGGGCGTGAAGCGCTGCAATCCGGTTATCCGTATTCGGATGGGTAGAAAACAGGTTGTCCATTCGTTCGCCTGACAGCGGGTTGATGATAAACATGTGCGCTGTGGCAGGATTACGCTCAGCGTCGTTGTTATGAATGTGTTGGGCAGCCCCGGCAATCTTCTGCAAAGCAGAGGCAAGCCAAAGCGGATTGCCACAGATTTCGGCACCGCGTCGATCCGCTGAATATTCGCGTGTGCGGCTAATCGCCATCTGTACCAGCATGGCTGCAAGCGGAGCGACGATCATCGCAACGAGAACGCCGATGAATCCAAGCGGATTGTTGTTCTCACGATTGCCGCCAAAGAAGAAGGCGAAGTTGCCGAGCATGGAAATCGCCCCGGCAAGCGTAGCGGTTATCGTCATCGTCAAGGTGTCGCGGTTCTGAATATGCGCCAGTTCATGCGCCATGACGCCTGCGACTTCCTGAGGTGTCAACATTTCCATAAGCCCGGTGGAGGCGGCCACTGCTGCATTCTCAGGGTTACGGCCGGTAGCAAAAGCATTGGGCTGCGGATTGTCGTAGACATAGACCTTCGGCATTGGCAGACCAGCATTCTGCGATAGGTCGCGGATCATATGAAAGAATTCCGGCGCGTTTCGTTCATCCACTTCCCGGGCTCGATAGGCTGCAAGCACCATCTTGTCGGAGTTCCAGTACGAGAAGAGGTTCATGCCCGCGGCAATCACCAGCGCGATCATCATTCCGCCCTTGCCGCCAATGAGAAATCCGACACCCATGAAGAGCGCCGTCATAAAGGCCAGAAGCATGGCCGTACGCATCAAATTCATCCAGCATCTCCGTCGAAGCAATCAATTGGCGGCCGAGACTTATCAAACCGGCCAGTTTTCTATAATCTGGTTATAGAGAACTGCTTTTCAATATGCCGTCACGAGGGTGAAGCCCATGCAGAACGCCGATAACGACAATGCGAACGAAGACAAGAAGGTGCTTTCGCCTGCTGCGCAACGCGCATTGCAGGAAGCTGAAGAACGACGTCGAAAAGCCGAGGCATTAAAGCTCCCTCCAGAAACCGGAGGACGCGGCGGAGCGGAACCTGTGCGTTTTGGAGACTATGAGATAAACGGCAGAGCGATCGATTTCTGATCCCTTCCATGGTCCCAGTGCATTTTCTTTTTTAATAACAATTACTTAGTTTGTATTTCAATATGCAAAAGAATCTGAACCACGATGATCGTGGCGCAGCCCGGCGTAATGAAACAGGGAAAAGCGATCTCGGCGCTTCGTATAGGCAGAATTTTTCTGGCAGACACATAGCACTACAGCATCGACTTGCATTGCAGAGCCAAGGATAACACGCAAGACCGTTAACCCCATTGCAGCGTCATGTGAAAAACAGGTCTTCCGCCTCGGCTGGCAAAGAGGAGTGGCCGATGCTATGCCACCAGCCGCCCCCGACATAGTTCTTACAAATCGCGTGATCTGCGACCACTCGTTGTCAGCGCTGCTCCAACAGGCGGCATACAGCTTCAAGCTGCTCCAGCGTCTTGTAATTGATACGCACCTGACCACCATTACCCTTGTGACTGATCGACACGTCGAGACCGAGGGCATCGGAAAGCGTCCGCTCCAGCGCGACTGTGTCGGAATCCTTTTCCGGTTTGCGCGGTTGCATCGGATCAAGCTGCGATCGGATGTCGTTCTGCGCCATACGCTCAGCGTCGCGCACGGATAGACCTTTTGATACGATGGTCTTGGCGAGCGTTGTCGGGTCTGATGTGGATACCAACGCACGGGCGTGACCAGCGGAAAGCGACCCCTCCGACAGCATGTCGCGCACAGGATCAGGAAGCTTAAGAAGACGAAGGCTGTTAGCCACGTGGCTACGGCTCTTGCCGATAATCTCACCCAGATCATTCTGAGTGTAGCCATGTTCAGCGATCAATTGCTCGTAACCCAGCGCTTCTTCGAGCGGGTTCAGGTCGGAGCGCTGAACGTTTTCGACGATTGCAAGCTCAAGCGCGGTCCGATCATCGACATCACGAACGATAACGGGAACTTCGGTGAAACCGGCAAGTTGAGCTGCACGCCAGCGACGTTCACCGGCAATGATTTCAAAACGGTTCTGATCGACAGTCCGAACGACGACCGGCTGGACGATACCATGCTGACGGATCGACGCGGCAAGGTCCTGCAATTCGTTCTCATCGAAATGACGGCGCGGGTTGCGTGGGCTACGCGCGATAAATTCGATAGGAACCGTGCGGTCAGGGCTGATCGCCCGCTGCGGCTCGCCGACAGGAAGGGGCTGATCCATCTCACCTATGAGGGCAGCAAGACCGCGACCCAAACGACGTTTGGAAAGATCGTCACTCATATTTTACTCCGTACCAAATCTCGAAGACCAACCGATCTTCAGGCAGCCTTGCGCAGGCGCTCTCTCTGAATGACCTCTGAGGCTAGCTGCAGATAAGCCTGGCTGCCAGCGCATTTCAGATCATAGAGAATGGCAGGCTTACCATAGGACGGCGCTTCGGACACACGCACATTTCGCGGAATGAGCGTATGGTAAACCTTATCGCCCAGATGGGTCCTCACATCGTTGACGACTTGCTGCGCCAGATTGTTGCGTGCATCGAACATCGTCAAAACGATGCCCTGGATATCGAGACCCGGATTTACCGTTCCGCGAATCTGATTGACCGTGTCCAGCAACTGACTCAGACCTTCCAGCGCAAAAAATTCGCATTGCAGTGGCACGAGCACGGAATGAGCCGTCGCCATCGCATTCATCGTCAGAAGATTGAAGGACGGGGGGCAGTCAAGCAGAATATAGGAATAGGCCATCGCTTCCATGCTCCGCAAAGCATTGCGCAACAGGAAAACGCGGTTCGGCGCATTTGCCACTTCCATTTCTAAGCCAAGCAGATCCATCGTCGACGGAATGATATCGAGGTTGGGAACAGCTGTCGGCACGGCGACTTCAGCCACGCTGTTGGCGCCCACAAGCAAATCGTAGGACGATAATTTTCTTTCCCGACGATCGATACCAAGCCCCGTGCTGGCGTTGCCCTGCGGATCAAGATCAACGACCAGAACCCGCTCGCCAATCGCGGCCAGCGCAGTTGCAAGATTAATGGCCGTCGTGGTTTTACCAACGCCGCCTTTCTGGTTTGCTATCGTAATAATCCGGTTCTTATCAGACATAATGCTGCACCTGGCTTGCTGGATCAGCGCTTCGTCGACAGATTGTGAATCTCGAGAACAACCGAGTCTTCATCGACCGCACTTCGATGTTTTAACAGATCGAACGACCAACGACCACGGGCTTTCGCAACCTCAGTTTCATAATCCCGGCCTTTATTGAGGTAGGCCTTAAGATTTTCATTCTTCGCGGCCCAAGGATGGATATAAGACAGCAAAAGATCCAATTCTGCCAGCGCTCTCGCAGATACAACATCGCATGGGCCGATAATATCGGACGCCGCTTCAATCCGGATAGGATGAACGGAACCCCGAGCTCCAGTCTCCGCCAATGCGATACGGAGAAATGCAGCCTTCTTATGGTTGCTTTCGACAAGATGAACCCAGCCATCCTTGAGTTCAGCAAGAAAAATAGCCGTGATGATACCCGGAAAACCTCCACCACTGCCGAGATCAGCCCAAACCAGAGGCTTCGGAGCGAGTTGGAAAATCTGGGCACTATCGGCAACGTGCCGAGACCAGACGTCCTTCAAAGTCGAAGGCGCGACCAAGTTGGTTGTTGCGTTCCATTTCTTGAAAAGCTCGACGAAGTGCTCGAGCCGGTCCTGTGTTTCACGTGAAACACTTTGGCCGTTTATCGTCATATTGGGACTCGTTAGGGCTGTAAGCGGATTTGCTCCGCTCGCGTATAAGTCCCTTTTTTAATCAGCGCAAGGATCAGAGAGATTGCAGCCGGCGTCATTCCGTCAACACGTGCCGCCTGCGCAATATTGATCGGCTTGGCAGCAATAAGTTTTTGTTTCAATTCGTTAGAGAGGCCGGAGATGGCACCAAACTCGAAACCCTCAGGTATCTGACGATCTTCGTCCCGTTTGATGTCAATGATATCAGCACTTTGCCTCTGCATATATACAGCGTAGCTCGCTTCGATCTCAAGCACCTCTGAAACTCGTGGTGCCAGATCGTTCAGCTCGGGCCATATCGGCTTTAAAGCCTCCAGTGTCATCTCTGGATAAGCCAATAGTTCATAGGCGCTACGACGTTGACCGTCCTGATTGAGCTTTAATCCTTGCTTCGCAGCTTGCGCAGGCGTTATCGCCAATTGCTTCAAGAGCTGTCGGCCAGTCTCCAATGCTCCCGTATAAGCTCTAAACTTCGTGGCACGCTCCTGACCAACGAGTCCGAGATCGAGTGCTGTCGGAGTCAGTCGGAGGTCGGCATTATCCACTCTGAGAGAAAGTCTATATTCGGCTCGAGAGGTAAACATCCTGTAAGGCTCCGTGACGCCTTTAGCTGTAAGATCGTCGATCATCACGCCTATGTAAGAGTCAGTTCGGCTGAAGATATGCGCTTCAGCTCCACCCGCGAGACGAGCAGCATTCAGCCCCGCGACCAGGCCCTGCGCTCCAGCCTCTTCATAACCGGTGGTCCCGTTGATTTGCCCCGCGAGAAATAGACCGGGAACCTTTCTACATTCCAAAGATGGCTTCAACTCACGCGGATCGACATAATCGTATTCGATCGCGTAGCCTGGTTGAAGAATAGAGACGCGCTCAAGCCCCGGAATGGAGTGAATGAACGCTTCTTGCACATGAGCAGGGAGCGACGTTGAAATACCGTTCGGATATACGGTGTGATCATCGAGCCCTTCAGGTTCGAGGAAGATCTGATGGCCGTCGCGCTCCCCAAAACGAACAATTTTATCTTCAATCGATGGGCAATAGCGAGGACCAACCCCTTCGATCTGGCCGGAATACATCGCGGAGAGGTGAATATTATCCTGGATGATCTTGTGGCTTTCGGGCGTCGTACGCGTTACGCCGCAATCGATCTGCTGGTTCGTGATGTGAGACGTCATGAACGAGAAGGGAACGGGCTCTTCATCCGGCCCCTGCTTATCCAACCCAGCCCAATCAATCGTACGACCGTCGAGCCGCGCAGGTGTTCCAGTCTTGAGTCGCCCAAGCGCCAGCCCGGCGCGGGTTAGAGTTTCAGACAATCCAAGTGAGGGTTTCTCGCCAGCACGACCTGCTGGAATCTTTTCGGATCCGATATGAATGAGGCCGCGGAGAAATGTGCCGGTTGTCAATACGACTGCACGACAGGCAATCCTGCGGCCATCGCTGAGGATCACCGCCTCTATCTGTCCGTCCTGAATTTCGACATCGTATGCGTCACCCTCGATAACGCCCAGGTTGTCGGTGTTCGCGATTTCTTTTTGCACGGCCTCGCGGTAAAGACGCCGGTCCGCCTGTGTGCGAGGGCCGCGAACAGCAGGTCCCTTCTTGCGGTTGAGCATCCTAAACTGAATGCCACCTGCGTCCGCCATCCGGCCCATCAAACCGTCTAGAGCGTCAATTTCCCGGACAAGATGACCCTTGCCTAATCCGCCGATCGCCGGATTACAGGACATGACGCCAATAGTGTCTCGCTTGTGGGTTAAGAGGGCGGTCAGAGCGCCGTAACGCGCTGACGCAGCCGCAGCTTCACTGCCAGCATGACCACCACCAATGACGACGACATCATAAACCATCGAATTTCCAACAAAGAACGAGGCGAAGGGACGCCTTGTGTTTCACGTGAATCATTTACCGATGCAGAACTCGGAAAATATGACGCCTAGCAAGTCTTCAACGTCGACCCTGCCGGTGATACGTCCTAGCGACGTCGCTGCCAGACGAAGGTACTCCGAACGGATCGCAAGTTCCATACCTTCAGAATTTAGCGCATCCCTAACATAGTCCAGCGTCTCTTCAAGCCGTTTTTTATGCCTTGATCGTGCAGGCATCAGGCTCCCAGCAATTCCAACCCTCTGATCGATCGCAGTTTTGACCGCCGACTTTAACGCATCTAGGCCCAACCCCGTTTTCGCGGAGATGACGAGATCGGCTTGTTCAGGATTATGGGATACCAGATCAGCTTTCGTCCGCACGAGTAGACTGTGAGCATGAGGCGTTGCGACAAAATGTTCCGCCTCCGAATCGATATCCGTAAGGTAAAGAACGAGATCGGCTTGGCTCGCCGTGCGCTCTGCGCGCTTGATACCCTCTTGCTCCACGATATCGGTCGCATCGCGCAGCCCCGCAGTATCGAACAGTGTTACAAGGTAGCCATCTATGTCGAGATCGACGCTGAGTACGTCGCGAGTGGTGCCGGCTATCTCTGTCACGATCGCCACCTCACGACCACTTAGAGCATTCATCAAGCTCGATTTTCCGACATTTGGAGCACCCAAAAGAGCGACCCTAAAACCATCTCGGATAATCTCAGCCCCTTGCCCATCCGCCAAATGGCGCGCAAGCTCACCTTCCAGACTACGAACGGAAGCCCAGACCTGACCCGCCACAGAATCCGGCACATCATCCTCGTCAGCAAAATCAAGTTCTGCTTCGATCAAGGCTCTGCAGCGCGTCAACTGATTTGCCCAGCCGTCATAGAGCGCAGACGCATGGCCGCTGCTCTGTTCCACCGCGAGGCGGCGCTGCATTTCCGTTTCGGCTTGGAGGAGATCGGCAAGACCCTCTACCTCGACAAGGTCCATCTTGCCATTATCGAAGGCGCGTCTTGAGAACTCTCCAGCGTCTGCGGGACGTAACCCAGGCATCGTTTCCAAGAGCGCGAATATTGCCGCGACCACCGCCCGACTCCCATGAACATGGAGTTCGACACAGTCCTCTCCCGTAAATGAGTGAGGGGAGGGGAACTGAAGAACAAGCGCTTGGTCTATAACATCACCGTTACGGCCACGAATCGTTTTCAGACCAACTTGGCGCGGAGGAGGCAGCTCATCACCCGCCAAGCCTCGTAAGGCGTCGAGGGCGCTACGCCCACTTATCCTGATGATTGCGACCCCTGCAGGGAGCGATCCGCTGGATAGAGCATAAATCGTATCAGTCGAGTAGGACATGCCAACGCTCACTTCTTGCATCGGCTCCAAGGTCGAAGCGGCCTTTGACGAGCATGATGCCACGAGTCAAACGAATAGAGCGTCCACAGCAAACGGCGCGTCGCGCTCCAAATAAAATGGCCGCGCCCGGTTCAGGAGCGCAGCCCGTAATTCGCCGCGAGAATCCGGCTAATTAGATTATGTGTTCATCGAGTCGAAGAAGTCGCCATTGTTCTTCGTCTGCTTGAGCTTGTCGATAAGGAATTCGATAGCATCGGTTGTGCCCATCGGAGCCAGAATACGGCGAAGGACGAAGATCTTCTGAAGATCCTGACGCGGCACCAACAGGTCTTCCTTACGGGTGCCGGACTTAAGAATATCCATGGCAGGGAAGATACGCTTGTCGGCGACCTTGCGATCAAGCACGATTTCGGAGTTACCCGTACCCTTGAATTCTTCGAAGATCACTTCGTCCATACGGCTACCGGTATCGATCAGGGCCGTGGCAATGATGGTGAGCGAGCCACCTTCTTCAATGTTACGTGCAGCACCAAAGAAACGCTTTGGACGCTGAAGCGCATTGGCGTCGACACCACCTGTCAGAACCTTGCCGGAAGAAGGCACGACGGTGTTATAGGCGCGACCAAGGCGGGTAATCGAATCCAGCAGAATCACCACATCGCGACCATGCTCGACAAGACGCTTGGCCTTTTCGATCACCATTTCCGCGACCTGGACGTGGCGCACCGCAGGCTCGTCGAAGGTCGAGGATACGACTTCGCCCTTTACCGAACGCTGCATATCGGTCACTTCTTCGGGCCGTTCATCGATCAGAAGAACGATGAGGTAGCATTCCGGATGGTTCGCTGTGATCGAGTGAGCGATGTTCTGAAGGAGAACCGTCTTACCGGTTCTTGGGGGCGCGACGATCAGACCGCGCTGGCCCTTGCCGAGGGGCGCAACAAGATCGATGACGCGAGACGACAGATCCTTGGACGTTGGAACATCAAGTTCCATCTTGAAACGCTCATTCGGGTAGAGCGGCGTTAGGTTGTCGAAGTGGACCTTGTGACGGATCTTTTCGGGATCATCGAAATTGATCGTGTTGACCTTGAGAAGCGCGAAATAGCGCTCCCCTTCCTTCGGTCCACGGATAGGGCCTTCGACCGTATCGCCGGTCTTCAGCGAGAAGCGGCGGATCTGGGAGGGCGAGATATAGATATCATCGGGGCCGGGCAGATAGTTGGCATTGGCAGAGCGGAGAAAGCCGAAGCCATCCTGTAGAACTTCTACGACGCCTTCCCCGATGATCTCGACATCCTGGCTTGCCAGCATCTTGAGAATAGCGAACATGAGTTCCTGCTTGCGCATGGTGCTCGCATTTTCAACTTCCAGGGATTCGGCAAACGTCAGCAAATCGGTCGGAGATTTGCTTTTGAGTTCCTGTAGCTTCATTTCAGCCATGAAGAGAAAGACCGTCTTTAAAAATATGTGGGGGAGCGGCGTGTTCGCGAATCAGCTTCTGAGGTGCAACCGCAGCCGTCTGAATAATTCACATGCCAGGAGATGAGTGGGCTGAAAATAGCGTTTCGGGCCCGCCGCCGCAAGAGCAAAGCAACAATTCCGGGAAAATTATCGTGATCGTCAGTTATCCGAACGGTTTCACAACCACAAGTATGACTATGACGATCATGAGAACCGTAGGAACCTCGTTCATCAACCGCCAGTGACGGGCAGAACGTCTGTCTTCATCCCGGCCGAAGGCTTTTGCACTACGGCTGAAATAAACATGGGTCGCCGTCAAAGCGATCACCAGAGCAATTTTGGCGTGAAGCCAGCCACCGGTGAAGCCATAGACAGACCATGCGAGATAGAGGCCAAGAACCCACGTCACCATCATGGCGGGGTTCATGATCAGCCTTACCAGCCGCTGTTCCATCACCTTGAAGGTTTCAGACTGTGCTGAGCCGATAGGCGCATCCGTATGGTAGATGAAGAGCCGCGGCAGGTAGAGAAGACCCGCCATCCATGAGATGACAGCCACAATGTGCAGAGCCTTGATCCAGAGATAGGCGTCCGCCGGATCGACATGCAGGATCAGCGCGATAAAGCCGATGAAGACGGCGAGAGCGGCCGCAGCACGAAGATGCGTTTTACGGCCCGCCGTCGCCGAAATCTGCTTGTCCTCGCTCACAGTGAGGCTCCATGAGCTCGCACCCTCGCCACCAGACGGGCCACGTTTTCGGGATCGGCCTGCGGCGTAATACCGTGGCCGAGATTGAAGATTAACGGTCCATGGCCGAGAGATTGCAGGATCGAATCAATCCCGTCCTCTAACGGCTTGCCACCGGCAATCATCAACATGGGATCGAGATTACCCTGAACAGGGCCGTCTTGTTGCAACTCGCGCGCAAAGGACAGTGGCACGCTCCAGTCGAGACCGATCGCATCAGCTCCGGTCTTGCGTCGGTAGTCTTTCAACAAAATGCCGGCGCCCTTGGCAAAGGCAATGATCCTGGCATCTGGCCTGCGCGCGCGGACGGACTGGATGATCCTCGCCACCGGTTTGACCGCATAAGCCTCAAACTCCTTCTCTCCCAACACCCCTGCCCAGGAATCGAAGATCTGCACGGCGTCAGCACCGGCATCGAGTTGCGCCACCAGGTAGTCCGCCGAAACCTCCGCCAGAAACGCCAGAAGCTTTTCCATAGCATGTGGATGCTGATAGCCGAAAAGCCGGGCAGGTGCCTGATCGGGCGTGCCATGACCTGCAATCATGTAGGTCGCAACGGTCCACGGCGCACCGCAGAAGCCAAGCAGCGTGGTCTGCTGAGGCAATTCAGCGCGCAGTTTGCCGACAGCTCTGAAGACCGGATCGAGATAACCGATAACAGCTGAGGCATCCAGGGCATCGATTTCAGATGCGCTGATGGGATCCATCTGCGGTCCCTTGCCTTCGGAGAAACTGACGTTCCGCTTCAAAGCATCCGGGACGACCAGAATATCGGAAAAGAGGATTGCAGCATCGAGGCCAAAGCGGCGGATCGGCTGAAGCGTGACTTCGGTTGCAAGCTCCGGATTGTAACAGAGGTCCAGGAAACTTCCTGCGACCTTTCGCGTTTCCCTGTACTCCGGAAGGTATCTTCCAGCCTGTCTCATAAGCCAGACAGGAGGAGGGCTTACGGTTTCTCCGTTCAAAACCCTCATGACGTTCCGTTCGATCATTGCGCGCAGCTCTTCCAAATAAAAAAACAAAGAGATTTAAAAGATTTTCTATTTCTTAGAGTCGGTGAGTAGCAAGGATTAAAAACTTTCAAGCTGATATGCCGCAGTGGGCGGATCGCCTTGGCTCCTGTGTGATCATTACACGCGTTTCTTCAGCATTCCTTGGGAAATCCAATTTTCGCATTAATTTTCAAAACCTTGTCATACGTCCCTTTGTGAGACGAGCTGTGGATAACAGGGGGACAACATGAAAGATGTTTTTCTTTATCCCAACGATTCACAGCAGCCTTTCTGCTTGCTACACCAAACAGTGAAGTGTGGATAAGTGGGCGGTTTTCCGCCACGCAGGATCGACCGCGCGCGCCATGTCGGACTTGTCCAGCTTTATCAACAGGGAGGCAAAAACAGCGTGGAGAATAAAAAAAACTTCTTCCATCTGCACCTGATATCGGACTCGACCGGAGAGACTCTGATGTCTGCCGGGCGGGCTGTATCGGCGCAGTTCCACGCGTCCATGCCGATTGAACATGTCTATCCGATGATCCGAAATCAAAAGCAGTTGCAGGCGGTGGTAGAAGAGATCGATCGCCAGCCCGGCATTGTGCTTTACACCATCGTCGATCAGCAGCTGTCGTCCTTCCTAGAACTTCAATGCCACGCGCTTGGTGTCCCTTGCGTCAATGTACTGGAACCCATCATCGGCATTTTTCAGACCTATCTCGGGGCAACCTCACGCCGGCGCGTTGGTGCGCAGCATGCACTGAATGCAGATTACTTCGCCCGTATCGAAGCGCTGAATTTCGCCATGGATCATGACGATGGACAGATGCCGGAGCATTATGATGAGGCGGATGTCGTCATCATCGGGATCAGCCGCACCTCGAAAACGCCGACGAGCATCTATCTCGCCAACCGCGGCATCAAGACCGCGAATATACCGGTTGTGCCGAACGTTCCCCTGCCTGACAGCATCTATACGGCCACGAAACCGTTGATCGTAGGACTTGTCGCAACCTCCGACAGAATATCGCAAATCCGCGAAAACCGGGAACTTGGAGCAACGGGTGGCTTCGACCGGGGACAATATATCGACAGGGCCACAATCATGGAAGAGTTGAAATATGCCCGGGCGCTCTGTGCTCGCAACAACTGGCCTCTGATTGATGTCACACGGCGCTCCATCGAAGAGACGGCCGCTGCTATCCTTGCCCTGCGCCAACGGACACGCTAATCCGAATCCCGACATTCATCGGAGACAACCATGACGTCCGAACTGATCCTTGCATCCTCAAGCGCCTCGCGCCAGATGCTCATGCGCAATGCAGGTCTTACATTTTCCAGCATCCCGGCGCAAATTGATGAGCGCGCAATCGACACAAAGCTCGAGCAAGACGGCGCCGCTCCCGAGGTTATTGCTCTGGAGCTCGCTAAGGCCAAGGCTATTGCCGTCAGTCTTTTACATCCGGAAGCCTTCGTGATCGGTTCGGACCAGACGATGTCGCTCGGCGACCGAATCTACCACAAGGCGAAAGATATGGCGCAGGCGCACGCCAACGTCCTGTCACTGTCTGGAAAGACGCATCGTCTGAATTGTGGCGTAGCACTCGCGAAGAATGGCGCAGTAATCTGGGATACCGTCAGCATTGCCAAGATGACGGTGCGTGAACTGTCTGCCGATTATGTGTCGCGCTACCTCGAACGATCCGGCTCGCAAGTGCTGTCCAGCGTGGGAGCCTACCAGTTGGAGGGAGAAGGAATCCAGCTATTCAGTTCGATCGAGGGAGACTACTTTACAATCTTGGGGCTGCCGCTCCTTCCTCTGCTGGCGCAATTACGGGAGCTTAGGGTGATCGATGGCTGATTCACGTGAAACATTAACCAAAAATGCTTTCGTCGTTGGCTACCCAATCAAGCACTCGCGTTCGCCGCTCATTCACAACTTCTGGCTCAAACAGTTTCAGATCGACGGTAACTACGGAGCGGTAGAAAAATCGCCGGAGGAATTTCCCTCGTTTCTCGCTTCTTTGAAGGGCACCGATACGCCTTATGTTGGTGGGAACGTGACGATTCCCCACAAGGAATCTGCCTACAGACTCGCAGACAGGCCGGACGATCTGGCTGAAGAGCTCGGTGCTGCCAATACGGTTTGGGTTGAGGATGGACTGATCCACGCCACCAACACGGACGGTTTTGGCTTTCTTGCCAATCTGGATGACAGACATCCGGGATGGGACAAGAGCGGCAAGGCATTGGTGCTGGGGGCAGGGGGCGCCAGCCGCGCTGTAATTCAGGCTATCCGCAATCGCGGTATTTCCGAAATCCATGTGGTCAATCGCACCGTGGAACGAGCGCGGGAACTCGCAGACCGGTTCGGTCCAGCCGTCCACGGGCACCCGATGGAAGCGCTTGCGGAAGTGTCGAAGGATTGCGGGCTTTTCGTCAACACCACCTCGCTGGGCATGGATGGGACGGACGTGAGGAATATTGACTTTTCACCATTGGCAGAAAACGCCGTTGTGACAGATATCGTCTATGTGCCTCTGAAAACGCCTATTCTCGATATGGCAGAGAGGCAGGGATTTGAAACCGTCGACGGGCTCGGCATGCTTCTTCATCAGGCGCGTCCAGGCTTCGATAAGTGGTTCGGCGTCAGGCCGGACGTTACGTCGAACCTTCGGTCGATGATCATCGCGGATATGGAAGAACACGCATGATTGTCATCGGTCTGACCGGCTCAATAGGAATGGGAAAGACCACAACTGCCAAGCTCTTTGCCGACGAGGGTGTACCAGTCTGCGACTCAGACGCCGTGGTTCATGATCTTTATCGCTCCGAGGCCGTTTCTCCGATTGCTGTCGCTTTCCCGCAAGCGGTGCAAGAGGGCAGGGTGAACCGTGACATTCTAAGCCATATCCTACGTGAGAATCCGGCTCAGTTTTCGGTTCTGGAGAGCATTGTCCACCCACTCGTTCGCAGCAAGCAGGACGCATTCGTCGCCCAGCATAAGCAAAATGGCGAAGCGGTCGCGCTTCTGGATATTCCTCTGTTGTTCGAGACGAAGGCGGAGAGCCGCGTCGATGTTGTTGTGGTGGCCAGTTGCTCGCCAAAAATCCAGCGGGAACGTGTGTTGTCGCGTCCTGGCATGACAGAAGAGAAATTCGCGATGATCCTGTCCCGGCAGATGCCGGATGTGGACAAGCGTCGAAAAGCCGATTTCATCATTGATACGGGACGTGGTATCGAGGACGCGAGAATGCAGGTTCGCTCGGTGCTTCGAGCGCTCTCGCAACGGACTTAAAACTCCGTACGCGACCTTGCGAAACTAGCGGTCATATCAGAAGGGCAGTCATTCCGATGCGCGAAATCATTTTCGATACGGAAACCACAGGTCTGGAATCCAAATTCGATCGTATCATCGAAATTGGCGGGATCGAGCTGATCAATCATTTTCCGACCGGAAGAAGCATCCATATCTACATCAATCCGGAGGACCGGAAAGTCCATCCCGATGCGCTTGCAGTCCACGGCATCACCGATGAGTTTCTGCAGGATAAGCCCAAATTCGCCGAGGTTGTGGACCAGATTCGAGAATTCTTCGATGGTGCCCGCTGGGTAGCGCACAATGCCACCTTCGATATGGGTTTCGTCAATGCGGAATTTGCGCGCCTTGGCATTGAGCCTGTATCGCCGGAATGGGTAACCGATACGCTTGCGCTTGCGCGCCGCAAACATCCGATGGGTCCGAACTCCCTGGACGCGCTCTGCCGTCGATATGGTGTCGATAACTCGCGTCGCGACAAACACGGAGCGCTTCTTGACTCCGAACTTCTGGCCGACGTCTATATCGAGATGATCGGTGGCCGGCAGACGGCACTTGGATTCGGCTCTGCGTCTAAAACGCAAATCACCGCACAAGAGGATGATCGTCCTACGCCACCGCTGCAGCGCGAGCGGCCACTGCCGTCACGCCTTGATGTGCAGGCGCTAGCCGCGCACGAAAAGCTTTTGCAGTCGATGGGTGAGAAGGCGATTTGGAATAAATACCGCCAGCCTTCTTGAACTCTCTGCGCAAGACACCGGACAACAAAAAACCCGGGCTCGATGAACCCGGGTTACATAATGATCTTGGGCGATCCGATCAGTTCGGGACGGCCTGAACCTGAGAGCGGGCCTGTTCTTCGGCAACGCGCTGGGCAAACATCTGTGCGAAATCGATCGGGTCGATCATCAAAGGCGGGAAGCCACCATTGCGCGTCACGTCTGCGATGATTTGACGGGCGAATGGGAAGAGCAGTCTCGGGCACTCGATAAAGAGAACCGGCAGCATGTGTTCCTGCGGGAAACCGGTGATGCGGAAGACGCCGCCGTAGGTCAGCTCGGCCACGAACAGAACCTTGTCGCCATCCTTGGCTTCTGCATTCAGCGTCAAGACGACGTCGAAGTCGGAACCGGAAATCGGGTTTGCATTGACGTTGACGTTGATGTTGATCGAAGGCGCGCCATCACGAGCCTGAAGCGAACGCGGCGCACCCGGATTTTCGAACGAAAGATCCTTTGTGTACTGGGTCAGAATATTGAGAGACGGCGCCGCGCCGTTCTGTGCGCCATTTTCAGTGGTCATGATGTGCCTCGTAAAGTGAATGCCGTGAATGCCGTCTATCATCTGGACCCGAGGCTTACAACCCTCCGGCGCCCTCCGGCAGACTTACTCTCTGGGTAGATTGCGGTCATTGCGATCGGGTGACCAGGGTGAATTGTTCGGACCTTCGCGATGAAAATCGTCCTCGTCCAGATCGACCACCTTTGACGATGTCGAACCACGCGGAGCATTGCGAAAACCGCCACGAGCAAAATCCGCAACGATGATATTGGGTCGAAAGATCGTCCAGAAAAACCGGCGCACCGCCGGCACGAGCAGCAAGACCCCGATAATATCGGTGAAAAATCCCGGAACGAAAAGGAGGATACCAGCGATGACACGCATGCCGCCGCTGACAAGCGCCTCTGCCGGCTGGTCGCCCGTACGTCCCGCATTTTGCAGATTTCGCACCATACCCAGACCACCATTGCGCAGAATGATGAGGCCCAGCATTGAGGTCAGGATGATCAATGCCAGTGTCGGCCACAGGCCGATTGCCTTCCCGACCACGATAAAGCCGGCAATTTCCAGAATGGGCATCAAAAGCACGATGATCGGCAGCAGTGAGAAACGCATATTTCTAGCCTTGCGTGTTGGATAGTGAGCAGAAAACCGATCTGCAGGAACCGCCGATTGAATCTGCATATTTGAAGATTGATCGGATGAAGACTATATGATGGTTCAACATTGGATTTAAATGGTGGTTTCGGTAAAAGATGGGCTCAAGCGACTTCATAACATTGTTTTTCCTTGTGGCGGCGGTGCTGATCTTTTTCCAGCTTCGCAGTGTGCTTGGCCGCCGCACCGGCAACGAGAAGCCGCCATTCGATCCTTTCAGCGCCCGTGAAACAGCAAAAGCGCCAAATGACGATAACAAGGTCGTTACCTTGGCGAAGCGTGGCGAAACGGATGAAAACCGTTTCGCTGGCGTGGACATGATCGCGCCGGCCGGTTCTGCTCTGAATGATTCCCTGCGCCAGCTTGTCGAGAGCGATCCGTCTTTCCAGCCGAAGGAATTTCTCAACGGCGCCCGGATGGCTTATGAAATGATCGTCATGGCCTTTGCGGACGGCGATCGGGACACATTGAAGAACCTTCTTTCCAAGGAAGTCTATGACGGCTTCGATGTGGCGATCTCCGAACGTGAAAAGCGCGGCGAAGTGGTGAAGTCCACCTTTGTCGGCATCGAGAAAATCGATATCACACAGGCAACGGTGCGCGGATCCGAGGAACAGATTACGCTGCGCATCATCAGCCAGTTGATTTCCGCCACCTATGATAAGGATGGCAAGCTGGTGGATGGTGATGCGGAGAACGTATCCGAAGTCGACGACATCTGGACCTTCTCTCGCGATATTCGTTCTCGCGATCCAAACTGGAAGCTGATCGCGACTGAATCCGAAGCATGATCACGACGAGAGATTTTCACCTTCAAAAGGTGTCGTTCGATAAGTTGGAGGGCTGGGGGCAAGATGACCCCTCAGCCCTTTTTGCCACGATGGGCGATATCCTGGCCCACCTGAATAAGGGCAAGCCCTACCGCAGTGCAAGCCTCGGTCTTTCGGCCGAGGATCTCACGGTGCTGCTGGAAAAGGCAACGACGGCAAAGATCGACACGGCCGATCAGGCGCGCGCCTTCTTCGAGGAGAACTGCGTTCCCTTTCGGATTGTCCTGGCGGACGAAAAGCGTGGCTTCGTCACCGCGTTTTATGAGCCGGAACTGGAGGTTTCGGCAGTCCGGGACGAGGTCTGGAAATATCCGATCTACAACCGCCCGGGTGATCTGGTCGATATTGATGACAGCAACCGCCCGTCCACTATCGATCCCTATTATGCCTTCGCTCTAGAAAGGAACGGCCAGATTTCCGAATATCCGGATCGACGGCAGATCGATCAGGGCTATCTTGAAGGCAGGGGGCTCGAAATTGCCTTTGCTAAATCCAAGGTCGATCTGTTTTTCGTCCACGTCCAGGGTGCCGCGAGGCTGAAATTTACCGACGGGTCGCTGAAACGCGTGACTTATGCGGCCAAGGCTGGCCATCACTTCTCCCCGATCGGTCGCCTGTTATTGGATCGCGGAGATCTCGATCCTGCCACCGTCTCGATGCAGACGATCCGTCAGTGGCTTGCCGATCATCCCGACCAGGTGGATGAGGTCCTTTGGCATAATCGGTCCTACATATTCTTTCGCGAGGCGGACGTAGACGGGCTGGAGCTCGGGCCGATCGCTGCTGCTAAAGTGCCTCTTGTCGCTGGACGATCGCTCGCCGTCGACCGCTTGATCCACACCTTCGGTTTTCCTTTTTTCATCCAGTCGCAGAGCCTGACCCATTTGGATGGCGGAAAGCCGTTTGCCCGTTTGATGCTGGCGCTCGACACCGGCTCCGCAATCGTCGGACCCGCACGAGGCGATATCTTCACCGGTTCGGGAGATGAGGCTGGCGAACTTGCAGGCACCGTGCGCAATCACGCGGATTTCACTATACTCATCCCCAAAGAGGCTGCGGAAAGGTATCTCTGATGAAGGGTGGGCGCAAACTCGGCAAGGAGGAGCGCGTGCTGTGGGGCAAGGTTGCCCGCACAGCGCGGCCGATCTCCGGTCGCATGGAAGATCTGCTGGTCTTCGAGGACGTCGAGGCGGATCCGGCCCCTAATCCGCCCATCGCATCCGCCAAGCCCATTCCGCCATTCCCGCAGATGATTATAGAACCTGTGCCAGAGTCTTCCGCGCCAGGGGTGAAAAAGGATCGTGTGCATCACCCATTGGAAAAGCCGGTAAAGCGCAAGCTCACGCGCGGTCGACTGGCGCTCGAAGCACGTATCGACCTTCACGGCATGTTCCAGAGCGAGGCGCATGCGGTGCTTCTCGATTTTCTCGTGCGCGCGCATGAGCGCGGTTTGCGTCACGTGCTGGTGATCACCGGTAAAGGTCGGTCTATGGGCAGCGATGGGGCATTGAAGCGCGCGGTACCCATGTGGTTCTCTAAGCCGGAGTACCGCCACCTGATCTCCTCTTACGAGGATGCTTCCATGAACCATGGCGGCGATGGCGCGCTGTATGTGCGGCTGTCCCGCAGGCGGGGAGACAAGTCGTGACGCCCTTCGCCGAAGCCGTTCGGCGTCTGCGCGAGCAGAAGGGCGTGACGCAGAAAGACATGGCTTTTGCCATCGGTGTGTCGCCCGCTTATCTTTCGGCACTCGAACATGGGAAGCGGGGTACACCGAGCTTCGACCTGTTGCAGCGCATCGCCGGCTACTTCAACATCATCTGGGATGATGCTGAGGAGTTGTTCCGCCTCGCCGGCACTTCGCATCCCCGTGTCATCATCGATACGGTCGGTCTTCCGCCTGAATATACCGCTCTTGCCAATGCGCTTGCGCATGATATTCGCAAGCTGCCCCGGACTGTGATAGACGAATTGTCAGCCGTGCTGCAAAAAGGCCGTTCTTGTGACTGAAAGTCGCGCTATCCCCTGTTTTATCGAGGGTTTGAGGGGCGCAGACTTTGGATATCGGGACGGAATTCCTATAGTCGGCCAACCGGATTGAAAGTGATTCGCTGCGATTGCGCGCCCGAAAAGCGGTACGCTCTGGCAGCGCCCATTGGAAAGAATGCTTATGACTGAAACACCGTCGAGCGAAAACAGCGTGAATACGGAATATGGAGCCGATTCGATCAAGGTTCTCAAGGGCCTTGATGCTGTGCGCAAACGTCCCGGGATGTATATCGGGGATACTGACGATGGGTCCGGTCTCCACCACATGGTCTATGAAGTGGTGGACAACGCGATCGACGAGGCGCTTGCCGGTCATGCCGATCTCGTCACCGTGACGTTGAATGCCGATGGCTCCGTCACCGTGACGGACAACGGCCGCGGTATCCCGACCGACATTCATACGGGCGAGGGCGTCTCGGCTGCGGAAGTGATCATGACGCAGCTCCATGCCGGCGGCAAGTTCGACCAGAACTCCTATAAGGTATCCGGCGGTCTGCATGGCGTCGGCGTTTCGGTCGTCAACGCTCTCTCCGTCTGGCTGAAGCTGCGTATTCGCCGCAACGGCAAGGTCCACGAAATCTCCTTCACCCATGGCGTCGCGGACAAGCCACTGGAAGTGATCGGCGAATATGAAGGCCGCTCGGGCACGGAAGTCACCTTCCTGGCAAGCTCCGACACCTTCACGATGACGGAATACAACTACGCTACGCTTGAGCATCGCCTGCGCGAACTTGCCTTCCTCAACTCTGGCGTTCGCATTCTGCTTACTGACAAGCGCCACTCCGACATCAAGCAGGAGGAGATGGTTTACGATGGCGGTCTGGAAGCTTTCGTACGGTATCTCGACCGCGCCAAGAAGCCGCTGGTCGACAAACCAGTTGCCATTCGTGGCGAAAAGGACGGCATCACGGTCGAAGTCGCCATGTGGTGGAACGACAGCTACCACGAGAATGTGCTTTGCTTCACCAATAACATTCCCCAGCGCGATGGCGGCACGCATATGGCGGGCTTCCGCGGCGCGCTGACACGTCAGGTCACCTCCTATGCGGATAGTTCAGGTATCACCAAAAAGGAAAAGGTCTCGCTTCAGGGCGAAGACTGCCGTGAAGGCCTGACGGCCGTTCTCTCGGTCAAGGTGCCGGATCCGAAATTTTCCTCGCAGACCAAGGACAAGCTCGTTTCGTCCGAAGTGCGCCCTGTCGTCGAAAACCTCGTCAACGAGGCGCTCAGCACGTGGTTCGAAGAGCACCCGACAGAAGCAAAGATTCTCGTCGGCAAGGTGGTGGAAGCTGCCGTTGCGCGCGAGGCCGCACGCAAGGCCCGCGAATTGACCCGCCGCAAGGGCGCACTCGATATCGCCTCGTTGCCGGGGAAGCTTGCAGATTGCTCTGAGCGCGATCCGGCAAAATCCGAACTCTTCCTCGTCGAGGGTGACTCCGCCGGTGGGTCAGCCAAGCAGGGACGCTCGCGTGAAACGCAGGCCATCCTGCCTCTGCGCGGTAAGATCCTCAACGTGGAGCGCGCCCGCTTCGACAAGATGCTGTCCAGCCAGGAAATCGGCACGCTGATTACCGCGCTCGGCACCTCGATCGGCAAGGACGAATTCAACGCGGACAAGCTACGTTACCACAAGATCATCATCATGACCGATGCTGACGTGGACGGCGCCCATATTCGCACCCTGCTCCTGACATTCTTCTTCCGCCAGATGCCGGAACTGATCGAACGCGGCCATCTCTACATTGCTCAGCCTCCGCTTTACAAGGTAACGCGCGGCAAGTCCGTCCAGTATCTGAAAGACGAAAAGGCGCTGGAAGACTACCTGATTTCGATGGGTATCGAAGAAGCATCGCTGACGCTTGGCTCCGGTGAGGTGCGCGTCGGCCAGGATCTGCGCGAAGTCATTGCTGACGCCGTTCGCATGCGCTCGCTGATCGACGGCCTGCATTCCCGATATAATCGTTCGGTCGTGGAACAGGCGGCCATTGCTGGTGCGCTCAATCCGGAACTCTCCGCCGACGCCAGCCAGGCAGAAGCCACGGTTGCGGAAGTTTCCCGTCGTCTGGATATGATCGCCGAAGAGACAGAGCGCGGCTGGTCTGGCGAGGTTCTGGCCGATGGTGGCTTGCGCTTCCAGCGCATGGTTCGTGGTGTCAAGGAACTTTCGACGATCGATATCGGCCTGCTCGGCTCCGCCGACGCCCGCCACATCGACCAGCTGGCCGCACGAAGCCGTGAGGTCTATGCGACTGTTCCGGTCTTGCAGCGGAAGGATGGAAGTCTGCAGATTTCCGGTCCTCGCGCGCTTCTTGAAGCCATCTTCGCAGCTGGCCGCAAGGGCCTTTCCATGCAGCGATATAAGGGTCTTGGTGAAATGAATGCCGAGCAGCTATGGGAAACCACGCTCGACGCCAACGTTCGTTCGCTGCTGCAGGTCAAGGTCAATGATGCGACCGATGCCGATGGCCTGTTCGCCCGTCTGATGGGCGATGAGGTGGAACCACGCCGCGACTTCATCCAGGAAAACGCGCTGAGCGTCGCAAACCTCGATATATGATTTTGCTGTGGATCGTGTCGGCGCACGATTCACGTGAAACAGTTTATTAAGAAACCCGGCTTCGATGCCGGGTTTTTTATTGGCGAGAGGGAAGAAGGCTTCGGTTACGCTCAAGCTGGAGGCTCAAGAATCCGGCTAATCGGTAAACCCCGGCGAGTCAGTCCGCGTCGCCTGTGAACTTGCCTTCGAATGCGATCTGCGAGAGTGGAAGCCTCTGGCTCGGGACTTCGCGTTCCGCAAGGTCGTCAGGGAGCGTGCTTTTATGCGCGATCTTTCCGATAGCAACCATGGCTTCAACGGCGTAACCTTCCGGGACACCCAGCTGGTCGACGATCTTGTCCTTGAATATGCCTGCCATGCCGTGGGCGTGATAGCCAAGCTTGTGCGCCTGCATTGCGAGAGCAAACCAGGCCGCGCCCGCGTCGAAGGAGTGCGTCGCTGCTGGCTTCTTTTCACCGTCGCGGAGATTGTAGGTACGCGACAGAATGACGATCAGGGCAGATGAATTCTTGGCCCAGCGCTGATTGCCCTCCATGAGAAGGCCAACAAAGTCCTCCCACTCAGCCGATCCATTCAACCCGTAGACAAAACGCCAAGGCTGTTGGTTGGAAGCCGAAGGTGCCCAACGCGCGGCATCGAGAATGGTCAACACATCGTCCTTCGGCATTGGCTTGCCGTCATAAGCGCGAGGGGACCAGCGATCGAGGAAAAGAGGATCGACGGGGTAATCTGTGTCACGCGAATTGCTGGTCGTCATGATGTGTCCTTATCAATAAGAGAGGAAGGCAGATGCGATCGTATTTTTGCGGCCTCTTCATGGTCAAGGGGTGACAAGGATAAATAGTTCGTTCATATATGCATCATCTTGTCTGACAACTGGGAGAGATCCATGAAACTGATGCGCGTCGGTCAGCCCGGCCACGAAAAGCCCGCCATTCTTGATGCGGAAGGAAAAGTCCGCGATCTCTCAGGCCACGTGAAAGACATTGGCGGGGAAGCGATTTCACCGGAGGGCCTGAAGAAAATCGCAGCACTGGATTGGTCCACGTTGCCAGTTCTAAACGAAGATCGCATCGGCGCATGCGTTGCCGGCACAGGCAAGTTCATCTGCATCGGTCTGAACTTCTCCGACCACGCTGCCGAAACAGGCGCTGCTGTTCCGTCCGAGCCGGTCATCTTCATGAAGGCGACATCAGCGATCGTGGGACCGAATGACAACGTCGTCATTCCACGCGGCTCCGAAAAGACCGACTGGGAAGTCGAACTCGGCGTTGTTATCGGCAAGACGGCAAAATACGTTTCGGAAGCTGATGCTTTGGATTACGTCGCTGGCTACTGCGTCTCGCATGACGTCTCTGAGCGCGCCTTCCAAACGGAGCGCCAGGGCCAGTGGACAAAGGGCAAGTCTTGCGACACCTTCGGCCCGATCGGTCCATGGCTCGTTACAAAAGATGAGGTCGCCGACCCACAGAACCTCGGCATGTGGCTGAAGGTGAATGGTGAGACCATGCAGAACGGCTCCAGCAAGACCATGGTCTATGGCGTTGCCAATGTCGTGTCCTATCTCAGCCAGTTCATGTCGCTGCATCCAGGCGACGTTATCTCCACCGGCACGCCTCCAGGCGTTGGCCTTGGCATGAAGCCGCAGCGCTTCCTCAAAGCCGGCGATGTTGTCGAGCTCGGCATCGAAGGTCTTGGCACTCAAAAGCAAACTTTCGTCGCCGATATCTAACGAACGAGGCGGTTCATCCCTGTCCTTGGCCTTCGCATTTCGCTGGAGAAGAGGGCAGGGTGAACCAAGCCGTTTTGTGCAACTGCGAAAAGATGCTAGACTGTCACAAAAGACGACGATGACGACGGGAGGCGTTTATTCGTGTTCTATCATCTTTATGAAATGAACCATGCGGCCATGGCACCTTTGCGCGCCAGCGCTGACCTTATGCGTCAGGCCTGCAACAACCCTCTCAACCCCCTCTCCAACACCGCTTTTGGCCGCAGCCTCGATGCGGGTTTTGAAGTCTTCGAGCGAATGACGCGCCGCTATGGCAAGCCCGAATTTGGCATCGCGAAGACTGAGATCGGTGGAGAAACTGTCGATGTGTCGCAAGAGATCGCCTGGTCCAAACCCTTTTGCCGGTTGCTCCATTTCAATCGAAATCTGCCTGAAGATCGACGGGACGATCCAAAAGTTTTGCTGGTTGCACCGATGTCCGGCCACTACGCCACGCTCCTTCGCGGCACGGTCGAGGCGCTGCTGCCGCACGCGGATCTCTATGTAACCGACTGGATCGACGCCCGAACAGTTGCGCTGACCGAAGGCCGGTTCGATCTGGACGATTACATCTCGTACATCATTGAGATGCTGCATCACCTTGGTGATGGAACGCATGTGGTGGCCGTCTGTCAGCCCTCGGTTCCGGTGCTCGCCGCCGTTGCGCTGATGGAGGCGGATCAGGATCGCTTTGCGCCTGCCTCCATGACCTTGATGGGCGGGCCGATCGACACGCGCATCAATCCGACTGCCGTCAACGAGCTCGCCAAGGCCAAGCCCATCGACTGGTTTCGCGACAATGTCGTCATGTCCGTGCCGTGGCCGCAACCGGGCTTCGGACGTGCGGTCTATCCGGGCTTCCTGCAACTCTCCGGCTTCATGTCCATGAATCTCGACCGGCACATGACGGCGCACAAGGATTTCTATCTGAACCTCGTGAAGAATGACGGCGATTCGGCGGAAAAGCACCGGGAATTCTACGATGAATATCTCGCGGTCATGGACCTGACCGCCGAATTCTACCTTCAGACAGTCGAAACCGTCTTCATCGAGCACGCGTTTCCCAGAGGCATGATGATGCACAGGGGCAGGGCAGTTGATCCAACTGCCATTCGCACTGTCGCGCTCTTTACCGTGGAAGGAGAGAATGACGACATTTCCGGTGTCGGGCAGACCAGGGCCGCACATGATCTTTGCCTGAACCTGCCAGCCGACAAACGTCGCCATTATATGCAGCCGGATGTCGGCCATTACGGCGTCTTCAACGGCTCTCGCTTTCGCAATGAAATCGTGCCGCAAATGATAGCTTTTTTTCAGACGCATCAGCGCCGGCCCTGAACGAGAGCGGATGGCTTTTCGCGGCGGGACGGGCTATGACCGTGTCCATGTTTTCGCTACTTCGAAAGTCCCTGAAATCACCGTCTTCCCGCCAACCGGCGCCCGCACCGCGCACGGTCGAGGTGGCCGGGCGTAAAGTGCCGATCACGATCAAGGAAAACCAGCGGGCAACGCGTATTACGCTGCGCATCGAGCCAGGCGGCAAGGCGCTGAAGCTGACGATCCCTTATGGCCTCCACCATGCGCAGGTCGATATGTTTCTTGATCGTCATCAAGGATGGCTTGAAACCAAATTTGCAAAGTTTTCTGCGCCGACGGGAATGAATGACGGGGCGTCCATTTCCATCCGTGGTACGCTCCATACGATCCGGCACTCGGGTTCAATGCGCGGCGTAACCCATATCACTCAAGATGAGGACGGTCAGCCTCTGCTGAAGGTGAGTGGGTTACCTGAACATACAGGCCGGCGCGTTGCGACTTTCCTGAAGAAGGAAGCCCGGGCCGATCTGGAGCGACTTGTTACCATCCATTCAAAAGCAGTTGGCAGGCCAGTGCGCTCGATCTCGATGAAAGATACGCGCAGCCGCTGGGGTTCCTGTTCGCATGAAGGGAACCTGAGTTTTTCCTGGCGCATCGTTATGGCGCCGGAAAGCGTGATCGATTATCTGGCCGCCCACGAAGTGGCACATCTTAAAGAGATGAATCACGGCCCGAAATTCTGGGCGCTGTGCAAGAAGCTCTGCCCCGAGATGGAGAAGGCGAAAGCATGGTTGAAGCAGAACGGCTCGCAACTTCATGCTATCGATTTTGACTAGTCTGCAGTTGCAGGTTTGGATTCACGTGAAACATTTATTCGCATGTCCGCTTCGCCCGCATTTTGGCTCGACTCGCAAGGCGTTTCGTGTCACGTCCCAGTCATGAAAAGTGCCAGTATGCCGGACATCAAGATTTGCGGGCTTAAAACGCCGGAAGCCATTGAACGCGCGGTTCGACGTGGGGCGACGCATATCGGTTTCATCTTCTTCGAGAAGAGCCCGCGCAACATCGAGCCGGATATCGCCGGTAAGCTGGCGGATGCCGTGCGCGGCAGCGTCAAAGTGGTTGCCGTCACCGTCAATGCCGATAATGACGAGCTTGATGAGATCATCGATCTTTTGAAACCCGATATCCTCCAGCTCCATGGAAGCGAAACCCCGGAACGTGTGCTGAGCGTCAAGGCGCTTTACGGCCTGCCGGTGATCAAGGCTTTTTCTATTCGTGACGCCGATGATCTTGCCAAGATCGATCCCTATATCGGGATCGCGGACAGTTTCCTGTTCGATGCCAAGGCGCCGGCCGGATCCGAATTGCCGGGAGGCAATGGCGTCTCCTTCGATTGGAGTGTTCTGCATTCTCTTGACGAGAGCGTGAATTACATGCTTTCGGGAGGTTTGAACGCGGATAACGTTGCCGAGGCTTTGGCAAAAACCGGAGCAAGCGGACTGGATGTATCGTCGGGTGTGGAAAGCGCGCCTGGTGTAAAGGATTTGGCCAGGATCGACGCATTTTTTGATGCGGTTCGATCGGCTAGGCTGCAGGGAGTTTGAAAGTGAACGAAACGCTGAAACCCAACTCGTTTCGCGCCGGTCCCGATGAGGACGGACGCTTCGGTATCTACGGAGGCCGCTTCGTTGCCGAAACACTGATGCCTTTGATCCTCGACTTGCAGGCCGAGTGGGAAAAGGCGAAGAACGATCCGGAGTTCAAGGCGGAGCTTGAGCATCTCAACACGCACTATACCGGACGCCCAAGCCCGATCTATTTTGCGGAGCGCCTGACGGCTGAGCTCGGCGGCGCGAAGATCTACTTCAAGCGTGACGAGTTGAACCACACCGGTTCGCACAAGATCAACAATTGCCTTGGCCAGATCCTGCTCGCCAAGCGCATGGGCAAGACACGCATCATTGCTGAAACCGGTGCCGGTCAGCACGGTGTGGCATCTGCAACGGTTGCCGCACGCTTTGGCATTCCTTGCGTGGTTTACATGGGCGCGACCGATGTGGAGCGCCAGGCGCCCAACGTGTTCCGCATGAAACTCCTTGGTGCGGAAGTTAAGCCGGTGACGGCAGGCCACGGCACGCTGAAGGACGCGATGAACGAGGCTTTGCGTGACTGGGTCACCAATGTCGACGACACCTATTACATGATCGGCACCGCTGCCGGCCCGCATCCCTATCCGGAAATGGTGCGCGAGTTCCAGTCGATCATCGGCAAGGAATCGCGTGAGCAGCTGCTGGCGCTGGAAGGCCGTTTGCCGGACATGCTTGTTGCAGCCGTTGGTGGCGGATCCAATGCCATCGGCCTGTTCCATCCGTTTCTCGATGACACGAGCGTCAAGATCGTCGGCGTCGAAGCGGGCGGCAAGGGGCTGGAGGGCGAAGAGCATTGTGCTTCGCTAACCGCCGGTTCACCGGGCGTTCTGCATGGCAACCGCACCTATCTGCTGCAGGATGGTGACGGCCAGATCAAGGAAGGTCATTCGATCTCCGCCGGTCTCGATTATCCGGGCATCGGGCCTGAGCACTCCTGGCTGAAGGATGCCGGACGCGTCGAATATGTGCCGATCATGGACAATGAGGCACTCGACGCCTTCCAGATGCTGACGCGCACGGAAGGCATCATTCCGGCACTTGAGCCGAGCCACGCTTTGGCGGAAGTCATCAAGCGCGCGCCGAAGATGGGCAAGGACGAGATCATTCTGATGAATCTCTGTGGCCGCGGCGACAAGGACATTTTCACGGTCGGTAAAATTCTGGGAATGGGACTCTGATATGACTGCACGTATGGACAAGCGCTTTGCCGATCTGCGTGCGCAAAATCGTCCGGCCCTCGTAACCTATTTCATGGGCGGCGATCCGGACTTCGAAACCTCGCTCGGCATCATGAAGGCGCTGCCGGAAGCCGGTGCCGATGTCATCGAACTCGGCATGCCGTTTTCCGATCCGATGGCCGATGGCCCGGCGATCCAGATGGCTGGCCAGCGTGCGCTGAAAGGTGGACAGACGCTGGCAACGACGCTCGATCTCGCACGCGAATTCCGCAAGCAGGATGATGAAACGCCGATCGTGCTGATGGGTTACTACAATCCGATCTACATTTACGGCGTCGATAAGTTCCTGGACGATGCGCTGTCGGCTGGCATCGATGGACTGATCGTTGTCGATCTCCCGCCGGAGATGGATGACGAATTGTGCATTCCCGCAGTCCAGAAAGACGTCAACTTCATTCGTCTGGCAACGCCGACGACCGATGAGAAGCGGCTTCCAACCGTTCTGAAAAATACGTCGGGCTTCGTCTACTACGTTTCGATGAACGGCATCACCGGCTCGGCCTTGCCCGATCCATCGACGATTTCCGGTGCTGTCGAGCGGATCAAGTCGCATACGGATCTGCCTGTCTGCGTCGGCTTCGGCGTCAAGACTGCCGATCATGCCAAGGCAATCGGTGCGGTGGCGGATGGCGTCGTGGTCGGTTCGGCCATCGTCAACCAGATCGCGCTGAGCCTCACCAAGGATGGTAAGGCAACGAACGACACCGTGCCCGCGGTAACGACCTTGGTAAAGGGGCTTTCGACGGGTGTGCGCGCCTCGCGCGCATGACATCGGGGCGATGTCAGGTCATGATCGACTTGAAATCGCCATTCTGATTTTGAATGTAAAAGAAGAAGAAGAGCGGAAGTCGGTCGAAGTCGCAGAGATGCGTCGCCATTGCGCTCAACTGCTGCCGAAGGATCATCGGTTCAGCGGGGACAGTCAGGAGTAAAGAACGTGAACTGGATTACCAATTACGTACGCCCACGGATCAATTCCATGCTGGGCCGCCGCGATACCCCGGAAAATCTCTGGATCAAGTGCCCGGAAACTGGCGAGATGGTCTTCCACAAGGATCTGGAAGAGAACAAGTGGGTTATTCCCGCTTCCGGCTTCCACATGAAAATGCCGGCAAAGGCTCGTCTTGCCGATCTTTTCGATGGCGGTGAGTACGAAGCGCTTCCCCAGCCCAAGGTTGCGCAGGACCCCTTGAAGTTCCGCGATTCCAAGAAATATGCCGATCGCCTGCGCGACAGCCGCACAAAGACCGAGCAGGAAGACACGATTCTTGCAGGTGTGGGCAAGCTGCAAGGCTTGAAGATCGTCGCCGTCGTGCATGAGTTTCAGTTCATGGGTGGCTCGCTCGGTATTGCCGCAGGCGAAGCGATCGTGAAAGCGTTCGAGCGCGCCATCTCGGAACGCTGCCCCCTTGTCATGTTCCCCGCCTCTGGCGGCGCCCGCATGCAGGAAGGCATTCTTTCTCTGATGCAGCTCCCGCGTACGACCGTTGCGGTGAATATGCTAAAAGAAGCCGGCATGCCCTACATCGTCGTCCTCACCAACCCAACGACGGGTGGCGTAACGGCATCTTACGCCATGCTGGGTGACGTTCACATCGCCGAACCGGGCGCTGAAATCTGCTTCGCTGGCAAGCGCGTCATCGAACAGACCATCCGCGAAAAGCTCCCGGAGGGCTTCCAGACGTCCGAATACCTGTTGGATCACGGCATGGTGGACATGGTCGTCGATCGACACGCGATCCCGGACACCCTCGCCAATCTCTTGAAGATCATGACGAAGGCACCGGCCAACGCATCTAAGGATACTCTGCCGTTGGCAGCCACGGCCTAAAGCCATCGAACGCGCTCCGGAGGGGTGGATGACGGATATGACGAAGCCTGAGATGAGCGAGGCGGAACGCATCATCGAAAGATTGATGCAGCTTCATCCCAAGGGCTTCGATCTGTCGCTGGACAGGATCACCCGCCTGCTCGAAAAGCTTGGCAACCCGCATAAGCGCTTGCCGCCCGTCATTCATGTGGCGGGTACCAATGGTAAGGGGTCAGTCACGGCCTTTAGTCGCGCGCTCCTGGAAGCCGCGGGTCTTTCTGTGCATGTTCACACGTCGCCGCACCTGGTCAACTGGAATGAGCGCTACCGCATCGGCGTCGCCGGTGCTCCCGGTCGGCTGGTAGAAGACGCCACGCTTGCCGATGCTTTGGCGCGCGTGGAAGCGGCCAATGAAGGCCAGCACATAACCGTCTTTGAAATCCTCACCGCCGTCACCTTCGTCCTCTTTGCCGAACAGCCGGCAGATGTCGTGGTTCTGGAAGTGGGTCTTGGCGGCCGCTTCGATGCGACCAATGTCATCTCCAATCCCGCCGTGTCGGTCATCATGCCGATTTCGCTCGATCATCAAGCCTATCTCGGCGATCGCGTCGAACTGATCGCGGCGGAAAAGGCAGGCATCGTGAAGACCGGATCGCCGGTCGTTATCGGCCATCAGGAATATGATGCGGCACTCGATGTGCTGATTGCCACTGCCGAGCGGCTGAAATGCCCGACGGCGGTCTACGGGCAGGATTTTTCCGCCCATGAAGAGCATGGCCGCATGGTTTATCAGGACGAGTTCAGCTTGGTCGACGCTCCGCTGCCGCGACTGCCGGGCCGTCATCAATTGGGCAATGCCGCGGCTGCCATTCGTGCCGTCAAGGCCGCGGGATTCATCGTCACCGACCGTATGATCGAAAAGGCCATGACTTCGGTTGAATGGCCTGGCCGTCTGCAACGCATCACGCGTGGCCGCATCTTCGATCTTGCGCCAAAAGGCAGCGAAATCTGGATCGATGGCGGCCACAACCCAGGTGCCGGCGAAGTCATTGCCGAGGCTATGGCCGGTTTCGAAGAGAAGAGCGCCCGTCCGCTGGTGCTGATAGCGGGAATGATCAACACCAAGGATCAGGTGGGTTACTTCAAGGCCTTTGCAGGTATCGCTGAATACGTCTTCACTGTGCCCATCCACGGCTCGGATGCGGCAATAGATCCGGTCGTGCTGGCCCATGCCGTCTTCGATGCCGGGCTGACGGCGGCACCCACTTCATCGATTGAAGAGGCTCTGGAAGAATTGGGGAAGCGCCTCGACCCGGCCAAGCCCGCGCCACGAATCCTGATCGGCGGATCTCTTTATCTTGCGGGCAATGCCTTGGCGCTGAACGGCACCCCGCCGCAATAATGCGCGAATGATCTCACGAAAAAAGCCCGGCAGAGCCGGGCTTTTTACCTTGCGTATAGCAAACGATTAGGCGGCGCTGGAAATCCAGGCAGAAAGCGCGGTCTTGGGAGCAGCGCCAACCTTGATGTCGGCCACTTCGCCGCCCTTGAACATAGCAAGGGTAGGAATGGAACGAACGCCGAACTGAGCGGCAAGCTCAGGATTTTCGTCGATGTTCAGCTTTGCGACCTTGACCTTGCCGGAGAGTTCAGTTGCGATCTCTTCGAGGCTCGGTGCAATCATCTTGCACGGGCCACACCATTCCGCCCAGAAGTCCACGACGACGGGTTCGGCGGAGTCCAGAACTTCAGACTGGAAGTTGGAGGTATCGACTTTCACGGTAGCCATAATTGGCTCTCCTTTCAGTGAATCTGTTCGGCATTCATGTGATGCGGGAGGTACACATTTTCAATGTCCGGTATCTCACTTTGTCGAGATGGCGGCAAGGGCTTGTGACAGTGCTTCGTCCTTGACCGTCACAAAGGATGCATTCTCCGTGTAGACCAGCGCGCAGGTAAAAGACTTGTCCGGATAAAGCGGTTTCAGGATTTCGCGATAGATCGCAAGCTGCGCGATATGGGAGAACGGGATGGCGTTCTCGTTGGCCGGTGGCACCCGGTTGGTCTTGTAGTCCACCAGAATGACGCGCCCGCCGTCTACTGCCAGCCTGTCGATGCGACCGGAAACGGCAAAGTCCTGCCTGCCAAGACGCAAGGTTCCCATGATCGACACTTCCGCGCGACTGTTGACGGCAAAGGCGGGCTGGATTGCCGGTTCGGCAAGAACCGCAAGCGTGGTGCGGATCAGCCTTTCGCGTTCTCTGTCCGGCCAATGGTGTGCTGCACGCTCCGCATAGCGGCGGGCTGCATCTTCCCGCTCATGGTCAGGATATTCCGGCAGCGTCTGAAGCATCCGATGCACAAGCCGACCGCGTTGCAGCGCAAGGCCCGACGATGTTTCCGGCTTGGCAAAAAGCGGAGAGGTGATGAGAAGATCGTCCGCGCCGTCATCGACGATCGTTCCTGCACCGGAGGGGCTGAGTGGCCGAGGAAGGGCAGGGGCCGGTGGCAGCGGTTGCATCAGCGACGCTGGAAGCGCCTCTGGGGTCAAACTCGGCACGGTATCTGCCTGAGCAATTGCTCTTGGAGCCTGTGCATTCATTCGCCACAGCAGACCGTCCCAAGCTTCGCCGCCCGCCTCGAACTGATAAGGCGCGCAGCGATTTTCGTCGGCGGCGAGCGCCCGCTTGATCATCTGGTGCCAGCAATCCGGATTTTCCTTCGGCCCACGATAACCGCAGACGATCAGATGGTCGGCAGCACGCGTCATGGCAACATAGAGAAGGCGGCGATACTCCTCTTCTGCTGCATCCCTCAAACGACTGTCGTCATGGTCGATCAGGCTATTGTCGAAACTTTTTCCGGGCAGCCAGACAGGAAAGGCGGCTCCCTTGGATTCAAGAAAGCGCAATCGCGGAACGTGGCTTGGAATGAATGCCTTCGAGCCGCCATCGACCAGAAATACCACCGGCGCTTCAAGACCTTTGGAGGCGTGAACCGTCATGATGCGAACTTCGCCGCGCTCCTTGTCCTGCTCGCGCTTGATTTCCGGTGCATCGGTCTCCAGCACGGAAATGAAGGGTTGCAGTCCGGGAAGGCCGGTCTTTTCATGATCGAGTGCAAAGGAGAGAAATTCGTCTAGAACGTCGCTGGCTTCGTTACCAAGCCGGGCAAGGAAGCGTTTGCGGCCTTCATGTATGGTCAGCACCGCCGCGTAAAAATCATGGATCGTCGCGCTGCGGGAGAGGGCAATGAGGTTGGAAAGTGTTTTCAGCGTCCCGGCAAAACGACTGCCGTCCTCCTGCATGAAGTGTTGCAGGTGATCCCACACACTGGTTTTCTCCGGACGCTTGGCGGCGAGATCGAAAATATCGTCTTCGTTGTGGTTAAAGAGGGGGCTTTTCAGCAGGGCGGAGAGCGAAAGATCATCCTGTGGGAGAAGCACGAAGCGTCCAAGCGCCAGAAGATCTTGAATGGCAATGTGGTCGGTCAGTCGTAACCGGTCGGCGCCGGCAACGGGAATGTCTTTGCGCTGCTTCAATTCGCGTGTCAGCGCGTTGACGAAAGCGTGGCGCTTGCGCACGAGAACAAGAATGTCTCCCGCCTCGATGAAGCGTTCCACGCCTTTCTCAATCACCGTTTCCGTGCCGATCATCGCCGCGATGCGCGCTGCGATCCGTCGCGCGACGATGGCGGGCGGGGCGCTTTCGCGGAGCGCGTCGAAGGGTGCCGTCCAGTCCTCCTCATCCTCCACCGGCTCGGCGGCGACCATATCCCACACTTCCACCGTTCCCGGCTGGCCGAGGCGGTTGGAACGGTGCTCGACGGGCTCGTTGTCGGCGCTGAGACCCGCGGCATTTTCGGGCAGGGAGAAGACCTGATCCACCGCAGCCAGCACATCCGCTGTGGAACGGAAGGATAGCGGCAGGCGGACCGGATGAAATGTCTGCTGGACGGCAGTCACACGCCGCGCCGTCTCCTCGCGCTCTTGAGAAAATCGCTCCGGCCTGGCGCCCTGAAAGGAATAGATGGACTGCTTTTCATCCCCCACCGCAAACAGCGTGCGCTGACCGGCGCGCGCCGTTTCGCCATGAAAGAAATCCGCCGCCAGCGATTGGATGATCGACCATTGCACCGGGCTCGTATCCTGCGCCTCATCGACGAGAATATGGTCGATACCCTGATCCAGCTTGTAATGCACCCAGGCGCCCGCCGTATCGCGGTTGAGAAGGGTGGCTGCGCGCTCGATCAGATCCTCGAAATCGAGTTGGCTGCGCTGCTTCTTCAAATCCTCGAAATCGCCGATCAGCCGGTCTGCCAGCGTCAAAGCATGCCGGGTTGCCTCCAACATGCGCAATGTCCGGTACCGGTCGCGGCAGGCAACGACATGGGTGCGTGCAAGCGTCAGGTCGTCCAGAAGATTGGGCGCTGCCGTCTGCATCGCCTTGTTGATGACAAAGGCATCGGATTTGCGCTCACCCTTCTGGGTCAGGAGGGCGCTTTCGATAAAGGCGATGCGCTTGAAGACATCCGTCTCTCTCGCTGCTTCCCTCAGCGCATAGGATACTTCATGGGTACGCGCGCCGCCCTTTTCGTCGGAGAGCGCCAGATAGGTATCGAGCGAAAGACCGGACAGACCCGGAAGCGGCCAATAGGCGATAGCAGTTGTCTCAAGCGTTTCACTCGCGCCGATGCCTACATGGCGTCGAAGCGCCGCATCGATCCCTCCGGTGCGGGCGGCCTCTTCGAGAAAGCCGCGCAGAGGGTTACGATTGGCCACGATGGCGCTCAGCAGCGCTTCCAGTCCCGTCTCATCGGCAAGATCCAGCACATAGGCGAGCGCCTGTGCCAGTGGCGTGTCGCGCTCCAGAGAAACGGCGGTCAACAGGCTGCGGCGTGCTTCGGCAAGCAGGCTGCTCGCAGCGCGATCATCCAGAACCGAGAAGTGACCGGCAACGTTCGCTTCCAGCGGAAACTGGTGTAGCAGCGCTTCGCAGAAGGCGTGGATCGTTTGTATTTTCAGTCCACCCGGCGTTTCCAGCGCCTTGGCAAAAAGGCGTCGCGCCTCCTTCAGCTTGATTGCATCCGGTATCCGCCCTTCAATGGAGGCGATGCGCTCCTTCAAGGCCGCGTCGGAAAGCGTTGCCCAATCCGCGAGGCGATCAAAGACGCGGCTTGACATTTCCGATGCGGCAGCCTTGGTATAGGTCAGGCACAGAATGGCGGACGGACGGCAACCGGCCAGCAACAGACGGATTACCCGCTGCGTCAAGACATGCGTCTTGCCCGAGCCCGCATTGGCCGACACCCATGCCGAGCTTTTTGGATCGGACGCGCGGGTCTGCTGCTGTGTTGTCCAGTCGATCCAGGCACTGGGCTCGTCGCGCGCCGGGCCATGATCAATCGCCTGTTCGGCGGCGTATTCGAAAAGATCATTCGCCATCACCATCTCCCGGTTCTGCGGTGGACCATTCGGAGACGCGCGCCAGATGGTCGTACTCGCCACCATAGGATTGCTGCTCTTCCGGGATCAGCCGCGACACGAAGCCGTTCTTGCCCTCGCGTAGCGCCATGATGAACTTGGTCAGTTGGTCGATGGAGTCGGTAGCGAGTTCTACGGCGCTCTTCGGCACGGTCTTGGCAGTAGCCTTAGCGTTTTCATTGTTCACCACATCGGTACCGAAGCGTTCTCCGGGTCGAAGCCGCACATAGATCAGATCCTCCGGTGCCGGCGTTCCGGCATCACGGAAAGCGCCGCGCATCAGGGCTGCGGCTTCGAGCGCCAGTTGCGGATCGAGAAGAGAGCGGGCCTGTTTCACCGTAGGGGAAAGACCCGTCTTGTAATCGACAATATCCGCCTTGCCATTGGTCTTGATATCGATCCGGTCGGCTACGCCCGTCAGTCGGATACCGGCTTCGGGAATTTCCTGTCCGGCGCGGGCCTCCACATAGGAGCGGCGCACCAAGGGACGGCGATCCTTCTCCCAGTTGAGAAACTCCCGTGCCACCGCGACGAAGCGCGGTCGCCAGACAATATCGATATGTGCGGGCAGATTTTCCTCATCGAAACACGCGTTCAACACGCGCATCATCGCGTTTTCCGATGCGGGTGTACCGGGCACATGGTCTTCGCGCGAATAAAGTTCGATGATGCGGTGGTAGAGCGTGCCGCGATCGGCAGCGCCAGGATCACGGTTGAACTCGTCCAGCGGATCGAGCTTCAGAATGCGCCGGGCATAGATAGAATAAGGATCACGACGCAGCCGCCCGACTTCGCTGAAAGAGTAGCTCTTCGGTTGCAGATCGGCAGGCGGGGTCGGAGAAGGTCGCCGGGCTGCGTCCTGAGTGTTACCTTCGTCCAGCATGGCGGCCCAATGCCGATAGGATTCACCTTTGCGTTTAAGTGTCTTGGCCAGCTCGTCGCCACCGAGCGCCAACAGCCTTTGCAGCCAGCGTGACGCAACGGCAGGTGTCGAACCCTGGCGCAACGCCCGGCTATAGATGATATGGCGTGTACCATTTGCCATCTCGAAATCATGCGCGAGCTGTCCGATGCGCCGTTCCGGCGGCTCAAGCCCGATGGATGTTTTCATGCTGCGCGACAGGAAAGGATTGTTGGCGGTCTGACCCGGCCAGACCCCCTCGTTCAACCCGCCAATAATCACCGTATCGACACTCTGAAGGCGTGCCTCCAAAGCACCGAAGATGAAAACACGTGGATGACGCATGGCCCGTGGCTTGATCGATTCACCCGCGACAAAGGCCGCCACGATATCGATCCATTGCGGACCATCCGCCTCAAGCGCATTGCCACAGTCCAACAGCTCGGCAAAAAGACTGGATAGCTTTTCCCCTGCTTCACCAGACCAGAGGCTCGCCAGATCGCCCGCCTCATCAAGGCATATCGCCTCGATCACACGGCCCGACCGCTCCGCCCACTCGGCCAGCGTCAGTCGAGAGGTCAGCCGACCCCGGATCGGATCGCGGTGGATAAAGGCCTGTTCCAGCGGTTCTATGGCCGACCTGATGCGGTTTGCCAGATCGGCGGCAACGAGGCGCGCGTCCTCTGACAGAGCCGTGCGCCAATGCGGCGGATGACGGTCCTCAGCGTGAAGCGTGATCTGATGCGCCAGAAGTTCATCGAGAGTGCCGAGCGTTGTCTCTTCACGCCCACCACGCAGTGCCAGAAGCTCGAGCGCTGCCACAGCCTGCATGATTTGCTGCTCGCTCATACCAAAGCGGCAGAGCGGGTGCTTCAACAGCGAAATGACCGCCACCGGGTCCCCCGGCCGCAAGATCGCTTCCAGCGCCAGTTGCAGAAGGCCGGCCTGTGGCGTCGCGGAGAGCGGCGTACCGGCGGAGTCGTCCGCTTCGATGCCGAAGCGGGCAAGTTCCGTCGCAACACGTCGGCCAAGTCCGCGATCTGGTGTGATGAGGGCTGCTTGCGACGGTCCGTTCGCGCCAGGCTTTTCCAGCGCAAGCCGCAGCGCAATGGCGATAGCGGTGGCCTCTTCACGCTCGTTAGTTGCCTCTATCATCGAGGCTGCGGAAAAGGCATTTTGGAAGAAGTCCGCAGATTTATGAGCGCGCCATTCGTTCCATTCGGCTGTTGCTCGCACCGGAGCAAGCGCAGTAGAAAAGACGGCAGCGCGGTTTTTCAGATCATCATCCACCGCACCAATCTGCTCCACATCGCGACGCAAAACGCCGAGCTTCTGCAACAGAATGAAGAGTCCATACTGAGAATGGGTTCGGCTTGCCGCGTCATCCGGCGCTTCATTGATCGCCTGCCACTGATCTTCAGGCATATCGCGGTCGAGACCGGGTAGCACGACAGTACCATGCGGCAGCGAGGCGACGGCAGCTATCAGATCCGCCGCAGCGGGAATGGAGCCGGTGGAACCGGCAACGATGATGGGATCGCTGCTGGCGCTCTTCTTCAGTCGCTCGGCTTCGGCGCGCAGAATGGCGTTGCGGTGACGCCCGGCAGAGGAGCGATTGAGTTCGGCAAGTCGGGCAGGCCAGAAGACGCTGGCAATCTTTAAAAAATCCGCCGTCAACTGCCACCACTGCGCATGATCGGCCGTATCGAGATCGGCGAGTGCCTCCCACTCCCGGTCTTCCGTGTCCATCGCGTCAATGACTTCGGAAAGCGCACGCGCCAGCCAGATGGCATCCGCCGGGCTTGCGGGTGCAACGAGCGGCGAATCGGAGTGGATGGCACGAATGGCGTCCGGCAGACTGTTTCGCCAGGCAAGGATTAGCCGCGCAAGCTCCACCAGCCGCGCCGTGCCGGAAATCGGGGGTGCAAGATCGATGGTCGCAGGCGTTTCGATATCGAAATAGCCGCTGTCGTCATCTGTCTCGCCAAGCGGTCGGATGACGGGCAGGATGGCCGAGCGACCGCCTAGAATATCGACGAATTCGGAGCGCAGCACACGGGCCGAACGCCGTGTCGGCACATAGACCGTGACGCGGGCAAGTGACAGCGGATCGGCGGGATCGTAGGCAAAGTCCTTCACGAGCGTCCCGTCGCACAGGCTTTGCGCCAGGGTCTTAAGGAAGGGTGTTCCCGGCGCGATGGTCAGGATGCGTTTGGCATGCGCCAATGGTTCGACTTTCTATCAAGGATCAGACAGCAGCGATGGTGCGCTCCGCATCCTCTATAGCATCCGGCGTGCCGACCGTAATCCATTGACCGTCGAGCATCACGCCGTAAAGCCGGTTTTTTGCAATGGCATGATCGAAATAGATGTTGAGATTGAACGCGCCCTCTGGGGCGTCCTCCAGCAATCGCGAATCCATGGCAATCGCGCCGGCATAGACGACCGGGTGCGGCTGGCCTTCCTGATATCGGGTCAGGTGACCATCTTCTGCGAAGTTGAAATCCTTCTTGCCGTTATGACCGGTCGTGCGATCCATATCGACGCAGAGCATCGCCATATCCATGCGGGCAGGATCGAAACCCGCCGCAAGTTTCTGCAGGTTGGTGGGAAGGTCTTGCTGTTCCCCGACCCAGAACAGATCCGCATTCATCACCAGCACCGGTCCAGGCGTTAGCAGTTTCAACCCTTTGGCAAGGCCGCCGCCGGAATTCATCAACTCCGCCCGCTCATCCGAGATCAGGATTTCGAGGTCGCGACGCGCTTCAAGATGTGTGACCATCTGGTCTGCATGGTGATGGACATTGATGGATACGGTCTCCACGCCGGCTTCGACCAGCAGATCGAGCACGTAATCGATCATCGATTTGCCGGCGATCTTTACAAGTGGCTTGGGGATCGTGTCGGTGATCGGGCGCATTCTCGTGCCGAGACCCGCCGCCAGAACCATCGCTTGTGTGATCGTCATGGGAAAAACTTCAATGAGAGTTGAGGTCTATGCCCGCGCGTGAAAACCAGTCGCGCAGCGGCGCAAGATCGGGGTGGTCCAATACGGCGCGCATATAGGTGAAGGTGCGCGGCATGTGCTTCATATAGCCCGGCTTGCCGTCGCGCTTCAAAAGCCGAACCCAGGCACCGACAAGTTTGCAGTTGCGTTGCGCCGCCATGATGGCGAAGGCTTTTAGAAATACGCGCTCATCGAAAGCGGGGTTTTTGCGCCGGATATCCAAGTACCGTTCCATGATCCGTGCCTGCAGATCCGGCGGGATGGTGACGCGGGCATCCTGCACCAGAGAGGCCAGATCATAGGCCGTTGGACCGATCATCGCGTCCTGAAAGTCGATGATGCCGACGTTGCGAGGCGCTGGGCTATCCTGCTGCCAGATGATGTTCGGCGAATGAAAATCCCGCAGGACGAGTCCCGTTTCGACATCATCAAGCTTGGCGATCAACCGATCCCAGACAGCGAAGAAATCCTGTCGCTTGGAATCCGCGGTCGGTTTGCCGTCATTGATGTGGGGCAGGTACCAGTCCAGCAGCAACGAGGTCTCGATCTTCATCGCATCGGCATCGAAGCGTGGGATGTCGTAACCAGTGCCATCAGGCAGCGGGATTGCCTGGGGCATCGACTTGTCGTGCAGGGCTGCCAGACAAGCAGCACTTTCGATGTAGCGCTCCTCGATCGGAGCGCCATCGGCATCCAGAACACCTGCGCGTCCCATATCGCTCAAAAGCAGAATGCCTTCATTCATATCCAACGCGAGGATTTCCGGCGGTGCGAAACCCTCGCTCTGAAGATAAAGATCAAGCGCAACGAACGGCTCGACCGTGCGTGCAAGATGCACGATCTCCGAATAGGATCTACCATTGTGAAGGGCGGGGCCGGGCGGCTGTGGCTGCCAGTCCATCAAGAGATATTGATCGTTATTATCGCGCACCAGTTCGTAGGTGCGATAGGCGGCGTCACCACTGAAATAGCGCCGGGTAGCACTCGACTTGCCATTCCGCTCCAGAAAGCGGCGAATGGCGAAGACCCGTTCAAGCCGCTCGATATGGCGTCGCGACCCTTCAATCACAGCGCGCCGGCCGTCTTGCTCATGCGTCAGACGTAGCAGAATCGTCGATGCTTTTGGCAGGACATCGCTTGCCATCTCCGGCCACTCGATCAGGCAGACGCCGTCGGACAGCATCTCGTCGATGCCTAGTTCATCCAGCTCGGACACATCCGAGAGGCGGTATAGATCGAGATGCGCGACGGGAAAGCGAAGCGCATAGGATTGGACGATGGTAAAGGTCGGGCTCGGT
Organism: uncultured Agrobacterium sp.; assembly: GCF_913777885.1. Lineage (NCBI taxonomy): Bacteria > Pseudomonadati > Pseudomonadota > Alphaproteobacteria > Hyphomicrobiales > Rhizobiaceae > Agrobacterium > uncultured Agrobacterium sp. The sequence goes on along the minus strand of NZ_CAJYTV010000017.1, from coordinate 28,332 downwards.
ACCTCAAGCTCGGCATCATCTGCAATCGCCCGGATCAGAGCGCGTGCCAGCGTCGATTTGCCGGCGCCAAGATCGCCCACGAGTGCAACGGCAGTGCCGGGTCTAACGGCAAGTGCCAACTCCTCACCGAGCCGGATGGTATCGGCTTCATCTGCAAGGAAGAGCGAGATGGAAAGCGTCTCGTCACTCATTCGGCGGCAATGGACTGCGGCTGATCGTGCGAGGGAATGCGGCAGGTTACGACGGTGCCTTCGCCGGGGCGGCTGTCCAGCGTAACGGTGCCGTGATGCAGGCTCACGAAGCTCTCGACAATGGAAAGACCAAGCCCGGCACCTGTGCGCCTTCCACCCTGACCGCCGGTCGAAAAGCGGTTGAACACTGTTTTCAGCATGTCCTCGGGAATACCAGGACCCTCATCTGCGACGGAGAAAACGAAGTCGCCTTCGCTTCTTTGGCATGTCAGGCGGACTGCCGACCCTTCGGGCGCAAAATTCACGGCATTGGTCAGAAGCTTTAGCAGGATTTGCTTCAGCCGCTGGTGATCCGCGACGATGGAGCCGAGATGTGCAGGTGCGACGATTTCCAGAGAAACACTGCTTTCCTGCAACCGATCGGTGATCTGCACGGCCACGTCATCCAGGAGCTCGTTCAGGTCGCTCTCTGAGTAGTTCAGATGCATGATGCCCGCATCAACGGTAGCGAGATCGAGAATGTCGTTGACGATCGTCAGAAGCACCGAAGAAGAGGTCGAGATATGGTCCAGATATTCCGCCTGGCGATCGTTCAGCTCGCCCATGCCGGGCGTCTTGAGAAGATCGGTGAAGCCGATGATATTGGTCAGCGGCGATCGCAGCTCATAGGAAACATGCTGGACGAAATCGTTCTTCAACTCGTCGGCCTTGCGCAGTGCCTCGTTCTTTTCCTTCAAGGCGCGTTCGGCCCGCACGCTGTCCGTCATGTTGACGAAGGTCAGCATCGTCTGCGCGTCTGGTAGCGGGATCACCGCGTAATCGAGCACCAATCCGGAGAGAAGCTCAAGCGTTCCCTGTTTCGAGTGCCGCTCGTCGTCAAAACTGGTGATGAACTGCGCAAAGGCGCGCCATCCATCCGGTTTTTCATAGGACTGCGAGCATGCGGCCTCGATAGCGCGGATATGCTTGCCCGCTTCTGCCTCTTCTGCGGTAATAGCCCACAGCGCCCGAAAAGCCGGATTCGACAAACGAATGCGCCCATCCGCGCCGAAAACCGCGACACCCTCGGCGAGATGATCGATGGTCTCACCTTGAACCTTGACGAGCGTATTATAGCGGGTCTGAAGATCGACCTGTTCGGTCAGGTTTTCGAACACCCAGGTGGCACCGCCCTGCGGATGCGCGGTGGCAATCACGCGCAACGTCTGACCGTTGGGCAGGTGCCAGAGGTCGGTCTGGGTGTCGAGTGCGCGATAGACCGAAAGTGCGGTTTCTTTCCAGCTCTTCCAGCTGAGCTGCTCCGGCAGTTTACCGGCGCTGCGAAGACGATCAAGAAGCTCGGAATTGCCGGGTTTCGATTCCAGGAAGACGAGATCCAATCCCCAAAGCCGCGAGAAGGCCTGATTGTAGAACTGCAGACGCTGTTCGCCGTCGAAGATCGCGACAGGCGTTCCTAGGTGATCGAGCGTTTCCGCATGGCTTTTCAGCGTGCGCTTCAACTCCTCGCGGATTGTCTCGGCATCGGACGCGTCGATAGCGATCCCGGCAGAACCACCCGGTGTCTTGATATCGACCACGTCGAAGAAAGTGCGGTTGCCGGAAACAACCGTGGAGATCCGGTCGTGGTAGGGCGATTCAGGCGTCGCGGTGGCGCGAATCTTCTGACGCGTCACGGTGTTCAGCAACTCGCGCTGTTCGGCGATTGCCTGCTGCGGCGTCGTGGCATCGACTGCAATCGCATAGGCATGGTTCACCCAGATCAGGGCGCCCTCATTGTTCCTGCGCCAGGCAGGTTGTTCGATGGAATCGAGAAGCTCCTGGAAAGTCGACATGGAGGAGAGCAGCCGCTCGCGCTCTACCCTCAACTCCGCCAGTTCGGCGCGCATGTTGTTGAGCGCGATGAAGCGGGCAAAAGCCTTGCCTCCCGACACGCGTCCCTGGACCTCTATGACTTCGCCACGCTGTGTTTCGATGGTGAGATCGAAGCTCTGCGCCTGGCTGCGCAGCATCTCGATTGCCTTTTCCAGAGGAGCGGCGGATGTTGGCCGAAGCCAGCGGCCAAAGGCCAGAAAGTCGCTATCGGCAGCGGGAACGCCAGTCTCAGGCGGCAACTGACCGAGGAATTCCGGTCGCTCGCCGGTTTCTTCCCAAATCACGATCCGGCGCGACTTGTCGGAAATCAGCGCCTCATACTTGGAAATCTTGTTCTGCGCCTCAGAAAGTGCCGTGCGGTACTCGTTGACCTCGGCTTCGATATTGCCGCGTTGGCGCACCAGCCAGACGATGGAAAACAGGGTCGCGGATACCACGCCGATAAAGATCGAGTAGGTGATGGTTTCGCCGGAAGAGAAGAGACGTCCGCCTCTCTGGATCAGTGCGCCGTCCTGCGCCTGGACCGCAGTGGCAAAAGTGCTCAAGGCAGTTCCGGCAAGAAGGCTGGAGACAGCGCGAATCTTGCGGCGCAGTGCGCCTGCAACCGTTGTCAGACAACTGCGCAGTCGCTCAGTGCCTGGCGCCTGATCGCCGCCGGTTTCCACGTCCTTTGTCACCCGCTGAAGCGAGTTTGCTTTTCTCACCGACATCCCCGGTCTGTCTCCGTCCTATGTGCCGCATCTTCGACAAGACATCCCATTTTCGCATGGGCATCCGCCCACACGAATCAAGTCTTGAGACAATACCGCCTCAGCAAATTTCCGGGAAGGGCGGGGCCAAAAAAGAAATCGCGGACTTTGTCAAGTCCGCGATACCTAGATGTGGTGTATTTGATGTGGATATTAACTATGAAATCAATATCTGTAGTGTTCTGCCTTGAACGGACCCGTCTTGGACACGCCGATATAATCTGCCTGCGTGTCGGAAAGTTCGGTCAGCTTCACGCCAAGCTTTTCGAGGTGGAGGCGCGCGACCTTCTCGTCGAGGTGCTTCGGCAGCACGTATACGTCGTTCTTGTACTCGCCCTGCTTGGTGAAGAGTTCAATTTGACCGAGCACCTGGTTGGTAAAGGAGGCCGACATGACGAAGGAGGGGTGACCGGTGGCATTACCGAGGTTCAGCAGGCGGCCTTCCGACAGAAGGATCATGCGGTTGCCCTTGGCGAACTCGATCATGTCGACCTGCGGCTTGATATTGGTCCACTTCAGGTTCTTCAGCGAAGCGACCTGAATTTCGTTATCGAAGTGACCGATATTGCCGACGATCGCCATGTCCTTCATCTCGCGCATATGCTCGATGCGGATGACGTCCTTGTTGCCGGTGGTGGTAATGAAAATGTCGGCGGAAGAAACGACGTCTTCCAGACGAACGACTTCAAAACCGTCCATGGCAGCCTGAAGCGCGCAGATCGGGTCGATTTCGGTGACCTTGACGCGGGCGCCGGCGCCCTGAAGCGAAGCAGCCGAACCCTTGCCGACATCGCCGTAACCGCAGACGACAGCAACCTTACCGGCCATCATGACGTCGGTTGCGCGACGGATGCCGTCAACCAGCGATTCCTTGCAGCCATACTTGTTATCGAACTTCGACTTGGTGACGCTGTCATTGACGTTAATTGCCGGGAAGGGGAGGAGACCCTTCTTGCTGAGGTCATAGAGACGATGAACGCCTGTCGTGGTTTCTTCGGTCACGCCCTTGATTGCGTCGCGCTGCTTGGTGAACCAGCCAGGCGAAGCCTGAAGACGCTTCTTGATCTGTGCGACAAGAATTTCTTCTTCTTCCGAGCCTGGGTTCGACAGAACGTCTTCGCCAGCTTCGGCGCGTGCACCGAGCAGGATGTACATGGTGGCGTCGCCGCCATCATCCAGGATCATGTTGGAGACGCCGCCGTCGGTCCACTGGAAAATCTTGTCGGTATATTCCCAATATTCGGTCAGGCTTTCACCCTTTACGGCAAAGACCGGAATGCCGGCAGCCGCGATCGCAGCGGCCGCGTGGTCCTGCGTCGAGAAGATGTTGCAGGATGCCCAACGAATATCGGCGCCCAGTTCCTTCAGAGTTTCGATCAGGACGGCGGTCTGGATCGTCATGTGCAGCGAGCCGGAGATGCGAGCGCCCTTGAGCGGCTTGCTCTGGCCAAATTCGCTGCGGCAAGCCATCAGGCCTGGCATTTCGGTTTCGGCGATGTCCAGTTCCTTGCGGCCGTAGTCGGCAAGGTTGATATCGGCGACGATGTAGTCCTTGTCAGCGCTCATAAAGATCTCCTGCTCAAAATTGGCAGGGAACCGTGCCGCTGCCTTGCAATTCAGGCTGCGTTTCTAACAGGCAAAGGCTCATCTGGCAATAATGATATAAAGAAGTCTTTATGTCTTTATATGATGGTTATCAAAGTTCTTCGCCGAATCGATCGGCAACCAGCGCCTCGAGTGCCGCGAGCGCCTGTTCTGCCTGATTGCCACTCGCTTCTACCAGCACCGTACAGCCAGGGCTTGCGGCCAGCATCATGAGACCCATGATGGAGGTGCCGCCCACCGTCATGCCATCCTTGGAGACGGTAATGGCGGCATCGAAGCCTTCCACCATCTGCACGAACTTCGCGGAGGCGCGGGCATGGAGGCCGCGCTTATTGACGATCAGCAATTCCCGCGAAAGTGAGGACATAGGCGCTCTTCTTTACTTGCCGCTGAGAACGCGGCTGGCGACGTTGATATATTTGCGACCGGCGTCCGAGGCTTCCTGCAAGGCCTTGTCCATATTGTCTTCGCTGCGCACACCGGCGAGCTTGATCAACATAGGCAGATTGACACCCGCGATGACCTCCACGCTTCCGCTGCTCATTACCGAGATGGCGAGGTTTGAAGGCGTTCCGCCGAACATGTCTGTGAGGATAATGACGCCGTTGCCGTCATTGGCGCGCGCTACGGCATCGATAATATCCTGCCGTCGCTGATCCATGTCGTCTTCGGGACCAATGCACACGGTCTCGATCAACTTCTGAGGACCGACCACATGCTCTACCGCGTGACGAAATTCCTCAGCCAGCTTGCCATGAGTGACAAGCACTAGTCCGATCATGAAATGCTCCCTTACACACGCACTTGCCACCTGGACTTACGTTTGGTGTGCCGCCGTATCGCAATGCCGCAAACCTGTCCATCGGTGGGACCACATCTTGATGAGGAAAATGGGAAGCGCAAGCCCCCAAATGAGGGATTCTCGTTCACTTTCCCTTTGCTTTGAACAGATTTTGAGCAAGTGCAGCAAATTTTCCATAGGGCATGATGCTGGAAATCGGAATCCGGAAGAGTGGTAGCCTGTTGCCGGTTGGCAGATCCAGCCACTCATTCTCCGGTGGCAGGCGAGGACTATCCGGGTGCAGAACGGTCGTTATCGCACAGTCCATCGTTGCCGACGGGATGCTGGCGAGTTCGATAATTCCGCTGCCGCGAAGTTCCAGAAGTCCTGCAATACTCTCCGGACGCGCGACCACCACACGGTCGTCTTTCGAAGAGAGCCAAAGCTGGTCGTCTGCGACGAGCGCTGTGGCGAGGCCACACCGTTTTGCCTCGGTCATGAAGCTGAAAGCAAGTTCGCTCTTGCCGCTGCCGGAAGGGCCGACGAAAAGCAGCCCGGTTCCATCGATCATGATGGCTGTTGCATGGTAATTGATGCGGTCAGCGTTCATTTGTGTGTGCTGCGGGCAGCGATAGCGTGAAGCGAGCGCCGGAGATTACACCATATTTGTCGATGATGTTTTCCGCCTTCAGCGTGCCGCCATGGGCTTCGGCAATCTGCCGGCTGATCGAAAGACCCAAACCCGAATTCTGACCAAAACCCTCGCTTGCTGGACGGTCGGTATAGAAGCGCTCGAAAATGCGGTCGATGTCTTCTGCCTGAATACCGGGACCATTGTCTTCGACGCGAACGAGGCAGCGATCCTTGTGCCGCAACAGATGGACGAAGATGCGCCCGCCATCCTGAGAGACGAAAGAGCGAGCGTTTTCTATCAGGTTGGTGACGATCTGGCCGAGGCGAAGATCGTGGCCATTGACGACGTAGCTCGTCTTCACGCCCGGCTTGTGGTCGACCACGTAGTCGATGGTGACGGCCTTCTTCTTGCTGGAGATCTGTCGCGAGATTTCCACAAGGCCGTTCAGCAGCACTTCGAGATCGACGGGCGAGGAGTCGGCGCGCGCCAGTTCCGCATCAAGACGCGATGCGTCTGAGATGTCGCTGATCAAGCGGTCCAGACGTCTAACGTCGTGGAAGATGATTTCTGTCAGGCGCTGCTTGGATTCGTCCGTCTTGGCACGGGGAAGTGTTTCGACCGCGCTGCGGAGCGATGTCAGCGGGTTCTTCAATTCATGGCTGACATCGGCGGCAAAACTCTCGATCGCGTCAATCCGGTCGTACAGCGCATTGGTCATCTCGCGAAGCGCAATAGAAAGGTTGCCGATTTCATCCTGACGGGCAGAGAAATCGGGGATCTCCTCGCGCGCTTTGGCGCCGCGACGCACGCGGATTGCGGCAGCCGAAAGACGGCGAAGCGGTGTCGCAATGGTAGAGGAGAGAAGGAGCGACAGAACGATGTTCACCAATGTCGCGATGCCAAAGACGCGCATGATCGCCAGTCGCTCGGCATGAACGATCTTGTCGATATCACCCGCCTGGGTGGACAGAAGCAGAACGCCAAGCACGGCGCGGAAGCGCTGCACCGGAACCGCCACCGAGACGATCAACTCGCCCTTTTCGGTGACGCGCACCACAGCGCCGCGAACGCCTGTCAGTGCATTCATCACTTCCGGATAGATTGAACCGTCGCCGCCTGGTGTTTCCTTATAAAGCGGCAGACTGCTGGGCTGCAGCATGCGATTGAAAAGGCTTGCAAACCATTCACCCCATGTCTGCGTTTCAGGCGTCACTGGCGGCAGGTCGTAGCGTAGCACCTGGCCACGCGAATAAAGATGGCGCGAATCGAGAAGCAGGTTCGCATCCGCATCGAAAAGGCGTGCGCGGGTACGGGTTGGCGAGATCAGCCGACGCAAAACCGGGGCAACACGCTCGGGATTGATCGGAAAGCTCAAGTCCTCGTCATTTGGCACCGGCGTGATGCTCTGTCCGGCCTGCAATTCGAGAAGCTTTTCCGGATTGATGGTGATCGAGTTGGTATCGACAGAGGCCGAAGCGGAAATCGCACCGGCGATGATTTCGCCCTGCGTCAGCAGGCTTTCGACACGGGCATCGATCAACCCTTCGCGAAATTGATTGAGGTAGAGAATGCCACCGACCAGAACCACGGTCGCCGCGACGTTGAAAAAGAGAATGCGGCGCGTCAGGCTGGAAAAGACTGCATTGCCGAAGATACGCCGGATGATCGTCAGCGGATGAATCCGGTGCCGCCGGCCGCTTTCACGGTCGTCGGCATCGGAGCTTTCCGATGCGCTATCCTGCGTCTTGTTCAACAATTGCGTTCCTCAGCCCGCTTTCGCGGAATCATCGTCCGGCTTTAGGCCGCTTCGCGGAAGCGATAGCCCACGCCGTAAAGCGTTTCAATCATGTCGAAATCGTTGTCGACCAGTTTGAACTTCTTGCGCAGACGCTTGATATGGCTGTCGATGGTTCGGTCGTCGACATAGACCTGCTCGTCATAGGCGGCATCCATCAGCGCGTCACGGCTTTTGACCACGCCCGGGCGTTGCGCCAGGGAATGCAGGATCAGGAACTCGGTCACGGTCAGCGTCACCGGCTCTCCCTTCCAGGTGCAGGTATGACGCTCCTGGTCCATGGCCAACTGTCCTCGTTCCAACGTTCTGGCTGCCTGATCGGCCGCAGTCTTCATCGGGCTTGCGCCCGGTACTGCCGCCTCGCGGCTGCTGGCGCGACGAAGGATCGCCTTGACCCGTTCCACCAGAAGACGCTGCGAGAAAGGCTTTGTGATGAAGTCGTCGGCGCCCATCTTGAGGCCGAAGAGCTCGTCGATTTCCTCATCCTTGGATGTGAGGAAGATCACCGGAAGGTCGGACTTCTGCCGAAGGCGGCGCAACAGTTCCATACCGTCCATGCGCGGCATCTTGATATCGAAGATCGCCAGCTGCGGCGGGCGTGCAATCAGCCCGTCGAGGGCGGAAGCGCCATCGGTGTACGTTTCGACCTTATAGCCTTCCGCTTCAAGCGCGATCGACACCGATGTCAGGATATTCCGGTCGTCGTCTACAAGCGCAATCGTCTGCATAAAGTTGGTCTCCATCGTCATTGCAATCTTTGCTCCCGACATTCACCCAGCCTAGGTTGTGCGCCGTGAACAAGTCTCATGAGTATAAAGGTGGAACAAATTGTGGCAAAGGCCAAGCCCTCAGAAAGCCCTGCTTTGCAGGAGGATTTTCTAGACTGCGTCAAGAGTCGGGATTTGCGAGCGGACTAAACCGATTTAAAAAGGAATAAAATCTTTTAAATCGATTAATATATTGAAATTATTAGATATTTTCGGAGTTGCGTCTTGCCAATTGTTTTTCTTGCGGGTAGCTTCACTGAAAATTTGAACGGCTCGCATTCAGAAAAAGGGAACGCGCCATGAAAGAACTCGGAGTACACAATCCAGAAAACGGTGTGGCTGCACTTGGTCTGGGCGAAGCCGCGGTCGTGCATTACAACCTCATCGAAAGTGAGCTGTACGAAGAATCGATCCGCAATGGCGAAGCGGATGTGACGGTGGATGGCGCCTTGCGCGCCGTGACCGGTCAACACACCGGCCGTTCGCCGAAAGACAAATTCGTGGTGCGCGATGCCCACACCGAAAACGCCATTTGGTGGGATAACAACAAGCCACTGTCACCTGAGCATTTCGAAATCCTGCACAAGGATATGCTCGCGCATGCAGCCGGCAAGACGCTCTACGTCCAGGACCTCGTTGGCGGTGCCGATGAAGGGAATGCGCTGCCGACCCGCGTCATCACCGAGCTTGCCTGGCACGGCCTCTTCATTCGCAACCTGCTGATCCGCCCGGCGCGCGAGAAGCTGGCCTCATTCAAGCAGAAGCTCACCATCATCAACTTGCCGAGCTTCAAGGCTGATCCGGCCCGCCATGGCGTGCGCACGGAAACGGTGATTGCCTGCGACCTGACCAAGGGCATCGTGCTCATCGGCGGCACGTCCTATGCCGGTGAAAACAAGAAGTCGGTCTTCACCGTCCTCAACTACCTGCTGCCTGCCAAGGGCGTGATGCCGATGCACTGCTCGGCCAATGTCGGCCCCGATGGCGATGCGGCTGTATTCTTCGGCCTGTCCGGCACCGGAAAGACCACACTGTCTGCCGATCCGGCCCGCACGCTCATCGGTGACGATGAGCACGGTTGGGGCGAAGATGGCATCTTCAATTTCGAAGGAGGCTGCTACGCCAAGGCGATCAAGCTTTCTGCTGAAGCAGAGCCTGAAATCTACGCTGCAACGCGTCGCTTCGGCACGGTTCTGGAAAACGTCGTTCTCGACGAAAACCGCGTTCCGGATTTCAACGACAATTCGCTGACGGAAAATACGCGTAGCGCTTATCCGCTGCACTTCATTCCCAACGCCTCGAAGACCGGCCTCGCCGGTCATCCTAAGACGATCATCATGCTGACGGCCGACGCCTTCGGCGTGCTGCCGCCGATCGCGCGTCTGACGCCGGAACAGGCCATGTACCACTTCCTCTCCGGCTACACCGCCAAGGTTGCCGGTACCGAAAAGGGCGTGACCGAGCCGGAAGCAACCTTCTCGACCTGCTTCGGCGCTCCCTTCATGCCGCGTCACCCGACGGAGTACGGCAACCTGCTGCGTGACCTCATCGCACAGCACGGTGTGGATTGCTGGCTGGTCAATACCGGCTGGACCGGTGGCGCCTATGGGATAGGCAAGCGCATGCCGATCAAGGCGACACGCGCCCTTCTGACCGCCGCCCTGACGGGCGAGCTGAAGAACGCACAGTTCCGCACGGACGCGCATTTCGGCTTCGCTGTGCCAACCTCGCTCGCAGGCATCGACAACAGCATTCTCGACCCACGTTCTACCTGGGCCGATGGCGCTGCCTACGACGCTCAGGCAAAGAAGTTGGTCAACATGTTCGTCACGAACTTCACCAAGTTCGAAGACCACGTTGACAGCACGGTGCGCGATGCTGCGCCTGGTCTTCTGGCTGCTGCCGAATAGGCGTTCGATCAATCTTCAAGAAAAGAAGCCCGGCCTCGCGCCGGGTTTTTTGTTTCAAGCTCCAATAAGATCGCTCTTGCAGGACTGACGGCGGTTTTCATTTTTACGCATCTGTGCCATCACGCCTGCCGGAGAATGATATGGCAAGCGCGCCCCTTTATATCAGCAGCAGAATAACGATTGCCGGATGGGAACTGACGGAGCAATTCGTGCTGGCGGGTGGGCCGGGCGGACAGAATGTCAACAAGGTCTCTACCGCCGTGCAATTGTTCTTCAACATCACGGCCTCGCCGGCGCTGTCGGACCGGATCAAGACCAATCTCGTCAAGCTCGGTGGACGGCGCGTCTCGAAAGAAGGTGTGCTGATGATCGAGGCCAGCCAGTTCCGCACCCAAGAGCGGAACCGGGAAGATGCGCGCGAGCGTTTGAAAGAACTGATCCTCAAGGCAGCCGAGCCGCCGCCGCCGCCACGAAAAGCCACCAAGCCGACAAAGGGCTCCGTCGAACGCAGGCTGAAAGCGAAATCAGGCCGGTCGGACGTCAAGAAGATGCGCGGCAAGCCGGGCCAGGACTAGCCATCGTACTCCGCCCTTGGAGTTACAGCTTTCTCAACGCCACCATGTCTATCAGATGGTTCTGGCCTTTTCGCAGGATCAGGTCGGCGCGTGGCCTTGTCGGCACGATATTCTCGCGCAGGTTTTTTAGGTTGATGTTTTCCCAGAGACCCTCGGCGATCGCCAGTGCCGCCGTTTCCGAAATCGAGGCATAGCGATTGAAGTAGGAAGTCGGGTCGCGGAAGGCCGTCTTGCGCAGGTTCATGAAACGGTTGACGTACCAGTTATGGATGATCGTCTCGTCCGCATCGATATAGATCGAGAAATCGAAGAAGTCAGACACCATCGGCACGATTCGCCCGCCGGCTGGCAGGTTGCGCGCCTGCAGCACGTTGATGCCTTCGAAAATCAGAATGTCCGGTCGGTCGACAGTGGTGAATTCGCTGGGCAGCACGTCATAGACGAGGTGTGAATAGCGCGGCGCCTGGACGTTCGGCTGGCCAGCCTTGATGGCGGAAAGGAAGCGTAAAAGCGCGCCGATGTCGTAGCTTTCCGGAAAGCCTTTGCGCTCCATCAGATTTTCGCGCCGCAACACCTCGTTCGGGTAAAGAAAGCCGTCCGTGGTGATCAGATCGACCTTTGGGCTGGAAGGCCAGCGCGCCAGAAGCTCTTTTAGAATACGCGCCGTGGTGGATTTTCCGACCGCCACAGAGCCCGCAATGCCGATGACGAAGGGCGTCTTGTTGACGTGTTCCATGTTGAGGAAGCGGTTGCGCTGCTCGAACAGCAGTTGCGACGCTTCCACATGGGATGAGAGCAGTCGCGAGAGCGACAGGTAGATCCGCCGAACCTCGTCGAGATCGATCGGGTCATCGAGCGATCGGAGTCGTTTCACCTCGTCGGCGGACAGCGTCAGGGGCGTATCGGCGCGAAACTTCGCCCACTCTTCCGAACTGAAGAAGTGATAGGGCGAATATTCATCCGGCCTGAAATGATCGAGCGTCGTTGGCATGCCTTGCTCCCCCCTGCGTGCCATCGTCGTCATGATTGAGGCCTTGACGCCTTTTCCTGCAATCCGGATTGACCTGTCCGTCTCTCCAACTCCGCAAAGACATCGGAGAGAGGGATATCGGCAATCTTGAGGACCACGAGAAGATGATAAAGCAGATCGGCTGCCTCGTCCGTCAGGTTCTTGCGATCCTGCGAGATCGCCGCGATCACCGTTTCGACCGCCTCTTCGCCGAGCTTCTTGGCGGCCTTGGCTTGCCCGGCGGCAAAAAGTTTGGCCGTCCAGGATTGATCAGGCGATGCGCTGGCGCGTTCGGCAACGATGCGCTCGAGATCGGAAAGGGAAAACCCGCTCATGCTGCTTGTCCTTTCAAAGATCAGTCGAGACGCATGGCAATGCCATGATCGGCCATATAGGCCTTGGCTTGCCCGATCGTATAGGTGCCGAAGTGGAAGATCGACGCTGCGAGAACCGCTGTCGCATGGCCTTCTTTCACGCCCGCGACCAGATCATCCAGATTTCCGACACCGCCGGAAGCGATCACCGGAACACGGACTTGATCGGCAATGGTGCGGGTCAGCGCGATGTCATAGCCGCTCTTCGTGCCGTCGCGGTCCATGGAGGTGATCAGCAATTCGCCGGCACCACGCTCCACCATCGTCACCGCAAATTCCACCGCATCGATGCCCGTCGGCTGGCGTCCACCATGGGTAAAGATTTCCCAGCGATCGGCTTCGTCGCTGGCCGACACCTTCTTGGCGTCGATGGAGACAACGATGCACTGATTGCCGAACTTGTCCGCCGCCTTTGCCACGAAATCCGGGTCTTTGACGGCTGCCGAATTGATCGACACTTTGTCGGCACCGCACAGCAGAAGCTTGCGAATATCGGAAACGGCACGAACGCCGCCCCCCACAGTCACCGGCATGAAGCAGTGATCGGCTGTACGCGAGACCACATCGAAAATGGTTTCGCGATTGTCAGAAGAGGCGGTGATGTCGAGAAAGCAAAGCTCGTCGGCACCGGCCGCATCATAGGCTTTCGCCGCCTCAACCGGATCACCGGCATCGATCAGATCGACGAAATTCACGCCTTTGACGACGCGACCGTCTTTGACATCAAGGCAGGGAATAATGCGTGCTTTCAAAGTCATGCCCGTGCTCCCTTGATCAGCGCCAATGCCTCTGTGGGATCGATACGCCCGTCATAAAGCGCTCGTCCCGAGATCGCACCTTCCAGCTTTGCGGCATCCGGCTCCAGCATACGCTTGATATCGTCCATCGAAGCAAGCCCGCCGGATGCGATCACGGGGATCGATACGGCATTGGCAAGCTCCAGCGTCGAGGCCCAGTTGATACCGGCCAGAATGCCGTCGCGGTCAATATCGGTGTAGATGATCGCGGCGACACCTGCCCCTTCGAAGCGCTTGGCAAGCTCGATCACACCAAGCTCAGAGGCTTCCGCCCAGCCTTCAACTGCAACCTTGCCCCCCTTGGCATCGATGCCGACGGCAACTTGGCCGGGGAAGCGCTTGCAGGCCTCCAGCACCAGAACCGGATCGCGCACCGCAACGGTGCCGAGGATGACGCGAGCAAGACCGCGGCTCAGCCAAGCCTCGATATGCTCCAAGGTGCGAATACCGCCACCCAGTTGCACCGGGTTCGTTGTGGACTTTAAAATCGCATCGACGGCCTCGCCATTGACGGTCTGTCCGGCAAAGGCGCCGTTCAGATCCACCACGTGCAGCCATTCGAAGCCCTGGTCCTCGAAGGCCTTGGCCTGAGCGCCGGGATCGGTGTTGTAGACGGTTGCCTGGTCCATATCGCCAAGTTTAAGGCGAACGCACTGGCCATCCTTGAGGTCGATTGCGGGAAAAAGGATCATGTCAGGGCTTCCAGCGCAGAAAATTCGAAATGAGGGCGAGACCGAGCGTCTGGCTCTTTTCCGGGTGGAACTGAGCGCCGGCCATATTGTCGCGACCCACGAATGCCGTCATTGCGCCGCCGTAGCTGGTGGTGGCGATGACGTCATCCCGGTTCTTCGCCGCCAGATGGTAGGAGTGGACGAAATAGGCGTGCAGCCCATCGGGTCCGGTCTTGATGCCATCGAAGAGCGGGTGAGGGCGGTGCAGCTCCAGCGTATTCCAGCCGATCTGCGGGATTTTCAGCGCGGGGTCCGACGGCGTCATCTCCACGACATCGCCTTCGATCCAGCCAAGCCCTTCGCTTACCGTCTTTTCCAGACCGCGCGACGACATGAGCTGCATACCTACGCAGATGCCGAGGAAGGGATGACCCTTCTTTTCCACCACATCGATCAGTGCTTCATGCATGCCTGTCACCGCGCTGAGGCCAGCGCGGCAATCGGCATAGGCGCCCACGCCCGGCAGCACGATGCGGTCTGCGGAGGCAACATGGTCTGGCTTGTCGGTCAGATCGATCGTTGCATCGATACCGGCTTCCCGCGCCGCTCGCTCGAAAGCCTTGGTCGCGGAACGGAGATTGCCGGAGCCATAATCGATAATTGCCACACGCATGTCAGCGCCTTCCATTCAAATCGAATTGGAACGAGCCCGCAGGATCGTTCGTCATGAAACCGCCCACCCGATCACGGGTCTTCCACTCAGGCTGCGACACCAATGTCGGTGTCTGGTCCTGTTCGGGCAGGTTCGAAAAATACATCTCTTCCGCCGTGGAGAGATCGTGCGCCACGATCACATCCTTCAGTGTCCATCCCTTGGCGATCAGATGGCGCTGAACCATGTTGCGGCCCTCGAATCCGGCTACAAATCCAACAGCGATGGCAAAGAGAGTGCCGATGATGCCGAAGCCGTCGAGGCGTGCAACCTGACCTGCTGCGATCTGCAGGACGACAATGGATATGGCGACCCACCACATGCGGTGGATGGCGAACCAGACCCAGGGGAACAACAGCGCAAGCCACGAAAATCTGTCGGCGATGAAGCGGGTGGTGCGGTGATCCCTGTCGGGTCCGCCCGGCGCTTCCAGAACCAGATAAGATGTCATTGGCGTTCCTGACGACGTTCGGAGCAGAGCCCTGTCGGGTGCTCTTCGGTTTTACCGGATCAGGCCAGCATGCCCTTTGTCGAAGGAATGCGGCCCGCCTGCCTGGGATCGATTTCTGTGGCGCTACGCAACACCCGCGCCACTGCCTTGAAGCACGTCTCGGCGATATGATGGTTGTTGGCACCATAATGGTTGAGAATATGCAGCGTGATCCCGGCATTCTGCGCCAGCGCCTGGAAGAATTCGCGCACTAGTTCGGTATCGAATGTGCCGATCTTGGGTGCGGAAAACTCAACGTTCCAAGCAAGGAAAGGTCGGCCGGAAATATCGACGGCAGCCTTCGTCATCGTTTCGTCCATGGCGAGATCGAGCGACGCGTAACGGGTGATGCCTTTACGGTCGCCAAGCGCCTTTGCGATCGCTTGGCCGATAGCAATGCCGGTATCTTCGACCGTGTGGTGATCGTCGATATGAAGATCGCCCTTCACGTCGATGTTCATGTCGATCAGCGAATGGCGGCTCAACTGGTCCAGCATATGGTCGAAAAAACCGACGCCCGTCGAAATTTTTGCCGTACCCGTTCCATCGATATTCACGCGGACCGAGACGGAGGTCTCATTGGTCTTGCGGGAAATCTCGGCTGTGCGCTCTGCCATTGCGGCTGCTCCTTGGACAATATCGCCGTTCCTTACCAGCCCGCACCTCAAATATCCAGTCATTCCATCGCCTTGTCGGCATCGCCCGAGCGCTACGATTAGGCAAGATTGCAATCGGCAAAACGGGACTTACATAAATTGCGAAAAGGACCGCCGCTTGTCAGCGGTTCGCGTGCTCTACATGCAAGGCCCGACTGGGCAGACAGGTGCTTTATGACAACAATCATTACAGTTCGAAAGGGCGGCAAGGTCGTCATGGCAGGCGACGGACAGGTTAGCCTCGGCCAGACGGTGATGAAGGGCAATGCCCGCAAGGTGCGCCGCATCGGCAAGGGCGAAGTGATCGCCGGTTTTGCCGGTGCCACCGCTGACGCCTTCACCCTTCTCGACCGGCTGGAAAAGAAGCTGGAGCAATATCCTGGCCAGTTGATGCGTGCAGCTGTCGAACTGGCAAAAGACTGGCGCACGGATAAATATCTGCGCAATCTCGAAGCCATGATGCTGGTGGCCGACAAGACGGTGACGCTTGCCATCACCGGCAATGGTGACGTGCTGGAACCTGAACATGGCGCCATCGCCATCGGGTCTGGCGGCAACTACGCCTTCGCCGCCGCCCGCGCCCTGATGGATTCGGAGAAGTCTGCGGAAGAAGTCGCTCGTCAGGCCCTCGATATCGCCGCCGATATCTGCGTCTACACGAACCATAATCTCGTCATCGAAACGCTGGACGCTGAGTAAGCGGACGCATCATCAACCCATGGTTCCTGCGGGCCGGGCCGTCACGGCTGGCCGCAACAGGAAGCCGAAAGGATCGACATGACCACTTTTTCTCCCCGGGAGATCGTCTCGGAACTCGACCGCTACATCATCGGCCAGCACGATGCCAAGCGCGCCGTCGCCATCGCCCTTCGTAACCGTTGGCGTCGCCAGCAGCTCGATGAGAGCCTGCGCGACGAAGTCATGCCAAAGAATATTCTGATGATCGGACCGACCGGTGTCGGCAAGACGGAGATCTCCCGTCGTCTGGCGAAGCTCGCCGGCGCGCCCTTCATCAAGGTCGAAGCGACGAAATTCACCGAAGTCGGCTATGTGGGTCGCGACGTGGAGCAGATCATCCGCGACCTGGTCGAGATCGGCATCGGTCTTGTGCGCGAAAAGATGCGCGCCGACGTTCAGGCCAAGGCCCATGCCAGCGCCGAGGAGCGCGTTCTCGACGCGCTTGTCGGCCAGACCGCATCACCTGCCACCCGTGACAGTTTCCGGAAGAAGCTGCGTGACGGAGAGCTGGACAAGAAGGAAATTGATATTGAGGTCGCCGATACCGGCTCCGGCATGCCCGGCTTCGAGATCCCAGGCATGCCGGGTGCCAACATAGGCGTGCTCAACCTGTCTGAAATGTTCGGCAAGGCCATGGGCGGTCGTACCAAGAAGGTCCGTACCACGGTGGAGAAATCCTATGCGGAACTCATCCGCGATGAGTCCGACAAGCTTCTGGACAATGAGCAGATCCAACGCGAAGCGGTCAAATCGGTGGAGAATGACGGTATCGTCTTTCTCGATGA
Source organism: uncultured Agrobacterium sp. (assembly GCF_913777885.1). NCBI lineage: Bacteria > Pseudomonadati > Pseudomonadota > Alphaproteobacteria > Hyphomicrobiales > Rhizobiaceae > Agrobacterium > uncultured Agrobacterium sp. The sequence goes on along the minus strand of NZ_CAJYTV010000017.1, from coordinate 11,221 downwards.
AATCGACAAGATCGCAGCACGTGATGGCGGAATGGGTGCCGGCGTCTCCCGCGAAGGTGTGCAGCGCGACCTCCTGCCGCTTGTCGAAGGCACGACGGTCTCGACCAAGTATGGGCCGGTAAAAACCGACCATATCCTCTTCATCGCATCCGGCGCCTTCCATGTGGCTAAGCCCTCGGACCTGTTGCCGGAACTTCAGGGCCGCCTGCCGATCCGCGTGGAACTGAAGCCACTGACGAAGGAAGACTTCCGCCGTATCCTGACCGAGACCGAAGCCAGCCTGATCCGCCAGTACAAGGCGCTGATGGCGACTGAAGAACTCGATCTCGACTTCTCCGACGATGCAATCGACGCCTTGGCGGACGTGGCGGTCCACCTCAACTCGTCGGTCGAAAACATCGGTGCGCGCCGTCTGCAAACTGTGATGGAACGTGTTCTCGACGAGATTTCCTTCAATGCACCGGATCGCGGCGGCTCGTCGGTCAAGATCGACGATGCCTATGTGAAGGAGCATGTGGGCGATATCGCCGCCGATACAGATCTATCGCGCTACATTCTTTAAGGCAGACTCGAGAATAAGTTTCAAAAATCAGAGGGAGTGCGGCAAATCTTGCCGCACTCTTATTTTACCGGCCTTCTCTCGACATGTGGCATCGCTTTTCGTTAATGAATGTCGAAAGTCGATCCTCTGGATTACTCCGGCACCAAAGCCGGCAAGAGAAAAGGCATCCGCTCGTGCGTAAAACTCTTCTGGCATTGGCCGCTCTTCTGGCCATTGGCACTGTTCTTCCCTCCTACGCGGAGGCTGCCACCGTCGTGCCTCCGGGAAACCGCAATGCGGAACAGCCGAATGTTCCGGGTGCCTCCGCGCGTCGCACCAAGGGGTCGAACTCTACTTACGAGCGCAAGTATCAGAAGGTCTATGAGCTCCTGTCCGGTGACAAGCAGCTGATCGCCAAGATCAAATCGACGGCAAGCCGCTACGGTATCGATCCGATCCATATGGTCGGCGCGATCGTCGGCGAACATACCTACAACGTCGATGCCTATGACCGGCTGCAATCTTACTATGTGAAAGCGGCTTCATACGCCGGAAACAGCTTCCGTTTCGGCTATAAGGACGAAACGATCGCACAGTTTCTGACCCATTCGCAATTTTCCAAGTGTCAGTCGAAAAGCGATTCCTACAGCCTGTGGAACTGTCGTGAAGATGTCTGGGAGGCGAGCTTCCGCGGCAAGAAGGTCGATGGCGTCAGCTATCCCGATAATCGTTTTAGCGCGGTGTTCTTCCAGCCCTTCTATGCCGGACAGACGTTTGGCCTCGGCCAGATCAACCCTTTGACGGCCCTCATGCTTTCCGATTCGGTTGCTCGCACCTCCGGCTACGAGAAGCTGGATGAGAACGATGCCGCTGCCGTCTACACAGCCATCATGGATCCCGATCACTCGCTCGCCTATATGGCTGCCGCGATCCGCAAATCGATCGATGACTACAAGTCGATTGCCGACATGGATATTTCCAGAAACCCGGGGCTGACATCGACGCTGTACAACCTCGGCGGCTCGCAACAACGCGCCGCAGCGCTGGCGCAGAAAAATCGTCAGAGCGGCGGCACGGTATGGCCGGAAGAGAATTATTACGGTTGGCTGGTCAATGAAAAGCTGCCGGAACTGCAAAAGCTGTTGTGAGGGGAACAGGTTTGGCGAATTGTTTCCAATTTGGAAAAAATCTTTGATGCTGCGAAACGGTTGACGCGAGCCGGGTTCACCCTCCACTCTATGGACAATGACCATAGGGAGATATGTTGTGAGCCGCATCGAGCATAACGGACTGTCGTTCGACGAGACACTTTATCAGTTTTTGAAGGACGAAGTTCTGCCTGAAACCGGGCTGAACGCCGATGACTTCTTCAGTGGCTTTTCTGCCATCGTCCACGATCTGGCGCCGAAGAACAAAGCGCTGCTGGCAAAGCGCGATGCGTTTCAGGAAAAGCTGGACGACTGGTACCGCCAGAACGGCGCACCGTCCGATCTCGCCGACTATGAAGCCTATCTGCGCGAGATTGGCTACATTGTGCCGGAAGGCGCAGCCTTTAAGGTCGACACACAGAATGTCGATCCCGAAATCGCCGAGCTTGCCGGGCCGCAGCTTGTCGTACCCGTGATGAATGCACGTTATGCCTTGAACGCCGCCAATGCGCGATGGGGTTCGCTCTATGATGCGCTTTACGGCACGGACGCAATTGCCGAAGAGGACGGCGCCGAAAAGGGCAGGGGCTACAATCCTCGCCGTGGCGAAAAAGTCATCGCCTGGGCCCGTTCCTTCCTCGATGGTTCCGTTCCTCTTGCCAGCGGCAGCTGGGCAGATGTCAGCGGCCTCACCGTCGTCGATGGTGCTCTCACTGTCGCTCTGGATGGCCAGTCGACACCGCTTGCCGATCCGGCCCAGTTTGCCGGTTTCGACGGCGACGCGTCGCAGCCCTCCGTCATCCTGTTGAAGACCAACGGCATCCATATCGAAATCGTCATCGATCCCTCCACGGCCATCGGCAAGGATGATCGCGCCGGTATTTCCGACGTCATTCTGGAATCGGCGCTCACCACGATCATGGATTGCGAAGATTCCGTCGCCGCCGTCGATGCTGAGGACAAGCTCATCGTTTATCGCAACTGGCTTGGCCTGATGCGTGGCGACCTTACCGAAGAGGTGTCCAAGGGAGGCCAGACGTTCACCCGTCGCCTTAACCCGGATCGCAACTATACAGCGCCGGATGGTTCAGCGCTGACTCTCCCCGGGCGATCGCTGATGCTCGTGCGCAACGTCGGCCACCTGATGACGAACCCGGCCATTCTGGATCGTGATGGCAATGAGGTTCCGGAAGGTATGATGGATGCCGTCATCACAGGCCTGATTGCGCTTTACGATGTCGGCCCGAGTGGCCGCCACCAGAACTCGCGCGCTGGCTCCATGTATGTGGTCAAGCCCAAGATGCACGGCCCGGAGGAGGTTGCCTTCGCAGCCGATATCTTCACCCGGGTCGAACAGCTGGTCGGCATGCGGCCCAACACCATGAAAATGGGCATCATGGATGAGGAGCGCCGCACCACCGTCAACCTCAAGGAATGCATTCGTGCTGCCAAGGATAGGGTTGTCTTCATCAATACCGGCTTCCTCGATCGCACTGGAGATGAAATCCATACTTCGATGGAAGCTGGACCGATGATCCGCAAGGGCGACATGAAGCAGGCGGCCTGGATTGCCGCGTATGAGAACTGGAACGTCGATATCGGTCTCGAATGCGGCCTGTCCGGTCACGCGCAGATCGGCAAGGGCATGTGGGCCATGCCCGATCTCATGGCCGCGATGCTGGAGCAGAAGATCGCGCACCCCAAGGCCGGCGCCAACACCGCCTGGGTGCCGTCGCCAACCGCGGCGACGCTACACGCAACCCATTACCACAAGGTCGATGTCGCGCATGTGCAGGAAGGTTTAAAGAGCCGCAGCCGCGCCAAGCTTGCCGACATCCTCTCCGTGCCTGTCGCCGTTCGCCCCAACTGGACGACGGAGGAAATTCAGCGGGAACTGGACAACAATGCCCAGGGTATTCTGGGTTATGTCGTGCGCTGGGTGGATCAAGGGGTCGGCTGCTCCAAGGTGCCGGACATCAACAATATCGGCCTGATGGAAGACCGTGCGACGCTGCGCATCTCGGCACAGCACATGGCAAACTGGCTGCGCCACGGCGTCGTTTCGGAGGAGCAGATCGTTGAAACCATGAAGCGCATGGCGGCCATTGTCGATCAGCAGAATGCGGGCGATGCGGCCTACACGCCGATGGCCGGCAACTTCGATCATTCGGTCGCGTTCCAGGCTGCGGTCGAACTGGTGCTAAAGGGCAGGGCACAGCCGAACGGCTATACCGAGCCAGTCCTGCATCGGCGCCGTATCGAGCTAAAGGCAAAGCGGAGCGCATGAGCGCCCCATCCACCAGGTTTTGGTGGGCGCTTCCTCTAAACGGGAAACGTTTGGCCTGAAACGAAAAAAGCCGCCGGGACATTCCACGGCGGCTTTTTTCATAGGCATGTCCAGAGATTACTGGATAACGACAACCTTGGAGCTGCGGCCCGGACGGATGCGGCTGTAGAGATCGATCACGTCCTGGTTGATCATGCGAATGCAGCCGGAAGAAGCTGCGGTGCCGATCGACGCCCATTCAGGCGAACCATGGATACGGAACAGCGTATCCTGGCCTTGTTCGTTGAAGAGATACATGGCGCGCGCACCAAGCGGATTGCTGATGCCCGGACCCATGCCGTTTTCGACATACTTGGCCACTTCAGGCTTACGTGCAGCCATTTCCTTTGGCGGATGCCATGTCGGCCATTCCTGCTTCCAGGCCACATAGGCTTCACCTGCCCAGGCAAAGCCCTGCTTGCCGACGCCGATGCCATAACGCACAGCCTTGCCGCCTGGCAGGATGTAGTAGAGGAAGCGCTCGCGGGTATTGACGATGACCGTTCCGGGCTTTTCCGCCGTTTCATAGCTAACGATCTGGCGATGAAACTTCTTGTCAACGCGGTTGATCGGAATGGCTGGGAGGGCGTAACCGGCGTCCGTGGTCGCGCCGTAAACCTCGTCACCGAAGATCTGTGCCGTCTCAACCACAACAGGCGCTGCGACAGGGCGGGCAGAGGAGGTTTCAATCGTCGTGGACGCGCAACCGGCCAAGGCAAGGATGGACGACAGGCCGAGTGCAGTCATTGAAGTGCGAATGCGCATGGTGTTCTCGCGGAAAAATCGCTTATATAAGCGGTGCATGGAGCGATATTGGATAATCGGGTTATTTTCGATTACTCTAGGCTTTGCAAGCCATCGCACCGCAGCAAGACTACAGCTCGTGCGAAAATGCTGCTTCATGGTCTTTTTGCAACAATTTCATGGAGCGCTTTCCAGAATCGATCGATGACTATTCTTTCGTTTACAAATAAAAATCCGTTAATCGACGGTCGCCAATCTGAAAAAGCCATGCTTGTGCGCCGGGGCGTGCAGATATTGCTGAACGAGATGCGCCATTCCGTGTTGCCGGAACTTGCACTTTCCAGCGGCAGGCGGGCTGATCTGATCAGTCTGTCGGTCAAAGGAGAAATCTGGATCATCGAGATCAAATCCTCGATCGAGGATTTCAAGGTGGATCGCAAATGGCCGGACTACCGGCTGCATTGTGACCGGCTGTTCTTTGCTACCCATGCCGCGGTGCCGCTGGATATCTTTCCGCAAGAGTGCGGCCTGTTTCTTTCCGACGGTTACGGAGCCCACATGATCCGCGAAGCGCCGGAGCACAAGCTCGCTCCCGCCACGCGCAAATCCCTGATGCTGGATTTTTCCAGAACCGCAGCCCGACGCCTGATGATGGCGGAATGGTCTACCGGCACCAGCTATTCGGATTGATCCGTTACGGTCATTCTATTTAGGCGCCCGTTTGGCCAAAATGCGCTGCAGTGTACGGCGATGCATGTTCAGCCGCCTAGCCGTCTCCGAGACGTTTCGCTCGCACATTTCATAGACGCGCTGAATATGTTCCCAGCGAACCCTGTCGGCAGACATAGGGTTCTCCGGCACCTCCATCTTGTCGCCCTCGCGCTGGGTCAGCGCGTTGAAGACATCGTCGGCATCGGCGGGCTTCGCCAGATAGTCCAGTGCCCCGAGTTTCACCGCCGTCACGGCGGTCGCAATATTCCCGTAGCCTGTGAGAACGACGATCTGGGTGTCGTCGCGATGCTGGCGGATCGCCTCGATCACTTCCAATCCATTGCCATCACCCAAGCGCAGATCGACCACCGCATATTTCGGCGGCGCGCTTTTCGATTTCTCGATCCCTTCGCTGACCGATTCGGCGGTATCGACCACAAAGCCGCGGGCTTCCATCGCGCGCGCCAGACGGCGCAGGAACGGACCGTCATCATCAACCACCAGCAGCGATTTGTCCGGACCAATCGCATCCACGGCTGTTGCTGCCTCTGCCTGCTGGTTCTGTCCGTCATCCACCATGGTCGTTTCCTTCGGTCGTTTTATTATCTTTGGTTGGTGCCTCTTGGGCGATCATACGCTTCATGCGCTACAAGCGTAAGAGTTTCCTAACAAACTCCAAGATCACCGACTGTTACTATCCTCCATAACCGATCGCGGCCAGATAACGGTGACCCTCGCCCCTGCGGCATTTGGTCCACGGTTTTCGAATGTCAGCCCCGCACCGGAGCGTTCAAGCAGCGTCTTGGCGATGAAAAGCCCAAGCCCAAGTCCGCCTGCGGTCGTGTCGTTTTGCCGATTTGTCACATAAGGATCGCCGATCCGCGCGAGAATATCCGGCGAATAGCCATCGCCATCATCTTCGATCATCACCTTCACCTGATGCTGATCATGCGACACGGTGACAGTGACCATATCCTTGGCGTAATCGACCGCATTTTCCAGCAGGTTTCCCAGCCCGTAGAGAATCCCGGCATTGCGGGCGCCTATCGGCTCACCGGCGCGCCCTGATTTTTCCACCAGCTTCAGTTTGACCCCGAATTCCCGGTGCGGCGCCATCACCTCTTCGATCAGCGACGACAGCGGAAGCCGGCGAATATGTTCTTCGCCCTCGGCGGAGAGCGATGTCAGCCGGCGTAGAATGTCGCGGCATCGCTCGCTCTGGCTGCGCAGCAAAGCCACATCCTCGCTAAAGCGTTCGTCCTTGCCCAGTTCGCGTTCCATTTCCTTGGCTACAACGCTGATCGTCGCAAGCGGTGTTCCCAACTCATGGGCCGCCGCGGCAGCGAGCCCATCGAGTTGCGACAGATGTTTCTCTCGTTCCAGAACCAGCTCGGTCGCGGCCAGCGCGTCGGCAAGCTGGTTGGCTTCATGGGAGACGCGATAGGCATAGAAGGCGGCAAACAACATCATCGCCACGATCGAACACCAGATGCCGACATGGATGATAAGCTGGATCGGCAGTTCCTCACCCGGATACCAGGGAACGGGAAATGGCGAAAATGCGATCGCTGTGGCGCAGACAAGCGCGAAGAACAGCAACACGAGAGAATGTTTCAGCGGCTGGGAGGCAAAGGCGATGATGACCTGTACGCAGATCAGCGGCGCAAACGGGTTCGACAGACCGCCGGTAATGTAGATCAGCGCCGTCAACTGCAGCAAGTCGAAGGCCAGCAACAGCGTCGCCTCCCACGGCTCGAGGCGGTAGGTCGCCGGAAAGCGTGCGGACAGAAACAGATTGGCCGTTGCAAGGGCGGCAATAAGGAGCGCGCAGGTGAGAAGCGGCAGGGGGAAGCCAAGAACCAATGCCACGAGCAGGATCGTGGCGCTCTGTCCGGCAACCGCAAGCCACCGCAACCAGACGATGGTCTGCAGGCGTATTTGACGGCTGGCACGGCCGAAACGTGTCGTTTCTACGGGCTGCTTTGCCATCGGTCCCTCTTCGTCATGTCATGTGCCGCGCGGCTTGGCGCGGTGCGTGGGTTGTGCGGATGCTGGATCTTCGGGCCAGGGGTGGCGTGGATAACGCCCGCGCATGTCTGCGCGCACGTCCTTCCAGGAGCCAGCCCAGAAGCCGGGCAGATCCCGCGTGGTCTGTATCGGCCTGAGCGCTGGCGAGGTCAATTCTAGGAGAAGTGGCAATTTCCCCCCGGCTACAGTCGGGTGCTCTTTCAAGCCAAAGAGTTCTTGTACACGGATGGTCAGCGTCGGCTCCTCACCATCATATTGAATGGGATGCTTTTGGCCTGTTGGCGCTTCGAAATGAGTCGGCAGCAGTTTGCCAAGCTGGCGCAGTTCCTCATGCGGCACTAGCGAGCGCAATCCTTCGATGATGTTGCCGCCACTGATGTCATGGGTTGCCTTGGCATCGTGCTGGAACGGCACGAACCATTCGTCCAGTCTGTCGATCAGTGCTGCGTCGCTCATGTCCGGCCAGGGCGCGCCAACGCTGCGGTAAAGGAAGCCCAGGCGATGGCGCAGCTGCTGCGCCTCCTTCGAAAAGGCCACAATATCGAGACCATGCTCACGAATGCCATTTGCCAGCGCTTGCGCGGCCTTTTCGCCGGTGGGACGCGCAAGAGGTGTTTCGTCCAGGATAATGGCGCCGATACGCGAGACGCGCCGGGCGCGCACCTGTCCGCTCGGCTTGTCGAAGAAAAGCTGGTCTTCCTTGACGATTGCCTCGGGTAGAAATGCCTCCACGTCTCTAAGGCCGATCGACGCCGCGGCCAGAATTCTCGGTCGTGCGGCGCGGCCGACAATATCGGCAACCACCAGCATCTTCTCCGCCGCCAGCCGTTCCGTCTCTTCCAGCTCTCCACCCCGGCCATTGGCCATGACATAGCGACCGCGCGCGCCCCGTTGAAACGCGATGCGGTCCGGAAAGGCATACAACAGAAGCTGCCCCGCCGTTAAGGTCGTTGCTGCAGTGGCCCTTTTGCCGGGAAGCGAAGAGGCGAGCCGTCTTGCCAACCCCTTGGCGGCCATTGCCCGCTCAGACTTTTCGCCTTTGAATCGACGAAGCCGCTCTTCGAGATCGATATCGTTGCCGCCAAGTCCCTGCTCTGTGAGCAGAACGGCAAGCAGCGATGCGTCTTCGCCGCATCCTTGCTCACCCGCTGCGATCACCATCGCCGCGAGGCGAGGGGGCAACGCCATGTCGCGCATCAGCTTTCCGCGTGCGATGATTGCACCGGATTGATCGAGGGCGCCGAGGCCAAACAGCAGCGCATTCGCTTCTTTCAACGTGGCCGATGGCGGCTGATCGAGAAACATCAGGCTTGCAGGGTCGCTGATACCCCAATGGGCAAGATCGAGCGCGAAGCCGGAGAGATCGCTTGCCAAAATCTGTGGTGGCGTGAAGGCTGGCAGTGCTGCCGTCTGTCCCGCATGCCATAGGCGGATCGCGATGCCTGGCTCCGTTCGCCCGGCACGACCCGCGCGTTGTTCGGCAGAGGCGCGCGACACCTTCACCGTTTCCAGCCGGCTCATGCCGGTCGAAGGCTCGAACACCGGAAGCCGTTGCAGCCCGCTATCGATCACGATCCGCACACCATCGATGGTGATCGACGTCTCGGCAATCGAGGTTGCCAGCACGATCTTGCGCTTGCCTTTTTCCGTCGGCTTGATCGCTGCGTCCTGCTCCTTCTGGGAGAGATTGCCGTAAAGCGGAATTACCTGCGTTTGTGGATCGAAGCGACCCTCAAGCCTCTCGGCTGTCCGCTTGATTTCCGCCTGCCCCGGAAGAAAGGCAAGGATCGAGCCTTCCTCCGCGTCGTGCGCGTCGATGATGGCCCGCGCAGCCTTGTCTTCGATCCGCTCCTGTCCTGTCCTGTCTTCATAGCGAATATCGACCGGAAAGCTGCGACCGAGACTGGTGACCACCGGAGCATCATCGAGAAGCGCGCTGATCCGATCCGCATCCAGCGTCGCGGACATCACGAGAATGCGCAGGTCGTCCCGCAGTCCGGCTTGTACGTCGAGAGCCAGTGCCAGACCGAAGTCGCCATCGAGCGAACGTTCATGAAACTCGTCGAAGATGACGGCAGAGATACCGCTGAGTTCTGGATCATCCAGCACCATCCGCGCGAAAACACCTTCCGTTACCACCTCGATCCTCGTTCTTTCCGAAACTCGGTTGTCGAGGCGCATGCGATAGCCGACAGTTTCGCCCACTTCCTCCTTGAGTAATGAGGCCATCCGGCTCGCCGCGGCCCGCGCTGCAAGCCGTCGTGGCTCAAGCAGGATGATCTTGCCGTCGCTAAGCCAGGACTGGTCGAGAAGGTAAAGCGGCACCAGCGTGGTCTTGCCGGCTCCAGGCGGTGCGCAAAGAATGGCCCTCCCGGCCCGGTGCAACTTATCTCCAAGTTCCGCAAGCACCTCCGTGACAGGAAGGGTGCTTGCGTTTTGCAGTGCCGCTTTGATGATAGGTGTCATGACATCAATTGGTCCGTAGCGTCACGCTCTCATAGGCGAGAATGGCACCGGCCAGATCTTCAAGTGCTGCACCCACCGATTTGAAAAGCGTGATCTCGTTATCGTTCTCGCGGCCCTTGTGACGCCCCGAAACGAGATCGGCAAGCTCTGCCTTGATGTCCTGTCGCTGGAGCACACCTGCTTCGAGGGGCTGCACGATGTCGCCGCCCTCCTTGAGCGCGCCATCGAAGGTGTCGACAAATACGCTCGCACGCCGGATCGTCTCATCGTCGCTTTCGCGCATGGACGGCTTGAAGGCGCCGACGAGATCGAGATGCGCGCCGGGCTTCAGCCACTCGCCCATGATCAATGGCTCGCTGGAAAGTGTAGCGCAGGAGACAATATCGGCGTTTCGCACACCAGCTTCTAGATCGGCGCATGCAAAGGCGTTCAGGCCCATCTGGCGTGCCTCAGCCGCTGCCTTCTCCGCGGAGGCGACGTTTCGTCCCCATACATGGAACGTAGATATCTGTCGCACCGTCGCGTGCGCCTGCATGAGGTTGAGCGACAGCCTGCCAGTCCCGACCATCAGCATGGATGACGCATCGCGCCGCGCAAGGTACTTTGCTGCCAGAGCGGATGTCGCGGCTGTGCGCCGTGCCGTCAGCTCGCCACCTTCGACCGCAGCCAGCATCTCGCCGGTCTTGCCAGAGGAAAGGAGATAGGTCCCGAAGATCGCTGGAAGCGTGCGTGTGCTGTTATCCGGAAAGACCGAAAGGATCTTCACGCCCATATAGGAGCCAGGCACCCATGCGGGCATCATGAGAAGTGTCGCATCACGCTCACCCGGGACAGTGACCTCATGATGATGGCGCGCCGGCATCTCACAGCCGCCACGGAACATGGTTTCGATCGCATCGATCAGCTGCGGCCACGCCAAAGCGTTGCGCGTTTCGTCCTCATTCAGAACCAGCATGGACTTCTCCCTCGTCTCTTATGCCTCGAACTTAGCATGCCAAGCGGATCAGGAAAGAGACAGGTGATTTGCAGAATTCAAAACAAGCCCTGCAAGGGTGTTTGGGATGCCCTCGAACAAAATATCTCGAAAAACGCCATTAATTACGTGCACTTACGGAAAAACGACAGATTTATGAAAAACGTCTGTTGACTTGTTTGGGGGTGTTCTCTTATAAGTCCGCTCACTGACGAGGGCGGCGGCGCTGCTGGCGACGAAGTCCTTTGTTCTAGAGAAAATCGGAAAAGATGAGCTAATGCTTG
>NZ_CAJYTV010000016.1:0-350025 GCF_913777885.1 uncultured Agrobacterium sp. | reverse complement strand
GACCAAGGCAGCCAGTTCACATCCCTCGACTTCGTCAAGCTCCTGAAGGATGCCGAAATCGGCATCTCGATGGACGGCAAGGGAGCCTGGCGCGACAACGTCTTCGTGGAAAGGATATGGAGATCGATCAAATACGAGGAGGTTTACCTTCACGCCTACAAAACCGTGTCCGACGCCCGCCTTGGGATCGGCCGATATCTGGCCTTCTATAATGGCCGACGCCCACATTCATCTCTTGAACCGAAAACTCCGGATCAGATCTACTTCAAACAGCCGCAGACAATTCCCCTCGCGGCATAAACAGCGCCGGAAACCACTTAACAATCGGCACAAAACTGTTCAGACAAACCGAGCCAGCTCTCGAACCGGAACGGCAGAGGTGAGCTTGAGTGCTTTCAGATGAGACATGCTGTGATCCTTCCCAAAACCATTGAACTGTTTCCGGGATACAGCCGTCTGCCGAAAGGGCGAGCATTAAGTTGAACGCCGATGCAAACAGAGTGACATGATCGCGGCGCGTTTGGGTCGGTGGAACGAATTTGTTCTGAGGCAGTTCTGCTAGCGAACACAGCTCCATGCTTTTGCCACAATGCTTGATTGCATTCTTTCAAGATTTTCACAGCTATTTGATTTTTTCCATCTCCGCCGTCGAGGTTCACCATGACCGACCAGCCTTCATCGTCCGATTTCATCCAGGCGAGCCGCGTTCTCAAGGTCAAGTCGCCGCTGGGCGAAGATCAGCTTCTGCCGGAACGCATGGTCGTCAGTGAGGGCGTGTCGCAACTGTTCGAGATACAGCTCAGCGTTCGCGCCAAGAAGGAAGCGGTCAAGCCGGAAGAGCTTATCGGTCGTCTGGTCGATGTCTCGGTCGAGGTGAGCCAAGGTGATGGCGACGAGGGCAGCGGCATCCGCCGCCCGTTCAACGGTCTGGTCACGGAACTGCATGAGGGCCCACCAATCACCCGCGGCCTGCGTTCCTACGCCATGACCATCCGCCCGCAGATGTGGCTACTCTCCCGCCGCTCCGACTGCCGCATCTGGATGGATAAGACAACGGTCGAGATTGCTGAAACGCTGTTTTCCGAACATGGCATTCCGGCCCCGGATACGTCGGGCATCATCACACCTCCGCCAGCACAAGAATACAGTGTGCAGTTTAATGAAGACGATTTATCCTATCTTCTCAGGCGCTTAGATGAAGACGGCCTGTTCTACTGGTTCAGCCATGAAGACGGCTCTCACAAGCTGCATATGGCCGATACCGAGAATGGCTGGCTGGGGCCATCGCCATCCGCTCAAGGCGAAGGCAAGGTGAGACTGGCACAGGGCTCATCGGATCGCAACCACATCAATGACTGGGCACGTCGTTTCTCCTATGTGCCGGGCCAGCGCGCCGGTGCCGACTGGAATTTCGAGACGCCCTCTATGGTGCCGGGCACGATGACCCCGTCTCTGGTGCAGATGCCGGATGCGACCAAACGCGAGCTTTACGAATACCCCTCCCGCATCAAGACCGTGGCCGAAGCAGAACGTGCGCAGAAACTCAGAACCCAAGCGACCGAAGCCGACCATGACCGCGTCTTCGGCGCCTCCACCTCCCGCATCCTCGAAGCTGGCCGTCGCTTTACACCTTATGAAGTGGCGCATCCTGAGCATGAGTATGAAGAGCATGTAATCATCCGGGCGAGCCACACCGTTGTGGATCGCTCCTACGAGACCAACAGCAACGAACCGGAATACCGCAACCAATTCGAGGCCATCCCCTCACGCGTGCCGCTGACACCGCATCGACAAACGAAACGCCCGAGGATCGAAGGCACGCAGGTTGCCATCGTTGCAGGACCGGAGGGAGAAGAAATCCATCCTGACCAATATGGCCGCATCAAGCTGTGGTTCCCATGGGACCGCAAGGCCAAGAAGGATGGGACCGATACATGCTGGGTACGTGTAGCCCAAAACTGGGCAGGCTCTACATGGGGCGGCCAGATCATCCCGCGCATCGGCATGGAGGTGATGGTCGCGTTTGTCGATGGTGATCCAGATCGGCCTCTGGTGACGGGCGTCGTGCCGAATGCACGACAGACTGTACCTTATGAGCTTCCTGCGAATAAAACGAAGAGCACGTTCAGAACGCAGACTCACAAAGGTCAGGGGTTCAATGAGTTAAGCTTCGAAGATGAGCTTGGCAGAGAACAGGTATACGCTCGCGCACAACGAGACATGGATATCGATGTCTTACATAATCGAACAAAAACAGTTGGGCACGATCAAGATGAACGGGTGGGCAATGATAAGAAAACCTCCGTTGGCCAGAATCATCGCGAGGACATCGGGCTCAATAAAAGCCTTAGCGTGGGAAATGCCTTTACTCGCACAGTGGGAAAAATATCAACCGAACAAGTCGGAATTCTCAAGTCAACGATTGTAGGAGGTGACCAACTCGTAGTTGTTGGCGCCAATAAAGAAGAGAATATTGGTCGCGGGCTAAATTACTCTGCTGGAGATACCATTGGCTTTGACGCAGGGCGTGTTTTCGAAATCAAGGCAGGAGAAGCATTTCGTATAACAGTTGGCGAAACCCGTCTTGAAATGGATAAGACTGGCATAGTTGTTATCGAGGCTGGGCAATCGACTATCGTTAAAGGTGGTGGTGGGCAGGTAACGGTAGGTCCCGGACCAATTCTTTATACACCCGAACTGGTGCCTGGAAAGACACCAACCCCTCCCGCTCAGTGCCTACGAAAAATGGCAGCGCAGCATGTGCCATTCATAAAGCAGAAAAAAAATGTTTGATCATTTCGATTTAGTCGATGAAGAAGGTAGGCCATTAAGGCAGCCTAGCGAAGCGTCCATCGCTCTTATTGAGGGCTTTAGAAAGACAGCGCTACCAACCTTTGCTGTCATGGATGGCGCATTATTTTCTGATCTTCCGAAGTCACTTGAAGAACGTAAGATTTCAAGCCGTTCGCTATTTTTAGATCATCCGGACGCTGAAATCGCGCGTGCGGCTGCCTTGTTTATACCTATCGAAAACGAAACAACTTTAACTAAACTGCTTTCTGTTCCTAAGGCTGAAAATGCCGTTGTTTTTTGGTCTTCCTCTGCTGGTGAGGACAAATTGTTTCGTCATCTTAGGGGCATAAACGTCATTCTGATTCCCGATGACGAATCGATTTTAAATGAGGAAAACGATACAGAACTTTCTCCGCTAGTTCCTAGGGACCAATCAGTGCTGTTTCGCCACTACGATCCTAATGTAATCGAAGCTACTCTTCCCCTTTTGACTACGGAGCAATTTGTTCGCCTTATGGGGCCTTGCGATCAAATTATGTGGTTTTCCCTTGAGAAAGGTGCTCGTCGACGTGCTCTGAGACCTGAGAATGACGTAGTGGTGCCTAGAGGGCCGCTTCGATTGACGGATGAACAAATCGAAGAATTAGAATTCAATCGAAAAGCTTCTGCACAATCCCGGCGCGTTAACTATCTCCGCGTGGTCGAACCAGACCGTACACGATTAATGAGCGATACAGAGCTTTACCGATTTTCGGCAACTGAAGTTTCTAATGGGGAGAGCCTCGGTCTTCGATCTGAAAGGTCTCTAACTTTGTGGGTTTATCTCCAGCTGCATAGCGATGGCAAGATAGGGCGAGACCCAGGTCTACGTGGATACCTTCAATCGTTTCCTGAAGATGGAACCCCCGATGACAAAATTTACTTGCTGATGACACGCCTTTCGGCGCTTCCAGCTAGTACCAAGCTATAAACTAAGGTTATTCGCAATGGCGCAAAATTTCTGGGGCCCGGAAATAGATTTTCGCAGACTTATGCGCGATGAACCGCTTGGCTCATCGCCCCAGGCAGGTTTCCTGCCTCGGGACACACCGCTCGATCATCCAACGGATCGGTTTACTCAGTGGGCGCGAGAAAACGACGCCCCAACCGGTGTTGACGCGTTGAATGCTAATACTGCTGCTCAGCAGACTGCTTCGACTGCTGAGGCCAAACCTTGCGCGTCATGCAATCCGAACGACGCATATGGCCTTGCCTTCAGAATTATTGACACGAAAGATGATGGAACGACCTGCGCCCCAGGTGGGCCATGTGCAGGCGTATATTACACTATGAGGAAAGAGCAGACAGGAGAGGTTCTTGAAGGTGAAACGGACGAAAATGGCCTGACGCAGATGTTAACTACATCAAGCGCGTCAGAGGTCATTTATCTCTATTTAGGGAAACGAAACTCTGATGACGGATACCCCACCAGCAGAGATACGTCTGAGAACGAAATTGATGAAGCCCCGCTCATCAAGGGACCTGTCGAGCCTATGGCAAACAAAAAAATAATCGATGCTGTGACCCTACGCCAATGGAAGCCGTGGAAAGCTTCTGCAGAGTACAAGAAGGTGCTAGATGAAAGCGAATCACCGCATCCCAATCAATATCCGTCTCCTGAAGGGGGTAACGATACCATTGGCATAGGACACAAAATTACTGACGCGGAGATTGCTTCGAAACGTTTTACCGAAGGTGAGTGGAAACAACCGTTATCAAACGAGAAAATGCAGCAACTTCGCGACGAAGACATTGCTAAAAACGGCGGAAATGAAATTGAAAAGCGTGTGTTCGTACCGCTACATTATTACGAAGTCGACGCCATTTTAGACCTATCATTCAATGGTGGACCAGGCGCCCTTACGTCCGACGCGTCATCAATATATGATGAAAATGGCAATAAAAACCCACCTAAAACGGACGTTCAAAATCTTGCAAAGATATTGAACGCGGGCCGGTATTCGCTTGTCCCTCACTACATGAAAAACCACTACAACACATCCAACAAAAAGTGGTCAGCTGGCGTGCAAAATCGAAGAGATATGGGTGCACGTATGTTTGGCAATGAGGAAAATGGCTACAAGTTCCTAGCCACCCATTCATCTCGAAAGAAATAAAGAGGTCGCTCTGTGGCTAATCAACCTAATAAATCAGCTACGATTTTTTTGTATGTAATAATGGCAACGGCTTGTTCCGTTATAGGTTCGCAAGCGTCAGCAAACGGATTTGACCTCAGCACTATCAAATCTTCCCGCGCATTAGATGCCATACCTTATGCAGACAACGGTAAGGCCGTTGGCATGAAGATTACCCTGAGTAAAAACTCATTGACCTATAAGGCAGTAAAAGGAAAGTTCGCACTTGATGCAGCTGGCCGATTTGATTTGTCAAAAATGGCACCAAGTTACAACTCCGTATATAAAAACGCTGATGGAGCTTTTATTTATGCTGTGAAAAACTGGAAGGAAATTGAAAGTAACAATCAAAGCAACATTCATTTTTCGGGCGAGCAAGCGCCTAAATATATCTACACATATACTGCAAAGTACGTACCTACAGGTCAGCGCGGAATATTCGTATGCACAATCCTAAATGATGACCTTGATTCCTTTTTTACAACCGCATCTGGCCATGGACGATGCGATGTGTTTCGCGCAAAATAGGAGCTAGCTTTGCAAATTGTCCGGTTAAGAAAATTACGTTGTCTCTCCGACTTCGTATTAAATATTTGCGATATGAGATAATTATCCATCAATACTTGTGTTATTCAATGAATTTCTGAGTGCATAAACATTATCTGTCGTATAATTCTTCAGAATTTTATTTGAGAAAATCACCGATCTGAAATTTAACACTTAAAATATTCTTGATTTATCACCGATTGACAGGTTTTCTAATGCCTGCAAATGACATTACATCTAAATATTGCTCCAAAGGATCATCTGAACAATCTCAGCAGGTTATCCGAATTGCCGTTCGCAATCTGAAGACTTTGCACGGCCAATTGCTGCTGCGTCTGCTGAGCAGATAGCCTTGCCGAAGCTTCCTCCATGTCGGTATCGACAAGACGGCTGACGCCTTGATCGATGGCGTCCATGAGCTTCCCGGCAAAATCCTGCTGCATGTCGATACGGGTCTTGAGCGCACCAAGCGTGGCACCGCCGGTGATGACCCGTTTAAGCATGGAATCGACGCCTGACAGATAGTTGTCGAGGCTATTGGCCGGATTTGTGATATCAACATCGAGGATATCGAAATCCGCCGCAGGTCCAAGGTTGTCCGCGACGTTGCTGATGTTGAGCCTGGATCTGGCTCCCATTTCCGGGTGAACTGCCGGGTCTACATCAATGACGATACGGCCACTGCTTTCCGTTGCCGTCAGCCCTACACCCAACATCGCAGCGTTTAAAATGTCTACGAGATCAGCTGGTGAGCTGATTTTGCCGTCTACTGTACCAAGCGTATTGTCAACAATTTGGCGGTCTACTGTTACGGTCGTGTAGGGCGCATTATTGACGCTTACATTGAACGAAAAGGTGATGTCACGGTAGATTTCAAACGGGGTCGTAAAAGCAAATTGATCACTTGCATAGCCACCGGCAGAGCTTGCGAACGGCGTTTCCCGAAGGCCGCCTGCGTTGCCACCCGTGGTGTCATTCACGCCATTTACCGAGATCGTTGAGGCACTCGCGCCTGTGTTTTCCCGGCTGATTATGCCAATTGCCGCCTGATTAGGCGGGCCGGTCAGGATTGTTTTGCTTGAGCCGACAAGAGAGGAAATTCCCGCCTCAACAAATGACTGATTTAGGACGCGTGTGTAATCATCGATGTTGCTGATAAGCCCGTTCGTACCGCCGAGTGCAGTGCCAATCGTCGCTTTTGTGATTTTAACGGTTTGCGATGAGCTTCCGTCAATCATCAAATTGAAGCTGATACTGTCAGAGGAGCCGAGCGTAACCGGACCCGTCATCTCAAAGAATTGACCTCCGGTGAAAGAGTTCGCGTTTAAATTTGCGGACCTAAAGCCGCCAATATCGCCCAGCGAGCGGATATCTTTTTGCAGCGCGCCGCCGCCACCGACATTGAACAGGCTGATATCGGCAAGATCGACCTCGGTCGTGCCGACCCGCACTGTGCCGTCGGAAAAGCGTATGAAGAACGAAACAAGACTGGTCGGGTAAGATGAGAGTGTCATCAGGTCATCGGGAGAGCTGGTGTCGAGCCAATTGACGCCGTTGAAGCTTGCCGATGTCGCGATAGAGGTGAACTGCTTTTTGAGCTGGTCGAGTTCGTTTTGAATTTTGCTCTTATCGATGCTCGTTTCCTGTGCCGAGACAAGCTTTGCCCGAAACTCTCCGAGAAGATCGATGGTGTTTTCTATTCCTGCATAGGCGACATCGACATTGGCTGCACCAAGGCCGAGAGCATCACTCACCGCCGACAATGCCTTGTTATCCGAACGCATCGTAGTGGAAATCGACCAGTAGGCGACGTTATCCGATGCTTGGCCGACCCGCAGGCCGGTGCTGACTTGCTGCTGTGTATCGGTTAGACTGGAGCCGATGGCTCGAAGCGTTTGCAGTGCTGCCATGGCGGAATGGTTCGTTAGGATGCTGGTCATTATCGCCTCGGACCCTATGCCCGCCAGCCACACCATCGTCCTTGCATATACGTTTGCGCTCCCCCGGAATTAACCGTCCGTTAACTATGCCGGATACACTAATCGCTATGAAACCTGCGGTGATTTGCGCCGCGCTCCTGCAATCTCATCCTGCAAGCCAGACGCGCACGCTGTTTTAGCCGATTGCGCTTACGCCCTCGCTCGCCCCTCCAGCACCGCCATGTTAGCGACACGCAACATCAGGAGGCTGACATGAGCAGCGATAACAGTGCGCTTCCGGTCCGCGCTTATTCCTACGTCCGTATGAGCACCACCAAGCAGCTTCGCGGTGACAGCTTGCGCAGGCAGCTTGAGCGGTCGCGCGCCTTCGCGGACGAACACTCTTTGCTTCTGGACGACAGCTTGCAGGATCTGGGTGTCAGCGCGTGGAAAGGCAGAAACTTCAAACACGGTGCGCTTGGCCGATTTCTGGCTATGGTCGAAAGCGGAGAAGTGCCGAGAGGAAGCTATTTACTGATCGAAAGCCTCGACCGGCTGTCACGCGAAGCCGTACCGGACGCGTTGACACTGTTCATGGCGATCATCAACGCCGGGATCACCATCGCCACGCTCGGTGAAGATCGGCAGGTTTACAGCCGCGATACACTCAATGGCGATTGGACCAAGCTTATCATCGGCCTTGCGGTGATGTCGCGTGGGCATGAGGAAAGCCAGACCAAGAGCGAGCGGGTGCGGGCGGCGAACAAACGAAAGCGCGAACGGGCCAGAGAGGGAAGAGGCCATATCACCAGTGTCACCCCGGCATGGATCGACGCGGCGCGAACCGGGTCAAACTCTTACAGTTTCACTCTGAACGAGCATGCAGCGGCGGTGAAAGCGATTTACGAGATGGCAGCAAGAGGAATGGGTGCTACGGCGATTGCGCGCAGGCTTAATGCGGATGGCGTTCCGGCGTTCAAGAGCAGGGACGGATGGTATCACGGTATCATCAAGGCGCTGCTTCGCCGTCATGATGTTATCGGCACATTCCAGCCGCATCGTATGCAGGATGGCAAACGTGTGCCGGATGGCGATCCGATAGAGGCTTATTTCCCTGCCGCCATCGACAAGGATTTGTTCCTGCGGGTACAGGCCATGCGGGATAATCCCGGCAGACCAGGCCGTAAAGGTGAGAGTTTTGCAAACCTCTTTACCGGGCTATGTCACTGCGCCCATTGCGGCGGGCCGATGACGATCAAGTTCAGTCGGGTCAAAGGAAATAAAACGGTCGATATCTCGTATGCAGCAATTATGTCCGCGGACATCGATGCACAGACGGCAATAGGCATTTCCGCTATGAGCCGCTCGAAGCTGCCATTCTTGACCATGTCAGGGAACTAGATTTTGCCACCGTTCTGCAAAGGCAAAGCACCGATGACGCTGTAACAAAAATTGACGAGGCCATTGCCGGTCTCACAATTAGCATCGAAGAGCTACAGCGCAAAGAACAGAGGCTTGCCGCAGCAATCGAAGATGATCGGCAATCACTGGAAAGCCTAATCGCATTGCTGCGGCGTCGTCAAAGCGAGCGACACGCGGCTGAGCTTGAGTTGCGGGATCGCCAGCAAGATCGTCAGCGGCTCTCTACACGCAGTCGCAACGCTGCTGGCAGTCGTGATCAACTGGCCGCACTGCGAAGGGAGTGGGAGACAGCGCCTGATGCCGACACGCGATACGCTTTGCGTGCAGAGGCACATGCCGCAGTCACCGAATTGATTTCGGATATTTGTTTCGATAGCGATGACCTGTCGACGGTGGTCGTGGTGGGAAACGGCATAACGGCCTACAGGGTCAAAGACAGCACTATCAGCGGTATGTTCAGGCCTTTCGCCGAGTAACAGCCCTTACCATTCCTTATGATCCGGCCTCAGCTGATCTTTACGGCGTTCGGTACTGACCTGCCCATAATGCTTGTCGATCATGGCGATAGAAGTTCTCGTATTTCGAGCGATGTCGTAGACATCAACGCCCCGCGCTATCATCTCCGAGATATAATAGTGCCGTAGCGAATATGTCGTGCGCGCCACGCCGCGAAAATCTGTCTGTAGATTGCAGACCTTCAAAAGCTCGGAAAAGCCTTTTTTGAAACTCTGAATGCGTTGCCCATTCTGATCGGCAAAAACGGGATCGTTATCGTCTGGCTCTCGACCCAACTCTCGCTCGAAAGCATCCCAAAGCGTGTGGAGCCATGGAATGACGGAAAGTTGAGGCACGACAGCCCCATGCTTACCCTTTCCTTGCACCTGAAACCGCACGTCCTGATCTGCCAGCTTGCTTAGACGTACCGAACGGAAGCCGACGACATGACCCCAGTTGAGGTTTTTGAGTTCTGTCGGTCGCATGCCTGTACCAGAGGCGATTTCGATATGAGCCTGTAGTTTCAGCCTGTCGGAAATCACATGCATACTCTGCCGAAACTGCCGCCATACTCGGCCATCTCGTCCACGGATCAATGTCCCCTGCCCGCTGTGGTCTGGATAAATGCGCTGGAGGCTGCTGCCGATGAGCGTTTCAAACTCCTCCGGCGTAAAGCTGGGGCGACTATTATCAATTCGCTTGCGGACTTTAATGTCAGGAATATCGAGCTTACCGCGATAACCCCATTTTACGGCCTGCTGAAACAAGGCCCGAACGATAGTCAGTTCACCTCTCTGCCTGCTGATCGTTGGAACTTCATGACGCGCCGAACGTCGCAGAATTTTACCATTGCGTTCATATCGGATGAACTCGATTTCCTTACCCGGACCGGACACCCAGTAATTGCGCCGCCACTCCATATAACGTTCGATGTCGGGTTCACGGATGGTATCAATCGGCTTATTTCCGAAGAAGCCGACAAGGTAGCGCCGGATAACGGGAGGCCAATCGCGTGGGTGATACTCACTCCGGTCCTTTCGTTCACTTTTCGCGATCACCAGCTTGATAAATTCCTCTGCGACTTCGGAGAAGGGGCGGACAACCGCTGTGAAGCCATTCTTCACGCGATAGTTGGCTTCGCTCTATATCTGATAGGCCTTGTGATGAGCTTCTTCATAATTCTCGGTCTCAAGACTTTTTCGAACCTGTCTGCCGCCCGCTGAAAAGCGGACTGACCATATGGTCCCACCGGGGCGTTGAAACAGGGCAAATGGCTGCTTGGTACGCTGCAACATGAAACTCTCCGAAATCGGTTACGTTGCTAGCACGCCTGCGTTAAAGCTGCGCTAGTTCAGGCCGTGCCGGGCAAGACGAGCCTTGAAGCGAAAGAGCAATTTTGTGGGGTGTGCTAGATATGCGCTAGCGTATTTCCAGCACGAGCAGGCTCAAAGAGCTTTTAAAAACACCAATGATTTTAAGGGCTTAATGGTGCCCGGAGGCGGATTTGAACCACCGACACGCGGATTTTCAATCCGCTGCTCTACCAACTGAGCTATCCGGGCACTACAGGCTCTTGAAGAACCTTCGCTTTTTGAAAGCGCCGGGGAGTGTTCCGCCCCGGAAGTGAGCGGGGTTATAGCAGCTTGTTCGGCCATGGCAAGCGCTCAATCTAACTTTTTTGACAGTTTTTCTTCGACCCATTTTTAAGTCTTGAAAACCGTTCAAACGAAGAAGGGGAGGAACGCGGCGCTCCTCGCCTTCATGCCGGGAAGTAACGCGTTAGCGCCCTCCAAAGCTTACTGTTTCGATCCCGCGGTCAGTCCCAGGGCGAAGGGGACCGCCGCTACCATTAGCGCGATCATCGGCGACGAGGCAAAAATCCGGCTCGCGAGCGAGGTGATGGCGACAGAGCGGACGACAGGCAGCCAGGTTGGCGTGTCACTCGAATTCGAGCGCGACTGTGAATGTCTCGATGCGCTCAATTTTTCGACCTCGCGGCGAACCTCGTCGAGATCGCGGCGCAGCTCGGAGATCTGTGCGCGCAATGACGCTTCTTCTGCAGGCTTCCTGCCAGGTTTCGGCGGGGGTGGGCGTCGCTCGACGGCTTGCAGCGTTTCGTCTGCCCGCTCTTCATCCAACTGGGCCAGTTCGTCCTCCAGGTCGGCCGGCTTGTCAAAACCATGGGATCGTGCGGGCGCTTTCATTCACATCTCCTTTTGGAAAATCCTTTTGCTCCCTATCACGCTCGGGAGAACTCCCTCTCCAAACGCTGGAGGCGTCAAAAGGATGCAGTGGCGCCTTGAGGAAGCGCCCCGCACGAGCACAAAACAAAAAGGCGACCGGATGGCCGCCTTTTTACTGTCGTATTGGCTCGCTCACGCGGCCTTGGCAGCCTTGGCGTAAGGGTCGAAGCGACCGTAGAAGGTCTCGCCCTTGGCGGCCAGATCCTTCAAGAGCGGCGTCGGAGCAAAGCGCGGGCCGTACCCGGCCTCCAGCTTTTCTGCCAGCGCCACGAAGTTCGCCACTCCCATGCCGTCGATGTAGGACAGAGCGCCGCCGGTGTAGGGGGCAAAGCCGAAGCCGAGGATGGAGCCGACATCGGCCTCACGCGGATCGGTGACGATCCCCTCTTCCACTGTGCGGGCGGCTTCCAGCGCGACGGTGACGAGGAAGCGCTGCTTTAGCACTTCCATATCCACGTCTTCTGGCTTCTTCTGCGCATAGAGGTCCTTCAGGCCGGGCCAGAGGGACTTCTTGGCAGGCTTTGGCGGGTAGTCGTAGAAGCCCTTGGCATTCTTGCGGCCAAAGCGGCCTTCGTCTTCCACCAGTTTCTTGACCAGCTCCATGTGGCGCGGATCGACGGCCTTGTCGCCGAGATCGGCAGCGGTGGCTTTGAGGATCTTGTAGGAGAGGTCGATCGCCACCTCATCGTTCAGCGCGAGCGGGCCGACCGGCATGCCGGCAAATTTTGCGGCATTTTCGATCATCGCTGGCGGAACGCCTTCGATCAGCATTTCATAGCTTTCCGCCATGTAGCGCAGCACGCAACGGTTGACGAAGAAACCGCGCGTGTCGTTGACGACGATCGGGGTTTTCTTGATCTTGGCGACGTAATCGAGCGCGACGGCGAGAGCCTTATCGCCAGTTTCCTTGCCAAGGATCACTTCAGTCAGCATCATCTTCTCGACGGGCGAGAAGAAGTGAATGCCGATGAAGTCCACCGGGCGCCTGGAGTTCTTCGCAAGGCCGGTGATCGGCAGCGTCGAGGTGTTGGAGGCGAAGATCGCGCCTTCCGGAAGCACTGCTTCCACCTGCTCAATCACCGCCTTTTTCACGTCGCGGTCTTCGAACACGGCCTCGATCACGAGGTTTGCGGTCTTCAGCGCGTTGTAGTCGGACGTGGGGGTGATGCGTGCGAGTATGGCGGCACCCTCCTCCGGCGTCATCCGGCCCTTGTCGACTGAGCCCTTTACAAGACCTTCGCAGGTCGTCTTGCCCTTGGCGGCAGCCTCCTCATCGCGGTCGATCAGCGTGACGTCGAGACCTGCGACAGCCGTGACATAGGCAATGGAGGCGCCCATGAAGCCGGCACCGACAACGCCCACATGCTTCAAATCGCTCTTCGGCTGACCGGCGGGACGACGCGCGCCCTTGCCCAGCTCCTGCATAGAAATGAACAGCGAGCGGATCATTCCGAACGCTTCCTTCGAACGAAGGATCTCGGTGAAATAGCGCTGCTCGACCTTTAGTGCAGTGTCGAAGGGCAGTTGAAGACCTTCATAGACGCATTTCAGAATGGCGAGGGCCGCCGGGTAGTTGCCAGCGCTTTCACGGCGCAGGATTGCCGGTGCTGCTGGCCAGAGCTGCGCAGCAGCCGGCGTCCAGATGCCGCCGCCGGGTGCCTTGAAGCCTCTTTCATCCCACGGGGCGACAGGCTTCAGGCCATCCTTGATCATCTGCTTGGCGACTGAAACCAGCTGATCCGGCTCCACCACCTGATGCACCAGGTTCATTGCCTTGGCGCGCTGGGCAGTGAGCGATTGACCGGTGGTCATCATCTGAAGCGCCGATTGTGCGTCCGTCAGGCGGGATACGCGCTGCGTGCCACCGGCGCCAGGGAAGATGCCGACCTTGACTTCAGGAAGCGCAATCTTGACGCTTTTCGCGTTCGAAGCGACGCGGCCATGGCAGGCGAGCGACAGTTCGAAAGCGCCGCCCATGCACGTACCATTGATGGCGGAGACCCAGGGCTTGCCGTTGGTTTCGATCTTGCGGAACAGGCCGTTCATCTTGCCGACGAGATCGAACAGCTTCTGGGCTGCCTCATCCGGGTTCCTGGCCTTCTCCTCATGGTAGAAGGAGAACATCGACTTGATCATGGAAAGATCGGCGCCGCCGGAAAAGGTGCTCTTGCCGGAGGTGAAGACCACGCCCTTTACGGCGGCATCAGCCACCGTCGCATCGACGATGGCATTCAGCTCTTCCATCACCTCGGCGGTAAAGACATTCATGGATTTTTCCGGCATGTCCCAGGTCACAAGGGCAATGCCGTCTGCATCGGTTTCAACTTTGAAATTGGTGTAAGTGCTCATTGTGGGATTCCTCTTCCCTGAATTCTCTTTGAGGTCAGTACAGCCAGACGGTGAGGCCGAAGCAGACGAACACAAGAACGAGAAATAAGATCAGGCCTCTGCCTTCGGCAGGGTAGCTCTGATTGTCTTTCTTGGTCAGGACGCGGGTCGATTGCTCGTAATCCTGCGCCATGTCCTTGTCGAGATGATGGAGAAGCTGTTGCTGCTCAATCTCGTTCTTGGGTTGATCGTAAACCTCCCGCCTCATGGCTAACTCAAACCCGCTCGATCACCGTCGCGGTGCCCATGCCTGCACCGATGCAAAGCGTGACCAGCGCGGTGTTGAGATCGCGGCGTTCCAGTTCGTCGAGAACCGTGCCGAGGATCATGGCACCCGTGGCGCCCAGCGGATGACCCATGGCGATGGCGCCGCCATTGACGTTCATCTTGTCGTGGCTGATGTCGAAGGCCTGCATGTAGCGAAGAACGACGGCAGCAAAGGCTTCATTGAGTTCGAAGAGGTCGATGTCGGCAATCGACATGCCCGTCTTCTTCAGAAGCTTTTCCGTCACGTCAACGGGACCGGTCAGCATCAGCGCCGGATCGGAGCCGATATTGGCAAAGTGTCTGATGCGCGCGCGGGGCTTGAGACCCATGCTTTCGCCGCCCGCCTTCGAACCGACCAGAACAGCCGCTGCACCATCGACGATGCCCGACGAGTTGCCGGCGTGGTGAACGTAGTTGATCCGCTCCACTTCCGGATGCGCCATGATACCGACGGCTTCGAAGCCGCCCATTTCACCCGGCATCTGGAAGGAGGCATTCAGCGAGGCCAACGCCTGCATGTCGGTCCCGGGACGCATATGCTCGTCGCGATCGAGAATGGTGATGCCGTTCTGGTCTTTGACTGGAACGACGGAGTTCTTGAAGTAGCCGTTTTCCCAGGCATGCGCTGCACGCTTCTGGCTTTCTACCGCATAGGCGTCCACGTCATCGCGGGAGAAGCCGTATTTGGTGGCGATCAGGTCGGCAGATACACCCTGAGGCATGAAATAGGCCGGGAAATTGACCGACGGGTCCATGTACCAGGCACCACCAGACATGCCCATGCCGACGCGCGACATGCTTTCCACACCGCCTGCAATGACGATCTCATCCGAGCCCGCGGCAACCTTGCCGGCGGCGAAGTTGACGGCGTCGAGACCCGAGGCGCAGAAGCGCGAGATCTGCATGCCCGGCGCCTTGGTGGAGTAACCAGCTTCGAAGGCAGCGGCCTTCGGGATGACGGCACCGGCATCCATCACCGGATCGACACAGCCCATAATTATGTCATCGACGGTCGCGGTATCGAGCCCGTTGCGGTCGCGGATTGCTTCCAGCGTTTTTGCGGCAAGGCGAACGGACGGCACCTCATGCAGGCTGCCATCCTTCTTGCCGCGTCCGCGCGGGGTGCGAACGTGGTCATAAATAAAAACGTCGGTCATATCTCATCTCCCTGTGGCAGGTGACTGCCTGAAAATTGTTGGAGGCCGCATGCGGCCTCCTTAGTCGGGCTCAGAATGCTTCGGCAGAAAGTTCCATCATCGTATCGCAACCAGCTTCGATGCGGGTCTTGCGCAGCACCGTTTCCGGCATCAAACGCTCCATGAAGAACTTTGCCGTGATAAGCTTGGCCTTCAAGAAGTCCTCGTCAGACGAGCCGGCGGCAAGCTGCGCCTGCGCTGCCTTGGCCATACGGGCATGCATGTAACCCAGCACGACCAGACCGAAGAGATGCATATAATCTGTGGAGCCGGCACCAGCATTGTCGGGCTTTGCCATGGCATTCTGCATGAACCACATGGTTGCAGCCTGCAGATCGTTCAAGCCCTTCTTCAGGCCCTTGGTGTAGACGACCAGATTTTCGTCCGCACGGTTTTCTTCGCAGAAATCGCCGATTTCCTTGAACAGCGCCATAACGGCCCGGCCACCATTGAGACCAAGCTTGCGACCAACAAGATCGAGCGCCTGGATGCCGTTGGCACCCTCGTAAATCATGGTAATGCGGGCGTCGCGCACATACTGGCTCATGCCCCATTCTTCGATATAGCCGTGACCGCCATAGACCTGTTGAGCGGCAACTGCGTGGTCGAAGCCCTTGTCGGTCAACACACCTTTGACGATCGGGGTGACGAGGCCGAGCAGATCGTCTGCCGCTTGGCGTGCCGCCTCGTCGGTCGAACGATGTGCAATGTCCGATTGCAGTGCGGTCCAAAGCAGGAAGGCGCGGCCGGCTTCGTTATAGGCGCGGATCGTCAACAGCGAACGACGGATATCGGGGTGAACGATGATCGGGTCCGCCTTCTTGTCCGGATGCTTGGCACCGGAGAGCGAACGGCCCTGAATACGATCGCGGGCGTAGTTTGCAGCGTTCTGGTAGGCGATCTCGCCGATAGAAAGACCCTGCAGACCGACGCCGAGGCGCGCCTCGTTCATCATAACGAACATGGCCGAAAGGCCCTTGTTTTCCGCGCCGATGAGGTAGCCGGTCGCATCGTCATAGTTCATCACGCAAGTTGCATTGCCGTGAATGCCCATCTTGTGCTCGATCGCACCACAGACGACACCGTTGCGCTCGCCAAGCGAGCCATCGGCGTTGACCAGGAACTTCGGCACGATGAAGAGCGAAATGCCCTTGGTTCCTTCCGGTGCTCCCTCGATGCGGGCCAGCACCAGATGCACGATATTGCCCGTCATGGAATGCTCGCCAGCCGAGATGAAGATCTTCTGACCGGAAATCTTGTAGGTACCGTCACCCTGCGGCACGGCCTTGGTGCGCAGCAGGCCGAGATCGGTACCGCAATGCGGCTCTGTCAGGTTCATGGTGCCGGACCATTTGCCGGCCACCATGTTGGGCAGATAGGTTTGCTTCTGTTCATCCGTGCCGTGAACGAGGATTGCGGCAATCGCGCCCTGCGTCAGGCCGGGATACATCATCAGCGACAGGTTGGCGGACGACATGAATTCGCCGACAGCTGCATGCAGCGTGTAGGGCAGCCCCTGCCCGCCATACTCGGCAGGCACGGCCAGACCGCTCCAGCCGCCTTCACAGTACGCGTCATAAGCCTGCTTGAAACCATCCGGCACGGACACAGTGCCGTCTTCGGCGCGCTTGCAACCTTGCTGGTCACCGGACAAGTTTAGTGGGAAAAGCTGCTCTTCAGCAAGCTTCGCAGCCTCACCAGTGATCGCCTCGATCATGTCGGGCGTGGCATCTTCGAAGCCGGGTAAGTTGTTGTAGCGCTCCAGACCCAGAACGTCGTTGAGAATGAAAAGAGTGTCCTTAACAGGAGCCTTGTAAACAGGCATTACCGATGTTCCTCCGCATCGCTCGCCGGACCGCATCCGGCCTTAAGATGACGTCACAATATTTGACGTGCGCGTAAACGTCAAATAACTTTGACGAGAATTTTCTGCATGCTGCACCACACAATCTCTTTGTGTATTTCTGATCAAGCCTCGCGCAAGGATAGACGTGAAGAAAGTATTAAAACGGCAATACTCGATTAACTTTTTATTAACTATAGATGGGCGATTGTCCTGTTCTATGGGGCTGCTTCGTTAAGAGCAGCCTTGGCGGCATGCACGACATATCTCACTCTCCACATCGACCGGCGCGGCTGACAGGTGAAGAGAGAGACGGAAAATACGAAGTGAGCAGGAAGATGAGCGGATTGCGATCGAATTCCCGAGGACAGAATGACAGATCGTCGCTGGACGCGCTCAATCGCACCATCGAAGGTCTGGAAGCACGGCTGGAAGATCTGCTGGGTGCCCAGGCCGAGAGAACCCGCCGCGAACAGCCAACCGAACGCCTTGCCGAGCGCCCGCCCCTAGCCTCGCGCACGCCGCGCCAGCCAGAACATCGCCGCTTCGACCCGGTGGATGAAATCCGCAGGCGTCAGCAGGCGCTCGATGACCGCTGGGAGCGGGAGGAATTTGAAGCGCCTCGCTCCACCCGCAGCATGGTGCAACCTGAGCAGCGCCGCTACGACGAGCAGGACTATCGCGCCTCTACCGCCATTCCCGCCTATCGGGACCGTCCCGCCCCGCAGATGGAAACCTCCCGCGTGGAGCGTTCTCGGTCAACACGTGCGCCCGCTTCCGCGCCATCCTACGCATCCCCACCCCATGAGGGCCAAGGCGACGCCGCACTGCGCGAAGTCGCCGAAGCGCTGGTCAATCTGCGGCAGGAGTTGAAAAGCGAGATTTCTCAGGGCGTGTCCCGAGAAATGCAGGTGTTGCGCACCGAGTTGCGCAACATCCGTTCTTTTGCGGAAAACCAGGAGTTCGCCGAAGACATCCGCGACGACGTCGCCCGGCTTGCCGCAAGCATCAATCGTCTTGGCCACAGCACCGGACCGGATGCGCAAGCTCTGCGGTCCGAGTTTGAAGAGCTGCGTACGCTGGTAGAGCAAATGGCTCGCCAGGACAGCATGCAAAAGATGGAACGTCGCTGGGACGAGGTCGAAGATACCTTGCGCAGCTTGGATACCGCTCCGCTCAAAGAAGAGATCGTTGCACTCGCCTACCGGCTCGACGACATCAAGAGCGAGATCGGCAATGCACATGGCAGTCCGGCCATTCGCGCGCTCGAAGACAAGCTCATCACGATTGCCGGCTTCGTCGAGCAACTGGGCCGCCGCATTCAGCCGAACGAAGAGGTGTTTTCCGAACACTTCTCCGATCTCGACCAGCGTCTGGACGAGATCAGCCGCGCCATCGCCGCCACCAACAATCGTGCGTCCCACGCCGCCGACACTGCGGTGGCGGAGCGTCTGGAAGAGCGTCTCACCGGTCTGTCGCGCCAACTCGACCAGTTGAAAGATCTATCCGAGCGCAAGGACAAGCCATCGGAAGCACTAACCGGCCGCCTGGACGCGCTTGCGAGCCGCATCGAGGAACTGGCATCGGACCGGCACATTTCGAAACTGGACGAAAGGCTGGATCAGCTTTCCGCCTATCTGGAGCAGTCACAGCGCACGCCCGTCCAGCCGGAACTCACATCTTTCCTCACCGATATTTCCAAGAAGATCGATCTTCTTGGAAATGGCGCTGTCAACGACA
This sequence comes from uncultured Agrobacterium sp., assembly GCF_913777885.1. Taxonomy (NCBI): domain Bacteria; kingdom Pseudomonadati; phylum Pseudomonadota; class Alphaproteobacteria; order Hyphomicrobiales; family Rhizobiaceae; genus Agrobacterium; species uncultured Agrobacterium sp. The sequence goes on along the minus strand of NZ_CAJYTV010000016.1, from coordinate 330,999 downwards.
AGCTGGCCGAGCGGCTGGACAAGATCGCACGACGTATCGAGGATATCGACGCACGTCCGGCATCGGGCAAGACCGCAGCTTACGATTCCGCGTTCCTTCGCCTGGAAGAGCGTCTCGGCAAGATCGCCGCCAAGCTCGACGAAACTTCCCGCTCAAGCAATACTGATCCCGACGCGATTGCCAGCCTGGAAAGCCATATCGCCAATCTGTCCTCGATGCTGAACGAGCAGAGCCACGTTCAACCCGTCGGCTTGCCGCCGGAGTTTGATGCTCGCATGAGCGCGATCGAAGACTATATGGCGTCCAACGACGAATATATTATCGAGGCTGCACGTCAGGCGGCAGAAGCGGTACTGGAGGCGCATACGCGCAACAATCTCGCCCAGACGGCAAGCCCTGCCGACATGGTGCTGCTTTCGGAACTGGCCAACGACCTGCGCAAGCTAGAGGGCCTGAGCCGCAATACAGACGAGCGTACGCACCGCACTTTTGAAGCTCTGCACGAGACGTTGCTGCAGATAGCCAGCCGTCTCGATGTGCTGGATCAGCGCCACACGCAAGGGCAAGGGCCCGAGCACAGCAAACGTGTGCATGCTCGAGAGCCTGAGTTCGCCCCTGCGCAAGAAGAAGATGCAGCTGCCGAGAGCATTCGCATGCCCTTTGCCAGCTTTCATGAGGAGAGCCTGGATTCGCTAGCCTACGCGCAGGTTTCGTCGGCCCTTGAGACCCAGTATGCCAGCACCGGCGCTCTGCCGCCACTTGCCGTCAGTGAGCCGGAAGCGCAGGAAAAACGCGGCCTGCTCGCCAGCCTGACGCGCCGCTTCAAGTCCAGCGCCGCCAAGACCGATAAAGACGCGTCCGTTACAACGGCGCGCACGATGGTGAACCCGGCGCCTGCCTTGGATCCGATCGACACTTTTTCGTCCGAGGACGACAACGAGCTTCTGGAGCCAGGCTCCGGCGCGCCGGATGTCAAAAAAATCCTTGAGCGTGTTCGAGCCAGCCAGAACGCAGCACGCGCAGGTGAGACGGATGGCGACAGCCGCGCCGATTTCATCGCCGCTGCACGCCGCGCGGCACAGGCTGCTGCACTGGAGACCATGCCTGAAAGAGCAACGGGCTCGGGAGTTGCAAGACATGGCCGCAGCGCCGAGAACGGCTCCATGCTGGCGCGTTATCGCCGCCCGCTGCTGCTTGGCATCGGCGCCATTCTTCTGGCAATGATGGCCATGCCGATGGTGAAGTCGCTTGTCGGTACCGAGACGCCGCCAGCTCAACGGATTACCACAGGCGCGAGCGCTGACAGCAGCCAACCCAATCTCGCACCGATGCAACTGCCAGCAATGGGCGATCAGGCCGTCACGCTTCCGTCCACCGACAAGGTCGATCCAACAGAGCAGGCACAGGCCGACCGTATGCAGGCCGCGGCCGATAGTACGGGCAACGTGATCGATACGCGCACGATCGGCGGCGCGCCCCTTCCGGAAGACGAACCCTCCCTGAATGTTCCTCCGCCAGGCGCCGGTTCCAGCCTCGTCGAGCAGGCCGAGCCTGAGACCACGCCCGAAGACATCATTCGTAATGCCGAGATTGATCAGCCGACAGCACCGGCGCAAAGCACGGCAGAGACCATTGCCGTGCCCTCCGGCATCACGCCTGCCTCCCTTTCAGAAGCGGCAGGCAGAGGCGACCCGCTGGCGCTCTTTGAAGTCGCTGTGCGCTATACCGACGATAACGGTGTTCAGGCCGATCGTGCCGAAGCCGCCAAGTGGTACAAGCTCGCGGCTGATCGCGGCTTCGCACCGGCTCAGTATCGTCTTGGCAACATGTACGAAAAGGCAAATGGCGTCGAACGCAATCTGCCGGAAGCCAAGCGCTATTATGAGATGGCGGCTCGTCAGGGCAATGCAGGCGCGATGCACAACCTTGCCGTTCTTCTGACCTCCGACGTGGCAGGCCAACCGGATTACAAGGCCGCGGCTGACTGGTTCATCAAGGCCTCCGATCTCGGCGTGCGCGACAGCCAGTTCAACCTCGCCATTCTTTATGCGCGCGGCAGCGGTGTCCCGCAAAGCCTGGAAGACTCGTATAAGTGGTTTGCCATTGCAGCCCGCGATGGTGACGCCGACGCAGCTCAGAAGCGCGAAGATGTCGCAAAGGCGATGAAGCCGGAACAGCTTGCCAGCGCAAAGGCGAAGGTCGAGGCCTGGAAGGTCACGCCGCTCAACGAAAAGGCGAATTCCGTCAACGTCCCCGACGAATGGACCAGTGCCGGCGGTGTGAAGACTTCTTCGGTCGACATGGAGAAGGCGATCCGCAACATTCAGGCCATTCTCAACAATAACGGCTTCAAGGCAGGCCCGCCGGATGGCAAGCTTGGCAAGACGACGGTCGCGGCCATCCGCGAATTCCAGAAGTCAGTCGGCCAGACGCCTGACGGTCGCATCACCGACGAATTGGTGACGGCCCTCCTGGCCCGCAACAAGTAAAGAGCCTCTGGCGCCCATCAAAAAAGGCCTGGAACGACATCTTCGTTCCGGGCCTTCGTTCTTTTCAAATTATCAACGTATTTGCCGTTGAATGATTGACAGGTCGTGGCCTGCCGGGCATGACGAACGAGGGGCTCAAAGCCCTCTTTCAGACAGAAATTCGAAATGGCGGACAGGTGGCCTTGCGCGCACCGGGCCGCCCGGAACCATTGCCCGAGGTCCGATTGTGACTGTCTACCTGCCCATTGCGGAATTGTCGGTGAATATCTTCATCATCCTCGGCATGGGCGCTGCTGTCGGCTTTTTATCCGGCATGTTCGGGGTCGGCGGCGGGTTTCTCATCACGCCTCTGCTGATTTTCTACAACATACCCCCGGTTGTCGCCGTCGCAACGGGCGCAAACCAAGTCGTGGCGTCCTCCGTGTCCGGCTCGATTACCCATTTTCGTCGTGGCACACTGGATGTGAAGCTCGGCTTCATGCTTCTGATCGGCGGCCTATGCGGCGCCACTATCGGCGTCTGGCTTTTCACGCTTTTGCGCAGCATCGGTCAGCTCGATCTGATCATTTCGCTCCTTTACGTCATTCTTCTTTCCGCCGTCGGCGGATTGATGCTGAAGGAGAGCATTTCCGCCATCCGCCGCACGGCACGCAATGAGACGATTCCGCTGCGCCGTCCCGGCCATCACAACTGGGTCCATCGCCTGCCGTTAAAGATGCGCTTCAAGAAATCGAAGCTCTATCTCAGCGTCATTCCCATCATCGCACTTGGCTTCGGTATTGGTATCCTCACCTCCGTCATGGGCGTCGGCGGCGGCTTTATCATGGTACCTGCCATGATCTATCTGTTGCGCATTCCCACCAACGTCGTCGTCGGAACCTCGCTGTTTCAGATCATATTCGTCACCGCCTACACGACCATCGTGCAAGCGGCGACCAACTATTCCGTCGATATCGTTCTGGCGTTCATCCTGATGCTGGCTGGTGTCGTCGGCGCGCAATATGGAGTGCGCGTCGGCCAGAAACTGCGCGGCGAACAGCTTCGCGCTTTGCTGGCGCTTTTGGTTCTAGCCGTCGGCATCCGTCTTGCGATCGGCCTCGTGTTGCACCCCGACGATCTTTTTTCCGTCGCGTCGGGGGGGCTCGGCTATTGATCCGCGCCGCTCTTTTCGCATCACTCCTGGTTTTCTGCGTCGGTACCGCGCTGGCGCAGACGCCCCCGCTTGCGGTATCCCCTGACTCTCAAGGCAAGTCACGGACGCTCCAGGAAAATATCGAGATCGGGGCTTCGACCACGGAAATCTCCATCGCGTCGGATTTTCGCGGTGCGGACTTCACCATGTTCGGCGCACTCAACAATGCCGACCAGCTGCTACTTGCCATCGGCCAATATGACATCGTGGTGACGCTCGAAGGCCCCAACGAATACACGACGGTGCGCAAGAAGAGCCGCGTGGCGGGCATCTGGATCAATACCAGCGCTATCACCTTCGCACCGCTGCCTGAATCCTATTCCATGGCCAGCACCCGCAACATCAACGATATCGCCTCGCCCGGCACATTGAAGGCGATGGGCCTCGGCGTCGAGCATCTTCCGCTGAACAGTGCTGTGTTTTCCGGCGTGCCGGATAATGTCTATGATTTTCAGGAAGCCTTTCGCCGCCTGAAGCTTTCCAGCGGCATCTATCGCAACGACACGACGGGTGTGCGACTTGAACGCACCGGGCTCTTCTGGGCAACGCTGCGTCTACCCGCCAATGTACCAAACGGCGTCCACACCGCTAGAGCCTATCTGTTCAAGAGTGGCATGCCGGTCGCCCAACGCGAACTCAAGCTGCGTGTGGTGAAAACCGGCATGGAGCAGGCGATCACCAATGCCGCGCATCAGACACCGGTCGTCTATGGTATTCTCTGTGTGCTGATCGCCGTGATTACCGGCTGGGGCGCGAGCCTGCTGTTTCGCCGCGACTGATCTACCTCTTAGCCCAGTAAGCTTCCGAAACGCACCGAGTAAATCCGGTCGCGTCCCATGAGATGTGCGATGAGTTCCGCATGATCGAACAGGCCGCGCATGGCCTTGTGGCGCAGATCCAGCCCGCCGCTCATGACGCCGAAGGCAGGCATCAGCAGGCGGGTGCCATCGGTGGCGAAACAGGGGCGGCGCACGGTCTTGTCGCGGCGACGGACAGTTGCCGATGGATGCAGATGCCCGGCAATCTCGCCGATCGTGTCTGCACCTTTCAGCTTCGGCTCATGGCGGAAGACGAGGTTGGCGTAAAACATTTCATCGACCGATGAGCCGGGCAAATCCACGGTTCCATCTGGATCGTGGTTGCCATTGATCCATATCCATTCGCGCCCTCTTGCCATCTCCTTGATGATGTCGCGCAGCGGCAGCGGCAGATGTTCGGAACCCTTGCGATCATGGAAATTGTCGCCAAGACTGACGACGATCTTCGGATCGTAGCGAGAAATCAGTGAGGCGAAAATCTTCAGCGTCGCGATGGTGTCATAGGGCGGCAGCATCATGCCGCGCCGCGCAAAGGCCGCGCCCTTTTCCAGATGCAGATCGGAGACGACGAGCAGCGACAGATCGGGCATGTAGAGCCCACCCAGCGGATCGCAAAGTGCGGCAACGCCGTTGATGGCGGTTTCGGCACCAGAGCATTCAAAGCCGGTGGACAATTTTTCACTCAAGGCAAGGCGGCTCAGCACGTCTTTTCGAATTCCCTGAGAGCACTCTCGTTGCTCTACTTTTTTGTTTCAACGCATTGTCTGGCGCGGCCTTTAGAGCGAACCCTAAGCCATAGCCTCGGCGATCAACTCGTCTGCGGCTTCAGCCAGCACATCGTCCTGCGCCTGTCCCACGACCGTCTCGCGGCCGATTTCAAGCATGACCGGGACGGCAAGAGGCGACACATGGTCGAGCGCACGGTGATGCGTGTGGCCTTTGATTCGCCTTAGCATATCGCCAAGTCGGGCAATGTCCAAAAGTCCTGCCGACGCATCGCGTCTGGTCGCTTCCAGCAGGATGTGGTCCGGCTCATGGCTGCGAAGAACGTCATAAATAAGATCGGCTGAGACCGTGACCTGCCGCCCGGTCTTTTCCTTGCCGGGATGGCGGCGCTCGATAAGGCCCGCAATCACCGCGCAATTGCGGAAGGTGCGTTTCAAAAGGTAAGATTCATCCAGCCAGGCTTCGAGGTCGTCGCCCAGCATGTCCTCGTCCAAAAGATCGGCAAGAGAGAGCCGGCGCGATTGCAGGCGCTGACCCATATCCTCCATCGCCCAGACGGCGAGCGAGTAATCGGTGGCGACAAAGCCCATGGGCTTCGCACCTGCACGCTCCAGCCTGCGGGTCAAAAGCATACCAAGCGTCTGGTGCGCCAGTCGCCCCTCGAAGGGGTACATCACCATAAAGAAGCGCTTGCGAAACGGAAAGGTCTCGACGAGCAGCTCGTCGCGCTTCGGGATAATCGACTTTTCCTTCTGGATCGCCAGCCAGTCGCGCACCTGATCGGGCAGCGCGTGCCAGCGAGTGGGATCGGCCAACATGGAGCGCACTTGGTCTGCGAGATAGGTGGAGAGCGGAAACTTGCCGCCAGCATAGGAAGGGATTTTCGGGTCCATCGAGAAAGCCTGGCTGACCAGGCATTCATTCTCGCGAATGCCCTCAAAGCGCAGCACCTTCCCGGCAAACAGGAAGGTATCGCCCTGGACAAGTTGCTCGAGGAAATGCTCTTCCACCTTACCCAACGACATGCCGCCGCGCCCCACGGTGCCCTTGGCGTTGCGCTTGACCATGCGGACGTTCAGTTCCGCCGCCTCGACAATCGTGCCGAGGTTGAGGCGATATTGCTGCGCGACCTGCGGATTGGAGACGCGCCAGCGTCCATCCTTCATCTGGCGGATGCGGGCATAGCGTTCATAGGTGCGAAGCGCGTAGCCGCCGGTCGCGGTGAAATCGACCACACGGTCAAACATCTCACGCGACAGATCGGCATAGGGCGAAGCGCTGGTGACTTCGCGGTACAGCTCATCCGCATCGAAGGGCTCGGCGCAGGCCATGCCAAGCACATGCTGAGCCAGCACATCCAGCGCGCCTTCGGCAATCGGCGGCGTATCCTGCGCGCCGATGTAGTTGGCATCGAGTGCCGCGCGGCACTCCATCACCTCGAAACGATTGGCAGGCACGAGGATCGCCTTCGATGGCTCGTCCATGCGGTGGTTTGCGCGGCCGATACGCTGTGCCAGGCGGCTTGCGCCCTTCGGCGCGCCGACATGCACGACGAGATCGACATCGCCCCAGTCGATCCCGAGGTCGAGTGTGGAGGTGGCGACAACAGCGCGAAGCTTGTTGTCGGCCATGGCCTGCTCCACCTTGCGGCGCTGCCCGGCATCCAGCGAGCCGTGATGCAGCGCAATCGGCAGATTGTCGTCGTTGATGGCCCAGAGTTCCTGGAAAATGCGCTCGGCCTGCGAGCGGGTATTGACGAAAACCAGCGTCGTTTGATGGTCTTTGATCTCAGGGTATAAATCCTGCATGGCGTAGCGCGCCGAATGGCCGGACCAGGGAATGCGCTCTTCCGTCTGCAGGATGGCGATATTCGGCTTCGCGCCGCCATCGACTGTGATCAGCCCTGCCGGCGGTTCACCCTCGACTTGCGGAGCCAGATAGCGCTGCAAATCCATTGGTTCTGCAACCGTTGCAGACAGTCCGATGGTGCGCATGGCAGGCGCGTGGCGGCGGATACGGGCGAGCGCCAGCGAAAGGAGATGGCCGCGCTTGGACGTGACGAGCGAATGCAGCTCGTCCAGCACCACATATTTCAAATCCTTGAAGAAGCGCTCGGCTTCCTTGTTGGCAAGCAGCAGCGAGACCTGTTCCGGAGTCGTCAGCAGAATATCCGGAGGTTTAAGCTTCTGTCGCTGGCGCTTTCCCTGCGGCGTGTCGCCGGTGCGAGTTTCGACCGTAATCGGAAGGCCCATTTCCGAGACCGGCTTCATCAGGTTGCGCTCGATATCGACAGCCAATGCCTTGAGCGGCGAGATGTAGAGCGTGTGAACGCCGATGAAGGCAGAACCCGGCGGCACCTTGCCGCGCTCGGCCAGATCGGTCAGCGATGCCATAAAACCGCCCAGCGTCTTGCCCGCACCAGTTGGCGCAATCAGCAACATGTTCTCGCCAGCACGCGCGCGGGCAGACAGTTCCAGCTGATGCGCACGCGGGCTCCAGCCCTTTTCTGCGAACCATTTCTGGAACGGCAGAGGCAATGTCCCGGCACTTTCTGGCAAGATGGGCGGATCAACGTGTTTCACGCCTCTAAAGTAGTGAAAATCTTTTGAAAAAGAAGAGGCTGCGGAGCATGCGCGTGATCGCGGCCTGACCCACGCCATCGAGTACAACCGCTACATGGCGATGTAGCGGTCGTTTCTGTGGTTGATGGCAATCACCAGGTTCATTACCAGCGCGCCGAGGACAGAGCAAAGGATGATCAAGGGTATGGCAACGAAAAAGGAGACGAACAGCACGGTGCAATCGAAAGCAAGCTGAGTAAGGCCTGCGCGGATGCCAAAGCGATCTTGAATATACAGCGCCAGAATACCGAACCCGCCAAGGCTGGCGCGATGGCGGAAGAGCGCCAGCATGCCCGCAGCAACCGTCAATCCCCCGAAAGTGGCGGCGACCACCGGATGGACATTCTGCAAGACGATGAGATGGGGCAGATATTCGGACAGTAGCGCGGTCAGCCCCACGGCGCAGAAAGTCTTGATCGTGAAGGCAAGCCCCAGACGGCGGAGCGCCAAATAATAGAAGGGCAGATTGGCAAGGAAGAAGATCAGGCCGAAGCTTACGCCTGTTACGTAATGGAGAAGAAAGGCGACGCCTACCACGCCACCGGTCAGCAATCCGCCGCCAGACAGAAGCACAACGCCAAGCGAGATCAGCATGCTGCCGGCAATCACCGCCAGCGCATCCTCCAGAAGAGAATGTTGCGCGGACGTCGATGTCCAGAATCTCGAAAGCTTGCGCTCTGCAATGTCGCTCATGCCCACCCCCGGAAACGCGTGTCACCCGTCTTTGCGCCGGAAGCCACCAAAATTCAAGCGTCAGCGTACCACGATGTAACGGTCAGAGCGGTGATTGATGGCGAGGAACATGTTGAGGAAAAAGGCGCCGACGATGGAGTAGAGCACTGTCTTAGGCTCGATGACGGCGAAGGCGGCGACCATGACGCAAGCGTCGAAGGCAAGCTGTATCAGACCGGCGCGGATGCCGAAGCGATCCTGAATGTAAATTGCAAGAATGCCGATGCCGCCAAGGCTGGCGCGATGGCGATAGAGCGCAAGAAGTCCGTAACCCAGCAAGAGCCCGCCGAGAATGGCAGCCCAAAGCGGATTGACGCTGTCGATCACCATCCAGCGCGATTCCAACTCCGTCAGCACAGAAACCAGGCCGATTGCGACGAAGGTTTTCAGCGAGAAGGCAAGGCCGAGACGACGGAAGGAAAGATAGTAGAAGGGCAGATTGACGAGAAAGAACAGCAGGCCGAAGCTGATGCCGAAAGCATAGTGGATCAAAAAGGCGACGCCAGCTGTACCGCCGGTCAACAGACCGACCTTGTTGAGAATGTAAAATCCAAGCGCGGAAACGATACCTCCGGTCACGATGCCCTGAACATCTTCGATCGGCGAGTGCTTGGCAGGGTCCACACTCCACATGCCATAGACGCTTCTGGTGAATGCCATGCGAAATTCCCTCGACAGGACCTGATTTTCTTGAGGTGCGCCACAGGCCTTTACTGTCGTGAAAGCCTTTAGACGCAGTTATTTTGCACCGCAAAAGCGCCTCATACAACACGCTTGTGTCAGCAATGCTGACCAACCCAAAAGATTGCAAGAAACGAAAAGATCATGCCCGTCTCGCGGCAAGAAATAGAATGCCGGAGAGTGGTTTTCCGGCATCCTTGCGAATGGTGGTTTTGCGTTTTTGCAGCACCTGCATGTCGAAGGCGGCGAGGAGGTTGCGGATGTAAGTTTCCGAATGGGCGTAGCGCAGTGACGGTTGCAGGACGAAACCCTCGTCGTCACCCGCATCTTCCACCGAGAAGGCAAAGATCCCTCCTTCGGAAAGCAGCGCCAGCACCAGCGGCATAACGGTTTCCAGGCTGCCGAGATACATCATCACATCCGCTGCCGCAACGAGATCCGCGCGACCTTTCGCATGTTCGTCGACAAAGAGGCCTGACGCCTCCTCATCCAGAGAAAGATCGGCTTGCGCGAGATGATCGTAGATGCCCTTCTCTTCCGCCTTCGCCAGCATGTTGGTTGAGATATCGAAGCCCTCTAGCCGCTTGGCCCAATCGCGGATTTCCATACCCAGCAACCCCGTGCCACAGCCGATATCCACGACGCAGCGAAAGCTGTCTCCTGGCGGCCGCGCCGTTTCGATCAGAGCCGCCAGTTTTTCCGGAACGCTATAATCCAGTTTCTTCACCAGCGATGTTTCGAAGCGCTCGGCATAATCATCGAAGAGACCTTCAACGTAGCGGCTGGGCGGCTGCTCTGGCGTTTCGGCAGCTCCTAGCACTGCAAGTTTCAGAGGAGCTGCAAAAATGCCTTCCTCATCAAGCTCGGCTACTTTCTCGTAAGCTTTGACTGCCTGGTCGCGCTGGCCCGACTTTTCGCTGTATTCCCCCAGACGAAACCAGCCTGCGGCCCAGAGCGGCGCTAGTTCCAGCGCCTGTTCGATCAATTCCGCCGCGGCATGGTGGTCGCCGCTCTCTGCCAGCATGCGGGCATAATCGGCACGACGATCAGCAATGACGTCGCCGGAGGAATGCTGGTTCTGAGCCATTCACGAATTTTTCCTGAAAGAGGTGGGCTCTCTTTCATCAAGCCATAAAAAAACTCAAGTCCTATTTCATCGCAAACGCCGACGTGACGGTGTAAAGACCCTTATGCTTGTATCGAAGCGCCATGCTTCATATGTCTTGATCGAGGTTTGAGAGTGCATGTCATCGCCGCAAGGACGCGGGTTCGTGGTGGCATGCTTTAGGAGATTGCCGATGGCCGGTGAGGTCAATAAGGTGCTGGGTGACAGCGTTGGACGCACGATCGTCAAGCTGCTGGTGATATCGCTGATCGTCGGATTTCTGATGGCCGTCTTCGGTCTGACGCCGTGGAGCATCATCTATGGTGCGCGCGATTTCGTTCTGAACCTGTGGTATTCCGGCTTCCATGCGCTTGGCAGCATCGGCGATTATCTTCTGGCGGGTGCGGTAATCGTCATCCCTGTCTTTATTGTCCTCAGACTTCTAAGCTTGCGCTGATATGACCGACCATTCCCTGACGACCCTCTCCCGGCGCGGCTTCGTGCTGCTTTCCGCTGGCTCCGTTCTATCCGCCTGCGTGTCCGTCCCTACCAATAAGGGCCTGCCTTCCGGCACGCGCGACGAGACGGCGGCGGCACTGCCGATGGTAAACGAGCTTCGCCGCTCCAAGGGCCTCTCTACGCTCTCCGCCAACCCGGCGGCTCAGCAGGCCGCCATCTATCAAGCCAACCGCATGGTGAAGGCGCAGAAGATGGCGCATCTCATTGGCCTCACTGACAGTTTCCTTATCCGCATGAAAAACGGGAACGTGCCTTTGCCGGCGGCAGAAAATGTCGCGGCAGGTCAAGACACGGTCGAGCGGGTGGTCAAAGCCTGGATCGGCTCACCGCATCATTTGGAAAACATGCTTGGTAATTACGGCGGCCTTGGCGTCGCTGTCGCCTATGACAGCGCGGCTAAGAACCGGCCTTATTGGGCCATGGTGCTATGTGCTTGATGAATCCTCGCCTCAAGGGCGAGGATGACCGCAGAGAATGGACTGGTCGTCGTTTCCAATCGCATCCGCTAGAGGCATGTATGCACATCTGAGGGGTGTGACGCGTTCTTAAATCGCCCGCGCCGCCCAGCTTTCCAGTGAACTGTCACGCAACTGGCGAATGTTCGTCACGCCATCGCGCTCCAGCAGCTTCGACAACCCGCGAACAATCGTGCCTGGCAGACCCGGCCCCTGATAGACCATGCAGGAATAGAGCTGGACCAGATCGGCACCTGCCCTGATCTTTTCCAGCGCGGTCTCTGCAGATGAAACCCCACCCACACCAATGATCGGCAGGTCCGGGCCGACGCGCTTGCGCATCTTTGCCAATACTGCAGTGGAACGCTCGAACAGCGGTTTGCCGGAGAGGCCACCGGTTTCGTTATTGTTGCTGCCCGGCCTCAAGCCCTCGCGAGACAGCGTCGTGTTGGAAATAATCAGACCATCCAGCCTGTGCGACAGAACCTCGGCGGCGATGTCGTCGAGCCCCTCCTCCGTCAGATCGGGCGCAATCTTCAGGAAAACGGGGATATGGCGGGACAACTTCTGAGCTTCGCGGTCGCGCTGCGCCAGTACGGCGGAAAGCAGTGCCGCCAAGCTGTCGCGCGCCTGAAGATCGCGAAGGCCAGGCGTGTTGGGAGAGGAGATGTTGGCGGTAAAATAGGAGGCTACAGCAGAGAAGGTTTCGATGCCCTTCACATAATCGGCGATGCGGTCTTCGCTATCCTTGTTCGCACCAATATTGACACCGACAATACCGCGCAGACCCGCAGCGATAAGGCGCGAGAGTGCTGCCGCATGTCCTTCATTGTTGAAGCCGAGACGGTTTATCACGGCCTCGTTTTCCACCAGACGGAAAATGCGCGGTTTTGGATTACCTGCCTGCGCGCGGGGCGTCACTGTACCGATTTCGGTAAAGCCGAAGCCGAGCTTGAGGAGCGGTCCGGGAACTTCGGCGTTCTTGTCGTAGCCTGCCGCCATGCCAAGAGGATTGGGGAAGACCAGTCCTGCCACTGTCTGTTGCAGGCGCGGATCGTGCGGCACGTGGCAGGTGGGCATAAAGCCGCTGCGCAGCGCCGCAATCGACATTCCATGCGCCACTTCGGGATCGAGCAGGAAGAGGCCCTTGCGGCCAAGGGAGGAAAACAATCCGCTCATAGTCAAATCTCCGGAAACTGATGGGCGCCGTCGTCACCAAGCGTCAGCGGCGTTTCCCACAAAACAGCGTCTAGCGGAAGCTCGCCATAGAGATGCGGAAAGAGAGCGCCGCCGCGAGAGGGTTCGAAAACCAGCTTGTCGCCAAGTGCCCCGCCATCGACTGCGATCAGGAGCAGATCCTGCTGGTCGGCGAAGTGACGCGCTGCCGTTTCCTTCACCTGGCCGGCCGTGGAGAAATGGATGTAGCCATCTGTCAGATCAATCGCCGCTCCCTGGAAAACGCCCTCCTGCTTCGCTTTCAGCCACAAGGCCTCTGGTACGATTTTATAGATGACGGGGGGCGTGTTGGTCATCGGGCATCTCCTTCATGTCAGGGCGGTTTGCCGCAAATGGTGGTCATTGTCTATTGCTTCACATAGATTTTTACTCCTGAGCGGCGTGCAGAGAAGCTTGAGTGCAATCTAATGCTTGTGTTGCAGCCGATTTGGCGCAATCTTGACGATGCAGCCGGACATGACGCTGCGGGAGGAAGAGTCGCATGAAATGCTCTTGGGAGGGGGCGCGGCATGGCAGAACTCACGATTATCATAGCAGATGACCATCCGCTGTTTCGCGGCGCTCTGCGTCAGGCGGTGGATGGTCTTGAAGGCAACAATATTTTCATAGAGGCCGGCGATTTCGACGCCGCCAGACGCTGCGCGGAAGATCAGCCGGAAGCCGATCTCATGTTGCTCGATCTTGCCATGCCCGGGGTCAGCGGGTTTTCCGGACTGATGGCACTTCGGGCTGAATTTTCCAGTCTGCCCATCATCATCGTTTCGGCGACCGACGACCCGGCGACCATGCGCCGCGCCATCGAACTCGGAGCATCCGGCTTCATCTCCAAATCGTCCGGCATCGACGATATCCGCACGGCCATCCGCACTGTGCTTGCCGGCGATGTCTGGATCCCGGCGTCCTGTCAGTCGAGCCGCGATCAGGATGCCGATATGGCCGACCTGATCAACAGGCTGCGCACGCTGACACCACAGCAAAGTCGTGTGCTTGGCATGTTGGGAGAAGGTCTGCTCAACAAGCAGATCGCCTACGAGCTCAACGTCTCCGAAGCGACGATCAAGGCGCACGTATCGGCCATTCTGTTGAAGCTCAATGTGGACAGCAGAACGCAGGCGGTGATCCAACTTTCCAAGCTGAACCAGCCTGCGCTTGTTGCGTGACGGCTGGCCCGGACTTGCGGCCTGCGCGGCGTCAGAAAAGCCCGTAAGGGAAATAACGGCGATAGATTTCCTCCAGTCGCCCGTTGCGCGACAGTGTTGCGAGCGCCTGGTCGAAAGCAGGCACCAATCTGTTTTCGGGATCGACCGTCATGATCGAAAGCCCCTCACCAAGGAACTTATCGGACATATAGGGGCCGTCGAACATGGCGCAGCAATTGTCCGACGCGGTGCCAGCCACCCAGAATGGCAAACGCAAGCTATCGGCAAAGACCGCATCGACCTTGCCGGTTTTCAGCGCTTCATACATGGTCTCGTAGCCGCTAAAACCCGTCGGGACGACTTTGGGGAAGAAAGCTTTGAGCATCGCCTCGTGGCGGGAATTGCTGACGACGCCGACCTTCTTGCCAGTTAGTTCGGCGGCTGCCGATTGCCCTTCCAGCTTGGCGGCTTTCGAGACCGCAAAACGCGCCGGCAAGAGCAGATAGGGTCGCGTGAAGCTGAAGCTTTTGCGTAAGTCCGACGTCGAAGCGACGCCCGACATGACGGCCTCCCCCTCGCCCAATTCCAGCGCCGCCTCAAGTTCATCGAAGGGAAGCGCCTGCACCTGGCATTTGCTTTCGATCTTCAACTGGGCGCAAATCTCACGCGCAAGATCGACATGGAAGCCTACCAGCCGCCCATCCTGATCGGTGAAATTGAAGGGCGGGAAATCAACCGACATCAAGAACCGCACACGGGGAACCGATGACAGGTCGGCGCCGGGTAAGCGCTCCTGCTTGTCGAACAAAACTGGCAGGTTTCCGCTTTCGGCTCGCGCAATGCTGCTCGCAGCTAAAGCCGCAATGCATACAAGCGATATGCGGAGACCGAGATTTTTCAATCGTGCCATCAAGGAGCGCATTCGGATGATCCGGCCCGGTATGAAATGAAAAACGCCATCGCTTAAGGGCGGACACGATGGTGCAGGTCAGTGATTACGCCTGTGATTATACATAAGATTCGCGCAAAGCCATGCGGTGCCGGGAAGAAATTGCGAACTGCCGATAGGTAATCTCCCGCCGGCACTCGTGATATTTCGCAGCGTCGGATGACCATCGAAGCGATAAGCCGCGTCATCTAAACTTCAAAAAAGCGTCTGCGACCTGTCATGCAGCGTTGTTACGACGCCCCCGGTTTTGCTCGCCGGGCCGAAAAATTCCGCGACCAGGCCATCGTTTCTTTCCAACGAGGCTTCCCTCATGAAAACGTCGACCCTCTCCTCCTTCGTCGCATCGCTTGCTGTCGCAGCCGCGCTCGGCACCTCAGCTGCCCATGCTGAAAAGACAAAATTCGAATTCTGGTACGGCCTCTCCGGCGATCTCGGCGAGCGCGTGCAGGATGCCTGCAAGAAGTTCAACGGGTCGCAGCCGGATTATGAAATCGTCTGCACATCGCAAAACAGCTATGACGCGACGCTGCAGAACACGATTGCCGCCTATCGCGCAAAGAAGCACCCGGCCATTGCGCAAATTTACGATGCAGGCACGCTGGACATGATGTTGTCCAAGGCCTTCGTTCCAGCCAAGAAGCTGATGGCCGATAATGGTTACAAGATCGACTGGAGCAACTATTTCCCCGGTATTGCCAACTACTATGCGACGGCAGCCGGCGAGCTTAACTCCTTCCCGTTCAACTCCTCCACCGCCGTTTTCTACTACAATGTCAGCGCCTTCGAAAAGGCTGGCGTGACCGGCAAGCCGGAGACCTGGGAAGATGTGGCCGAGGCCGCCAAGAAGCTGAAGGCCGCTGGTTACGAATGCCCGTTGGCATTCAATTTCGACACCTGGCCGCTGATCGAGCAGTTCTCCGCCATCCACGACCAGCCGATCGCCACAGAGGGCAACGGCTACAAGGGCCTGAATGCGGAACTCGTCGTCAACAAGACCAAGGTCGTCGACGAACTCAAGTTCTTCAAGAAGATGCAGGACGAGAAGCTTTTCGTCGTCAAGACAAAGACACTCGGCATGGACACCGTTCCATCCTTCACCTCGCAGACCTGCCAGATGGCGATGAGCTCGATTGCCGACCACGGCACCGTCGGCAAGACACTGCCGGAAGGCGTGAAGTGGGATGTTGCCATGCTGCCGGTTTTCAAGGGCACCGAGCGCAAGAAGTCGCTCGTTGGCGGCGCTTCGCTCTGGGTCATGGCTGGCCGTCCGGACGCTGAATACAAGGGCGCTGCGGCATTCCTCAACTTCATCGCCCAGCCGGACATGGTCGAATGGTGGTCTACCGTCACGGGTTACATTCCCGTCACCAAGACCGGCTTCGAAAGCATGAAGAAGAACGGCTTCTACGACAAGGCACCCTACAAGGGCCGTGAAGTCGCCATCGAAAGCCTGACGCTGACCGAGCCGACCGACACGACTCGCGGTATCCGCCTCGGCAACTTCACGCAGATCCGCAAGGAACTCTCCACCGCACTCGAGGCAATCTACATGCAGAACGGCGACGTTCAGCAGGAACTCGACAAGGCCGTCGAGCGCTCGAATGTGGGCCTGCGCCGCTTTGAAAAGACCTTTGCCGGCGTTTCCATCAACTAAGCGCTGATACAAAGTGCCATCCGTGAGCGCGGGTGGCACACTACTTTTGACTGTCTATTGGAATATCCATGGAAAAGCGCTCCGTCTTCAAGAGCACCTGGCTACCTCTGCTTTTTGCCCTACCGCAGCTCGCCCTTATTGCCCTTTTCTTCTACTGGCCTGCCGTGGCGGTGGTGAACTGGGCCTTCACACTGGAGCCACCTTTCGGCGGAGTGGCCGAGTTTGTCGGCTTTGCCAATTTCCAGGAGACTTTCGCCGATCCGCTCTACTGGAACTCGGTGACCGTCAGCCTGATCTTCGCCATTGTCGGGCCGTTTTTCGCCATCCTGATCGGCCTCACACTTGCGCTTGCTGTCGACAGGCAATTGCCGGGCTCCGGCTTCTTCCGCGTTCTCTACATCCTGCCCTTTGCAATTGCCGGTCCTGCGGCGGGCATGGCTTTCCGCTTCATTCTCTCGCCGGAACGCGGCCTGGCCGCCTCTCTCAACGCGATCTATCCGGATATCTGGAACCCGGCCAAATTTGGCAGCCATGCGCTGGCGCTTGTCATCATCATCTTCATCTGGAAATGGGCGGGCTATACCTTCATCTTCCTGCTGGCCGGGCTGCAATCCGTACCGCGCAGCCTGACGGAAGCGGCTGCGATGGATGGCTCCGGGCCAATCCGCCGGGCCATCGATATTCAGGTGCCGCTGCTTGCGCCCACCCTGTTCTTCCTGACCGTGACCATGATGACCGAAGGCTTTGTCGGCTCAGACACGTTCGGTATTGTCCACCACACGACCGGCGGCGGCCCGAACCATGCGACCGAAGTCATGGTGTTTCGCATCGTGCAGGAAGCGTTCCAGGGGCTCAACTATTCGGGTGCCTCGGCGCAGAGCATCATTCTGATTGGCCTGATCATGGTCTTCACCTTCATCCAGTTCCGCTTCATCGAGCGGCGCGTACATTACAAGTGAGGCGGCGATGATCCAGCGCACACCCTACGCAGACGCCTTTACCTACGGCCTGATGATCATCGGCTTCCTGCTCTTGATCGGCCCCTTCATCGTCATCATCGCCGGGGCCAGCCAGTCGCTGCAGCAGATCAACAGCGTGCCCTTTAGCTTCATCCCAAGCGGCAGGCTGTTTGAAAACATGCAGACTGCATGGTACCGCGCCAATCTCGGCAACGCCATGCTGAACAGCTTCATCATGGCCTCGCTAGTCACCGTCGGCAAAGTGGCGCTATCGGCCTGCACGGCCTTCGCCATCGTCTTCTTCCGCTCGCCGTTGCGCCACCTGTTTTTCTGGACGGTGTTCATCACGCTGATGCTGCCGCTGGAAGTGCGCGTGGTACCGACCTATGCGGTGGCGGCAGACATGTTTCACCCCTTCCGGCTGTTGATCAATGCGATCTCCGGTATCGATGTCAACATCGAGTGGAACCTGTTAAATTCCTATGCGGGCCTGACCCTGCCGCTAATCGCCACAGCCACCGGCACCTTTCTCTATCGCCAGTTCTTCATGACCCTGCCGGACGAGTTGGCCGAGGCGGCGCGCATGGATGGCTCCGGCCCGATGCGTTTCTTCGTCGACATGATCCTGCCGCTGTCACGCACCAACATGCTGGCGCTGACGACGATCATGTTCGTCTATGGCTGGAACCAGTATCTCTGGCCGCTCCTGATGGTGACCGACCCGTCCTATAAGACGGTAATGATGTCGCTCTCCAGCCTCCTTCCTTCCGAAAACGGCACGCCTGACTGGAACGTCACGCTTGCCGGTTCCCTCATCATCATGTTGCCGCCTCTTCTCGTCGTCGGGCTTTTGCAGCGCTGGTTCGTGCGCGGCCTTGTCTCCACCGAGAAATGACAGCTTACAGAACAGGAGTTCCAGACCATGGCGCAGATCGATATTCGTCAGGTGCATAAATCCTACGGCAAGACCAAGACGCTGCATGGTGTCGACCTCATCTTTCCGTCGGGAGAATTCGTCGTCATCCTCGGCCCGTCCGGCTGCGGCAAATCCACGTTATTGCGCATGATTGCCGGGCTGGAAGATATCACCGCCGGCGAAATTGCCATTGCCGGCAAGGTGGTGAACCGGCTGGAGCCGCGTGAACGCGGTTGCGCCATGGTGTTCCAGAACTATGCGCTCTATCCGCATATGACCGTTGCCGACAATATCGGCTATGCGCTGAAGGTGGCGGGCGTTGCCAAGACCGAGCGCCGCCGCAGGATCGAGGAAACGGCGAAGATCGTCGGCCTTTCCGATTACCTGGAGCGCAAGCCCGCAGCCCTGTCCGGCGGCCAGCGCCAGCGCGTTGCAATGGCGCGCGCCATCATTCGCGAGCCGGATGTCTTTCTCTTCGACGAGCCGCTGTCCAACCTCGATGCCAAGCTCCGCGTTACCATGCGCGCTGAAATCCGCAGGCTGCATCAACGCCTGTCCGCGACATCGATCTTCGTTACCCATGATCAGGTCGAGGCCATGACGCTGGCGGATCGGCTGGTGATCATGAACAAGGGCAATGTCGAGCAGGTGGGGCAACCGCTCGACATCTATAACAGACCGGCCAGCACCTTCGTCGCATCCTTTATCGGTTCTCCCGCCATGAACCTTTTCAATGCCAAGGTGGATCGCGCAGGCGGCTTGGTTAGCTTCGGCAACTGGGCGACCCCGCTGCCGGTGAGGATCGCGGGCGCCGTGTCTGGCGATGACATCATCGTCGGTATCCGGCCGGAACAATGCGTTGTCTCGCGCAGTGGTGAAGGCATTTCGGCGGTGGTCGATTTCGTCGAGGAACTCGGCTCCGGCCGCATTGTCTATGCCGATATCCGCGGCCAGATCTTCGCCGCCGCTATCGGTGAAGACCTCACCGTCCGTCCCGGCGAGCGGGTTATGCTGCAGTTTCCCGAAGCGCAGCTCCACTTTTTCGATCCAAACACCGAACGCCGGATCGATCCGGATTTCGCACCCGCCAACGCGACCGACTTCACCAACAAGGATGTTCTCGCCCATAGTGCCTGAACGTCTTGCGCTTTCCCTGTCTGTATCAAGGACCCTGACATGACTTCCATCATTTCTGCTGTCGGCTTTTGCAACGCCACCGGTCGCGGCGATATATCCACCCTGGATTCGTCCCTGAAAATCATTGCCGATACCGGCGCCAGCGCCTGCGAAATCGGCATTTATGGCGAGGAGATCATCTCCGGCGGTCGCATCATCGAAGACCGTGCGCAGCGCGTGCGCGATATCGTCAAGCAGTATGACTTCAAGAAACTCTCCCTGCATGGCCAGATTGTCTCCAACTTCATGGATCGCGAGCACCTGCATCTGCAGAAGAAGGTCGTGCGTGCCATGCTCGAACTCTGTGACCGGCTGGGCGCTGGCGTGCTCGTCCACCATAGCGGCAATGCGATCCTCTCCGATGGCATGAGTGGCAGCGATCTCGACCAGATGGAGCGTGAGGCTCTTTTCGAAATGGCCGAGATTGCCAAGACCTATGGCGTACGCATCGTTCTGGAAAACATATTCACCACAGAAGACGGCCAGTACCGCCAGACGCCATCGCAAGTGGCTGAAACGGTGAAGGCCGTCGGCCATGACAATCTCGCGGCGCTGATCGATTTCAGCCACGCCTATATCGAATCCACCTTCAAGGGTCTGGATTTCCGCGAAGAACTGCGCGCCATGGCGCCCGTCACCGGCCATCTGCATGTGCATGACAGCTTCGGCCTGCCCTACACAATGAAGAAGTTCTACCACCCCGCAGAAGCGACAGCGCTCGGCATCGGCGACCTTCACCTACCGATCGGCTGGGGCGATATCGACTGGGAGGACATTTTCTCGGAACTCACCTTTCTGCCCGACACCACCCTCATCATGGAAATCGGCGCAGAGCGCTTCGCCGACCAGCAGCCCGGCTGCCTGGAGCGCGCAATGAAGCTCGCAGAGGCTGTGAACAAGCGCTGACGGCCAATCTATAGAGTGGAGGGGCCGCATGCATCGGCCCCTCCACTCCGGCGATCTCTGCTAGGCACCACGTCATGGCAGGATTGAAGTGCGGATCCTTTCTTCATACCCAGACCGCCTGAGTGGCGTCTTAACCGGCGCAGGTCTCGAACGCTGCCGCGCGGTCTGCGTTCGCCTGGTTACCTTGAATGATATCACTTTATGAAGATTTTGCTCGTCGTCGCCCATCCACGGCTGGACGCGCTGACACATCAAGCGGCACGTGCTTTTGCCGACGCAGCGCAAGCGAACGGTCACGATGTCGAGTTCGCCGATCTGGTGGCAGAGAATTTCGATCCGGTTCTTAAAGCTCAGGACGAGCCGGATTGGAGCGGACGCACCATAGACTTCGCGGATGACGTTCAATGAGAGACGGAGCGTGTGGAAAGAAATGATGCCACAGCGCTCTTCTTTCCCGTCTGGTGGTGGTCTATGCCGGCAATCCTCACAGGCTGGATCGATCGTGTGTGGGCACAGAATTGGGCCTTTGGCGATAAGACCTATCCGCACAGAAAGGTGCTGATGGTGGGCATCGCCGGCGCGACCGAAGATGACTATCGCAAGCGCGGCTACGACATTTCCGTTCAAACCCAGCTGAAGATGGGGATCCTCAATTACTGCAGTATGAAAGAAGGCAGGGTCGAGATTTTGTATGGATCGCTAGAAGACGACGCGCACGCGGCCGAGCTTATTACGAAGTCGAAAGAGCTAGGCGGTGCGTTCTAGCTCCCTACAAACGCCAGGCTTTCATCTACGGGCAGGATGTTCGCGATAAAAAGCTGGTGAAGCATTTGTAGCAGCGGAAGCGGCACCATTCTGGGCTGTGCTTGAATCAGACAATGCGCTTCCCATCGATAAATTAGCCGAAATCGCGGCTGTCTTTGCGGCGCTTAAGAATGTAACGCAATCCACGCCGAGCACAACCAAAAGATGAACATCGGTAAAGTTAAAAACTTTTCGTTGACTCCCGGAGTGAACCCGTCTATAGATACGTCATCGATCTTTTGCTTGCCGAGCTTTGTCTACCGCGCGATTGGCACCGCGCTCTAAGCGAACTTCTCTTTCAAAAATAGTCGGTTTTTACCCGCGTTGCATTCGTTGCGCGGTCGTTCACTCTATGCTTTGAAAGGGTTCATTATGACCACTGGCACAGTTAAATGGTTTAATTCCACTAAGGGCTTCGGCTTCATTCAGCCTGACAATGGCGGCGCAGACGCGTTCGTTCACATCTCGGCTGTCGAACGTGCAGGAATGCGCGAACTCGTCGAAGGTCAGAAGATTGGCTTCGAACTTGAGCGCGACAACAAGTCGGGCAAGATGTCTGCGACCAATCTGCAGTCCGCATAAGTGAGATCGGCTCCTCTTTGACCACGGATGTACTGGCACTGCCGGGAGCAATTTCATTCGAGGCCAGGCGTTTCGCCTGGCCTTTTTTATTTCGGCGTTTGGCCGGAAAGGTAAATACCCATGACAGAAACACACAGCAAATCTCGCCAGCAGGCAGAGCTTGCCTTCGGCAAGCTTCAAACGTCATTCTTTGCAAAAAATCAAGCTGTGGATGAACTGCAAGCTGCCGTCGATGCGCGTGACGCAAAAACAGCCAGGCTGAAGGCAGCTCGCCTTGCAAAAGAACTGGCAGATCGCAAGTCCGTGGCGGATGCTCCGGCAACCAAACGCAGCAAGAAGACGCCGTCTGTCTGCTCCACATCTTAAATCGTGGTGTGATCCTCAGGTCTCGCTCACTGAGCGTTGAGGCCTCGTTTTATTGCATACAGTTTTCGCAGCATCTCCTTATGGTTTTGCGCAACCCTTCGGTGAGAGCCAAGAAACCCAGCAAAACAGGTGGGACGCATGTCAACAACAGCCAACGAACTCAATGCGACCAACACAGCATGGCAAATCGCGATGCAGGAAATCCTCCGGGTGGTCATCCGCGACCTTTACCAGGCCAAGGGTGAAGCGCATTTCAAAGAGCACATCGAACGCATCGAAGCCGCAGCAGTCGACAGTATCCAGACAGATCTGAGATTTCGCGGAACGGACGAATGGACGGAAGTCCTCGTCAAGGAAAAAGCCAGCAACTTCGTCACATCCTTGCTGACATCGTTTACGTATGACCGCGCCTGAAAGTACGGCTCCCCAGCGTTTTCAAGCCACAGTCAGTGTGATGTACGGCGACAAACTCTTTGGAAGGCAGCTGGAGCGGGTGAAGGGAATCGAACCCTCGTATTCAGCTTGGGAAGCTGCTGCTCTACCATTGAGCTACACCCGCATGTCTCAAGATTTCCGATAGAACAAAGCGGCTGTCAAGCCAAACGCACGTGCGTGACCTTTGGCGATCACTCGGCGCGGAAATGCTTTGAGAGCTTCAAGCCCTGGGCCTGGTAGTTGGAGCCAAGACCGGTGCCGTAGAGGCCATCGGGTTTGGTCAGCATATGCTCGTACACAAGACGTCCGACGATCTGGCCGTGTTCCAGGATGAAGGGTACCTCGTGGCTTCTGACTTCGAGAACGGCGCGGCTGCCGGTGCCACCTGCGCTGGCGTGGCCGAAGCCGGGGTCGAAGAAGCCGGCGTAGTGGACACGAAATTCGCCGACCAAGGGATCGAAGGGTGTCATCTCCGCCGCGTAGAGCGGTGGTACATGCACGGCTTCACGCGAGACGAGGATGTAGAATTCATCCGGATCGAGGATCAGTTCGGCACGGCCGCGTGAGTAGAGCGGCTCCCAGAAATCTAGCACGTCATGAGCTGCCTTCTTGTCCACATCGACGACTGCAGTGTGGTGCTTGCCGCGATAGCCGATCAAATTGTTTTCGCCAAAACCTTGGAGATCGATGGACAGCGCAATGCCGCCGCCTGAGACGTTCGGCGTGTCGCTTGCGACCAGAATTTCATTGTTGTGAAGCGTCTGCAACTCACTCTCGTTGAGCAGCGAATGGCCAATACGGAAGCGGATCTGCGACAGGCGCGAGCCCTGGCGCACGACGATGGGGAAGGTGCGCGGGCTGACTTCGAGATAAAGTGGCCCCTGATAGCCTGCCGGGATCTTGTCGAATTCCTGCGCTTGGTCGGTGATGACGCGGGTGAAGATATCCAAGCGACCGGTGGAACTTTTCGGGTTTGCCGAGGCGGACATATCGGCGGGCAGCGCCAGCGCTTCCATCAGGGGCACGATATAGACGCAGCCGGTTTCCAGCACGGCGCCTTCGCTCAGATCGATCTCATGCAGACGCAGGCGGTCCAGCTTTTCAATGACCTTGGTGCCTGGGCCGGGCATGAAGCTTGCACGTACGCGGTAAGCCTTGGCCCCGAGACGCAGGTCGAGGCTTGCCGGCTGGATCTGATCCGCATCCAGCGCCCGCTCGCTCTTCAGGTGGCCGGAAGAAAACAGCGCCCGTATCGCGCCATCGGCCAGAATACCTGTGGTTCTCGTCATCGTCATTGCCCCTGTTCCGCGCCGACAAAATCAAAAGCAAGCCATTGACGCAAGTTGTTAACGGCAGTAAGGCAATCTTATCCCGTGGTGATTTGGCCGGTCGGCTTGCAGCCACGTTAAACAAGTGGCTAAAAAGACCGGGTGCTTGCAACCGGTCTGCTTTTGCGACCGGTTTTTTTGTTTGAAGGTGATCAAATGAGCAAGAAATGGCGCCCGGCAACGCAACTCGTACATGGCGGTACGCTGCGCTCCCCCTACGGTGAAACGTCCGAAGCCCTCTACCTGACCCAGGGCTTTGTCTACGAAAACTCGGAAGCCGCCGAAGCGCGCTTCAAGGGCGAGACAGATGGATTCATCTACGCGCGCTATGCAAGCCCGACCAACGACATGTTCGAAAAGCGCATGTGCCTGCTGGAAGGTGCCGAAGATGCCCGCGCCACGGCATCCGGCATGGCCGCTGTCAGCGCTGCCATTCTCTGCCAGCTGAAGGCCGGCGATCACATCGTTGCGGCCCGCGCGCTTTTCGGTTCCTGCCGCTGGGTGGTAGAAACGCTTGCGCCGAAATACGGCATCGAATGCACGCTGGTCGATGGCCGCGATCTTGCCAACTGGGAAAAGGCGATCAAGCCCAACACCAAGCTGTTCTTCCTCGAAAGCCCAACCAACCCGACGCTGGAAGTGGTGGATATTGCTGGCGTTGCCAAGCTTGCCAACCAGATCGGCGCAAAGGTCGTTGTCGACAACGTGTTTGCGACGCCGCTCTTCCAGAAGCCTCTGGAGCTAGGCGCGCATATCGTCGTTTATTCCGCCACCAAGCATATCGATGGTCAGGGACGCTGCCTCGGCGGCGTGGTGCTGTCGGACAAGAAGTGGATCGAGGAAGAGCTTCAGGATTACTTCCGCCACACTGGCCCAGCACTTTCTCCCTTCAACGCCTGGACGCTGCTGAAGGGTATCGAAACGATGCCACTGCGCGTCAAGCAGCAGACAGAAAATGCCGGCAAGATTGCCGACTTCCTGGCCGACCAGACCAAGGTTGCCAAGGTCATCTATCCGGGCCGGGCCGACCATCCGCAGGCTGATATCATCGCACGGCAGATGTCGGGCGGCTCGACGCTCGTCTGCTTTGAGTTGAAGGGCGGCAAGGAAGCGGCTTTCAAGCTGCAGAATGCTCTGGAAGTCGTCAAGATTTCCAACAATCTCGGCGATGCCAAGAGCCTGATCACCCATCCGGCGACCACGACGCACAAGAACCTGACGGATGAGGCGCGTGCGGAACTCGGCATTTCCGGTGGGACGCTGCGTCTGTCTTGTGGAATCGAGGACACCGACGATCTGCTGGAAGACTTTGCAGCGGCGTTGGCCAAGGTTTCTGCGTGATATAGAGTGCCCGGTGATCGATCACCGGGCTTTATTCTTCATTTTTCCAAGCTTCTGCTCGTCACGCGAGGGCGGCACTAAGGCTTGTATTATTTTAGAGAAACCATGGTTTCTCTACTCTCTTTTTATGATTTTGTGCGTATTGAATGGAGAAACACTCCTGATACGCAACGCTTTTGCCTCGTAACGCATTGAAACTACGTAGTCCCAGTCAACGGACATTCCTGTCCTTCATTCGGTGTAGTAGACTAAAATGCTAGAGCCAGAGACAGCCAAGGTCGCGAACATGTATCGTGCATCGACAAGAGAGATAGAGGTCACCGTCGATCCATATTATCTCGAAGAACAATCGGACCCGGACGATAGCCGCTACGTCTGGGGATACACGGTCGTGATCACGAACAATTCCGACCAGGCTGTGACGCTGGTCAATCGTTATTGGCACATCACCGATCAGACTGGAGTGGTGGACGAAGTTACCGGACCCGGCGTCGTGGGTGAACAGCCATACCTGCGGCCAGGCGATAGCTACGAGTACTCTTCCGGCTGCCCGCTGGACACACCGTCGGGCATGATGTTCGGGCACTACGAAATGGAGACGGACACAGGTGAGGTCTTCACCGTGGATATCCCAGCCTTCTCGCTGGACAGCCCGGGACTTGCACGGGTGCTGAACTGAGCGGGGCTTTCACCCCGCTCTTGAATTTCAAGCCTGCAGCTCTTCGACAGGATAACGATAGGTCGTCGAGCAGAACTCGCAGCTCACCGAAACGACGCCATCTTCCTGGCTGTCCTCGATTTCTTCTGCCGAAAATCCAGACAGCACGCTCTTGATCTTCTCGCGTGAGCAGCTGCATTTGTCGATGATCGACTGCGGCTCGTAGATGCGCACGCCCTGCTCGTGGAAGAGTCGGAACAGCAGCCGCTCCACCTGCACCTGTGGATCGGTCAACTCGTCGGTGTCTACCGTGTCGATGAGCGCTACCGCTTCGGTCCATGCGTCGTCGTCGGCTTCCGCGAACGTGCTCTCATCACCGTCGCCACCATGAAGATCGCGGGTGCGCAAACGCTCCGGCGCCTGTGGCAGGAACTGCGCGATGATGCCACCGGCACGCCAGCCACGACGTGGCTTGCCCTCGCTGTCGCGGTCGAAAAACTCGGCAACGCCCAAGCGCACCCGCGTCGGCAACTGTTCAGACTGACGGAAGTAAACGCTTGCGATTTCCTCCAGCGATGAACCGTCCAGAGGCACGATGCCCTGATAGGGCTGCATGCCCACGCCCTGATCGATGGTGAAGGCGAGAATGCCGGTGCCAAGAAGCTGCTCGGGCGATGTTTGTCCAGCCGCCGTCGCTTCTGCCAAACGATCTTCATCGAAGCGGGCATAGGCGCGCATGTTTTCCGGCGCGGTAAAATCTGCGACCAGAAGATCGACGGGACCATCGCCCTTGGTCTGCACCGTGAGCTTGCCGGAGAATTTCAGCGACGTGCCGATCAGCGCCGTCAGCACCAAGGCTTCCGCCAGAAGCCGGGCGACAACGGGCGGATAATCATGGCGCTGCAAGATCGCGTTCAAGAGCGGACCGACCTGCACTGCGCGTCCGCGAACGTCTAGCCCTTCCACCTGGAAGGGGACGACCTTATCGTCGCCAGCAAAGTTCATATCATCCAGTTCTACGGTCACGTCCGCCATGGTCCTGCTCCTTCTTACCTGCCGTCCGAAATGCGGACGCGATCGCCACGTTTTCGGCCGCGATCTGCAGGTCTTTTGTGCGGTTCTCGCAAAGATAAAGCTGGGAATGGCAAAACGAAACCATCCCCTGCCCAAATGTCGCGATAAACAATTGATGAAACGCCGCCGTGAACCGGCAGCACTGGTTGGCGTAAAGATGGGGCGTTACGCTGGAAATTCAAGTTCCCGGCGGCGCCCCTGGCTTTTACCCTAACTCCAGATCAGATGACGCCCATGCACCAGGCAATCACGGCCTTCTGCGCGTGTAGACGGTTTTCCGCCTCATCGAAGACCACGGATTGCGGGCCGTCGATCACCGCATCGGTCACTTCCTCGCCGCGGTGTGCGGGCAGGCAATGCATGAAGAGCGCCTCTCTATTGGCCTTCTTCATCAGGGCTTCATTGACCTGATACGGCTGGAAGATGTTATGGCCGCGCGCCTTGTGCTCCTGGTTCATGGAGACCCAGGTATCGGTGACGATGCAGTCGGAACCGGCAACGGCGCGCTCGGCATCGTGGCACAACATGATCTCGCCGCCATTGTTGCGCGCCCAATTGAGATACTTGTCCAGCGGTTCCGAACCCATGGGAACGGCCATGTTCATCTTATAGCCGAAGCGGGCAGAGCCCTCGACCAGCGAATGCAGCACATTGTTGCCGTCGCCCGTCCAGGCAATCGTCTTGCCCATCACAGGGCCGCGATGCTCTTCGAAGGTCATGATGTCGGCCATGATCTGGCAGGGATGCGTCTCGTCCGTCAGGCCGTTGATGACAGGAACCGTGGCATGTTCGGCAAGCTCCAGCAGACGGTTATGATCGGTCGTGCGGATCATGATAGCGTCCACATAGCGCGACAGAACCTTTGCCGTATCGCCGATGGTTTCGGCGCGACCAAGCTGCATTTCAGTGCCGGAGAGAAATAGCGTTTCGCCACCCAGCTGGCGCATGCCGACATCGAAGGACACGCGGGTCCGCGTCGACGGCTTTTCGAAAATCATCGCCAGCATCTTACCGGCGAGCGGCTTGTCCGCCGTTCCGTTCTTGGTCGCGATCTTGCGGCTCTTTGCGTCTTCGAGAATGAGCCGCAGGTCTTGCGAGCCGACGGCCGAAAGGTCGAGAAAATGCTTTGCCATTTAATTTAGTCCCATCAATGCGGGCCACCCTTTACGCCGGCCCTCGATGCGCCTTGTGTCAGGCGCTCTTTGCCAGTTTGGTGGTAAGTGCTTCAGCGGCCTTCTCGATGCGCGCAAGCCCGTCACGCGCTTCTTCAGCGGTGACGACCAGCGGCGGCAACAGGCGGATGACGTTATCGCCCGCCGGCACACCAAGAAGATGTTCTGCGCGCATTGCCTGAAGCAGATCGCCGGAAGGAATCCGCGCCTTTATACCAAGCAGAAGACCTTCGCCACGGATTTCCTCGATCACATCCGGATAGCGATCCTTCAACGAAGCCAATCCCTGGCGGAAGACGAGCGCCACGTCGCGCACGTGCTGGATAAAGCCTTCAGCCAGAACGATATCAAGCACGGCATTGCCAGCGGCCATGGCCAGCGGGTTGCCGCCGTAGGTCGTCCCGTGCGAGCCGGCGGTCATGCCGGATGCGGCGTCTGCCGTTGCCAGGCAAGCGCCGAAAGGGAAGCCGCCGCCGATGCCCTTGGCAACCGCCATGATGTCGGGCGTGACGCCGGACCATTCATGCGCAAAAAACTTGCCGGTACGGCCAACGCCAGTCTGCACTTCGTCGAAGATCAACAGCAGGCCGTGCTCTTCGCAAAGCGCCCGCAGCGTACGCAGGAACTCAGGCGCGACGACGCGGATACCGCCCTCACCCTGGATCGGCTCGATCAAAAGGGCTGCCGTTTCAGGCACGATAGCAGCTTTGAGCGCGTCGAGATCACCGAACGGCACCTGATCGAAACCCTCGACCTTGGGGCCGAAACCCTCCAGATATTTGGCCTGGCCGCCAGCCGCGATGGTGGCAAGCGTGCGGCCATGAAACGCGCCTTCAAAGGTGATGATGCGGAATTTTTCCGGGTGGCCGTGGGTGTATTGATAACGGCGTGCGGTCTTGATGGCGCATTCCAGCGCTTCGGCGCCTGAGTTGGTGAAGAACACCTTGTCGGCAAAAGTCGCATCGGTCAGCCGCTTGGCCAGCACTTCCTGACCTGCAACCTCATAAAGGTTGGACAGGTGCCAGACCTTCTCTACCTGCGCCTTCAGAGAATCAACCATATGGGGATGGCTGTGGCCGACGGAGGTCACGGCGACGCCCGCACCGAAATCGAGATATCGCTCGCCGGTTTCCGTGATCAGCCAAACGCCCTCGCCTCGTTCGAAGCGTAAGGGGGCTCTGGAAAACGTATCGAACAACGGCCCGGATTTGGGGGCAGTTTCGGCCATGGCGACATCACTCCTTACGTCAAGTCGGGACAGACGACTGTCAATAGGGCTAGCGGGTTATCCCTGCCCTGAAAATCAAAAATGCCGCCTCGCGGCGGCTTGCATGCTGTCTTCATTGCGAGGTCACTATTGTCACTTCCCCACCTAATGTCAACAAATCTCGGCACTTTCGGGCATTTACAAGCCTTGGTAAGCAAGCTTCCAGCAACCACCAACTGTTGCCTTTCTGACTCACAGGGGAAGCAAGTTGGGGAAAACCGGAAAATCGATTCCAGATGATTCCTGCGACTCTTGTCACGGAGTCAACCGACGATTAGGTTAACCGTCAATTACTAGACTGCAATGCGGCGGAACTAGTCACCTACAATCTGGCAAATGGCCTGCGCGTGGTTCACTCCACGGCATCGCAGGTGGATTCTGCCCGAAACAACGCGACGAGCGGAGAAGCGGCATGAACTGGACGGACGAACGAGTAGAAAAACTCAAGAGATTATGGTCCGAAGGGCTTAGCGCAAGCCAGATCGCAGCACAACTGGGCGGTGTGAGCCGCAATGCCGTCATCGGCAAGGTTCACCGCCTGAACCTGCCAGGTCGCGCCAAGGCTGGCGGCACGGTCGCCACGTCGCGCCCTGCGCCTAAGCGTCCTGCAGCAGCGCCGCGCCCAGCAAGCTACACGGCTGCTCCGGCCCGTGTCGCAACGAGCCGTCCTGCACCTGCACGCACCACTGGCGCTCTCGCGTTCAAGGAAGACATGGAGATCGACGCGGTCGAGCCCATGGAATATGTCCGCTCTTCCAACAATGTCGTCATCCCGATCTCGCGTCGCCTGACACTGACGGAGCTGACCGAACGTACCTGCAAGTGGCCCGTCGGTGACCCGCTCAAGGACGACTTCCACTTCTGTGGCTGCGAAGCAGCTGAAGCGTCGCCTTATTGCAAGTTCCACGCGAAAATGGCTTACCAGCCGGTGAGCGAACGCCGTAAGGCGTAAGGCTCAGTTTCAAGACCATTTCGAAAAGCGGGCTTCGGCCCGCTTTTTTTGTGCGTTCCTTCAAGCGTTTCCTCGATCCAATTGGTCCAGACTTGCCTGCAGCAGCGATCATGCGCAGACTACCACCATGAACGCGATCGACACGCTCTACGACTATATCTCGGTCCTATGGACGAAGGTGGTCAAAACGCCCTTCCCTCCGATCCCGCGCCGCGCACGCGGCGACGGGACGGTATATGTCGAATGGCGACGGGGTCGCTACTGGCTGATCTGCGAAGAGCGTGGCAAGGAGTATTGGCGGCGCGAGGCGAACGACATGGACGATGCCGCGTTCCAACTGATGTCGATCGTCTCGAGCGCGTTGGTGCGCGATCGAGAGCTTGAGTTTCGGCAAAAGCAAGCCGGTCGCTCTGGCGATCCTGACCGCTACTCGCGCTGGAACTGGATGTATCAGGAAATCGAGCTGATGAACGACATCAAGGAGAGTTATGGCGCTCGAACCAGAGCCCACTATGAGGAGGTGCTGCAACGCAGCCCGCTATCGCAGGACGAAATAGACGCCGCGCGCTATCCCCTTCCTACCTCGAGATCTGACGCCCCGTAGCCATATGCTGCAGGCTGCTGCGTGAGAAAAATCGGAGCGCTTGCCATGATAGAAAGCGCTCCCTAAGGCAATCAGGCTTCCATGGAATATCCGGCACCGCGAACGGTACGGATCACATCCTGCATGCTCGAGAAGTTCAGTGCCTTGCGCAGGCGACCAACATGGACGTCCACCGTGCGTTCATCCACGTAGATGTCATGTCCCCAGACGCCATCGAGAAGCTGAGATCTGGAGAAGACGCGTCCCGGCGACGTCATGAGGAATTCCAACAGACGGAACTCGGTCGGCCCAAGGCGGACTTCGCGGCTTTTGCGGTGAACGCGATGCGTCTCACGGTCGAGTTCGATATCACCGCATTTCAGCACCGAGGACAAAACCTCGGGTTTGGCGCGACGCAGCATCGCCTTGACACGTGCCATCAGCTCCGGCGTGGAAAAGGGTTTGACGACATAGTCGTCGGCGCCCGTAGCCAGACCGCGAACCCGTTCGCTTTCCTCGCCGCGCGCCGTCAGCATGATGATCGGCAGACGTTCGGTTTCGGGGCGCATACGCAGGCGACGGCAAAGCTCGATGCCGGAGACGCCTGGCAACATCCAGTCAAGGATGAGAAGATCCGGCGTGCGCTCCTGGAGGCGGATTTCCGCCTCGTCGCCACGCGGAATAGTGTCGACGTCATAGCCTTCGGATTCGAGATTGTAACGCAGGAGGACGCTCAGCGCCTCCTCATCTTCGACAACGGCGATTTTCGGCACCATGGCTCCAGATCCTATCTGTCGCTTACTCGGTCACAGCGCCGAGCGTGTTGGAACTATCGTCCTTCGGACGCTCACCTGCCGGCTGGCTGCCGGTGGTCATGTAGTAGATGGTCTCGGCAATGTTGGTCGCGTGATCGCCAACACGCTCGATGTTCTTGGCGCAGAACAGAAGATGCGTGCAGGTGGTGATGTTGCGCGGATCTTCCATCATGTAGGTCAGAAGCTCGCGGAAGAGCGAGGTGTACATGGCGTCGATCTCTTCATCGCGCTCGCGGATGGCCTGGGCCTTTTCCGCCGAACGCGTGGAGTAGACGTCCAGCACTTCCTTCAGCTGAACCAGCGCCAGTTCCGACAGGTGCTCCAGGCCACGCGCCAGTTTACGCGGAACGCCGGTGCCTGCCACTGCAATGACGCGCTTGGCGGTGTTCTTGCCCAGATCGCCGACGCGCTCGAGGTCTGCGGCGATGCGCAGCGAACCGATGATTTCGCGCAGGTCCGCCGCCATCGGCTGAC
The DNA here is from genome assembly GCF_913777885.1 of uncultured Agrobacterium sp. Lineage (NCBI taxonomy): Bacteria > Pseudomonadati > Pseudomonadota > Alphaproteobacteria > Hyphomicrobiales > Rhizobiaceae > Agrobacterium > uncultured Agrobacterium sp. The sequence continues at coordinate 298,875 of NZ_CAJYTV010000016.1, read as the reverse complement.
GCTTGGCGATCGTCACGATCGCCTTGTCGCCGATTTCACGCTCGGCGTGATCGAGGATCGTATCGTCGGAGATGACCTTCTGCGCCAAGGCCGCATCGGAATTGACGAGCGCGCGCACTGCGTCGGCGCACATCTGCTCGGCCAGTCCGCCCATTTCGGCGATCCGGCGGCTGAGGAACTTCAGCTCCTCGTCATAGGCTGACATGATGTGGGAATGTGTCGGCATAGTCGTAATCTCCAGTTTCGAAACGCCCTGTCGCAAGCCTTTTGTTGGCTCAAGCGACAGGCGCGGTGGGATGCGCGGGCAACAGCAGGATCAGCCGAAACGACCCATGATATAGTCCTGGGTACGCTGGTCATCCGGGTTGGTGAACATCTTGTCCGTATCGTTCTCCTCGACCAGATGACCGAGGTGGAACATGGCGGTGCGCTGGGACACGCGAGCGGCCTGCTGCATCGAGTGGGTCACGATGACGATGGTGTAGTTGGCGCGAAGCTCGTGGATCAGTTCCTCGACCTTGGCAGTCGCGATCGGGTCGAGCGCCGAGCAGGGCTCATCCATCAGGATGACTTCCGGCGAAACGGCAACAGCACGCGCGATGCACAGGCGCTGCTGCTGACCACCGGAGAGACCGGTACCGGACTCATGCAAGCGGTCCTTGGCTTCGTTCCAGAGACCTGCCTTCTGCAAGCTGGACTCGACGATCTGATCCATATCCGCCTTGTTGCGGGCAAGACCGTGGATGCGCGGGCCGTAGGCGATGTTTTCGTAGATCGACTTCGGGAACGGGTTCGGCTTCTGGAACACCATGCCGACACGCGCGCGAAGCTCGACGACATCGATTGCAGGATCGTAGATGTCTTCACCGTCGAGCGTGATCTGGCCGGTCACGCGGCAACCGTCGATGGTGTCGTTCATGCGGTTCAATGTGCGCAGGAAGGTGGACTTGCCACAACCGGATGGGCCGATGAGCGCCGTTACGGTGTTTTCGCGAACATTGAGGTTCACATCGTAAAGGGCGCGCTTCTCGCCGTAGTAGACGGAGACGTCCTTGCCGATCATCTTATAGGAAACTTCATTCATTTTCTTGTCCAGCGCCTTTTCAACTGCTGCTTCCGACAACATGTTCATTGTTCCGTTCTCCCTTGGTTCTTCGCATTTTCAGACGGAAACCAGGTATCCACTTTTCTCAAAATGCTTTTACCAGCGACGCTCGAAGCGGCGACGCAGGAGGATTGCGCCCACATTCATCACAAGGAGGAACATAAGCAGGATGATGATAGCGCCAGACGTTCTCTCGACAAAGGCGCGTTCGGCTTCGTTTGCCCACATGTAGATCTGAACCGGCAGCGCTGTTGCAGGATCGAGCGGCGTCGTCGGGTAGTTGGCGACGAAGGCCACCATGCCGATGAGAAGCAGTGGAGCTGTTTCGCCAAGGGCGTGTGCGAGACCGATGATGGTACCGGTCAGGATGCCGGGCATGGCGAGCGGCAGCACGTGGTGAAAGATGGTCTGCATCTTCGATGCGCCAAGACCGAGTGCGGCTGCGCGGATAGACGGCGGCACGGCCTTCAAGGCTGCACGCGTCGCGATAATGATCGTGGGCAGCGTCATCAATGTGAGCACCAGACCGCCGACGAGCGAAGCCGAGCGCGGGAAGCCCATGAAGTTGATGAACACCGAAAGACCGAGCAGACCGTAAACGATAGAGGGTACCGCCGCCAGATTGTTGATGTTGACCTCGATAAGGTCCGTCAGGCGGTTCTTCGGCGCAAACTCTTCCAGGTAGATGGAGGCTGCAACGCCAATCGGCAGCGACAGCACCAGAACGATCAGCATCATGTAGAAGGAGCCGATGAGTGCAACGCCGACACCGGATGCCTCAGGGCGGCTGGACGCGCCGTTGAAGAAGATACCGGTGTTGAACTTCTTTTCCAACGCGCCCTTTTCCACCAACTGGTTCATCCAGCCGACCTGCTGGTCGGAGATGCGGCGGTTCTGCTCCTCGCCAGTCATATCGACCTGGCCCTTGAAGGCACTGTCGACATCACCCGATGCCAGAAGAGAAACGGTGCGCGTCGTGCCGATCACGTTCGGGTCGGAGGTGACGATATCGCGAAGCTGGGTGCGGACGCTGTCAGAGATAAGCGCGTTGACGGCGCGCAACGCCGTACGGTCTTCCAGCGAAACGCCGAGTACCTTGGCAAGCGAGTTGCGGGCCACAACCGGATAATTCGCCGTCATCAGCTTGGTCGGGTTCTGAGCACGGACATTGTCCGGATCGATGATCTGTTGCGAGAACTCGACCGGGATCGTGATCATCGTCTGCTGAAAGGCGGTGTAGCCCTTGCCGATGACGGACCAGAGAAGCAGGAAGAGAAACAACAGGCCGAAGGAGATCGCAGCGACACCATAGGTGCGGAAGCGGCGCTCTGCGGCATAACGGCGCTTGATGCCGATATCGCGACGGACCTTCTTCGTTGCGGCGGGGGCGGAAACGCCCTGAGTAACGACGTCGGTCATTCGTACTGCTCCCGGTATTTGCGCACGATGTAGAGCGCGTAGATATTGAGGCAAAGCGTGATCGCAAACAGCGTGATGCCAAGCGCGAAGGCAACGAGCGTCTGCGGCGAGGTGAACTCAAGGTCGCCCGTCAGCTGGCTGACGATCTTGACGGTTACGGTTGTCATCGGCTCGAAGGGGTTAAGTTGCAGGCGGGCGGCAACACCGGCGGCCAGAACCACGATCATGGTTTCACCGATGGCGCGCGAGGCGGTCATCAGGATCGCGCCGACGATGCCTGGAAGAGCGGCCGGCAGAATGACCTTCTTGACCGTCTCGGAGCGGGTGGCACCAAGGCCCAACGAGCCATCGCGAAGCGAGCGAGGCACGGCGGTGATGATGTCATCCGACAGCGAGGAAACGTAAGGGATCAGCATGATACCCATGACGAAGCCGGCAGTGATGACGCTCTGTGCCTGGATGAAGCTGGCATAGTTGCCGGTTGCCAGACCGTTGATTTGAGCAGAGATGTCACGCAGGAACGGACCGACAGTCGTCAGCGCAAAGAAGCCGTAGACAATCGTCGGGATGCCGGCGAGCACTTCCAAGAGCGGCTTGGCGATAGAGCGCAAACGCGGGCTTGCATACTCGGCCATGTAGATTGCCGAAAACAGACCGACCGGAACCGCGACCAGCATGGCCACGAAGCCGATATAGAGCGTACCGGCGAGCAGCGGAATAAGGCCGAACTGACCGGAGCTATCGGTAGAACCAGCTGCGGCGAAGCGTGGGTCCCATACCGTGCCGAAGAAGAACTGGTGGGCAGGCACCATCTGAAAGAACTGGATCGCTTCCGTCAGCATCGACATGACGATGCCGATGGTCGTCAGGATCGCGATTGAAGAGGCCACCAGCAACGCGCCGAGAATGACCTGCTCGACCCGGTTGCGGGCACGAAAGCGCGGTGCGATGGCGCGAAGGGCATGGAATGCGCCGCCGAGTGCAGCAAGAAGCACGACCAGCGCCATGGCGATACGGCTGGTGGACGTCAGCGTGTTCAGCTTTTCCGCGGCCTCGATCATGTAAGGCTGTGGATCGCCAGCGATGGCAACACCCTTGGACGCGAGCACCGTGCGCGCCGTGGCCGGATCTGCCTTTACTGCGTCGTACTCAGATGACGAGAGTTGGTTCAAGCCACGCGCGATCGACGTCACCATGCCGTAGGTCAGGCTCTGCTGCGCTTCCGGCTGTGCCTTGATGTCTTCCGGGAAGCTAGCATGGACTGCCGAATTGATGACGAGGGGGCTTACGACCAGCCAAAGCGCCAGGATCAGCGCAGAAGGGATCAGAGCCCAGATCAAAACATAGGAGCCGTGATAACCCGAACGGGAATGCATGTTGGACGAACGTGCGCCCGCCAACACCGCGGCACGGCGCTTGCCCAGCACATAACTGGAAATGCCGATCAGCGCCAATACGAGCAGAAGGATGGATGTGTTCATGGAGAGTTTCCTCGGCGCACCACGCGGCACGATGCGGCATCATTTCACCAAGAGCGCAGCACCGGCGGCTGATCACCGCACCATGCCGGATCTGTATTCAGTTCACGCATTCCGGGTTGATACATCATATTTATCGGCGGCTTGGTCTTACGATAAATAGGAACTGTCAACCCTTCTGGACTGAGCGACGGCCAGCAAACCGACCTTGCAAACAGAAAGAGTTGGAAAGCGCAACGCTCATGCGCTGCGCTTTCCAAGAACTATTACATGGTCTTGCCGGATTCGAACTGAGCGCGGATTTCCTTGCGCTCGGCTTCAGGGGCAGAAACCAGGCCGTAGTTGGCCAGCGGAGAGTCAGGGCCGATCATCTCGTCAGAGGTGAAGAACTCAACATATTCCTTCAGACCAGGGATGACGCCGAGGTGAGCCTTCTTGACGTAGAAGAACAGCGGACGCGAGACCGGGTACTTGCCGGAAGCAACGGATTCCGTGGAAGGAACAACGCCACCAACGGTCGCAACCTTCAGCTTGTCCTTGTTGTTGTCGTAGAAAGCGAGGCCGAAGACGCCGACGCCGGACTTGTTGGCATCGATACGAGCAAGCGTCTCGGTGTAGTCGCCATCGATATCGACAGCCTTGCCGTCCTTACGGATGGCTACGCACTTGGCAGCAGCCTGCTTGGCGTCGGAGATCAGACCCTTGATCGCGTCCGTCGCGCCAGCTTCCTTGCAGCCGTCAGCCATGATCTTCTCTTCGAAGACTTCGCGCGTGCCGTGCTTGGAGCCAGGGATGTAGGCGGCGATCTCTACGTCAGGCAGTTCCTTGTTGATTTCGGACCACTTGGTGTAGGGGTTGGCAACGAGCTTGCCGTCCTTGACGACTTCAGCGGCCAGAGCAAGGTACAGGTCCTTCGGCTCGAACTTGACGTCCTTGTTGGACTTGTCCATGGCGAAGACGATACCATCGTAACCGATCTTCACTTCCTGAACGTCAGCGACGCCAGCGGACTTGCAGGCTGCAAGTTCGTCGGCTTTGATCTTGCGCGAAGCATTGGCAATGTCGATCGTGCCTTCGCCCACGCCGGAGCAGAAAGCCTTGAGACCACCGCCAGTGCCGCCGGACTCAACAACCGGTGCCTTGAAGTTCGGGAAAGCTTCGGCGAAGCTTTCAGCAACGATCTTTGCGTAAGGCAGCACCGTGGAGGAACCAGCAACCTGGATCTGGTCGCGAGCAGAAGCGGCGCCTGCGAAGGCAACGGAGGCCACCAGAGCTGCTGCAGACAATTTAAAGACGTTCATTATGACTCTCCCGTCGTGGGGCCCGTGTTCGGGCTTTCGTGAACTGCGCCGGCAAGAGGCTAGACCCTTTAAGTCCGTGTGGGCTGTCCCGGCGGCCTCTTCATAACCAGCCTTGCCACACGCTTTTATGTCACTTCGGTGAAAGATTTATGACATATCAAGTGTTTGTTTTTAAAAACTATTCTTCACGACTTCTGGAGCAGGCGTCGTTTACATGTCAAAAACGCACGGTGAAGTCCGTGCCGGTGCCAATTTCCGAGCGCACGATAAGGCGAGCCCGGTGACGTGTGAGAATATGTTTGACGATGGCGAGGCCAAGGCCCGTGCCTTTTTTCGAGCGGCTGTCCGCAACGCTGACCCGGTAAAAACGCTCGGTAAGACGCGGAACATGTTCAGCCGGGATGCCAGGGCCCTTATCCACCACGCTCACCTCCACCGGCTTGTTCGGCTCGTAGCGCAAGAAAACGTCCACCACCTTACCGTCCTGACCATATTTGCAGGCATTCTCGACTAGGTTCTGAAAGACCTGAACCAACTCGTCGCGGTCACCGTTCACTTCCACCACATGGTCGGGCATATGTAGTTCGATTTCAACGTCCAGTTCACCGGCGAGCGGCAGAAGCGAATCCCGGACGTGACCAAGAAGGGGAACGAGATCGACCCTCTGATCCGGCGCGATATTGGCGCGAAGCTCAAGCCTCGAGAGGGACATCAGGTCGTCGACTAGACGGCTCATGCGGGTGGCTTGATCCAGCATGATACCGAGAAAGCGCTCCTGCGCCTTCGGATCGTTGCGAGCCGGTCCCTGCATGGTTTCGATGAAGCCACGCAGCGAGGCAAGCGGCGTTCTCAGCTCGTGGCTCGCATTGGCGACAAAATCGCTGCGCATTCGATCGATGCGTCGCAGATCCGAGATATCGCGGAAGGAAAGGATGTAAAATGGGGCATCTGCCGTCTGCGGCATGTCCGCAGGCGCAATGCGCACGACGAAGACGCGCTCGGAGGGCAGCCTTTCGGAATGCTCCACCTGGTTCGGCTGTCCGGTGGAAATGGTTTCGCGAATGACATCCAGCAGGCCCGGCGAGCGCAACCGACCCGAAATGTGGGAACCGACGGGCAGCAATCCAAAAGCGCGTTCGGCAGCGGCATTCTCGAAGAGCACACCGGCATTCTGATCGAGGATGAATACAGGTGTATCCAGCGCCGCAAGGCCTGCCCGCACGCCGGCAATCAAACCTTGGTCGATCGTCTCCTGGGATCGTAGTTCACCTTCCTCCGTGCGCTGCTTCTCGTCCTTCCTGGTTGCAACGGACGGAGCGACGACAAGGATGGCAAGGACTGCGGCGAACCACAGCGCGACGACGACATAGGGAGAGCGCCATTCGGCAAGCGCCAGCGCCGCCAGCAATGTGACGACGACCAGAGAAAGCCAGTTTCTTCGCATGCCGCGCATCCGTTTAAGCAAAGCACCCTCCCCATCCAACGCCGCCATTGCCATCGCTTGTTTTCGCCACTTGTCTCGCTTTCGATCCGATGGTGATAATCGTCTTTCATGACAGAGATTCTTCGGTCTGTCCTTGTACAAGAGGTAGCCGGCAAAATTTATGTGGACAGCAACGCATCGACAAAATCTCTTGCCTCTTGAATTCGTTGGACACGATTCTGAAGTTGTGAAGACAAAACATGCGTGTGCGAAAGGGAGAGAGCATGAGCGAAACTGTCAAGGACCGGTCCGTGACATTGACAATCGACGGCAAGGAACGGGTTTTCAATATCGACGATCCGATCCTTCCCGATTGGATCCAGTCCAAGAAGTTGACGGCGGGCGACTATCCCTACGAGAAGAAGCTCGACCAGAAAGAGTATGATGACCAGATCGAGGCGCTCCAGATCGAACTGGTCAAGGTGCAGTTCTGGCAGCAGGCGACCGGACAGCGCATCATGGCACTTTTCGAAGGACGCGACGCTGCCGGTAAAGGCGGCTCCATCGGGGCGGTGCGGGAATATCTAAACCCGCGCTATGCACGCGTGGTTGCGCTGACCAAGCCGACCGAGACCGAGCGTGGCCAATGGTACTTCCAGCGCTACATAGCTCATTTCCCGACAGCCGGTGAGTTCGTGCTGTTTGACCGCTCTTGGTACAATCGTGCCGGCGTCGAACCGGTCATGGGCTTCTGCACACCCGAGGAACATAAGCGATTTTTAAAAGAGGTCCCTCGGCTGGAAAAGATGCTGGTCCATGAGGGCATCCATCTCTTCAAGTTCTATCTGGATATCGGCCGTGAAACGCAGTTGGACCGCTTCCATGACAGGCGCCATAGCCCACTGAAATCCTGGAAGCTATCGGACATGGACATTGCCGCCCTGGGCAAGTGGGACGACTACACTGCAGCGCGCGACGAAATGCTGGAGAAAACGCATATCGATGATGCGCCGTGGACGGTGATCCGCGCCAATGACAAGCGCAGACTGCGGCTGAACCTCATCCGCCATATCCTGACTTCGCTCGATTATGACGGAAAGGATGAGCAGGCTATCGGCAAGATCGACAACAAGATTTTGGGAAGCGGACCTAAGTTTCTGAAATAGCCCGGCACCCGGCATGTGACTGGGAGTGGATTGATAAACGCGAAAGCGCTGGCGGATGAAGAAAGGTTGAGCGGAAAACGCTGCTCCGCCTTTTTTCACGATGGGTATGACAAAGATCGTTTCCCCAGCCTTGCCGACATGATGAACCTGCATCGGCCTTGACCGATCTGACGGACTTCGACATGCGGTTTGATCGCGATAGGGTCTACATGTCGATCGTCGATCTGGTCCGCACTTTGACGCGCTTCATCAATTCGATTTTCGACAATTTCGGCACAAGCATAGTATCGCCTCTTAAAAAGCGACGGCTTCATACCCTCATTCCCGCCGGGGTAAGTGCAATGGCCGCGCACTGCGCTATCGAGGCGATCCATACACGGGCGTGCGAGCGCTTTACTGGCCCGGAAGGATGCGCACCGAATAAAGGTTGATCGGTCGGGCGCTGCCATCGATATCGCTGTTGATGAAAATCTGACCAGGCGAATTGGGTGCCATGGTCCGATCGAAGTTCACATTGATCAGCATGTCCGCACGCTCCTGCGTCGCTGTGAAGCGGTGGCGCGCGCAATCGCCGAGCGTGCCGAAATTGCACGATACCGACACCTGGCTCTGGCCATTGCTGCCCGACTGCAGGGTAATGGAAATCGTCGAAGACTTGCCTGCCATTTCCCGCAGCACATCGACTGGAACGGTGATGGCGATATTGCCATCGGCATCGCCCGTCTGTGAGGTGACGCGGACCGCCTTTCCACCGGCAGTCGCGACATCTGCCACCTTGGAGAGCGATCCCGGCTGAAGGCCGGTATTGCCGCGTTCTGCATTATAGACTTCCTGCCAGGCGTCCGAGAAACCGCGCCCTGCCGACAGTGTTGGCTCCTGCGGGCTTGTCTGCCCATCGAAATCTTCAGCCTCCACCGACGGCGGCGGGTTCGGAATGCTGGTATCCCTCTCGGCCGGGCTCAGCAATAGGCCAGAGCTATAGACCCACCAGCCGCCGAAACCGATGAAAGCGAGGAGCGTGAACCAGATGAAAAGGCGGGTGATGATGCCCTTCTTGCGGCGACCCTTGGCCGCACGCTCCGGTTTGAAGGCAAGCGAAGACGCTTCGAAAGATGGACCGGCAGACGAGGTGATGCGATCCGAGGCCTCGTCCGAACGCTCGGCGCGCAACTCACTCATCTCGTCATGTACGGGTGCGGCTGCGTGACGGGGCGCAGCGCGAACAGGTGGCTCTACGGGCTCGGCATAGCCTTCATTTTCATCCTCGTCTCGCCGCGCAGGCGAAACGGAAGGAACGGCACCATCAGACGCCGGTTGAGTGACTGAAGGGGATGCGACAGGAGGCGGCGCTGAGCGCTGAGCCTCCCTGCGGACGTGATCCTCCACCACGTCCAACAGGCGGTTGCGTTCTTCCGTCTCAATGGTGTGGATGAGTGTTTCAAGCCGCTGGCGCTGCTGCGCGACCACTGTCTCGTCGTCAATGCCCTGCTTGCGCAGGCCTGCTTCGAGCGCCTGTCGCGACGATTGATAGATGCGTGCGCGCACCTCGGCATTCGACCGATCCGATTTTTCCAGGGCATTTCTGATTGCCGTTTCCAGTCCGCTCACTCTCGGTCCTTTTTCCTCGCCAATCGCGAAAGATCAACGCCTCGGCCACCATGTTTACGATTCGGTAACGACTAGAAGGCGCAACCGCAAGCCACCTGCCCTGCAAAGCAGAAATTGGCTTGGGGAAAACGTCACCACTGTGGCGGCCAAGGCATAGGTTTTGAAAAAGCACGCCGTGCCGCGGCAACTGGTTGGGCTTGATGGCTTTCGCCTTGGCGATCACTCTTTTCGCTTTTCAACCGCCTCCCGCTTCGCTAAATCTTACGTGCGCGTAAACGTAAATCAGCAATCGTCGTTCGTTGGGAGGAACCATGCTGCCGTCCATTCTCAAGGACAATCTCCGCCTGCCGGTGATTGCCTCGCCGCTCTTCATTATATCTCATCCGGAGTTGACTCTGGCGCAATGCAAGGCGGGAGTCGTCGGTGCATTTCCCGCCCTGAACGCGCGCCCCGAAAGCCAGTTGGACGAGTGGCTCGCGATGCTGACGGAAGAACTTGCCGCCCACAATGCCGCAAACCCAGACCGCCCGGCGGCACCTTTTGCGGTCAACCAAATCGTGCATCTGTCCAACAAGCGGCTTGAGCATGACCTTAGCCTTTGCGTCAAATACAAGGTGCCGATCGTCATCTCATCGCTTGGCGCCGTGCCGGAGGTGAATGCCGCAATTCATTCCTATGGCGGCATCGTGTTGCATGACGTGATCAACAATCGCCACGCCAATTCGGCAATCCGCAAGGGCGCCGATGGTCTGATCGCGGTGGCGACCGGCGCTGGCGGGCACGCAGGCACGCTCTCGCCATTCGCACTGGTGCAAGAAATCCGCGAATGGTTCGATGGTCCGCTGCTTCTGGCAGGCGCAATTGCCAATGGCGGCTCCATTCTGGCAGCCCAGGCCATGGGTGCCGATATGGCCTATATCGGATCCCCCTTTATTGCGACACGCGAGGCGCGTGCGACGGACGCCTACAAGCAAGCAATCGTCGAGGCCTACGCCAACGACATCGTCTATTCCAATTACTTCACCGGCGTCCACGGCAACTATCTGAAGGCCTCAATCATCGCCTCCGGGCTCGACCCCGACAATCTGCCGGTTGCCGACCCTTCCAAGATGGACTTCGCCTCCGCTGCCACGGGCGCGAAAGCCTGGAAGGACATCTGGGGCGCGGGCCAAGGCGTCGGAGCGGTGAAGGCCGTCGAACCGGTTTCCTCGCTGGTCGATCGTCTCGCAGCTGAGTACGCCGCCGCCAAGCAGCGGGTTTGCGCATCCTGAGCCGAGACGGCCATCCGGTTGGGAAATTTTCAACAAGCTGAGATTCGGCGCTTGAAATCCTACCTCAATCGCTGTATCAGCCCGCATACGCCGCGCCGAAGATTTTTTTCGGCGCCTGCGCAGGCCGCTTTAGCTCAGTTGGTAGAGCACGTCATTCGTAATGACGGGGTCACGTGTTCGAGTCACGTAAGCGGCACCATTTCCCTGCAAAAAGCTCAATTTTTTCAATATAATAGTGTTTGAGAGTAACGCTCTATCCACCTTCCCTGTAGTAAGTCGTCGGCCCTCATGCCTCCCTATGTCATTATCACCTCGGCGATTTTGGTAGATCGTAGCAAAAAATAGCGGTCATGGGATAATACGAAGTCGATCACGACAAGGAAGAAATTGATGCGGGAACAAGTCCAAGTAAGCGGCTCATGGCAACTGCTCACGCTTTTGATTTCAGCTGGTGTTGTAACTTCCTTTGTCAACACGCTCTTGGCGTTAGCAAAGGAACGTTGGCCGCGAGGCTGGATATACTAACGGGCGAAATTACTTTCACGTTGTCTTTCATTTGGCTCACCCTCACACAGATGTCTCTACAGTTTTTGTGGGGTAGCTTTCGCGAGGTAAGCCAACCGAGTCTGGTTCGAGGATCTACCCTTCTTAACATCCACAGCGCCGAGACCGGGTTTGGATCAAAATTGGACGTCGTCTGTACTGCTCACTTCGGACGCCGTAGCCCAAAATGGTTTATTACCGGACCTAGAGGAGCATCGGCACCCGATTGAACTTATGCTCTTCCACCGCCGGGTAAAGGTTGGGGGGCCGTCTTGCTGATGGGCGGTCTGATGACGGCGAGTGCTAACGCGATGCCCATCGCGCAATCCGTAGCGCGGGATACGACAAATGTTCAAAATGTCGATTCTGCCTGTGGTCGGGGATACCATCTATCGCCGCGCGGCTTTTGCCGTCCGAACGGCCCGTCGCGCTATGAACGCGGGTGGGTTCGTCGCGGAGATTGCGAAGCTCGTCGCGAATGGCGGGAACGCCAAGCAAAGAGGGTATAGGACGAGCGTAGAGCATGGGAGCGCGAACGGGAGTGGCGAGGCGGCGGGTATGACTATCGATAAGGTTGGTATACCAATAGGCCCGCTAATAAGGCGGGCCAGCTGCATCAGGTTGCGAGCACCATGTGTGGATGTACACTCTGATTTACGCGACGCGGTTCGCTAACTGGCGCCTACGACTGCATTTTTCTCACACAACCAAATAACCCGATTTGGTGATTTGTTATAAATGGACTCCGGCAGAGCGCCCAGCTCTTCGACAGTCCTAAACAATCCACTGTCAAAGAAGTTCGCATAATCCGATTTTTTGCCATTGGGGTGCCCCTCAAACACCACCCACCTCTTCACGTTTCTGTCTACGATATTCACCAGTCTCGAAGGTTCAGCTAGGTGGTCGTGGATGGAAAACATGAAAGCGGTGTCGTACCGCGCGCCCTCGTCTAGTTCATCTTGGTCGATGTTAAATTGCTTGAAACGGACGCTAGGATATTGGCCGTCGAACATCGCAAACCTTGAGGCAAGATCAACCATCTTTTTTGAAATCTCGAGGCCAAGACAATTCGAGGCACCAAGTCGGCTTGCGAACAGCGAGCTCATGCCAATATTGCTGGCAACATCCACGATCGAGGCACGGTCGATAACATGCCGCGGAATCATTTTCAGTCGGGCAAGGGCATCATCCCTTCGACCTCGAATAATTTCCTCTCCGTTCAAAAACACACTTTGATAGGGCATGTCTCGGAAACCGTTACCATAAAATTCGGAAGAGCTTAAGAAGACAAGACTTGCGACATTAGGTGGTAAAATCTCAACTTTGGTAGCTTTGTTCAGGGCTGCAATCATAGCCGTACGGTGATTTCCGTCTACGACAAACAGCTCCTCAGTATTTAGCATTCTTGTAAGCGTTGGGCGGCGGACACGATTTGTGTTCCTGCAATGCTCGAAATGTTTCTCGAACTCGCGGATCCGGTCATTTACCCTTTCGGCGTCCTGGGTAGAGCCCCAACTAGCCGCCAGATATTCCCTGTAATATTCCTCTCCTTCACCATCTGCACTTCTGGAGCAAAGCGATTTTGCGAACGCATAATGCGGGGTGTCGCGAACTCGAATATCAGTTCGGCCAAAGCGCTCGAAGAAAAATTTCGCCGTAGTTTCTTTGAACTGATAAAAACGGAGATCGACAAGAGCGGCATTATCCAAGTGCTCCGTTTTCCGAGCAAGGACGCGTTTAACAAGTCTTTTGAGCTTCGCAGTCTCTCTACCGATTTTCATGTGAACCTATTAGTCTGACCGAGGAGAACTACCAAACGCGAATTAACGATAGGGGAACGAAGAGATAAGCCGTTCCACGACATCATCGGTTGGGACGATCGGTTGATAGTCTGAGGAGGCCAAATCTATATTCCCCTCTAGCACCGTGGCAAAATCTATTGCGGCTGTTAGAGGCCGCCCCCTCTGATGCTCGTAATCGCGATACTTGAAACCATCCCCTTTGATCTCATTAATTGGGTTGATCCGACAGGATGGCACACCGTAAGCGTCGGCAACAATCAGTCCGTGTAAGCTGCTTGTCACCACGAACTCGCTTGCGGCGATGCTTTCACACACGCTTTTAGGGTCGTCGCGAAGATCCAGTATCTTCCAATGTTTCGGAAGAAGGTTCTCGTACCTTTCCACAAAGGCATCATGCGAAGCGAAATGAGGTACAACCAAAACAGGGTGTTGTTTTACAGCAGGAACCCTCCATATGCGCGGTAACAAAATTGCTGGATCGCCCAACGCAACTTTCGCGCCATCAGCAATACGAGCGGCAGTCAATGGACCCCGAACCGCATGATAACGAAGCTTCTGCGGCCAGTGATCGGTCGATTCTGACGACATAAAGCCGCTTCCCCACACATCCAAGGTTCGCCATGGACGCTGTCGCCATACCTTACAACGAGCCCCTCCCCGGCGGCGCCAGTAAGAGTCTAAAATACTTCCGATTCCGAGCAGATCGGCCTTAGAGGGGCGGACATACTTCACTTCAACATTGAACAGTTCCGGCAGCAAAAAGTGCATCAAGTTGTCGCCAAAGTTCTCTCGAGTAGTGAAAGACTTACCGTTGATGGATGCTGCATAGACGTTCACCGTTCTCACGACCACTCCTTATTAGATTCTCATAATATTAGAATTGTCAGATACACCATGAGGTAGCAAAGTCTAGTGACTCGTTACAAGTTCATTGCCTTTTTTGTTACATCTGCGTGCATACGGGTCGCGCTCTGGCAGCCTTTCGGCACAGGACGAGCCACCTCAACCGGCATCCTCTCATTGCCTCTTGACACGCCCTATCGCCTCTCGCCTTATGGCGGTTGAGTAATAGGCAAATTTTTGTTTTCCCGCGGATTACCAAGCACTGCAGTGAGCACGATTTTCTGCGCCATCTTCGCTGTAGTCCAAGCTCTGCTCGATGGGGTTTACCGAATGCGCCCAGGTACGCGGCTTCGATTGCGGTCGCGGTTTCGTCCCGCTAAGCGGGAATCTAATTAAGCCGGCAATTCAGGAAGCAGTTTTAAATGTTGGCCGTCCAAAAAAAGCTTGATGAAATCTATGATCCACAAAGCGACAAAAATCACTCGCCACGGGATCGAGTACCGCTTCAAGGTGGTGGGCAGCGCACAGCCAGACTTTGAGGTTTCCGCAGTTAAGCAAATGAACCTGTAAGGTCTCTTGAGAACTAGAAGCAGGGCTTCGACGCAGGTCGGGCGAAAAAGATCAGATATTTCGTATACCTGGGATGGCGGGGCAGATTCCTATTGCCTTATGCCCGGGGTTTGCTAATGAATGAGAGAGCTAGGTCCGCTATCAGGCGCATGATTTGGCGACCTTAATCTTCCTGCCACCTAGACCATGCAGCGCCGCCGAAGCCTCAAAGAATTGCTTCAACGGAAGGCGACAGCCTCTTACACAGACTTACTGGAGTTCAATGCCCGTAAGCGGCACCACTTCTTTGTCACCAGATGTTCTGGCATCGCTCGTTTGATTGCTCAGACGATCAACCTGATGTCACGTTTTCGCGATGTGAATTCCTCGCCTCTCGTCCTTCCAATGGACTTCGCCTATCTTAGTCTCTCAATACAAGAGGAGACTGAATGATCGACGAATATGGCCCTCACGCGCAGATGGCGACGCTTGGAGAGCAGATGTCCAATCGTTACCAGATGGATGAAAACCTGGAGCTGGAGCCGTACCTGTCGCACTATATGGACGAGGTCGAGGTGAATATCGCTGCCGATAGCTTCAACCACGTCGGGTTCATGAACAAGATCATTGTGCGGTTGAAGATGGTGCTGGCAGCAACCAAAGAGCCGCGTCGCCAGGAATTCCTGCATGCAATGGTCGTTGCACTCCAGAAGCGCGTCGATCAGGCTTCGCCTGAGGTTGCGCTCGATGGGATCTGAGCAACGGATCCAAAAGGCGTGCGGCTCATGCCATCATCTTTTTCTCGACAGACGTTCCAGAACGACGGTCTGCTCGCGCGTTGCGGATAACATCAGCTTCAATTCACTGTTGGCTGAGGAGACGTGCGCGGAATCAATGACCCGTCCTGGATCTGTGGAGCGATCTGGATCTTGTCATCGAAGAGGACGATGCTGAGGACGAGACCTACCAGAACGCACAGGAGAGCGACGAAGATCAGTCCGGCTTTGTCTATCGGCTTTTTCATTGATCCTACCATAGGCGCTAATGTGAATATGGTGAGGCGATAAACACCCTTTCTTACCGTCCGATATATTTGGTTATCAAATCGTAAAGTGACAATGCTATATTCATTTCATCGCAAAACTATTTTAGGCGCATAGTCTGCAGCAGCCGCGGTAGCAGATGAATTTCAAAAAGGGTGAAAAGTGTAAGCAGGGTGTCCGGAAGATGAGGTTGAAACTATTCGGCTCCCAACGACGTTAGTGGCCGGACAACAATAGACATGGGATTTAGATCGTGGACGTCATTCGCATTCTGCTCGCCATTATCCTGCCGCCCGTCGGCGTTTTTCTGCAGGTCGGCCTCGGCCTTCATTTCTGGCTGAACATTCTGCTGACATTGTGCGGTTACATCCCCGGTATCATCCATGCAATCTGGGTGATCCTACGCAAGTAAGGTCGAGAATCTGACGGCGCGCCATGCGGGCCGTCATCTTTTCGGCGGCATCAGACGAATATCTGTGTCGCCCAAGCCCCAGCTGCGGCCGCGAGGCCGGTGAGCAATGTTCCCCAAACGATATCCACCGCGCAAAGACGCCACGTCCAGCCCTTGAGAGTGGACAGGTTCGTCATGTCGTAGGTGCCATAGGCCAAGAAACCGAAGATAGCGCCGGACAGTGTCGCTGCGGCGACCGAGCCGCCATTGAAAGACGGTACAACGGCGAAATAGACGATTCCCGCAATATAGAAGAGATAGAAAATGCCCGCCGCGACGAAATTCGGCCTCGCCAACATCAGATCGCCGATTTCGCGCTTATAAAAGGCCACGGCGAGCTTAGACAGCCAAATGAAATCTAAACCGAAGAAAACGATGGCCGTTGCGATATAGGCTACGATCACTTGCATGCGGAGGCCTTTCTTTGCGAATGGGATTTAGATTCCCAGAACCGGCTGAACCAGCCTGACCATCCAACTCTTGAATTTCAGCGGCGCATCGGTAACAGCTAAGCAGATGCAGTCTTCGCCCTCACCCGCGATCGGCTGATGGGTAAGTTCCTCGTCTGCTTCTTCTAAATCGCCGCGGTAGAAAACGTCCTGGCCATCGCGGAAGCAACCGGACAGCACCACGGTCAGTTCCCGTCCGCCATGCGTGTGCTCCGGTACCGGCTTGCCAGCAGGTATTCTGAGCAGACGAACCTGCGCCTCACCGTCGCGCGTCGGAATGGGGAAGTGATAGGCGCCAGGCCCAAGCGGCTTCCATTTTAACGTGTCTATATCGCCGCCTGCATAAGAGCGCAGCGGTTCGGGGAGAATAGCAGTTCCAGACGACCGTGACGCTGTAGCTTTGTTAGCGGTCGCGGCCTGCCCGGCGTGTAGCCGGTGTTTCATCGATCGCCACTGGTCGTCGGAAATCTCCCCCGCGGATTCGGCATCACGCAAGAGCGCGCCCGCTGCCATTTCCATGGCGTCAAGTCGCTTGCGGCACTTAGGGCAGAGTGCCAGATGGGTGGCAACCGCGATGCTCCAGCTTTCCGCAAGGCTGCCAGAGGCATAATCGAGCAGCAACTCGTCGCTGATGTGATGGTTGACGCTCATATGCGCGCCTCCAACGCCGCGCGCAATTTGGCAAAAGCAAGCCTGATGCGGGATTTCACTGTTCCAATCGGCAGGTTCAGTTGCTGGGCAATGACGCTATGGGACATCTCTTCGAAGAAGGATCTCTTCAACAGGTCGCGCTGCTCCTGCGGCAAGTCGGCCAGAGCACGATGCAAGCGTTCGGCATCCTGCCATTGCTCCATCTGCGCATCGGCGGCGGGCGCATCGTCGGCGACGAAGGCCGGGTCGTTCATATCGAACTCCGGGCGACGGTCGCGGCGATGCGCGTCTATCCTC
The DNA here is from genome assembly GCF_913777885.1 of uncultured Agrobacterium sp. Taxonomy (NCBI): domain Bacteria; kingdom Pseudomonadati; phylum Pseudomonadota; class Alphaproteobacteria; order Hyphomicrobiales; family Rhizobiaceae; genus Agrobacterium; species uncultured Agrobacterium sp. The sequence continues at coordinate 281,476 of NZ_CAJYTV010000016.1, read as the reverse complement.
AGGTTTCGGGCTATTCTGAATATCCAGGCGGAGACGTTGCCTCTCGCCGGATCGAAAAGGGCGGCCTTGTTCCAGACCGTCATCATCGTTTCCTGCATCAGTTCCTCAGCGGCCTGCGCATCGCGCACTTGCCGTAGCATGTAGACCCGCACACGCGGTCCGAAATGTCGAAAAACGGCTTCGAAGGCTTCTACGCTCCGTTCGGAGGCAATTGCCTTCAGCAGATCGGGAAGCTCATCCTCTATATTTCTCTGGACTGTTTCACCCATGCGAATAGGTTTTACCTCGCTCCCACGCGTTTTCTGAGCAACAGGCTTCTTCCTATTGTTGCTCATATAGTGGCATGGTGCCGACGCTATGGAAACATTTATCGTCATGTAGGCGACTACGGCGCACTTATTTCGGTGGATCACCTCAGCGTAAGACAGAAGACAAATTTTCAAAGTCGGGAAATCCACTCAGTCCCGTTTTGCGTAACGTTTGACATGAAGAACATAGACCCGGATGTCATGAATATATCCTCACGCGTAAGAGACGGACAGCTACGGCGCAGGGTTGCCGTCGTCGGTTCTGGTATATCGGGTCTCTCGGCGGCATGGCTGCTTGACAAGTCCTGCGACGTAACACTTTACGAAAGTGAAGGTCGGCCCGGTGGCCACGCCAATACGGTCGATGTGAACCGGCAGGGCCAGTCCCCGATTGCCGTCGACACGGGCTTCATCGTCTACAACGAGAAAAACTACCCCAATCTGGTGGCGCTGTTTGCCTATCTCGGCGTTCCGACAGTGGCGTCCGACATGTCGTTTGCTGCATCGCTGGGAGGCGGCAGGCTCGAATATTCGGGCTCAGATCTGGCTGGCCTTATCGGCCAAAAATCCAACCTGCTCAAACCCCGTTTTTGGAAGATGGTGCGGGACATCGCGCGCTTCTACAAGGTTGCGCCAAGTCTTTTGGACGACCCGAATCTGAAGGGGTTGAGCCTTGGCGACTATCTTGATCGGAACAAATACTCAGCCGGTTTCGTCGACGACCATCTCCTTCCAATGGGGGCTGCCATCTGGTCGATGACGGCCAAGGACATGCGCGACTATCCTCTGCAGGCCTTCATTCGGTTTTTCGTCAATCATGGCCTCGTGCAAATCTCCGGTCGCCCTCAATGGCGCACGGTAAAGGGGGGTAGCCGGGAATATGTCTCCCGCCTTCTAGAGGAGTTTCGCGGCACGGTTCGCTTGACAAGCCCGGTCTCGGCCATTCGCCGCACGCCGGAAGGCGTTGAGATCATCGACCGTTCAGGTGAAATTTCCATCTTCGACGACGTTGTGATTGCTACCCATGCAGACGACGCGCTTTCGCTGCTTCCCGATGCGGACGAGGAAGAGCAGATCCTTCTCGGCGCGTTCGACTATACCCGCAATACCGCCGTACTGCATAGCGACGAGCGCCTGATGCCCAAACGCCGGGCCGTCTGGTCAAGCTGGAACTATCTGAGCGAGCCTGGGTCTACCGGCACGGAATCGCTTTGCGTAACCTATTGGATGAACAAGCTGCAACCGATCCACCCCACGATGCAGCTTTTCGTAACACTGAATCCCTCCCGAGCGGTCGAACCGTCGAAGGTTATCCGGACTTTCGACTACACCCACCCGCTCTTCGACACCAAGGCAATGGCGGCGCAAAAAAGTCTTTGGTCGCTACAAGGTCGCCGTAATACCTGGTTCTGCGGCGCGCATTTTGGCAGCGGTTTCCATGAAGACGGCATACAGTCCGGCCTTGCCGTGGCGGAAGCGCTCGGCGGTGTCAAACGGCCCTGGAAGGTCGAAAACGAATCCGGTCGCATCTTCCTCTCTTCGGTCGAGGAACACGTCGGATGACGTTGCGCTCCGCCATATACGCAGGAAATGTCGTGCATGCGCGCCACCGCCCGCGAAAACACAGCCTGCGCTACAGAGTGTTTTCACTGCTTCTGGATCTCGACGAGCTTCCCCTGATCGATTCCACCATGCGGCTCTTTGCTCACAATCGATTTTCGGTCTTCAGCTTTCATGACAAGGATCACGGAATTGGTGAGAGAGGCCGCCTGAAGGCGTGGTGCGGCGAGCGTCTTTTCGAAGCAAATATCGATATTGCGCCAGACGCGTTGCGTGTGGAAATGCTCTGCTATCCGCGCATCTTCGGCTATGTCTTCAACCCTCTCACCGTCTATTTCTGCCATGACAGGGCAGACGGTGATCGGCTGGTCGCCATCCTTTACGAGGTCTGCAATACCTTCCACGAACGTCATACCTACATCATTCCGACACCCGGCGCAGATGCTGAAACAATCCGGCATTCCTGCGACAAGGAAATGTATGTCTCCCCCTTCGTTCCGATGGACTGCACCTACGACTTCCGCATCAATCCGCCGAACGACGACGTCCGTATTGCCATCAATGAACGCGATACCGAGGGCGACTTGCTGTTTGCCACCTTCACTGGAAAACGCCGGCCGCTGACCGATGGCGCGCTCGCCAAATGTTTTTTATCCCATCCGCTTATGACGTTGAAAATCATGGGCGCCATTCATTGGGAAGCCCTTGTCCTATGGATCAAGGGCAATCCGCTCTATCGCCACACGGCAGCAACGAGCCGCATTGCAAGCTCGGTTCCTGCCAAAACGTCGCAATCATGGGAGGCATGAACGATGAGCCACGCTGAGCAGGAAACGCGCCCGTTTCACCCTCACGCAGCCCCACTGTGGCAAAGAATGATCTGCCGTAAACTCAGCGGGCTGACGCACGGACGTCTGACGCTGGTTTTTCCCGGCGGTCACGAATACGTGCTGAAAGGTAAGGAGCCGGGGCCTCATGGCGTCATTTCGCTGAACCGAGGACGGCTTTTCCGCCGCCTTCTGACAGGCGGAAATATGGGCTTTGCACGCGCTTACATGGATGGCGACTGGGACAGCCCGGACATTTCCTCGTTGCTGGAGCTTGCGCTTGCCAACGAGCACAACTGGCTCTCGCTTTCCGAGCCAACGCGGCTCTCAGCAACGATAGACTATCTGCGTCATCGTCTGCGCCGCAACTCAAAGTCGGGTAGCCGCCGCAACATTGCTTTCCACTATGACCTCGGCAATCGTTTCTACCGCACATGGCTTGACGAAACGATGACCTACTCCTCTGCGCTGTTCAACAACCCTGCTCAGACGCTGGCCGAGGCGCAAAATGCTAAATACGATCGCATTGTAGAAGAACTGCAAATCGGTCCCGACGATCACGTCTTGGAAATCGGCTGCGGCTGGGGCGGGTTCGCCGAATATGCTATGGCCAAAACCGGCTGCCGCGTTACCGGCCTGACGCTGTCTCAAGAACAGGCGAGCTACGCCCGCAGCCGCCTCGCGAAGGCAGGTTTGTCCGAGCGCAGCGACATTCGCCTGGAAGATTACCGAGACTGCCAGGGCCGCTATTCCAAGATCGTCTCCATCGAGATGTTTGAGGCGGTGGGCGAAGAAAACTGGCCTGTGTATTTCAAGCGTGTTCGAGAGTTGCTAGCCCCGGGGGGCAAGGCGGTGGTCCAGGTCATCACCATCGATGAAGCCTATTTCGAGCAATACCGGCGCAATGCCGATTTCATCCAGACCTACATCTTCCCCGGCGGCATGCTGCCATCCATTACCGCATTCCGGGACGCAGCAGCACATGAGAGCATCGCCGTTACCGATGAATTCCGCTTCGGGCAGGATTACGACCGGACGCTGATGCTCTGGGACCGCGCCTTTATCGGCAACTGGGAGCGGATCGAGCCAATGGGGTTTGACGAGCGTTTCCGCCGCATGTGGCAATATTACCTTCACTACTGTGCTGCCGGCTTCAGAAGCGGCCGTATCGACGTCGTCCAGTTCACGCTTCAGCGATAGAGCTTAAGCGTCGCACAACCGAAAATAGGCCTTTGCTGGGAACCTGAAGTCGCCCCTCACGTTATGGTGAGAGTTCAATAGCCGGGTTGCCCCGGCTACCAGTGGAGGCATAAGCATGAATCAGATCATCTACATCGTCGGCCTGGTCGTCATCGTCCTGGCAATCCTGTCCTTTTTCGGCTTCCGGTAAGATCGACAGCACGATTGAAATGTTCCGTGGTTGGGAATAATCTCATTAACGGGAGCTAGGCGATGCATGACGCATCTGCCTTGATTGTTAGGGAGGTGTTCAATGAAGCAGACCGTATGGACGGAGCCTGTCGAGGTAATCTTCGACACGAATAGCCGGAATGTGATTTCCGGCCCCTTCGATGCACTGACATTGCTGACCGAGAATTGGCCGCATACCAGAGGATTGACTTTCGTCCGGGCGCGAAGTGCGTGCCGTGCAGCGCTAGATGGACGAAAGACACCCGAGGAAGCGCGTCGTTGTTTTGAGGACGCTGTGTCCGAAGCCAAGAAGGGAAGGCCGCACTAAGCGGCCTTTTTTTATGCCTTCTGGATACGACGATACAACTTGAGCACCATAAGAAAAAGGCCCCTCGCGGGGCCTAATTCAGTATGGAAGTTTTACATCCAGTATGGCGGCACACCGTAATAGTCGTAGACCTTGCGATCGTCGCGACCATACCAGCTGTCGTCTTCGCGCTCGGCGAAACGCGGCGCGTTTTCGATCTGCTCCTTGGTGAGATCGACGCGGTAGCCATCCAGTTCTTCGTCGTAATGCAGCTTTTCCCATGGAAGTGGATAGTACTCGTCGCCAATGCCGAGGAAACCGCCGAAACTCAAAACAGCATATGCAACGCGGCCTCCACGTTTCTCCAGGATGATACGCTCGATGGAACCGATCTTCTTGCCGTCTGCGCCGTAGACGTTCGTACCTTCCACTTTATCGCTGGCGATAAAAGCTGGCGTATCCTTGACGTAAGGGTCCTGTCCGGCGCGGGGTTCGTTGTGTAGCATGATGCATCTCCTCTCTTTGCTGCGTCATGGTGATCTAACCGCACTAACGCGCAAATCGTTCCGTCCTTCACGGAAGGATGAAGAAGCGGATGGAGGAGGATACACAGAGCGCATCGCGATCTTTCAGGGCCACTTCCTACCCTTTTGTCCCCGATATGCCGCATTTTGTGAGTTTTGCGTGGACCATGCTTTAGCGCGGTGTTGCTCTCTGCTTACCCACGCGCGCCAGCAGGATGACTGGCAGGATGCCGATAACCACGATGGCCAAGGCGGCAATCGAGGCCTCCTCATAGGTCCCTCTTGCCGCCTCGCCATAAAGCTGGGTGGAAAAGGTTTCGAAGTTCAAGGGGCGCAGAAGCAGCGTTGCCGGCAATTCCTTGACGCAATCGACGAAGACAAGCAGCCCCGCTGCCGCCAGTGCCGCCTTCGACAAAGGCAAATGCACATGGCGGAAGGTTGCGCCCGGTGGGCGACCGAGCGTCCGGGCCGCGTGATCGAAGGTGAGCGGTATACGGCTCAGACCGGCATCGATGCCGCCTGCCGCAATCGTCAAAAACCTGGCGCTATAGGCAAAGATCAAAGCCGCGCCGCTTCCGATCAGAAGAAGGCCGGTGGAAAAGCCGAACCAGTTCCGCATTGTCTGGTCAACAAACCTGTCGAAGCCGCCAAGGGCAATCAGCATGCCAATGGCGATCACAGTCCCGGGTGCGGCGTAGCCGACAGTCGCAAGCCTGAAGCACCAAAGTGACGTTCGGCCTGGGATAATGCGCATCGCGTAAGCGACCACAAGCCCCAGGAGGAGAGTGACCATGGTTGCGAAACTTGAGAAGACAACGGTGTTTACAGCCTCGGACATGAAGCGCGCCGACAGGCCGCTGAACTGGTAACGCTTCCAGGCCTCAGTGACGAGATAAATCGCTGGGCCAGCAAACCCGATGAGAATCGGAAGGCTGCCAAGAGCGAAAGCGACCCAGCCCCAGGCACCCTTGATGCGCAACGGCTCCAAGACGCGACTTTTCTGAGCGGAGAGAGAATAGCGTTGCCTGCGCCGCGCCCAGCGCTCCAGCGCCACCAGCGCCACCACCAGTACCAGCATTGAGAGCGCGATTTGAGCCGCACCCGGCAGATCGGATTTCGTCACCCATGTCGTGTAGATCGATACCGTCAGGGTGCGGACCCCCAGAAATTCCGACGCCCCTATATCGTTCAGCGCCTCCATCAGCGTCAGGCTGACACCGACAGCAATGGCGGGGCGCGACATGGGCACGGCCACACGCAGGAAGAGCGACCTGCGAGAGGTGCCGAGGAGCCTGGCTGCCTCGAGCAGATTGCCGGCCTGGGTGAGAAACATGGCCCGCACGGGAATATAGACATAGGGATAGAGTACGAAACCGAGGAGAAGGATACAGCCCGGCATGGAGCGGATGTCGGGGAGACGAAATTCGCGCGGGCTGGAATAGCCGAGCAACCAACGTAGCGCGCCCTGTACCGGCCCGAGCGGGTGCAGAAGATCCAGATAGGCATAGGCCATGATGTAGGTCGGCATGGCAAGCGGCAGGAGGAGAGCCCATTCGAGAATGCCGCGTCCAGGAAAATCATGCGCCGCCACGAGCCAGGCCGATGCCGTGCCGAGTAAACCGGCCAGAACGCCGACGCCAAGAAGCAGGATCAGCGTTTCCGGAAGCGCTGTTGCCAGTACGGTATCGCGAAGATGCATGAAGACACCGCTCGACCCTTGCACCGCCTCCAGCAGCAGAGCAGCAACCGGCAGAAGGGCAAGACATGCGACGAAGGCCGATGCGATCAGCCACCAGACATTCGCATGGAAACGCGGCCTCGCTTTCATCGGTATGTGGCTGGCTGTCTCAGAAACCATGCGTATGTCCAAGCCTTGTCGTACAGAAACGCTGTAATGCTGGAAACTGTGAAGGCGCCCGCATGAAGCGGGCGCCTGAGCTTTTGCACGTTCCTCTCGCCAATCCCGGGTCAAGCCCGACTATGGCGACGACGAGGTCCGGTGATCGTCGTTAAAGCAAGGACGCAATTCCCAAGGCTTAGTTGTCGAAGCCAACCTTATCGACCAGTTCGCTCGCCTGTTTACGATAGGACACGATTTCCGCCAGCGGCTTGTTATCGATTTTCAATGTGCCGAACGATGCGACGACATCGTTCAATGCGGCGCCTGGCTTGACCGGATATTCGAAGTTGGCTTCGGCGTAGATCTTCTGGGCTTCGTCAGAGACAAGGTACTCGAGAAGTTTCACGGCTTCGGTCTTGTTCGGCGCATTCTTGGCAACCGCAGCACCGGAGATGTTAACCTGCGTGCCGCCATCCTTGAAGGTTGGCAGAATGACCTTGATAGCCTCACCCCACTTGACCTGCTCCTCACCGCCTTTGCCCGAACGCATCAGGCCGACATAGTAGGAGTTTGCCAGACCGATATCGCAAATGCCGCCGAGAATGTCCTTGGCCACATCCCGATCGCCGCCACCAGCCTTGCGAGCGAGGTTGTCCTTGACGCCCTTAAGCCAAGCTTCGGTCTTCTCAGCGTCGTGATGGGCGATGTAATCTGCAAAGAGGGCGGTGTTGTACGGGTGTTGACCGGAGCGAATGCAGACTTTGCCCTTCCACTTGGAATCAGCCAGATATTCATAGTTGAAGCTCTTCAGATCAAGATCCTTGGCGGCGTAGAGAACGCGCGCGCGCATGGAGAGTGCGAACCAGTTGCCCTTGGCATCGCGCAGTTCGGCCGGGACGGACTTCGTCAGCACGTCCGATTCGACCGGCTGGGTTACGCCCTTTTCCACGAGATCGACGAGGTTGCCGGCATCGACGGTCATCAGGATATCAGCTGGAGAGCTTGCGCCTTCGCTCAAGACGCGTTCCGCCAGACCGTCCTTCATGAACACGGTATTGACCTTCACGCCGCTCTCCTTGGTGAAGGCATCCAGCAATGGCTGAACCAGCGCCGGCTCGCGCGTGGTGTAGATGTTGATCTCTGCTGCGTTGGCAGCGCCCGCGAAAACCGCTCCGGCTACGCCCGCCAGCAGTGCAATCTTTTTGGTATTGAAATAGGTCATATTAATCCCCTTTAGACTCCAATGATGTCGGAATGGGATTGACCATACATGACAATTAAAATCAAGTTATTTCGAGTGCCAAACTGAGCAAAACAATCACCTCGAGTTGAAAATGGGCGTCATTCGAAGGCGTTTTTCAGATAATTCAACCTTTGGTAAATATCAGTACGCGCCCGGGGTCAATCGAGAGATGCACGTCTTTCACATCGATCGGCGTCCGCTTCATGCTGCGGACCCGAAGATCGGCAGACAGACCTGCAACGCTGACAGACAATTGCTCGATCTCGCCCATGAACATGCGACCGGACACTTCACCACGCAATGATGTGCCGGCGGTTGGGCCACTGGCAGGATCAAGTTCTATTTCTCCCGGACGAATATAGACCAAGGCCGCAGCCCCTTCCTCAAGCGTCCCTCCATGGGCAAAATTGCCGATCGGCGTTTCCACGTGGCCGTTCCTGGCCTTGCCCTCCACCTTGTTGAAAGCACAGAAGAAATCTGCCGCATAACGGCTGGTGGGGCGATCATGCAGATCGTAACCGGTTCCTGACTGCACAATGTGGCCCGACTGCATCAGGACGACCCTGTCTCCGGCCGACAGAGCCTCCTCCGGGTCATGCGTGACCATGATTGCGGTTGTCCGAAGCGTGCGCAGGAGATCGATCGTTTCTTCACGCACGCTGTCGCGCAGGCCGCGATCGAGGTTGGAAAATGGCTCGTCCATCAGCAGAATGTCTGGCTTGGGAGCCAAGGCGCGAGCGAGAGCCACGCGTTGCTGCTCGCCTCCGGACAGGGTGTGCGGATAGCGATCCGCGAGGTGGGAAAGCCGGACGTGCTCAAGCATTTCCGCAGTGCGCGCGCGCGCTTCCTGCCGCGCCCAACCCTTCAGCCCGAAGACGACATTCTGCTCGACAGTCAGATGTGGAAAGAGTGCATAATCCTGAAATACGAAACCGATGCGGCGCTTCTCCGGCTCGACGAAAACGGCAGGACCAGCGATCTCTGTTCCGTTCATCCGCACAGTCCCCGCATCGGGCGTTTCGACCCCGGCGATAATGCGAAGCAGCGTTGACTTCCCGCAACCGGAGCGGCCCACGAGGCAGATGATCTCTCCCTTGGAAACTGAAAGATCGATGCCAGCGAGAACCGCAAGTCCACCAAAGGTCTTGCCGATTCCGTTCAACTGTAGCGCTGCAACCTCTTTCATTCAAAACATCCATCATCGCTGCCGGTTTGTTGATTGTTCAAATCAGGATTAAACTCAAAAAGCAAGTTTTGGGGCACGCAATCCATCCCGCGCAACGGTTGACGTTTACGTTAAAGTTAAATACGCTGATGTGAGTGGATGATCTCGGGAGCGTCATCTACTCTTGCGACGCAAATCGGCGGACATTCTGGTGGATGAGGACCCTCAGAAAGATCAGGATGCCGAGGACGGTTGCTGGAAGCAGCATGGGAGGAAAGCAATGAGCGATATGAGTGCGATTCGTCAGGAGCGGCGTGCTGTGCAGCGCCCTTGGCTTGAATCCTATCCGAAGGGCGTACCTGCGGAACTGCCTGATCTGGGCTACGCCTCACTTGCCGAACTCCTGGAGAGAAGCTGCACGCAGTTTGCAGATCGCAAGGCTTTTTCCAGCATGGGAAAATCCATCACCTATCGCGAACTTGAGGAGCAAACGCGCGCCATTGGGGGCTGGCTGCAAAGCATCGGCCTGCAAAAGGGTGACCGTGTCGCGGTGATGATGCCGAATATTCTGCAGAACCCCGTTGCCACCTACGCGATTTTGCGCGCGGGTCTGACAGTTGTGAACGTCAACCCACTCTATACCCCTCGTGAGCTTGAACATCAGTTGAAGGATTCCGGCGCGAAAGCACTGTTCGTTCTGGAGAACTTCGCGCACGTCGTTCAGCAGGCGCTGCCAAAGACCGATGTGAAGCACGTGATCGTCGCCACGATGGGCGATCTCCTTGGCTTCAAGGGCCATATCGTCAATCTCGTGGTGCGCAAGGTCAAGAAGCTCGTTCCCGCCTTTGCCCTTCCCCAGGCCATCACCTACAAGAGCGTATTGAAACAGGCGCAAAACACCTCCCTAAAGCCTGTAGAGTTGACTCGCAACGATATCGCCTTTCTGCAATATACCGGCGGCACAACTGGCATTTCCAAGGGCGCGGTTCTCACTCACGCCAATCTTCTGGCTAACAAGGCGCAGATCGCGCTGTGGATGGAGCCGGTCTTTGCCCGCAAGAACCGCCCGGAAGTCTTGAACTTCGTCTGCGCATTGCCGCTCTATCATATCTTTGCGCTGACGGTGAACTCGCTGATGGGTATTGCGCTTGGCGGCCACAATCTGCTCATCGCCAATCCGCGCGATATCCCCGGCTTCGTCAAGGAATTGTCGGGCTACAAGGCCCATGTCTTCCCCGGCATCAACACGCTGTTCAATGCACTGATGAACAATGAGGATTTCCGCAAGCTGGACTTTTCCTCGCTGGTTCTGGTGCTCGGCGGCGGCATGGCAGTGCAGCGCCCGGTCGCCGAACGTTGGTTCTCGATTACCGGCACGGCGATCAGCGAAGGCTATGGGCTTTCGGAAACATCACCTGTCGCGACAGTGAACTGCCTTGACCAGAACGGCTTCAGCGGCACCATTGGTCTTCCTGTTCCCTCCACGGATATCGATATCCGCGACGATGACGGCAACAGCCTGCCGATCGGCGACGTCGGTGAAATCTGCATCCGCGGCCCGCAGGTGATGGCCGGTTACTGGCAGCGCCCGGATGAAACCGCCAAAGTGATGACCCCGGACGGCTTCTTCCGCTCCGGCGATATGGGCGTGATGGATGAACGCGGATTTACCAAGATCGTCGACCGCAAGAAGGACATGATCCTGGTTTCCGGCTTCAACGTCTATCCGAACGAAATCGAGGAAGTTGCTGCTGCCCATCCGGGTGTACAGGAATGCGCCGCTGTCGGCATTCCCGACGAGCATTCGGGTGAAGCGGTAAAGCTCTATGTGGTCAAAAAGGACGAGGCTTTGACAGCCGCGGAACTGAAAGCTTTCTGCGCTGAGGGGCTGACCAACTACAAGCGCCCCAAGCATATAGAGTTCATTGCGGAAATGCCGAAGACCAATGTTGGCAAGATCCTGCGTCGCGAACTGAGAAAGCTGGCTAACTGATTGGCGCCGTTCGGAATAATTCAATCGATTTAGCCGATGATGCCTTGATTTGGCCCGATGAAAAAGAATAGTTTCCTCATCCTTCCACGGAGCATGAGGAGCTTTCCATGCACGCCATCGTCGAGACCCTGAAATCCACAGCCGCCAGCACCAACGCGACGGACATCCGTGCCGCCTTTGCAGCTGATGGTGAGCGCTTCGAACGGTTCAGCGCCCGCTTCGACGACCTTCTGATGGACTACTCCAAATGCGCTGTGAATGACGACATTCTAACGCTCCTGGAAAAGCTTGCCGCAGAAGGCGGCGTCGCTGAGAAGCGCGAAGAGATGTTCTCCGGCAAGGAGATCAACTTCACCGAAGGTCGCGCCGTGCTGCACACGGCTCTGCGCAATCGTTCAAACACACCAGTGCTGGTGGACGGCAAGGATGTGATGCCGGACGTGAATGACGTTCTGGCCGCCATGGGCAAGTTTGCCGATGCCATTCGTTCAGGTTCGCTCAAGGGCGCAACTGGCAAGAAGATCACCGATGTCATCAATATTGGCATCGGCGGCTCGGACCTTGGCCCGGTGATGGCGACGCTTGCGCTTTCGCCTTTTCACGACGGTCCGCGCTCCCACTTCGTTTCCAACATCGACGGCGCCCATATTGCCGACACGCTGAAGCTGATCGACCCGGAAACTTCGCTCTTCATCGTTGCCTCCAAGACCTTCACCACCATCGAGACGATGACGAATGCGGCGACCGCTCGCAAGTTTATCGCCGATGCGCTGGGTGAGGATGCCGTCAAGCACCACTTCTGTGCCGTTTCCACCGCCCTCGACAAGGTCGCTGCTTTCGGCATCGACAGCGACCGGATTTTCGGTTTTTGGGACTGGGTGGGTGGTCGTTACTCCATCTGGTCGGCCATCGGCCTGCCGCTGATGATCGCCATTGGCCCGGAGAAGTTCGGCGAGTTCCTCGACGGCGCGCATGCGATGGACAAGCATTTCCAAGATGCGCCGTTGCGCCAGAACCTGCCCATGCTCCTTGGCCTCATCGGCTTTTATCATCGCAACGTGCTGAATTATTCGACACGTGCCATCCTGCCCTACGATCAGCGCCTGTCGCGCTTCCCCGCATACCTGCAGCAGTTGGATATGGAATCGAACGGCAAGGGCGTGACGATCGACGGCACACCAGTCGACGGCCAGTCCGGCCCGGTCGTCTGGGGCGAACCCGGCACCAATGGCCAGCATGCCTTTTACCAGCTGATCCATCAGGGCACGAGCATCATTCCCGCCGAATTCATGATCGCCGCCAATGGCTTCGAAAAGGAACTGCGCCATCAGCATCAGTTGCTGATGGCCAATTGCCTTGCGCAGTCCGAAGCGCTGATGAAGGGCCGCACGCTTGCAGAAGCTAAGGCGCAGCTGACTTCCAAGGGCATGGACGACAAAAAGGCCGACTTCATCGCGCCGCACCGCGTCTTCACCGGCAACCGCCCGTCGATCACCTTCGTCTATGACAAACTGACGCCCTTTGCACTCGGACGCCTGATTGCGCTCTATGAGCACCGCGTCTTCGTCGAAGGCGTGCTCTTCCGCATCAATTCCTTCGATCAGTGGGGCGTGGAACTCGGCAAGGAACTGGCAACCGGTCTGCTGCCCGTGGTGGAGGGCAAGGAGAGCGCCGCCGATCACGACAGCTCGACCCAAGGGTTGGTCAAAGCGCTGGCGGGACTGGCGTCGGCTTAAACAACATCATTGGTCACGAAAAAGCCGGGACGTCGATCCCGGTTTTTTCCATGTCATCTTTTGGACTTTGCCTATGCCAGGCGCGGCTCCGGTCTTGACCGGACGCCGACCATGATGCCGATGGCTGCAAGTGCGAGCACAAGCCCGCTTGTGCCGAAGACGCTGGTGGCGCCACTCACATCGAAGATGATCCCTCCGACTGCGGCACCCATACCGATGGCAAACTGAATGGAGGCGACGAGAAGACCGCCCGCACTTTCAGCTTCATCAGGGATAGTGCGGGCAAGCCAGGTGGACCAGGAGACTGGTACCGCACCGAAGAGGAAGCCCCAGAGAGCGACCAGAACGGCGGCGACCGGTAAAGGAGGTACGGTGGTGACAAGAAGCACCGCCATGAGCGCCATAAGGAGCGGAAGGGCTGCAAGCGACAGTTTCAGGCTACGGCTGATCAGCAATCCCGCAACCAGCGTGCCAACGAAGTTGGCAAGGCCGAAACCCAGCAGCAGCGCCGACACCATGCCAATACCGGCACCAATATCGGCCTCCAGATAGGGACGCAGATAAGTGAAGAAGGCAAAGTGACCGCCAAACACCAGGGTCGCAGCAACGAGGCCAAGCGCAATACCAGGTCTTGCGAGGACCACACCGAGCGTCTTCAGGCTGCCGTTACTGGTGGGAGCGAGCTTCGGCAGCGTCAAAAACTGGGCGATGAGGGAGGTAACCCCCAGGAGTGCTGTGAGCAAGAAGACAAAGCGCCAGCCGACGAGATCACCGAGATAGCTGCCTACGGGCGCAGCGACGATGGTCGCGCCAGACACGCCGCTGAAGATCATAGAGAGCGCGCGCGGTACGCTTGCCGCAGGTACCAGCCGGATGACGATGGCCGTCGACATGGCCCAGAAGCCGCCGAGCGCCACGCCGAGCAATAACCGCCCGATCAGAAGCATTGCCAGGCCAGGCGCTGCCGCCACCATGAGGTTGGAGACCACGAGAAATGCGGAAAAAGTCATCATCAGGTGGCGGCGATCGATGTTGCGCGCCACGGAGGTGATCAACAGACTTGCCACCATGCCGACGACGGCAGTGACGGTAACCGCCTGACCGGCGGCCCCCTCGGTTATGCCGAGGTCTGCGGCGATGGGTGTGAGAAGGCTCGCCGGCAGAAACTCTGCGGTGACAAGGCCGAAAACGCCGAGCGCCATGGAGATGACGGCGCCCCAGGCGGGCGCTTCGGGACCATCAGTCGCGCGATTGGAAAGAGGTGTCGGGTTCATCTGTTTGTCCTTTGGGAGGAGAGGATGGCAGAACATAGGCTGGACTCTTCGGACGATCCATGCCACAAAATCCGCTATGCTTGATCAAAAGTCCGGAAATGGTGCCGCCCCTGATCTCATCAGCGAGTTGTTGATGGGTATGCGGCTCGTGGGCCTGGATTATCGTCGCATCGAGGCGTCAGCCCCTTTCGGGTTTTCTTTCGGTGAAGTCGAAGGCCGTGCGCAGTTTCATTTCGTGGCTTGCGGACCGGTCTATCTTCGTACCCCGTCCGGCGCGTTTCACATGATGAATGCTGGCGATGCCGTGCTCTTGCCGCGCGGGGGCGCTCATTCGCTGCTGTCAGACCCCGACATTGCGTGCCAGAACATCCGCTCTCTGGATGCCGCGCCGCTCTGCAACTCCGTGAGTGGAATCAAGACTTGCGAACCTGATGTACCTTCCGAGGAGCGCGTGCTGGTATTCAGCGGATGCATGGAGTTCGACCTTGGAGCGATGCACCCTATCACAGGACTGATGCCGGAGGTCATGTTCGTCAACACCCTGACATCGCGCTATCCGGAACTGTTGCCGATGCTTGAAGCCATGGAGCGTGAAACACGTCAAGCCCGCGCTGGCTTCGCGGGGATTCTGGCGCGACTAGCCGATGTGGTCGCTGCTTTTATCGTAAGAGCCTGGGTGGAATGCGGCTGCGGCGATTCCTCTGGCTGGGTGGCGGCACTTCGCGACCCGCGTCTCGGGCGGGTGATCCTCGCCATCCATAACAAACCTGGTCACGACTGGACGCTCGCCGAACTGGCAGGGGTCATGGGCGCGTCCCGCTCGGCCTTTGCTGAGCGATTTCTGGAGGTGACCGGCATGACGCCGGTGCGCTACCTCACCGAACTGCGCATGCGCCTTGCCATGCAGTGGATCGGCAAGGAGAGAATGCCGATCGAAACGGCAGCGGAGAAGCTTGGCTATGGCTCGCAGGCCGCCTTCAGCCGCGCTTTCAAGCGCATCGTCGGCCATCCGCCGAGCGCCCTTTCCTCCTCGATCAGTCACCATGCCTAACCTTCAAAACAAAGCCCGCCGGCTGTATTGCTGGGCGGGCCTGTCGCTTGATCGGAAGCGGGTCTATTCCGCAGGCGTTGCCGCCGGATCGAGTGCGTCGATCCCCTCCTGACGATCATAGGCAGCCTGATCGAGGATGCCCTGCCGCTTTGCAACGATGGTCGGGATCAGCGCCTGCCCCGCCACATTCACCGCCGTGCGGCCCATATCCAGGATCGGATCGACCGCCAGCAGAAGTCCGACGCCTTGTAGGGGCAGGCCGAGCGTGGAGAGGGTAAGCGTGAGCATCACCGTTGCACCCGTCAGTCCAGCCGTTGCTGCCGAGCCGAGCACGGAAACGAAGACGATCAGCACATATTCCTGAATGCCGAGCGGCACCCCGTAGAACTGCGCAACAAAGATGGCCGAAATCGCTGGATAGATCGCAGCGCAGCCATCCATCTTTGTCGTGGCGCCGAGCGGCACGGCGAAGGCGGAATACTCACGTGGCACACCGAGATTGCGCTCCGTCACCTGCTCCGTCACCGGCAACGTGCCGATGGAGGAACGAGACACGAAGGCGAGCTGGATGGCAGGCCATGCGCCCGCGAAGAAACGCACCGGGTTCAAACCGTTTGCCGCAAGGATCACAGGATAGACAATGAAAAGAACGATGGCGAGCCCAATGTAGATTGCCGCCGAGAACCAGCCGAGCGAAGCGAGCGCCTCCCAGCCATAGACCGCAACCGCATTGCCGAGAAGGCCGATTGTGCCGATCGGTGTCAAACGGATGACCCACCAGAGCATCTTGCGGGTGATGGCGAGCAGCGAGCGGTTGAAGGACAGGAAAGCTTCTGCCTTCTCACCCACCTGAAGGGCTGCAATGCCGACCGCAATCGAGATGACTAGAATTTGCAGAACGTTGAAGTTCAGGCCGGTGGTGGCACCCGTCTGCGTGACTTTGGTCGAGGCTTGCAAACCCAGAATGTTGGAAGGGATGAGACCCTTCAAGAAATCCAGCCACGAACCCGTAGTCGACGGCGCTGCGGCCGCAGTCGCTTCCACGCCCGTGTTGAGACCGGGCTGAATGATGAGGCCGAGCGTGATGCCGATGAGCACAGCAATCAGCGCGGTGATGGCGAACCAAAGCAGCGTCTGCCAGACGAGGCGTGCTGCATTGTTCAACTCACGCAGATTGGCGATGCTGGCGACAATCGCGGTGAAGATCAAAAGCGGCACGAGCGCGCGCAACAGCTGCACGAAGATCGAGCCTATGGTGGAGAGCGCCTGCACCAACCAGTTCGGCCCGGCTGCCGTCGGGCCCATTTCCCGGGCGATGTAACCGAGAACGAGACCGACCACCATGGCGGCGAAAACCTGGAAACCGAAAGACGCATAGAACGGCTTCTGCGACCGTTTTGCGGAAAGTGAAGCAGACATATTTTTGAAATCCGTAAAAGCGAGGGATGCGTGGGCATCTAACGCACGAGGGAAAGAATTGCTCCTATATTCGGCATAATGCATAGAAATTCAACAAATCGGATTTCGCATCGTCGAGGATTGGGAGAATTTTGTTCCTCTTTAGACACCTTCAGGCTGGCTTCTGAACAGGCGGGAGAAAAAAGCCCGGTCCGATATCGCCGCCAGTACCAATGCCAGCGCTGCCGTTGCGCCGATCGCGAAGATTACCCGCCCGATCAGGGTGCTGTAGATATCCGCTCCGAGAGACACCATCAAAAGCGTGTCCTCGATAATGCTGTGGGCAAAGCCCATGAAAACGCAGGAGAGGAATATCTGGCGCGGTGCGATGATGCCAGATCGCGCTTCGCGGATCAGAAGACCGGCACCATAGGAAATTCCGAGAAAGAGACCGATGGCTGTCAGATGCCCCGCCTCTCCTTTAATGCCTGCCAGTCCCAACAATGGCTCTATGCCTTTCATCATCACGCCGAGAACGCCTGTAACCTTCAACACCTCAAGGCTCCATGAAAGAAGAAGAAGGACGACAAGCATCATGATCATCGTTTCCGCCAGCCCCAAGAGATAGATGGACCAGTCAGGCGTGACTGCACCCGGCACCCAGGCAGGCGCGACGGGAGCCGAAAGCCAGCCCGTCATCTGGAAGAGGCGATGCAGGATAAGGGCGTAAATGAAGCCACCCAGGATACGCAACATCGTGGTTGCCACCATGCCGGGTCCGGCCTTCTGGATGATCTTCTGTTCCAGCGGCAGACCATGAGCAAAGAGGACAAGCGCAGAAAACACCGTGACATCCGCGGTGCTGAGTTCCGACATCGGAACGAGCGTGAAGAGTAGCGGCACGGCACCCCATACTCCGACCAGCATCGCGGTCAACCAGGCGAGCCCGAGTTCGGGCGGCAGGCCAACGGCATTCATGACCGGCCCGAAGGCGGGTGCCACGGCCTCGACGACGCCCAGTCGCGACAGCACTTCTGTCAGAAGCGAGATCGGCACCGTGATCTTGACGAGCAGCCAGTAGATTGCCAGCGTTTCGCGAGACTTCAGCAACAGAGATTGAAAGAATGACATTGGCAACTCCTCGGGAACCGCCAATGCAATAAACCGAAGCACTTCGCATTTTTGATCAACGATTGCGTCTTCCTGCAATTTTATTGCAAATTCGCATCGGTCTCATATGATCGCGTCATGGACCGTATCGACCGCAGCATTCTCAACATCATGCAACGCGACGCCTCGCTCACCAATGTGGAGATGGCCGATAAGGTGGGACTTTCGCCATCGAGTTGTCTGCGGCGGGTGCAGCGTCTTTATAAGACAGGCATCATCGACCGGGTCGTCGCCATTCTCAACCCAGCAAAGGCCGGACGCGGCATCAAGGCGCTGGTTTCGGTGGAATTGAAGCTGCACGGCGAGCAGCACATGCGGCGCTTTCTCGACCTCGTCCGGACCGAGGACGCGGTGACGCATGCCTATGCGATTACCGGCGACATGGATGTGATGCTGATGCTACGTCTCACCGACATGGAAGAGTTCGACGCCTTATGCGACAGGCTATTTCGCGATCAGACGAACGTGGCGCGCTTCGTGACAATGGTGGTGATCAAAACGGCGAAAGAGGAAACGGCGATCCGGGTTTGATGCGATCCATCAAACAACTGGCTTCAGGCTTCTCGTCTCGCTTCAAGCTGTCGCTTCTGAAAGCCTGTCTTGGATGGCTCGAACCCGGCGCTTCGATAGAAGGCATGCGTTTCCGGCCTCGTCGAACCTGTCATCAGCATGACTTTGTAGCAACCGGTCTGCCACGCAGCATTCACCGCAAAATCAAGAATCTGTCGACCGATGCCTCGCCGTCTGAAGTCGCGATGTGTCACGACGTTCTCAATCAAAGCATAGGGCCGCCCACCTCTCGTGAGGTTCGGGACAACCACCAGTACACATGATCCAGCGATTGTGCCGTCTACCTCGCAGAGAGCGATCATGCTGCCGGAATAGGCTGAAAGCTGATCGAAAATTCGTTCGGCATCCGCCAACTCCGGAGATGCATCTCCCGGTGACAGATGCTGGTACAGGTCGAGCAACGCTGGCACATCGCTCTTCTCAGCGGGCCGAACCAGCATGGTGTTCAACCCTTCACGCCCAGACTAAAGACCGATCTCATTGGCCCATGGCGGATTGGCGCCTGCACGCGATACCGTCACCGCCGCAGCCTTGGCGCCGAGCGCCAGAGCCTTGGCAATCTGGTCTTCGGTGAGTGAGGCGACCTGTGGTTTGGTGAGGAGGCCCTGGAGTTTCAGGGAGGCCAGGATGCCGGCATCGAAGGTGTCGCCGGCACCCACGGTGTCGACCACCTCGACGCGTTCGCTCGGCACTTCGACGCGCAGCTGCTTGGTGTAGCCGACAGCGCCCTCCGCGCCACGGGTAACGACGACGAGCTTTGCGCCGTGGTGCAGCCAGTGGCGGGCGAGTGTGTCTTCATCACCCTTCAGGCCGAACCAGGCCAGATCCTCATCCGAGAATTTCACGATATCCGACATCGCCGCCATGCGATTGATACGGTCCATGTGCTTCTGCTTGTCCTGAATGAAGCCCGGACGGATATTGGGATCGAGCGAGATGACCCGCTTTTCATGCTCGCGCACCAGGAGCGCCTCATAGGTGCTGCCG
Source organism: uncultured Agrobacterium sp. (assembly GCF_913777885.1). Classification (NCBI taxonomy): domain Bacteria; kingdom Pseudomonadati; phylum Pseudomonadota; class Alphaproteobacteria; order Hyphomicrobiales; family Rhizobiaceae; genus Agrobacterium; species uncultured Agrobacterium sp. The sequence continues at coordinate 262,113 of NZ_CAJYTV010000016.1, read as the reverse complement.
CAGGGTTCAGGGATCAGGCTGATCGCGCCGAAATGCATCGCTTCGCATTCGCCACCCAGATTCGGCAGATCCTTTTCTGACAGCATGCGGCCTGCAGTGCCTTCATCATAGAAGGCATAGGTCGCGTGGCCATCGACCAGCTTGACGAAGGCGATGGTGGATGGGCGGTTGGAGAAGGCGCAGAGGCTGTAATCGACATTGCTGGCGCGCAACGTCTCCTTCAGGATCTCGCCCATCATGTCATCGGCGATACCGGAGAAGAAAGCGGATGGGACGCCAAGACGTCCGAGCGCGATGGCGGTGTTGAAAACTGCGCCGCCTGCATAAGGGGCGAAAGCTGCCTCGCCTTTGGTCGATTCACGCGGCAGCATGTCGATCAGGGCTTCGCCACAACACAGGATCATCCGATTTTCCTCCAAATCTAAATCGATTAGATGCTTAACGGCAGCACCTTGCCCCGGTCAATACAAGAGGCAAGGTTCAGCCAAAATTACGATTGCGGCAATTCGCTGACGCCGCCGTGACGAGCCGACCAAGGCAGCGGATTATCTAGAAAAGCTTCAACCTCCGACAGTGTCTTATCGTCGAAAAGCTTTTCGGAGCGGGCGGCCTCCAGCACGTTGCGCCAGGTGCTGAGGTAGTGCAGCTTCACTTGACCGTTGGTAAAGCGCGCCTCTGCTTCCGGGAAGATGCCGTAGTAAAACAGCGCGATGCCGTGATCGACAATGCCGCCAGCGGCACGAATGGCATCGATGAAGGTGAACATGGATCCGCCCGCCGTGGTCAGATCCTCGATGACCAGCACGCGCGCGCCTTCCGGCATGTGGCCTTCGATCTGCGCATTGCGGCCATGGCCTTTTGGCTTCTTGCGGCAATAGATCATCGGTAGGCCGAGGCGCTCGGCTAGGAAGGCGGCGAAGGGTATGCCCGCCGTTTCGCCACCGGCGACGCAATCGAACTTCTCAAAACCGGCATCGGCGACGATCTTGGCGGCGGCAAAATCCATCACCGCCGAGCGAACGCGCGGATAGGAGATCAGCTTGCGCATATCGATATAGACTGGGCTCTTCATGCCCGATGCGAAGGTATAGGGCGCTTCGGAGTTGAAGTGGACGGCCTTGATTTCCCACAGCATCTTCGCAACGAGCTCGGCAACCACCGTGCGATCGGTGAAATTGAATTGGGCCATCGGCATCTTCCTCTTTTTGTCAGCCATCGATAAAAAAACTGCCGGATTAACCGGCAGTTCGAACATCAGTTTTCTACATCCCAATGAAGCGGGAACATCGGATCGAAGACCGTCACAGGTCCAGCGCCCGTCTCGATCTTTGCCGGGAAGGCCACAGGATCATCGCGCCTCACCAGGGTGATCGTTTCGTCATTGGGCGAAAGGCCATACCAAGCGGGGCCATTCAAAGACGCAAAAACCTCGAGCTTTTCCAGCGCATTGTCCTGCTCGAACACATGGGCAAGGCAGCTCATGGTGTTGATGGACGTGTAGACGCCCGCGCAGCCGCAGGCGCACTCCTTCAGCGGATCGACATGCGGGGCGGAGTCCGTACCGAGGAAGAAACGAGCGTCGCCGGAGGTCGCAGCGGCGCGCAGCGCTAAGCGATGCTCCTCGCGCTTTGCCACCGGCAGGCAGTAGTAATGCGGCTTGATACCGCCGACCAGAATGGCATTGCGGTTGATGATAAGGTGATGGGTGGTGATAGAGCCTGCGAGATTTTTCTCCGCGCCGCGGATATAGTCCACGCCGTCCCTCGTCGTCACGTGCTCCATCGTCACTTTAAGTTCCGGCAGGCGCTGACGCAGAGGTGCAAGAACCGTATCGATAAAGACTTTCTCGCGGTCGAAGATATCGACCTCTGGCGTTGTGACTTCGCCGTGGACGCAAAGCGGCAGGCCGATTTTCGCCATGCGCTCCAGCACCGGCATCGCCTTGTCCATATCGCTCACGCCACCATGCGAATTGGTGGTGGCGCCAGCGGGGTACAGCTTCACGGCGGTGATAAGGCCGCTCTTCCTGCCCTCTTCCACATCGTCGGCGCTGGTATGCTCGGTGAGATAGAGCGTCATCAGCGGCTCGAAGCGATCGCCAGCGGGAATGGCCTTGACGATGCGCTCGCGGTAGGCGCGCGCGTCCGCCGTGGTGACGACCGGCGGCACGAGGTTGGGCATGATGATGGCACGGGCAAAATGGCGGCTGGTATCGCCAATCACGCCTTCCAACATTGCGCCATCGCGCAGGTGCAGGTGCCAGTCATCCGGGCGGCGAAGGGTGATCGTCTGCATCGTGAGCCTCTCAAGCAGGTCGGCGCAAAGTATCTCGCAGTTTGCGCGTGAAGACCTTGCGAAGAACAATGTATGGGGTGGGGCCCGCTTAGCACCTTTCTGCCGAAGAAGACAGCGCTGTTGGACGACTTGGGGCTACTTTTTCGCCTCACCGATGGAGCCTGCCTGCGGACCCCAGACGTCGGTCATGGCAAAGCCATCGGCCAGCGGATCGAACGGGTCGAGTGCGATCTGGTGCAGCCCGAAGGTGAAGCCGCGCCCGGTAATGGTGGGAATGACCGCATCTTTGCCCGCCACCTGCGAAAGGGCCGAAAGGCCGACCTCGAATTCCGTGCCGATGATGGAGCGCGACGTGTAGGTATCGCCCACCTTCACCTTGCCGCGCGCATGAAGCGTGGCCAGATTGGCCGAGTTGCCAGTACCGCAGGGGGAGCGATCCGCCCGGCCCGGCCACATGGTGGTGCAGGTGCGAATGGTGCCATCCTCTTCCGTATCGCGGAACATCACATAGGCGACGCCGGAAATGGCGGGAATTTCCGGATGCACCACCGGAATGTCGCGGTTGACGATATCCTTTAACACCATGCCGGCGGCCACAAGCTTGGCCGCGTTGGCCTTGTCGATGGTCAGCCCGATCTGGCGTACATCCACCAGCGCATAGAAAATGCCGCCATAGGAAATATCCATCCGGATGCGGCCCCAGTCCGGCGTGTCGATCTCCACGTCCAATTCGTGAACGAAGGACGGCACCATGGTGAGCTTGACCTTCTCGCAGCGCCCATCCCGGCATGTAGCAGTTGCCTTGACGAGACCAGCGGCGGTTTCCAGCATCACGATGGTTTCCGGCTCCTTCATTTCCACCATGCCGCTTTCCAGCAAAGCAGTGGTGGCGCAGATGGAGTTGGAGCCGGAGCTTGCATGCGCCTGATCGGGCTGGAGAATGACGAAAGCGGCATCTGCATCCGGGTGCTTGGGCGGCAGCAGCAGATTGACGGAGCCGATCGGCGTGCCGCGGGGCTCAAGCGTCAGGAAGCGGCGAAGCTCCTCGCCCTTCGGATCGGTGTTCAGCCAAAGCAGCTGCTCGGCAACGGTTGCCCCGGGAATTTTCGGCACGCCGCCCGTCGCGACACGACCGATCTCCCCTTCGCAATGAACATCGAGAAGCTGAAGAGTGCGTTTCCAGCGCATGGGGCGTTACTCCGAAAGGGGATTTTCCCCGTCATAGCCGATAAAATACTGTTTGTATATTGGCAGATCAGCGCGCGCGGCAGGCAGCATTGTCGCGATTGACGCGAAGTGAGCAGTCCATCTGGCTTCGTGTTCCGCTATCGAGGACTTGCGGATCGACAACGCTGGTGGCGGTATCACCCACCGAGCCTACGGTGTTTTCCACGGAGCGACCAAGACGCTCAACCTGACGACCGTAATTTTCGCGCGTGCGCGGATCGAAGACGGCAATCGGCGCGCTGATGGCAACGCTTGCCGCTGTGCCAACCGTCTGCGCCGCACCGATGCCGACAGCACCGATGGCTTCACCCAGACCGACATCGGAATCGGTCACGGTCTGGCCTGCGATCAAGCGGTCACCAATCAGCTTTACGACTTCCGGGCTTTCGGCAAACTTCCCATGGTTCAGTCTGTCTCCCGATTGCAGCTTGGTGAGATCGAGAACCGTGATGCCGGCTTTTTCCAACTCGCTGCGATAGGGCTCGGCGGCGGGATCGATCTGGCCAAGTCGGTCGACATTGCCGGAAATGCGGCGCGATAGGCTGAGCGCCCGGTCATCCTGAGAGACGAAGAGCGTGAATTTCGGCTTGTCCTTGCCAAGGCTTGCATATTGACGCCCGAACACATCCACGTCGAGATCGGGAGCCGCCAGGATGACGTTGTTGATCTTCGGCAAAACACGACCGTTGCGGATCGCCATCTGGCGCAGCGCTTCCACCGCAAGCCAAGTTCCCATGGAGTGGGCCATGACGGTCACGTCGCTGACGGAGCTGTCCTTCGCAAGGCGCGTCAGCATCTCCTCCAGCGCATCACGCGAGTAGTTCGTGCTTTCCTTGTCGTAATTGTAATCGAAGATGCTGGCGCGGGAAGGCCAGGTGAAGACAACCGGAACGACGTCCGTTCCGGAGTCATGGACGATCTGGGCAAAACGGTAGACCGATTCCTCATAGCGATTGTTGAAGCCGTGGACGAAGACCAGAACACGCCGGTCTTTCGGGCTATGTCGCTTGATCCAGCTCCGCGTATCGGCAGCCGAGGTCACCGGTTCAACCGAAATCGTGGTGAAGTCTTTCAATGGGTCTGGCGGCAGCTTCTTCGGCCACTGCACCTGACCGACCTTGCGGTTGGCAGCTGGTGGAATGGAGACCGTCACCGCATCCACCTTCAGACCCGTTCCGCGCTCGCCACCGAACAGGACCGCCTTGTCTTCAGCCGGGGCACGTGTGGTTGCCACCAGCAGGCTTACCGGCGTCGTGCCTTGCACCACCTGGCCCGTTGGCGTCATCACACCGATGGGACGCCCGCCGCAACTGGCCAGAATCGCAAGCATGGTGACAAAGGTAACGAGCCTTGCGGCCATTCCGACACTCCAGGAACAGGCAGAGGCTTTGTTTCACAATCCATATGACACGCCCCGGCAATCAACCACTGCCGTTATTACAGAAGCATCGTACTTAAGCCAGCCATGCTGCCGGTCTTAGACGTGACTTTTGACAGGCGGTGTGTCCCTGCCGCCTCTCACGCCTACCCGGCACCCGACCCCTTTGACGTCAATGCGTAGCGTAAGCCGCCCTGAACGCATTCCCTTGCGCCACATTGCTTTTCTGCTCGGCCTCCAGGACAGAGAGCTTCCCACTCCAGGCGGGCAATAATTCTACGATTGCGCCGCCGGCCTGCCGCAAGATATCGAGCGAAGGTGGATTTCGAGGCGGATCAATTCGGTCGAGGTCCCGCATGAAGTGCTGAAACGTGCTCCTCATTTCGCCAATCATCGTTTTGACGACGTCACTGAACTCATTTTCCTGCAAAAGCACCGCCAAACGATAATTGTCGGGAACGGTCAGAACCGTCGATCCCTCGAGCGAAGCGTTCAAAGCCTCGAAGAACACGCGGTAGGTCGTGAAATCCCGAAGCAGAAACGTCTCAGGCAAGGTCTCGACGATTTCGGCGCTGCGGGGTTCACCCAACAGGATGCAAGGTGTGACGGTTGCTCTTCGCTCCATCCGATCGATGATCGTTCCAAGCGATTTGCCCGTTCCCACGAAATCGACAAGCAGGTTTCGAAGACCCAGCTTGTTTTGCAGATAGGCTTCATACTCGACCGACTCGGTGTAGCAGACCGCGCGCGAGATACGAATATACTCGGAAGGCGGCATATTCGCCCGCGCAAAATGGCGCGATGCGAGCATCTCCTGCCACAGGTTACAATCGCGCGCAGCCATCAGAATCTTGTCGACGCCACGCTCTTGTGCGCAGGCTTTGAGCCAGAAGGACGCGAGGAGCATCAACGGAATATTGATGGACGCCTGAGCCCTCTTGGCGTGACGGACGGCAACGCTGGGGTGGAACGAGCGCAAGCGTGCTTCCCGAACCGCATGCGCGTAAGCCCCGAGCCCGATGGCGTGCAGGACTTGTTCGGTCTGGTCCCATTTGGAGATGCTGACGAGCGCCACGTCGATCCCGAAGGAAGCGGGACTGATGATATCGGCCTGGATGTTGTCACCGAAGTGTGTGCGCACATTATGATTTGAGAGAATTTCCGGCCATATCTGCCGATGATGCTTGCCGTAGTTGCTCAGGTAGAGCCGGTTTTTTAGTCCGCATTTTTCTCGCAGCACACGCTCGATAAAGGGGCGCGGCAGATACATGTCAGAGATGACGATGTCGTTTGCACCCACGCGCGCCACGACGTCACCGATTGGAAAGAGATGCTCCCACTCCTCTTCCAGTTCCATCCATCTCAGGACAGCCGCCTGTTTCTGCGTGATGAAGCCTTCGGATACCATGATCAGGTAAATATCGTCGATCCCGTAGGGTCGACGCCCGAATATGCTCATCTCGGTTTTGTGCCGCCAGTCTGCAAACCCCGGAACAGCGGCCTTGCGCTCTACAATGCGGAAGACTTCCAGCGGATCATAACAGCGTCTGGCGACAAGCGTGTCGAAAAGGTCAAAGCTCTGAATCCTGGTATGACTGTCGGACGCATTTTCTTCGAGCACATGAAAGTTGGCCGTCTCTTCATATCCGAGCATCGGATTGCGGAAGTAACCACCCAGCCGTATGGCTTCGCCAGCTCCGGAGAGCGGCGATAACTGGCAAGTTACCCTGCCGTCAGCATCGAGTATGTTGACGACGTTTCCATCCAACTCCCAGTAGGTTTCATTGGCATGGCTGTAACCGATAAGAAATCCATTTTGATGAAAGACGAAATCTTCGCTTATGACCGAGTTTTGCGGCTCGACCTTGAACGTAAACGTTCTAGAGAGCAGTTGGTCAGCGTCGATAGAAATGGGAGCTTTTTCTTCTGCAACATTAAGCATTCTATGTCCCATCGTTGGAATATAGGACGCTCTTAAGGCCAAAAGCTTGCCTCAGACTAACCAAGTAGCCTTCGATAGACTGGGGGTGGCACCGCAACGACCAAGAGGAAAGCACATCGTCAACAGAAACGCCTTATCGCTTTTCTTGCCGATCAACATGTATCTGTGTGTGAGAAGGAAATGGCGCACCCGAAGAGATTCGAACTCCTGACCCCCAGATTCGTAGTCTGGTGCTCTATCCAGCTGAGCTACGGGTGCGTGCCGTGGAACCGTGTTCCGTTGGCGTGGCGATCCTCTAAAACGTCCCACCTTCGAATGCAAGCGATTTTGTTTTCAAAACGTCATTTTCCTGCAATGAATTTTACAAGCCATTGAATTTTAAAGACTTCTGGACTAGGCGAATTTGAGCATCAAATTCGCGATCGAAAATGATCGATGTCGATGCGGCTTTAAACGGTGAGAAGAAGCGTGGATCTTTAGCTTACGATAGCAGCGGATCCTGGCTGCGGGCGATCCGAAATTTCGATGCGGAATTGTGTGCCGCGGTCTGCCTTTTCGACTAGCGCAATCGTTCCGCGGTGTGAGAGGACGAGTTCACGCGCTATGGCGAGACCAAGACCGGTTCCGCCTGAACGGGCCGAACCACGAAACGCGGAGAACAGGTTTTCGCGCGCCTTCTGCGGCATGCCGGGTCCATTGTCGTCGATGACGATGCTAACGACGTTATCGCTTCGCTGTGCGGCCACCGTCAGGCGCTTGGAGGGATAATCCTGCCCGCCTGCCTGCTGCAAGGCTTGAACGCCGTTCTTGCAGATGTTGTAGAGAATGCGAAACAGTTGCTCGCTGTCGGCGTCAACTGCCAGTCCGGCAGGCACGTTATCGACGAACTCGATGCCGCTCTCCGGCTCGATTGCGAGAATATCCCTGACATCCTGAACGACTTCGGCAAGTTCGATCAGGCGGCGCTTCGGCGCCCCTTCGGTAGCCTGACCATACGCCAGCACCTCGCTCGTATATCCGACAGCCCGGTCGATCGTTCTCAGAAGCTTCGGCGCGAAGCTGCGCACCATCGGGTCTTCGACATCCACCAGCCTGTCCGACATAAGCTGAGCGGAGGCGAGAATATTGCGCATGTCATGATTGATCTTGGACACGGCGAGCCCGAGATCGGCCAGGTTTTTCTGTTGTCGCAACGTTTTCTGCAATTGAACCTGCATATCCGCCAGATGCCGCCCGGCGACCGCCAATTCATCCGCCCCCTCCTCCGGCCTGAAGAGGCTTGCGGGATCATCCGGCCTCTCGGCAAAGGTCTGCATGCCGACCGTCAACCGACGGATGGGACGGATCAGAATGCGATTGATGGACACGAAGATAAGACTTGCCGTAATCAGCGACAGAGCCACCGAAATCATCAACACGTTACCCGCATAAGCAATCATAGCGGCGCGCAACCTGTTTTCACTCATCACGATCTCGATGATCATGTTGCTGTCACCGATGACGTCGAAGACGCGGATGACGCGATCCTTGCCGAAAAGCAGCACCGAAAAAGCGTCGCGAACCGCCTGCAATTGCGAGACGTCCGACAGGTCGTACTGGTCATCGACGCTTGGCGGCACTTCCGTTGCCGCAAGCAGCGTCGAGGTGCCGTCCTTTTTCAGCGCGATGAGTTTTGCCCCAGTTGCCAGCAAAGTGTCGTTCTGGACGCTGCGGGGAAGCTCCGTCTGCAGACCGTCAATCACAACGCCTGCGGCAGCGGCGGTGTTGAGCCTGTCACGCAGCCAGGCGAGACGCATATTGGCAACGGATGGCACGAAGATCAAAATTTCGGCGATCATGACGAAGACAATCGTCAACAGAAGCAGGCGGCCCGATAAGCCCTGGGTCAGGCCCGGCACCTCACGCAAGGATCGCCTGGGCGCCCCATCGTCCTCCCCGCCATTCTTCTGGTTTCTGAGTGTCGAAAACACCAGGGCTTTTCCTGTTGGTCTGCCAGCAGCAGTCAGAGGCCAAAGGCGGCATCCACTTGGGCAAACAGCGTCATTTCAGGTCATCATAAGGATTCGAGGCGAAAATTCAAACGGATGCGAGGACGATCCACGATTGACGTGGCGAAACGAAAAACGCCGCCCGTATGAGCGGCGCTGTCTCGATGGAAACGACTGAAATCAAAACTCCTGCCACTCGTCCCTGCTTTGCGCAATCGCGGCAGAGCCGTTGAAGGCACGGGCGACATTACCCATCATCCGGCGGGCGGGCGATGCTACCGGCGCGGAGGACGGGCGGGCTGGCGCTACATATCTGGAGCCTTGCTGCGCCTCGTTTCCAAGACGGAATCGACCGACCAGCGACACCAGCGTTGCCGCTTCACCGCTCAGCTTATGGGTCGCAGCAGATGTTTCCTCCACCATTGCGGCATTTCGCTGGGTGACCTGATCCATCTGGTTGATGGCGGTGTTGACTTCCTGAAGTCCCGTCGCCTGCTCCTGTGCGGCTGTGGCAATGGAGTGGATGTGGTCGTTGATGCTCAAGATGCGGGTCTCGATGTCTTCCAGCGCAGCACCCGTCTGGCGAACGAGCGTCACGCCACTACCAACCTCTTCTCCAGACTTGGTGATGAGCGCCTTGATGTCCTTTGCAGCGTTGGCCGAACGCTGGGCGAGTTCGCGCACCTCCTGCGCAACGACCGCAAAGCCCTTGCCGGCCTCACCTGCGCGCGCTGCCTCCACACCTGCGTTGAGAGCCAGGAGGTTTGTCTGGAATGCAATCTCATCGATGACGTTGATGATCTGGCCGATTTCACCCGATGCCTGCTCGATCCGGCCCATCGCGGTGACGGCGTCGCGAACCACTTTCGCGGAATGAGCCGTTTTCTCCTTGGCGTCCGACACCATGGTGCTTGCTTCCTGAGCGCGCGCCGTGGAGTTCTTCACAACTGCGGTAATCTCATCCAGCGCGGCCGACGTTTCTTCCAACGCTGCCGCCTGCTGCTCCGTTCGTTTGGAGAGATCGTCAGCCGCGGAGCGGAGTTCGTTGGCATTGCCATTGATGCCTTCGGTGCTTTCTTGCACTTCCGACATCGTCGCTTTGAGCTTGGCCATCGTGTCATTGATGTTGGCCTGAAGCTCCGCGAAGACGCCGTGGAAGTTGCCGGTCATGGCGCGCGTCAAATCACCCTGCGCAAGATCGGCCATGACGCGGCCTGCCTCGGAGACACCGCTATCGACGCTGCTCAGAAGGTCGTTGATGGTCTTTGCGAAGCGGTTGAGGTTGTCGTCACCGTAATCCTTGGTGATGCGACGGCTGAAATCGCCTTGTGCCGCGGCACCAACCACATCCGCCATGCCCGATTGTAGATCGTCGCTCTTGGCGCGCATCGCGGTTTCCTGCGCGTTCATGCGTCGCACTTCCAGGCCATTGCGCTTGAAGACTTCGACGGCGGCAGCCATTTCGCCAATCTCATCCTTGCGATCGAGATATGGGACTTTGGCCTCAAGATTCCCGTTGGCAACAGACTTCATCACCTCCGAAACGTCAAGGATCGGCGCACTCAGTTGCTTGGAGCCGACATAGAGGCCGATAATGGCTCCAGCACCGACACCGGTGACGGTGACAAGGGCGACGACGAGGAAGATAAACTGGCCGAAGGCGTCGATCTCCGACTTGATCGCGTCGAGATCTTTCAGATCGCCCTTCACAACTGCGTCAATTTCGGCTTGATATGCCTTGCGATTTTCTCGGTTGGCTTCATTGTTGCCCTGGACGCTTGCTTCCAGAGGACCTACTTCACGGCCCAGACGGGCGGTCTCGGTACGGAAGGCGCGAAACTCGGCAAAGCGCTTTTCGATATTGTCGAAGGTAGCGGCCTGATGGGCCGGAACCTGCGGTTTCCACTCCTTGAGAAGCGCTGCCATGGCATCGAGATTGGTGATGATGCCATCGGCGAACTTGCCTGCCGCCGCGGTGTCCTTTGCCGCGTACACGCCACGGGCTTCCATAACGACAGCGCTTACAAGCCTGTTAAGGGTTTCGCCGTAACGGGCACGATCTGCAACGGAATCCAAGGCGACGGTGTGTGCCTGATATTTGTTGATGGCGTAAATCGAAAGGCCACCAATACTACAGGCCACAAGGCTCAGAAAGCCGACGAGTAAATTGATCTTGCTCCGAATTTTCACTGCGAATTCCCCCGATATTCCAAACCCACCGAGACCGGAGAATAAACATCCGGCCATTTGGTCGAGAGAACGTTATTTAATGTCAATTAAGAAACAATTTCAGATTTTAATTATGTCTCAGAATCTTTGAAAAGGCCGATCATGGGAAAGTGCAAAGAATAGCTGTCGGCTTCGGTTGAGCAAAAAGGGCTCTTGCGCCGTGGGTGCGTGATGCGGTTCTGCAATTGACTTTGCGGGTGATAAGCCCTTATAAGCCCGCACGTCCGGGCATTTTGCAGTCTATGATGGCTTTCCGGGCATTAGTCGAAACGCTCTTGCCCTTAAGGGCAAAGTCAAGAAGGGCCGCACCCCGCGGTATTAAATAAATGTCGAAGCGTACTTTCCAACCGTCCAAGCTTGTTCGCAAGCGCCGTCATGGTTTCCGTGCTCGCATGGCTACAGCTGGCGGCCGCAAGGTTCTTGCAGCTCGCCGCGCCCGCGGTCGCGCACGTCTGTCCGCTTAATCAAGTGGTTGCCCGATGAAAGTCGCGGCAGATGACAGATGAGAAGAAAATGCCCGGTCGGTTGAAAAACCGGCCGGATTTCCTTGCCGTTCAGGCGGGTGAGAAAAGGCGCGGAAGCACTTTTCTTCTGGAGGTTCTGGATCGGCAGGCTCCTGAAACCGAAGCAAGAGTCGGTTTTACCGTCACCAAGCGCCAGGGAAACGCGGTCGAACGCAACCGTATGCGTCGCCGCCTCAGGGAAGCCGTCAGGCTTTCTGCCGGGTTTGCAATGAAACCCGGGCATGACTATGTGATTGTCGCCCGAAGGGACGCATTGAATACCGATTTCGCCGTACTGGAAAACTTGCTCATAGAGCGGATCGAGGGACGCGCGAAAAACGGACGCTCCCGGGAGACCCGCTCCAGGAAAGAATGATGGAAAAAAACCGCAATTACTTCATCGCGATCGCCCTTTCGGTTGTCATCGTACTTGCCTGGCAGTTTCTCTACATGAACCCGCGTATCGAGCAGCAGCGCCGCGCCGAAGAGGTACGCCAGGCGCAGCAGGCCACGCAGCAGACACAGACCACGACGGCACCGACGCCAGCCGATGGCACAGCGACCCCGGCAACCACGCCGAGCGGCACGCTCCCCGGCGCGAGCAGTCAGCAGGCCGCGACCATTTCGCGTGCAGATGCGCTGGCAAAGACGCAGCGCGTCGAGATCGACACCAACGCAATCGCTGGCTCCATCAACCTGACCGGCGCGCGTATCGATGACATTCGCTTGAAGGATTACCACGAGACGGTGGATGACTCGAGCCCGATCATCACCCTCTTCTCGCCTTCCGATACGCATGATGGCTACTTCACCGAGCTTGGCTATATCGGCAATGATGGCGTTGGCTCCGTGCCTGGCCCGGCCACGGTATGGACGGCTCCCGCTGGAGCAAAGCTGACCGAGACGACACCGGTGACGCTCTCCTACACGAACGACAAGGGCGTGGTGTTCAACCGTACGGTCTCGATTGACGACCACTACATGATCACCGTCACCGACAAGATCGAGAATCCGGGTCAGGAGGCGATCACGCTCTCGGCTTATGGCCGTATCACCCGTAACAACAAGCCTGTTACCCCGCCTGTCTTCGTCATTCACGAAGGCTTCCTGGGCGTTGCCGGCGCTGATGGCAGCCTGACGGAAGAGACCTACAAAAAGGTAGAGGAACAGCCATTCGTTTTGCCGAAGGCAACCGGTGGCTGGCTCGGCATTACCGACAAGTACTGGGCGGCGGCAATCGTTCCGCCTCAGGACAAGGCTGTCGAAACCCGCTATACCCACTTCACCGATGGTCAGCCGCGCTACCAGGCCGACTACCGCAGCGATGCGCTGACCGTGGCACCGGGGCAGTCTGCCGAACTGAAGAACCTTATCTTCGCTGGCGCCAAAGAAGTGCCGCTCGTCGACCGCTACGAGACGCAGTATACCATTCCGAAGTTCGATCTTTTGATCGACTGGGGCTGGTTCTACTTCATCACCAAGCCGATGTTCAAATTGATGGATTTCTTCTTCCGTTATTTTGGCAATTTCGGCGTGGCGATCCTGCTCACCACCATCGTCGTCAAGCTTCTGTTCTTCCCGCTTGCCAGCAAGCAGTACGCTTCCATGGCGAACATGAAGCGCATGCAGCCCAAGATCGAAGAGTTGAAGGCCAAGTTCGGCGACGACCGCATGGGCATGCAGCAGGCGATGATGCAGCTCTACAAGGAAGAAAAGATCAATCCGATTGCCGGCTGCTGGCCGATGCTTTTGCAAATCCCGGTCTTCTTCGCGCTCTACAAGGTCATCTACGTCACCATCGAAATGCGTCACGCGCCTTTCTTCGGCTGGATCCACGACCTGTCCGCGCCAGATCCGACCTCGCTCTTCAATCTGTTCGGCCTTCTGCCTTATGACGTGCCGCACTTCCTGATGATCGGTGTCTGGCCTATCATCATGGGCATCACTATGTTCCTGCAGATGCGCATGAACCCGACACCGCCGGATCCGACCCAGGCTATGATCTTCACCTGGATGCCGCTGATCTTCACCTTCATGCTGGCGTCTTTCCCGGCCGGTCTCGTTATCTACTGGGCATGGAACAACACGCTGTCGATCTCGCAGCAGGCGGTTATCATGAAGCGCCATGGTGCCAAGATAGAGCTCTTCGACAATCTTAAAGGGTTGTTCAAACGAAAGCCGGTGCAATCCAAATGACGGCTGACAAGCCCCTCTTCGGAAGGCCGTGGATCTTTATCCGCGGCGTTCCGGCCATGAAGTTCCTTCCACCCGAGGGCCCGGCAGAGATCGCTTTCGCCGGGCGTTCGAACGTCGGCAAGTCCTCGCTGATCAACGCACTCGTCGGTCACAAGGGACTGGCGCGAACGTCGAATACGCCAGGCCGCACCCAAGAGCTCAACTACTTCGTTCCCGAAGGCTATTCCGGTGCCGGAGACGACCTGCCGCCAATGGCGCTGGTCGATATGCCAGGCTATGGATACGCGCAGGCTCCCAAGGATCAGGTCGATAACTGGACGAAACTCGTCTTCGACTATCTGCGCGGTCGGGCGACGCTGAAGCGCGTGTATGTGCTGATCGATTCTCGCCATGGCATCAAGAAGAATGACGAGGATGTCTTAAGCCTGCTCGACAAGGCAGCCGTGTCCTACCAGATCGTTTTGACGAAGACGGACAAGATCAAAGAACCAGCCGTTCCGCGTCTGATCACCGAGACATTGGAAAAGATCAAAAAGCGCCCGGCAGCCTATCCCGAAGTTCTGGCTACGTCCTCTGAAAAATCATCAGGACTGGACGAGTTGCGCGCCGAAATTCTCAAGACCGTCGGCTACCCGCAGCCCTGACGCAGTCAGGGCTCATCAGCAAATCAGATGCTGGTAAACAGCAGCACCCCGGCCCAAAGAACAGCGGCGAGCGTGGTCATGCGCCAGAAACGCGCCGAATTCCACAATGCGGTGAGGATGGCGAAACGGCCATAGATGCTGCGATGCAGCTTGTCGTCTGAACGACGGAGCGCGTGATCCATTGAGGCATCGACATAGGATGCGAAGTTGCGCTGCTCACGGACTTCCGTCTTGGCGAGATTGTCTTCCCAGCGCCGGACAATGTTGGCGAATTGCTTGTCGTTCTTAACCCTTACGGCAAGCTCGGCTTTCACGTCTTCCGGCAGTGCGCCGAGCACATATTTGCCCGCCAGCACCTGATCCTTCAAACCGCCGCGCATATCCTTATCCGGCAAGGCCATGTCTTCATCAAACTCCGCTGCTTCGCGCCACCGTCATCATGACGGCCTGCCCAATCGAATCTCGGTGGGCCGGACGCAGACTCCCAAAACGAGGCTCGCCCTAATGCGCCGCCGTGTCAATCTTATTGACTGCGCATATGGCATCCTCTGTGAATTTTATGCTCCCCACTTGGCCCATCCGTGTTTCATCCGTCAAAAACTTGCGTTACAAGCGGCGCAATCAAAGACGAGGTTTCCCAATGGCGAGTTTTGAAAGCGAAATGCAGGCCCGGCTTCTGGCTCAGGCCCTGCCCTTCATGCAGAAGTATGAAAACAAGACAATCGTCGTAAAATATGGCGGCCACGCCATGGGAGACACGGCGCTCGGAAAAGCCTTCGCCGAAGACATTGCACTCCTGAAACAGTCCGGGATCAACCCGATCGTGGTGCATGGAGGGGGTCCGCAGATCGGCGCGATGCTGTCCAAGATGGGGATCGAATCGAAGTTCGAAGGTGGCCTGCGCGTCACCGACGCCAAGACTGTCGAAATCGTCGAAATGGTGCTGGCGGGCTCGATCAACAAGGAGATCGTCGCGCTCATCAATCAGACCGGCGAATGGGCCATCGGGCTGTGCGGCAAGGACGGCAACATGGTTTTTGCCGAAAAGGCGCGCAAGACCGTGATCGATCCGGACAGCAATATCGAGCGGGTCCTCGATCTCGGTTTCGTCGGTGAAGTCGTGGAAGTTGATCGCACCCTTCTCGATCTTCTGGCGAAATCCGAGATGATCCCGGTCATCGCTCCCGTAGCGCCTGGCCGCGACGGCGCCACTTACAACATCAATGCCGATACATTTGCCGGCGCCATTGCCGGTGCGCTGCACGCGACACGCTTGCTGTTCCTTACCGATGTCGAAGGCGTTCTCGACAAGAACAAGGAACTGATCAAGGAATTGACGGTCTCCCAGGCCAAGGCCCTTATCAAGGACGGCACGATTTCCGGCGGGATGATCCCGAAGGTGGAAACCTGCATCGAGGCGATTAAGGCGGGTGTTCAGGGCGTCGTCATTCTGAACGGCAAGACTGCCCACTCGGTTCTTCTGGAGATCTTTACGGAAGGCGCCGGCACACTGATCGTGCCTTGAGACACAAGCCTTCGGCTTTGGTGAGAGCGTTTCCTCGTTATGGAAACGTTCTAGCCGAAGGCGAGAAGAGCCAAAACGCCGAGGACGATCAACAGACAGCCCATCAATTCAAGTCTGTTGATCTTCTCCTTGAAGACGAACACCGTCGAGGCGAATGCAAAGAGCATTTCCACCTGCGCCAGAGCCTTGACGATTGCGGCCTGTTGCAGCGTCATCGCCGTGAACCAGCCGAATGAGGCGGTAGCGCCGACAAAACCGACGGCGATCCCCGGCTTCCAAGCTTTGGCGATACGCGCAAGCTCCTCGCGCTCTCGCAGCAAAATCCAGATGAGCATTGCAACAGTCTGCGTCACGATGACCACGACCAGTGTAAAGCTCGCCTGCATGACGGCGTCCGGTGCTGGCAGGCTGGACGCAATCGACAGCGATGCGGACCGATATGCGACCGAGGAAAGACCGAAAAGAGCGCCCGATGCGAGGCCAATGCCCGCAATGCGGCTGAACACGGATGTTATGATGGAAACGGGCGAAAGCGCCGTTCTCGCTACGGAAATCAGCATGACACCTGAGACCGAGATGGCAATGGCCAGCAGCGTCCCGGCACTCACGCTTTCCCCAACGAAAACGAGAGCGAACAGTGCAGCCTGTGCGGGTTCCGTGCGCGAATAGGCTGTGCCGACGGCGAAGTTGCGGAAGGAAAACAAATGCACGAGCAGGAAGGTCGCACCGATCTGCGTCATCGAACCGATCGCCGACCAGAGTACAAAGTCTCCGTTGATCGATGGCAGTGGCCTCGCCAACCCGAAATGCAGGATGGCAAGATAGACGAGCGCAAAGGGCATGCCGAAACCGAAGCGCACAAAGGTCGCGCCAGTGGTGCCCATGCTCTTTTTCAGGTGTTTTTGAAAGGTCGAGCGCAAATTCTGCAAGAAAGCGCTGACCAGGGTGATGCCGATCCACAATTCCATGCTCTCGATTAGCATCCGCGCAGGTCAACCGCCAAGGACGGTTTTCGTTACTACAAGCGCGTTTTCGATTTTATTTGACCGACGAAAAGGGCATAAAGCCTGTCATGAACACAAAGACAAAAAACACAGCCGAGCCCGCCGATTTCGCCCATGTGACGGAGTGGGTCTTCGATCTCGATAACACGCTCTATCCGCATCACATCAACCTCTTTTCCCAGATCGACCGCAACATGACCGCCTATGTGGCGGAGCTGTTGCAGATGGACCCCGAGGAGGCGCGCGTTCTTCAGAAGCGCTACTACCATGAGCACGGAACGACGCTCCAAGGACTGATGATCCATTACGGCATCGACCCTAACGACTTTCTGGAAAAGGCCCATGCGATTGATTACTCGGCTCTTCTCCCCGATCCGGCGCTCGGGGAGGCGATCAAGGCTCTGCCTGGCCGCAAATTCATTCTGACCAATGGCAGCGTCAAGCACGCGCAGGCGGCGGCTGGCGCATTGGGGATTCTCGAGCACTTCGAGGATATCTTCGACATAGTGGCAGCAGGCTATCTGCCGAAACCTGCAGGACAGACCTACGAGAAATTTGCCGCATTGACACAGCTCGACACCAAAAAGGCTGCGATGTTCGAGGACCTGCCGCGCAACCTTGCTGCGCCCAAGGCCATGGGGATGCGGACTGTGCTCCTCGTTCCACGCAACCTCGAAGGCATTGTCATGGAGCGCTGGGAAATTCCTGCCGAGACCGACGACCATATCGATTACATCACCGATAACCTGTCGGAATTTTTGACGGGCCTTCAATCCAGCCGGGATTAAGGCACGCCGTATATTACCGATATTTCATATGCATTACCGATGTTTAACTGGTGGGAACGAAGCGTCGCCTCTAGCGTCTTATGAGGGACATCAAAGGAAAGGTTTCGATATGCTAAAACGGAAGATCGCCATCACCGCACTTGGCGCTGCCCTGATGCTCAGCACCACTGCGTCCATGACGATTGCAGCTCCTCGTGGTGGCGCCGACCGGGATGGTCCGCGCATGCGCCCGGAGCCGATGTTCGTTCATCTCTTGAAGGTCGCCGATACCAATAAGGACGGCAAGATCACCAAGGAGGAGTTCAACGCGCGTCAGGAAGCCCTGTTCACCGAGATCGATGCCGACAAGGATGGCTCCATCACGCCGAAGGAAATGCGCGATTATCGCAAAACGAAGATGGACGCATGGCGCGCGGCCAATCCGAAGCCTGAAAAAGCTGCCACCGAAGGTAGCGAGAAGAAGGCCGAAGGCGACAAGAAGGATAGCGAGCGCGAGAGCAAGCCTCGTCAGGCACGCGAAGACGGCAAGGGAAAAGGTCGTAAAGGCAAGATGGGCGGCATGTTCGCCACGGCCGATACGGACGGCAACGGCCAGCTCAGCAAGCCGGAATTCATGGCCGCTGGCGAAAAGATCTTCACACGCCTCGACAGCAATGGTGATGGCGTCATCAGCATTGATGACATGCCGGACCGTCCCTGGCTGTAAAACTCAGTTGCGTTTCATGAGGCCCGCCCCACGAGGATGGGCCTTTTGATATGGGGCGTTAACGTCAGGACCAACTGGCGTCCTTGAGAGGGCGTTCAGTGCAAGCTGATGGTGCGCAACTCGTCCTCAGCCGCCTTGAAAAAGGTGCTGGAGCGGTTGTCGGTCAAAAGAATGGGCGTTCCGTCAGCGCCGAAAAGAGCCCAAAGATCGAGGCCTGGATCAAGCTCAGGCGCTTCGGGAAAGCATTTGGATACCTGTTCAGCCCGCATCTTGCGAATGTAGCCCACTTCACCGGCACCAAGATGGGCAAGCTGGGATTTGGTCAGGCGCGCATGCGCTTCTTTTAAAAGCATATTTCAGCCTCCATAGAGCGCCGCCTGTCCGTCAAGAACATGCTTGAGACGCTCTGAACTTCACGTCGGCGCGTGATTTGCCTGAGCGAAATCACCAGGAACTTCGCGCCGATTCATTGCTTCAGAACCAGAATACTGACCGGAATCAGCATGATGGCCTGAAGACTACTGTGAGACGGAAATGTTAATTTTCTTCACCACGTTGGAGATTTCCGGACGGGTGAGTTCAATGGAAAGAAGACCATTCTTCAGACGTGCGGCATTCACCTGCATGCCGTCGGCCAGCACGAACACGCGCTGAAACTGCCGCGCCGCGATACCGCGATAGAGGTAGTCACGCTTTTCCTGATCCTGCTGGCGCCCGCGGATGATGAGCTGATTATCCGCCGTGGTCACGTCTAGGTCGTCTTCGGAAAAACCGGCAACGGCGATGGTGATGCGAAGCCGCTCCGGCTGCGATCCGTCGGCGGCCAAACGCTCGATATTATAAGGAGGATAGCCGTCATTCGACTTTGCCATGCGCTCTAGCGTTTTTTCCATGGCATCGAAGCCCAGCATAAGCGGGTGCGTGAAGGGTGTCATACGGCTCATAATCCAGTGTCCTTGCATCCAAGCGACGATCTTGTGGCGCGCGCGTCATGATGCGGCACCCAGCCCCGGTTCGGCAGCTCTTTCGCATATGGTAACATGGTGTTCGAAACGCAAGAACACGACTTCTCGAAAAGCGCCGCACCCGACAGGACCTCAGAGAGGCCATTGACAAGGCGGCAAAAGCAGCTTGAAAAGACATCGATCAAGACAAACAGGATTATCATGGCCGAGCGTAGAAAAATCATTATCGACACCGATCCCGGGCAGGACGACGCGGCAGCGATCATGCTCGCTCTTGCAAGTCCCGAAGAGATCGAAATTCTCGGTCTCTGCGCTGTGGCCGGCAACGTGCCGCTTAAACTCACGAGCCGTAATATCCGCATCGTCCTTGAACTTTGCAACCGTTCGGACGTCCCTGTTTACGAAGGCTGCGAGCGTCCTCTGGTTCGTCCGCCGATCACCGCCGAGCATGTGCATGGCAGCACAGGTCTAGACGGCCCGACCCTGCCGGAGCCGACACTTGCCGCACAGCCGCAGCATGCGGTAGATTTCATTATCGAAACGCTTCGTCGCGAGCCGGAAGGCACGGTGACGCTCTGCACGCTCGGCGCACTCACCAATATCGCCACCGCTCTTCAAAAGGCGCCGGATATCGCGCCGCGGGTGAAGGAACTGGTGCTGATGGGCGGCGGTTTCTTCGAAGGCGGCAATATTACGCCAGCGGCCGAATTCAACATCTATGTCGATCCACATGCTGCCGATATCGTGTTCCGTTCCGGCATTCCGCTCGTCATGATGCCACTCGACGTGACGCACAAGCTTTTGACCACCAAGGCCCGCGTCGCCAGCATTCGCGATATCGGCACACATCCAGCCATCGCCATGGCCGAGATGCTGGAATTCTTCGAGCGCTTTGACGTGGAGAAGTACGGCTCCGATGGTGGCCCGCTCCACGACCCGACCGTCATTGCCTATCTGATCAAGCCTGAGCTTTTTGCCGGACGTGATTGCAACGTGGAAATCGAAACATCATCCGAGTTGACCATGGGCATGACAGTGGTCGACTGGTGGAAGGTGACCAATCGTCCGGTCAATGCCAAGGTGTTGCGCGACGTGGATGCGGACGGCTTCTTCGCGCTTTTGACAGAGCGTTTTGCGCGGCTCTGATCGCCGCTTGATCATCATGCTCGGGCTCACAAACAATCGAGCCCGGGCATTTATAGATGATGTTTATCCTTCCGCGGATCGGAAGCTCTTATAGTTCGTAGAAATCGGCTACGATTTTCCAGGCCTCTTCCGCCGTCTCGGCGAAGTGAAACAGGTCAATATCGTCCGGCGCGATGGTTCCGAAATCAGCCAATGCCTTGAAATTGATGATCGAGTGCCAGAAGTCCTTACCGAAAAGGATCAGTGGGATCGGTGCCATGCGCTTGGTCTGGATCAGCGTTACGGTTTCGAAAAGCTCGTCCATGGTGCCGAAGCCGCCCGGAAAGATGACCACGGCCTTGGCGCGCATCAGGAAGTGCATCTTGCGAATTGCAAAATAGTGGAAGTTGAAGCTGAGCTCCGGCGTTACATAAGGGTTCGGTGCCTGCTCGTGTGGCAAAAGAATATTGAGACCGATCGAGGGAGCGCCCGCTTCCGATGCCCCTCTGTTGCCCGCCTCCATCACACCGGGGCCGCCCCCGGTCACCACCACATATTCGCGATGATCCAGTTTCTCTGCGGCACTGGCACAAAGCTTGGCGAATTTTCGCGCTTCGTCATAATAGACCGATGCCGCTTCAAGGTTCTTCTTCTGGGTTTCGTTGCGCGCCGCCCATGCGGAAGCGCCGGGCTCAGGAATACGAGCGCCGCCAAACATGACGACGGTGGATTTGATGCCGCGTTCGGAGAGGATCATTTCCGTTTTCAGCAGTTCGAGCTGAAGACGAACAGGGCGCAATTCCTCCCGGCAGAGGAAGTCGGTATCGGTATAGGCAAGACGGTAGGATGGCGAAGCGCTTTGCGGTGTTTTTGGAATGACTTCGGCCTGATGCTTATCATCCGAACTGCTTTTCAGCGGGTCCCAAACCCCATCCTTGCGATGCAGCTTGCCGTTTTTCAGTTTCGCCATTTCCATGCCTTTCCGATGCTGACGTCAAATCGCCCAAATCGCATTGACGCACTTGAAACACTCGCTTAGAGCAATTGACCGTGTCCGGCCAGCGGTGCGGATGTTTCCCTGAAAATGACGATAGTCAGCGAAGTTTAAGGAATTCTCATGAGCAGCTCGGAACTCGGCACTCTCGAAAACATCATCGAAACCGCATTCGAAAACCGCGACGGTGTGAATACCTCCACCAAGGGAGAAATTCGCGATGCGGTGGAGACTTCGCTTAACCTTCTCGATGCTGGCGAGGTACGTGTGGCCGAGCGCGAAGCAAGCGGCAACTGGAAGGTAAACCAGTGGCTGAAGAAGGCCGTTCTGCTCTCCTTCCGCCTGAACGATATGGAAATTGTCACCGGTGGCCCAGGCGAATCCACATGGTGGGACAAGGTGCCTTCCAAGTTCGAGAATTGGGGCGAAAATCAGTTCCGTGCGGCAGGCTTCCGCGCCGTGCCGAATGCCGTCGTTCGCCGTTCCGCCTATGTGGCCAAGAACGTCGTGCTGATGCCATCCTTCGTCAATCTCGGCGCCTATGTCGATGAAGGTACCATGGTCGACACATGGGCGACCGTCGGCTCCTGCGCCCAGATCGGCAAGCATGTTCATCTTTCCGGCGGCGTTGGCATTGGCGGCGTGCTTGAGCCACTTCAGGCAGGCCCCACCATCATCGAAGACAATTGCTTTATCGGCGCGCGTTCGGAAGTGGTCGAAGGCTGCATCATCCGCGAAGGCTCGGTGCTCGGCATGGGCGTCTACATCGGCAAGTCCACCAAGATCGTGAACCGCGCCACCGGCGAAATCTCTTATGGCGAAGTGCCACCCTATTCCGTCGTGGTTGCTGGCACGATGCCTGGTAAGCCCTTCCCGAATGGCGAGCCTGGCCCAGGCCTCTATTGCGCCGTCATCGTCAAGACCGTCGACGAGAAGACCCGCTCCAAGACCGGTATCAACGAGCTTCTGCGCGACTGAAATTAAAAGACCGGCATAGGAGAGACAGCCCCATGAACGCCACCGATCCCGTCTCGAATCTTGCCGGCCTCATCCGTTGCCCGTCGGTAACGCCCGCAGAAGGCGGGGCGCTTGCCCTGCTCGAAACGTTGCTTTCGCCGCTGGGCTTTGAGGTCGATCGTGTGGTGGCCACAGAAGACAGTACGCCGGACGTGGAAAATCTTTACGCCCGGCTCGGCACCGATGGACCGCATCTGATGTTTGCGGGCCATACCGATGTCGTGCCGGTAGGTGACGAAGCCGCGTGGAGCCACCCTCCTTTTGCAGCAGAAATTGCCGGGGGCGAGATGTTTGGTCGTGGCGCCGTCGACATGAAGGGCGGGATCGCCTGCTTCGTCGCAGCGATAGCACGTCACATCGAAAAGCATGGTAAGCCGAAGGGCTCCGTGTCCTTTCTAATCACCGGCGATGAAGAAGGGCCGTCGATCAACGGCACTTCGAAGCTTCTGGAATGGGCCGCCGCCAAGGGCGAGCGCTGGGATGCGTGCGTTGTCGGTGAGCCAACCAATCCGAACCAGCTGGGCGACATGATCAAGATCGGTCGCCGCGGCTCGCTTTCGGGCCGCATCACAGTTCAAGGCATACAGGGCCATGCAGCCTATCCGCACCTTGCAGACAATCCCATTCGCGGAATGCTGCAATTGACGCACGCGCTAATGGACCCGCCTTTCGATAACGGGACCGACAATTTTCAGCCTTCCAATCTGGAAGTGACAACCATCGACACGGGGAATGCCGCGACCAATGTCATTCCGGCCAGAGCGACGGCGTCCTTCAATATCCGTTTCAACGACACCTGGACGGCAGAGACGCTGCGGGCCGAGATCATCCGTCGTCTGGATGCGGCTGCCGCTGACGGCGCGCTTCGTCCGGATCGGACACCCGTCAATTACGAGATCGTCTGGGCCGATCGGCCGAGCCATGTCTTCTTGACGCGCAACAATGCGCTGATCTCCTCGCTCTCGGGTGCGGTAGCGGAGGTCACAGGTCTGGAGCCGAAGCTCTCCACGACTGGCGGCACCTCGGATGCCCGCTTCATCAAGGATTACTGCCCGGTGGTGGAATTCGGCCTTGTCGGCCAGACCATGCATATGGTCGATGAGCGCGTCGCCGTCGCCGATCTGGAAACGCTGACACGCATCTATGAAACCTTCATCGAACGCTGGTTCGGCCATGCCGCCCAGTAGCGAAGTCGCCTTCTATCTGCGCGGTCTCTGGTTGCTGTTTCTTGGCAAGAAAGAGGGCTTGCGCCTTCTCGACATCAGCGATCGCGGCATGTTGCGCTCCTTCTACGCCGCCCTGTGGTGCCTGCCGTCCATGGCGCTGTCCTGGTACTGGTGGCACGAGGCCTATCTGTCCGGGATGCCGGAAGGGGTGCGGACGGGTGCGATCTTCTTCGTTCGTCTCGCCATTGTAGAAGCCATCTGCTGGATGGTGCCGCTGGTCCTGATCGGCCTCTTGTTAGTGGCTTTCGGTGTGCGAGACAGATTTCAAGCGATCATCGTGGTTGCAAACTGGCTGTCCGTTCCTTTTTCCTACGCCTATTCACTTCTGATCCTGATTGCGCTGTTCCTGCCCGCATTGCACGGGCTCGTCGCAATCCTCTGGTTCGCACTGCTCCTTTCTCTGGTCTTCGCCTTTTCGAGGATCTTGCGGTTGTTCGTGCGCGATCAACCGCTCTTGGTAACAGCGCTCGTTATGACACTGCTTGTCCCTGGGATGATCCTCTCGGAACTGTTGCAACGCTTTCTCGGCATCTATCCGACGTGAAGATGTTTGCCTGCGCGGTCATTTAGTATCGCCAAGGACCTTTTCTGTTGGCGGCATTCGCGGCGGTATGACGTCGGGATAATCCACTTGCATAAAGTAGAGGCCTTCCGGCGGAGCAACAGGACCGCAGGCCGTGCGGTCACGCGCCTCTAGTGCTGCCCGCACGTCGTCGGGGGTCATGGCGCCCTCGCCTGCCAGCTTCAGCGTTCCGGCGAAGGAGCGGATCTGGTTGTGCAGGAAGCTCTGCGCCGTCGCACGGATCTCAATCAGGTCGCCATTACGCGTCACATCCAGCCTGTCCAGCGTCCGCACCGGGCTGTTGGCCTGGCAATGAACGGAGCGGAAAGTGGTAAAGTCATGTCGCCCCACCAGCATCTGTGCGGCTGCATGCATCGCCTCATGGTCCAGGTCTTTCGAGACCCACCAGGCGCGCTTATGCTCCAGCGCTAAGCGCGATTTACGAGAGATGATGCGATAGAGATAATGACGGCGAATGGCGGAAAAGCGCGCATCGAAATCCTCCGTCACAGCCTCCACGTCAAGGACCGAGACCGCGTCACCTGCCATGGCCAGATGGGCATTGAGCGCGTTGCGCAGCTTGTAGGGCTGCCAATCACGCGCCAGGTCCACATGGGTGACTTGACCAACCGCATGCACACCGGAGTCTGTTCTGCCGGCGCCACGAATGCCGACCTTTTCGCCCGTTAACGAAAGAACCGCCCCTTCCAGTGCGCCTTGAACCGACCTGCCATTGTCCTGCCGCTGCCAGCCGACGTAAGGCGTACCATCATATTCCACGGTCATGCGAAACCGAGGCATAACCTACAGCCTCGTTCCGATAGGAACAGGCGTTCCGCGCAGGAAATCTGCAGCCAGCATTGGCTTGCCACCTGCCTTTTGCAGTCTGGTGAGACGGACCGCCCCACTGGCACAGGCAATCGTCAATTGATCGTCCAAGACCGAACCTGCCTCGCCCATGCCCTCTGCTCGTTCGCTTGCCAATACCTTGACGCGTTCGGGTTTGCCGCCGATCTCCAGTTCAAACCAGGCGCCTGGAAAAGGCGCCAGACCGCGAATGTGGTTGTGGACATCCTGCGAGGGGCGGGAGAAATCGATCCGCGTTTCCGCCTTGTCGATCTTAGTGGCGTAGACAACGCCTTCCTCGGCCTGCACCGTGAGCGGCAAATCATCATTTTCGAGCTTTGCCATGGCGTCGCGCATCAATCGCGCGCCCTTCAGCATGAGCGCGTCATGCAACTCGCCAGCCGTCATGTTTTCATCGATGGAGACACGCGCTGTCAGCGCCACGGGGCCGGTATCCAACCCCTTTTCCATCTTCATCACCATCATGCCCGTCTCGGCATCGCCTGCCATGATGGCGCGCTGAATGGGGGCTGCACCCCGCCAGCGTGGCAGAAGCGATGCATGGCCGTTATAGCATCCAAGGCGCGTGCCATTCAAAATCGCCTCGGGGAGAAGAAGACCATAGGCGACAACCACGGCAACATCGGCATCGAAATCGGAAAATTGCTTGCGATCATCGTCCGCCTTGAAATTCAGCGGGGTCAGAACCGGTATTCCCAAAAGCTCAGAGGCCTGATGCACAGGGGATTTTTGCAGGTCCAGCCCACGGCGTCCGCCTGGGCGCGGCGGCTGGGTATAAACCGCAACCACATTGTGGCCCGCCTCTTTCAGAGCGCGCAGTGTGGGGACCGAAAACTCCGGCGTTCCCATGAATATGATGCGAAGAGCCATTTTTGCCCCCTGCCCTGCTGCTGATATCGAAGGGCCTCTCGCCGGGCGAATCAGACCTTGGCGCGGGCCAGCTTGGTGAATTTCTTGATGACCATGTCGCGCTTCAGACGCGAGATATGGTCGATGAAGAGTACGCCGTTCAGATGGTCGATTTCATGCTGCAGGCAGGTCGCAAGAAGACCGTCGGCCTCTATCGTCTGCTGCTTGCCATTGCGATCAATATATCCAACTGTCAGCGAGGCCGGACGCTCGACCTCGGCATAGTAATCCGGAATGGAGAGGCAGCCCTCTTCATAGGTCGAGACATCATCCGAAACTTTCAGGATTTCCGGATTGATGAAGACCTGCGGCTTGTTTTCCTCGTCTTCGCGCGACAGGTCGATCACCAGCATACGGCGGGCAACGCCAATCTGGATCGCGGCGAGGCCGATTCCCGGCGCGTCATACATGGTCTCCAGCATGTCGTCTGCCAGACGCTGGATTTCCGAATCCACAGTCTCGACAGGCTTGGACTGCTGGCGCAGCAGCGGATCGGGCAAAATGATAAGAGGCTTGATCGTCATGGCTTCCCATAACCCATCTCATCAACCGAGGAAACGAAAAAATACGGTCGATTCAACGCTGAGACTGGATAGCCGACTCATTTTCGCCGTGGAGATGTTCTTGTTTTGTACGAATCAGAATAACTCTGCTAGATTGCGCCATGAACATCGATCTCAATGCCCTCGGTCAAACGGCTTTCAGCGTCGGAACGGTCAGTATCTCGATCGGCGCGATGCTGCTCGTTCTGGCTTTTGCCGGACTTGTGGCTGTCCTCTTCCTCCTGCGCAAACCGGCAACACCGGATCAGCCGCGCGAAGAGCTTACCGAGCTTCTGAAAACCCAGACAGAACTGCAAGGCCGCATCGCTGCCATGGCAGAGGCCTTCTCCGCACGACAGAACGAGATGAGCCAGACGTTGAACGAGCGGCTGGATGGCATGTCTCAGCGTCTCGGAACAACGCTGACCGAACAGACCCGTTCAACACATGAGAACCTGAGCAAGCTGCAGGAGCGGCTCGCGGTCATCGATGCCGCGCAGGGCAATATCCAGGACCTCGCAAAGGACGTCATTGGGCTGCAAGCGATTCTTTCCAACAAGCAGACACGCGGCGCCTTTGGACAGGCGCGCATGGAAGCGTTGATTGCCGATGCGCTGCCCTCTGGTACCTACCAGCTTCAGCCAACCCTTTCGAACGGCTTTCGACCGGACTGCATCATCAAGATGCCGAACAATGCGCCGTCGCTGGTGATCGACGCGAAATTTCCTCTGGAAGCCTGGAACGCCTTGAAGGCGGATGAATCGCCGGAGGCAAAGCGCGCTGCGACCCAGCAGTTCCGCCGGGACATGGAAGTTCATATTCGCGATGTGGCGGAGAAGTATCTGATCCCCGGCGAGACCCAGGACACCGCCTTCATCTTCGTGCCGTCGGAATCGATCTTTGCCGATATTCACCAGCATTTCGAGTATCTGGTGCAGCGTGCCCACCGCGCCCGTGTGGTGATCGTGTCACCGTCTCTCCTGATGCTGTCGGTCCAGGTCATTCAATCGGTGTTGAAGGATCAGCGGATGCGCGAGCAAGCTCACCTGATCCAGGGCGAAGTGGCGCTGTTGATGGACGATGTGCGACGTTTGGATGAGCGCACCCGCAAGCTTCAGACGCATTTCGGCCAGGCGCAGCGGGACGTGGAAATGATGCTGACCTCGTCGGAAAAAGTCTTGGCGCGTGGCGGCAAGATCGAAAGCCTCGATTTTTCCGCAAGCACCACGGAGCTCCCGCATGCGGAAGTGGAGCATCAGCGCCGCATTGCTGAAGCCCGTGCAGGGGCCGCAAAGCTTCGCATTGTGGATGACGAGTAATCGGCACGGCAAAAAGAGGATCTGAAGCGTAGGGAGCGCATCTGAAAGATCGCGACAGGCCGTAGCCAGCGCAAATTCGATTTCCGATTTTCGGACCGATGCTGTAGCAATATCCGACTATATCAACTTCGTCCTTTGGATCAGCCTCGCATGATTACTGTTTTCGGCTCCATCAACATGGATCTCGTCGCCACCTCCGAACGCTTGCCGAAGCCGGGCGAGACGGTCACCGGCAAAAGCTTTTCCACGGCAGCTGGCGGCAAGGGTGCCAATCAGGCGCTTGCGGCGAGTCGCGCCGGGGCGGAGGTGAAGATGGCGGGTGCCATTGGTGACGATACCTTTGCAGCCCCCGCACTCACGCTGCTGCGTGATGCGCGCACCGATCTCTCGCTGGTGAAGACGGTGGCCGAGCCGACTGGAACAGCCGTTATCCTGATTGGTGAGGGCGGCGAGAACATGATCTCGGTCATTCCCGCGGCCAACGGCACGGTCTCGCCACAGGATGCCGAGCGCGCTGTCTCGGAAATGACCGAGGGCGATACGCTGATGTTGCAATTTGAAATTCCAGCCGATGCGATCGAGGCTTCACTGAAAGCTGCGAAAGCCAAGCGCGTGACGACGATCATCAATACGGCTCCTTTGACCGCAGATGCAGCCCGCTTGTCACGACTTGCGACGATCGTCATCGCCAATGAAACGGAATTCGAGCTGCTGATCGGCAAGAGCGGTCTCTCGGCTGCGGATCGGGAGAAAGAACTGGCCGCACTGCACGAAGAGACAGGCCAGACCCTGATCGTCACTCTGGGTGCGGAGGGTGTGATTGCCATTCGTAACGGCAAGCTCTTCAAATCCATGGGCCTCAAGATCGAGCCCGTCGATACTGTGGGTGCAGGCGATACGTTCTGCGGCTATCTCGCTGCAAGTCTCGATGCCGGAATGGACTTCGAAAAGGCCTTGCGCCGTGCGGCGGTTGCCGGTTCGCTGGCCTGCACTCGTGAAGGCGCCCAACCCTCTGTTCCCGTCGCCGCCGAAGTGGATCAAAAGTTGTAACGGATCAAGAGCGGCGGGTGCCAAGCAAATGTGGGCAACTGCCGGCATCGTCCGATCAAGCGTCCTTGAACAGATTGAGCGCCGCATATTGCAGCAGCATGATCGTCTTGCCATCGCGAATGGTACCGGAGGCGATCATCGCCAGCGCATCGTCTATCCCCATTTCCATGACGCCGATCTCTTCGCCCTCTTCGACATTACCGCCACCGGCTGAGGTTCTGTCTCCCGGTTGATATTCGCCGACGAAGAAATGTAGCCGCTCGGTAACGGATCCGGGGCTCATAAAGGCATCGAAGACCTGACGGACATCGCGGACCATGAAGCCCGTCTCTTCCTCCGTCTCTGCGCGGATACGCGCCTCCGGCTCTGCATTGTCCAGAAGGCCCGCCGGGGTTTCGATGAGAAGGTCGTCATGGCCGTTAACGAAGGCCGGATAGCGGAACTGTTTCGTCAGGATCACCGTGCGGCGTGCTAAATCGTAGAGAAGGATCGTCGCGCCATTGCCGCGATCATAGGTTTCCCGCGATTGCTTCTGCCATGTGCCATCTTCTCGCAAGAAGGAGAAAGTCGTCTTCTTGAGGAGATACCAATCATTGGAAAGGATCTGAACGTCCTCCACCTTAATGCGATGCGCGATACTCATGAAGTTTTCCCTGCGGCTAGACCCGATGGATCTTGGACGTACGAGCAATTTCGTGTATTTTCGTGCAGAGTCAAGAAATTTCGTGCAATAGGATTGAGTTAGTGCTGACATTGGAACGCAAGACCCTCATCCAGAACGTTCTAAGGCGAGATGGCAGGATCGTTGCAAAGAGCTTCGCGGAAGAACTCGGCGTCTCCGAGGATACGATTCGCCGCGATCTGCGCGAACTGGCGAAAGACGGTTTGTTGCAACGGGTCCACGGAGGTGCGCTGCCATCTTCACCCGCCATTGCCGATTATCATGTGCGCGAACAGATGGCGTCCTCCGCCAAGGAGAAGCTTGGCCGGGCAGCAGCCGGATTGATCAAGCCGGGACAGATCGTCTTTCTCGACGGCGGCACTACCAATCTCCAGCTTGCCCGCAATCTGCCACCGAAACTGGAGGCGACGATCATCACCCATAGTCCGAGCATTGCCGTCGAATTGGCGCAACATCCATCGGTCGAGGTGGAGTTGATTGGCGGGCGGCTTTTCAAGCACTCGATCGTGTCAATGGGTGCGGCAAGCGCCGAGGCCATTTCCGGCATTCGCGCCGATCTGTTTTTCCTGGGAGCAACCGGTATCCATCCCGAGACCGGCGCCACGACGGGAAACCGCGAAGAAGCGGCAATCAAGAGGCTAATTGCCCGACAATCCGCCGAGACGATCCTGGTTGCGACGCAGGACAAGATCGGCGCGGCATCGCCCTATCTCATCCTGTCATTGGAAGAGATTGCGACCATCGTCGTGGATGCCGACGTGCCAGACAAATTGCTCGAGCAATATAGCGCGACGGGACCAGCGATTCTAAAAGCCTGAGATCAGACTTTAAGGAAGGTGAGGTAGGCGGAGCTTCGCCCCTCGCGCTTGGCCTTGTTCTCGTAGCGCGTTCCCGGCCAGTTGTCATAGGGTGTCAGCCAGTCAACGGAGGTCTTGGCCGTCCACTCGAAGCCGCCATGGCGGGCGCAGTGCTGCAGCGTCCAGTTGATGTAGGTATCGATGTCAGAGGCAAAGCAGAACTTGCCCTCGAGCTTCAGCACCCGATGGAAGCGGGCCAGATTGACGTCCGAGACGAAGCGACGCTTCCAATGCTTCTTCTTAGGCCAGGGGTCCGGATACAGCAGATCGATGTGATCGATGCTCGCATCTGGAAGCCAGTCCAAAAGCTGAGTAGCATCGTCGTCATAGAGGCGGATGTTCATCAACTCGCGCTCTTTAACCGCACCGAGAAGCTTCGCCATGGAATTGACGAAAGGTTCGACGCCGATGAAACCCGTCGCCGGATTTTCAGCGGCGCGATGAACCAGATGCTCGCCACCACCAAAGCCGATTTCTATACGAATGGATTTGACGTCAGCCGGAAACAGTGCGGCAAGCGGCCTGGGCGCTGGTGTTGCAAGATCTACTTTCAGCAACGGCAGAAGGCTCTCGATGCTCTCTACCTGCTGGTTGCGCAACGGCTTGCCCTTGCGCCTGCCATAGAACGCTTCCGTCGATCGTGAACGCCGCTCTTCCGTCATAGTGAACTCTCTCAAGCAAAATAGATGAACCCGCACCTTACCGTTTCATCGGTATTGCGCGGGTTTCAAAGTTTTCAGACCTATCCCCCAAACACTCGCCCATGGCAAGACCGGAGTAAGGGAAGCTATGTTTCGAACCGTTGGGCTCAAGCGGCTTTGAGCGCTTCCTTGAGCGGCTTGACGAGGTCGATCTTCTCCCAGGAGAAGGAACCGTCGCGGCCAGCCTTGCGGCCAAAATGGCCATAGGATGCGGTCTTTGCATAGATCGGCTTGTTGAGGTCGAGGTGACGACGGATGCCCGATGGCGACAGGTCCATAACCTTACGGATGGCGGCTTCGACTTCGTCTTCACTGACCTTGCCCGTCTGGTGCAGATCGACATAGACCGACAGCGGCTGAGCCACACCGATGGCGTAGGACAGCTGAATGGTGCAGCGGTCGGCGAGACCGGCAGCAACCACATTCTTAGCCAGATAACGCGCGGCGTAGGCTGCAGAACGGTCGACCTTGGTGGTGTCCTTGCCGGAGAATGCGCCACCGCCGTGAGGTGCTGCGCCACCATAGGTATCAACGATGATCTTGCGGCCAGTCAGGCCGGCGTCACCATCAGGACCGCCGATGACGAACTTGCCCGTCGGGTTGATGTACCACTTGCAGTCGTCGGCAATTTTCAGATCGCCAAGTGCTTCGCGGATGTAAGGTTCGACGACTGCGCGAACCTTCTTGGAATCCCAGCTAGCGTCCAGATGCTGGGTGGAAAGCACGATGGACACGGCTTCAGCGGCCTTGCCGTCTACGTAGCGGACGGTCACCTGGCTCTTGGCGTCGGGGCCGAGCTTGGCGGCTTCGCCTTCACCGCTCTTGCGGGCGTTGGCGAGCAGCTGAAGGATGCGGTGAGAATAATAGATCGGCGCCGGCATAAGGTCCGGCGTTTCCTTGCAAGCGTAACCAAACATGATGCCCTGGTCGCCAGCACCTTCGTCGCCCTGCTTGTCGGAGGCGTTATCGACGCCTTGGGCGATATCGGCAGACTGCGGATGCAGCAGCACGTCGATCTTCGCCGTCTTCCAATGGAAGCCGTCCTGCTCGTAGCCAATGTCGCGGATGGCCTTGCGCGCTGCGGACTTAAACTTGGAAGGGTTGATCATCGGATGGCCAGCGGCATCCTTGACGACGTTGCCATCCTTATCCTTCTTCAGCAGCGTATCGGGAACGCGCACTTCGCCCGCAATGATCACGCGGTTGGTGGTGGCGAGCGTCTCGCAGGCGATGCGGACGGTCCATGGGTCAACGCCGGTCTTGGACGCTTCACGATAAATCAGATCGACGATTTCATCGGAAATTCGGTCGCAAACCTTGTCTGGGTGACCTTCAGCAACGGATTCGCTGGTGAACAGGTAGTTGGCGCGCATGCGGGATTCCCCTCAAAGAACGTGACTGAGCGTTGTGTTAGTCATTCTACGACAAAAAAACAAGGACAGAACGACATAAATATATCTTTATATCGATATTCCATTGCTCCTAACAGACAATAAAAAACGGCCCCGTAGAGCCGTTCAAAATGTTCTAAGCTAATGTATGAAGCTTACTCAGCGTCGCCCTCAGCAGCGAGCGCTTTGACCAGGTCGACAATGCGACGGCGTACCTTGGGATCGTTGATCTTCACAAAGGCGCGGTTCAGCTGCAGCCCTTCGGAAGAAGACAGGAAATCAACCACATAGTTGGAGCTCGATGCCTCCGCAGAACTGGAGGCAGAGGCAGACTGTTCTCCGGGCGCGTCTTCGAAGAAGAAGGAAACCGGTACGTTCAGGATGGCTGAAATGTTTTGAAGACGGCTGGCGCCAACGCGATTGGTGCCCTTCTCGTATTTCTGAATCTGCTGAAAGGTAATTCCGAGGCTTTCTCCCAGCTTTTCCTGGCTCATCCCAAGCATCGTGCGGCGCAGCCGGATGCGGCTTCCGACGTGAATGTCGATCGGGTTCGGCTTCTTCTTATTTTCGGTCATATGTTAGTCCTGACATCCTGTTGTCGGTGGCTTGTTACACCTTAACGAAAAGCCTTGTGGCTTAGATCAGTGCAACACGCCGTCATATCACATGCGTTGTACTACCCCACAATCACACTATGCAATTTTAGGGGTTTTGGGTCAATTCTTGCGACCAGCTAAACCATGCCGAGAAATCAAAGCGATTGCGAACATTGTTATAAAGAACAACCAAAAGTTCGTTTTGCGGGCTTCGCCATTCAATGCGTCGATGGCCGCACCACTTAAGGTCGTATCGATTATGCCCGTTTGACCGTAATCAAGACCAGCCTCTATACCACCTAACGGGTCAATCATGGCGGAAATGCCAGTGTTAGCGGCGCGAATCACTGGCAGACCCGTTTCGACCGCTCTCACTCTTGCCTGCTGGAAGTGTTGATAGGGCCCAGGTGTGTCACCGAACCATCCGTCATTGGTGACATTCAGGATCGCTTCGGAAGAGGCGATATCCGCCGGTACATCATCGGGAAAGATGATTTCATAGCAGATAAAGGAGTAGAGCTTCTTTCCCGACGGCAATGTGATTGGGGTTCGGCTGAGCGCCGGCGAGAAGCCACCTGGCAAGCTTATGAGATTCTCAATGCCGAGGCGGTGCAATACATCCTCGAACGGCACATACTCGCCGAAGGGGACGAGATGAACCTTGTCCGTCGCTCCAATGATTTGCCCCTGACCATCCACGGCATAGACGGAATTATAGTATCGCGGTGGATGACCAGCGCCGACATCCTCCATTCGCACGGCGCCCGTCAGTAGAATCTGGCCGTCGTCCAGCGTCTTGGCGATTTCTTCCAGCGCATCCGGGTTCTGGGTCAGAATGAACGGGACGGAGGTTTCCGGCCAGACGATGATATCCGGTCGCTTCTTGCCCGGTGATGGCGGCAGTGCGGAGAGACGCAAATGCTCTTGAAAGATTTCAACGCGATCGGCATTCAGCATCTTGCGCGACTGATCGATGCCGGGCTGAACGATGCGGATCGTGGTTGCGTCAGCAATCTCCGGCAATGGCTGATGCATGCGGTAAAGGCCGTAGCCTACATGTCCCGCCAGAAGCAGAAACGCAAGCGATAGACCGGAAACCATGCCTCGACGGGTTCCAAGCAGTGCCGGGCTGGAAAAGATGAAGACCGCCAGCATCGACATGCCAAAGATACCGATGAGGTTGGAGGTCTGCATCATCAACGGTACAGGCATAAGACCGTAACCGACCGCGTTCCACGGGAAGCCCGTGGCGACAAAGCTTCGCAGCCACTCGGCCAGTCCGAAGGATGCAGAAAGAGCGGCGATCCTGCCCCAGCCATCGGACCAGAGACTATTGGCCATCATGACAGCAAGGCCGTAGAAAAGCGCGAGAAAGGCTGGCAGACCCAGGATCGCCAGCGGCAGTGCCCAGGCAAACTCATCCGCTTCGAGCAGCAAGGCATTTCCAAGCCACCAGAGGCCTGCCACGAAATAGCCGAGACCGAATATCCAACCGAGCAGGAATACCTTGAACGTGCGCGAAAGCAGACCACCATCAGGGCTTCCCGTGGTGCCGTCTATCAGCCAGACCAAAAGGGTGAAAGAGACAAAGAGGCTGGCGAAAAACCCGACGGGAGGCAGGGCAAGCGCGCCGATGGCGCCCGCTATCAAAGCAATGAGAATCCGGTTGAAGCCACTGCTCAACATGATCGTGCCCGCGAGCCGCTCCATGCAGTATCAATCTCCTTGAGGGGCACCGTTCAATGACGCAAGACGAGAAGCGGATACCAGAACTGACTTGCCTCCAAAATCCGGCCAGCGCGAAAGCCCGCTGATCGCACTTCGTTTGCTGGACGCCGAACAATTATACGGCCTGCATTTCCGGCTTACTTCAAAACAAAACGAACGTCCACAGCGCAACCTTGCCGGGCCTGCGCAGATCACAATCCTTACAGGCAAGACGGTATCGGCCCGAAAATCGGAAGCGATTTTCGGGCCGATACATGGATCCAGAGATTCAACGTCTAGTCAGCGTGCAAGCACGTAATACGCTTCAGAGCGTCTTGCGTGCGTACGAACAACGCGCGGCGCTCCCCGTGCCGCAGCGACCAAGGAGCGAAGCTTCGACCCGGCTACTCCCGGATCGAAGCCGTTACACAGCGGCCTTATCGGAATTATCGGACGGTGCCGGAAGTGCGATTATCTCGCCTGTCACCACTGCGGCCGGAGCCTGATCGTCCTCGCCCATCGACGATTCATCGCGACGGATGCGGACGCGCTTGATGCGCCTGCTGTCGGCATCGAGAATGTGGAACTCGAAGCCTGGAACGGCGCGAACGATCTCGCCCTTGGACGGGATGCGACCGAGCGCGAAGAAAACGAGACCGCCCAGCGTGTCGATCTCCTCGACATGCTCACGGACGTCGAACTCGGGGCCGATCGCCTCAGCCAGCTCCATCAGTTCGATGCGCGCATCTGCAATCAGAACGTCGGACGAGACACGAACGAACATGGCCTCGTCCTTGTCGTGCTCATCGTCGATGTCGCCAATCACCATCTCCACAATGTCTTCGTGGGAGACGAGCCCATCGGTGCCGCCATATTCGTCGATAATCACCGCGAGCTGGGTGCGCTGCGCCTGCATGGTCTTCAAGAGATCGGATGCAAGCATGGAGGGTGGCGCAAACAGGATCTTGCGAATGATCCCGGCTTCGGCCAACGTCGTTTCGAGATCGACGCGGGAGAGATCGAAGTTGGAGCGGGGTGTGCGCGTCGCCTTTGCCTCACCATTGGCAGGCGTGCGCGTGCCGCCGCGGCGCTTGTTGCGTGCCTGCTTGCCCACATAGGACAGAAGATCACGAATGTGGATCATGCCCTTGGGATCGTCGAGCGTCTCGTCATAGACCGGCATGCGGGAGCGGCCCGTCGCCTCGAAGCGGATCATCGCTTCACCGATCGTGGTCTCCTGATCGAGCCCGTCTATATCGACGCGGGGGATCATGATGTCCTCGACCCGGACTTCTCTAAAGCGGAGAATATTGTTCAGCATCGCCCGCTCGTCGGGCGTAAAGGCAGCGCCGATATCGGTATCGGTCATCAGCGCATCGGTCAGGTCTTCACGAAGACGCTCGCCCTGCGACGGCTTCAATATCCGGGAAATTCTCGACCAGATGGAGGAGCGGGGCTTTGCTTGGTAGTCCTGTCGTAACGGACTACTGCCCTCCTCCGATGAGGATTGTTCCCCGGCGTCTTTGCCCTCTTGGGGCGGTCTTGCAGAATGTTCGTTCATTGTCCCAAACAGTTCGATCAAAGCGGTTCCTGGCCCGCGTAAGGGTCAGATAGGCCAAGAGACGCCAGAATGCGAGTCTCAAGACCTTCCATTTCTTCCGCCTCTTCGGTTTCCATATGGTCATAACCAAAGAGATGCAGACATCCATGCACCAGCAGATGGGTCAAATGATCCTCGAAACTCTTCTCAAGATCAAGGGCTTCGCGCATGACAGTTTCATGTGCAATAACGATGTCGCCAAGCATCGGCCCCGGCATCCCGCCCGGCTCCAGGGGAAAGGCAGGAAAAGACAGGACGTTCGTCGCCTTATCCTTGTTGCGCCACTGCGCATTTATGTCCTTGATCGCAGCGTCATCGGTGAAAACCAGCGACACCTCTACCGGCATGCCGGGGAAAGGCTGCTGCTCTTCTTTTCTCAGATAGGAGACAGTGGCCTCCAGCACTTTGGTGCTAAAGGCAAAAAGCTCTTCCTCCGAGGACCAGTCATCCGCCTCGACAGAGATTTGAATATCCAGAACCGTCATCGTCTCGGCTTCAGTAACCTTGTCTCGGAAGGCTCTCATCCGGCACAGCCGTGTGCGATTCATAGGCCTTGACGATACGCGCCACCATCGGGTGACGCACGACATCGACGTCCTTGAAGCGAACGACGGAGACGCCTTCAACATCACCGAGGATTTGCAGGGCCTCTACCAGACCGGATTTTACGCCACGCGGAAGATCCACTTGGCTCGGATCACCGGTCACGATCATGCGACCGTTTTCACCAAGACGCGTCAGGAACATCTTCATCTGCATGGTCGTGGTGTTCTGCGCCTCATCGAGGATAACGGCAGCATTGGCGAGCGTGCGGCCACGCATGAAGGCGAGCGGCGCGATTTCGATGACGCCTGCCTGGATGGCACGCTCCACCTTATCGCCTGGCATCATGTCGTAAAGCGCGTCATAGAGCGGACGAAGATAGGGATCGACCTTTTCCTTCATGTCGCCCGGCAGGAAGCCCAGACGCTCGCCCGCTTCGACGGCTGGTCGAGACAGAACGATACGATCCACCGCGCCGCGCTCCAGAAGCTGTGCGGCATGGGCGACGGCCAGATAGGTCTTGCCGGTACCGGCTGGGCCGACACCGAAGACGAGTTCAGACTGTTCCAGCGCCCGCATATAGACATCCTGTGTCGGCGTGCGGGCAGCGATTGTCTTCTTGCGGGTGGAAATCTGGGCCATCGACACTTTAGCTTTGCGCTCCATCGTTGGCAGGGTCAGTTGGTCGTCTGCTGCGACCGCCATGCGGATTGCACCTTCGACATCGGAAAGTTCGGCTGTGCCACCCTTCAACAGGCGCTGATAGAGAAAATCCAGCGCGCGCCGGGCCTGGTTGGTCGCAACCATGTCGCCCGTAATCGCGACTGAATTGCCGCGTGGGCGGGCATCGATGTTGAGCCGCTGCTCCAGCAATTTCAGGTTTTGATCGAACTGACCGAATAGCTCTCCGGCTATTCTGTTATTCTCGAACGTGAGGACGAAGTGATTGGCGTCGGTCGCGGGTGAGCGTGGCTGGCGCGATGAAGGTGAGACCAATTCGTGTGCGTTCAAGCGGTCAGGCTCCTGTCCGAGGTCAGTTCCGGTTCCCAACTCTAACTCTATGCCACCTCGGCAAACAAGCTGTTTGGACCGGTCGCAGTGATTCGTACATGAATAATGTCACCGATTTTCATGTCGTTTGCATCAAGATTTACAGACTGAAGCCACGGAGACCGGCCGATCAGCTGTCCGGGCATACGACCGGGCTTTTCCAGCAAGACGTCCATGGTCTTTCCAACGAGCGACTGGGCAAAGTCGTTCTGCTGTTTCAACAGCAGCGCCTGTAGTCTTTCAAGCCGCTCGGCCTTCACATCTTCCGGCACCTGATCGGTCAGATCGGCGCCCGGCGTCCCTGGGCGCGTCGAATATTTGAACGAGAAGGCCTGCGCGTATTTCACCACTTCCACCATGGCGAGCGTGTCTTCGAAGTCCTGATCCGACTCGCCGGGGAAGCCGACAATAAAATCGCCGGACATGGCGATATCAGGGCGGGCGCCACGAATTCTTTCGATCAGCCTCAAATATTCATCGCCGGTATGGCGGCGGTTCATGGCTTTTAAAATGCGGTCGGACCCTGCCTGTACGGGCAGATGCAGATAGGGCATCAGGGCACGCAGGTCGCGATGCGCCTCGATCAGACGGTCATCCATGTCGCGTGGGTGGCTCGTCGTGTAGCGCAGGCGTGCAAGACCGGGAATTTCGGCCAGGCGATAGAGAAGCTCTGCCAGCCCCCATTGCTCGCCTTTCGGACCCGTCGAGCGCCATGCGTTGACGTTCTGCCCAAGAAGCGTGATTTCACGCACTCCGGCATCCACGAGCTTCATCGCCTCGTCGAGGATCTGGCTGACAGGCCGGGAGACCTCGGAGCCTCGGGTGTAAGGGACTACGCAGAAGGTGCAGAACTTGTCACAGCCTTCCTGAACGGTGAGAAACGCCGTCACACCGCGCGAGCGAAGCTTTGCCTTCTCGGCCACCGGCAGATGCTCGAACTTGTCTTCGACCGCATAATCGGTCTCGATCACCCGCTCGCCATCGCGAACGCGGGCAAGCGCCTGCGGCAGGCGATGATAGGTCTGCGGACCGATAACGACATCGACGGCGGGCGCGCGGCGCAGGATCTCCTCGCCTTCGGCCTGTGCCACACAGCCGGCAACGCCGATGACGAATTCGCGGCCCTCTTCCTCGCGCAGCTTCTTCATGTCGCGCAGACGACCGAGTGCGGAATAGACCTTCTCCGCCGCCTTTTCCCGGATGTGACAGGTGTTCAGCAAAACGAGATCGGCCTCGCTCATATCCTCGGTCTGAACGTAGCCATCCTTTGCCAGAGCATCGCTCATGCGGACGGAATCGTAGACGTTCATCTGACAGCCATAGGTCTTGATAAAGACCTTGCGGCTGTTGGCTGCCTGAGCCAAAGCGGTCGTGGTGGCGTCGAGGCCGAGCGTGTCCTGGGTCATGGCGCGTATCTAATGATTTTTGCGCACCAATTAAATAGAAAAATGCGAGAAACCGGCGCGCGCAGGTCCTCAATGCGGACATTCAAGCACTATCGCGGCTTTCGCCAACCGCCGCGCAGGCTGAAATTCAGCATGTTGCGAAGTGCCTTGGTGGCTTCGAGGCTGAGCGCCTTGCGATTGTCGCCCTTGGCAAAGGGGATCGCCTCCCCGAAGGTGACGTCAACCTCGATCGCCCCGGCCTTTACGAGACCCGCCAGTGACGGCAGCAAGCCAATACTGCCCGGCCAGGCGGCAACCGGTCTGTGGTAACGTCCCATCGCCATGCCCTGGATACCGGTATAGGCAATAGCCACCGGCTGCACATGAACGAGGTTGCTCGGCACCTGGTCGGCGGCACTGGATGCTGCACCGAACAACGAAGACTTGATTGGTAAAAGCCGATTACCATCCGATGTCGTGCCTTCGGGAAAGAGCACGATGATCTCACCGCCCGCAAGCCTTTCGGCGATCTCGTTCACCTGCACGCCTGCGCTGCGTTTCTGTTCGCGAGTGACGAAGACGGTTTTCTGCAGGCGCGCCAGCTTGCCAAAAATCGGCCAGTCGCGCACTTCGGTCTTGGCGATGAAGGCGACATCCGCAACGCTGCCCAGCACCAGGATGTCCTTCCAGGACACGTGATTGGCGATCAGGAGCAAAGGTCTTTCGGTCTCGAGGGCGCCGTGGACATGGACCTTGATGCCGATCGATCGACAGGCGAACCGATGCCATATGCGCGGTATCCGGCGGCGGATCGGTAAGTCTAGCCAGAGCCCGAGCAATTGCAGGGGCAAGAGCGCCACGGTGACGATGGAAAGAACAAAAACCGCATAGGCAATCCGAAGCCACGTCATCGCCGCCTCCGCTTCGTGGCCATGGATTGTCGCCTCAACGCTCTTCCGGTTTCAGCGGAACGCCGTAGAGTTCGAGACGGTGATCGACGAGCTTGAATCCATGCTCGCGGGCGATCTTTTCCTGCAAGGCTTCGATTTCGGCAGAACGGAACTCGATCACCACGCCGTTCTTCAGGTCGATCAGATGATCGTGATGCTCTTCAGGCACGGTCTCGTAGCGCGAACGGCCATCGCGGAAATCGTGGCGCTCGATAATGCCTGCGTCTTCAAACAGCTTGACGGTGCGATAGACCGTAGAGATCGAAATCTTCGGATCGACCGCGGATGAGCGGCGATAAAGCTCCTCCACATCCGGATGGTCTTCCGACTCCTGAAGAACGCGAGCAATGACCCGCCGCTGGTCGGTCATGCGCATGCCGCGCTCCGCACAGATGTCTTCAAGTGTTTTCGAAAGGTCTACCACGATAATCAGGCCTTTGGATGCGTCGTTGGTCCGCCATACTGGCGGCAGAGAGTTTCAATGTCACCGGAACTATCGAAGATCGCGCCGCATGACAAGCGCTGTGGATTTCGTCCCATCCTTGGCCGTGTAATAGGCTTTGCGTTCCGCGACCGTCTTGAAGCCAAGCTTGCGGTAAAGATGCACGGCAGGCCCGTTGGCGCCATCCACCTCAAGAAACATGGTTTCGGCACCGCGCATCAGCGCTTCGCGCATGGCAGCCTGCATCAAGCGCCATCCAAGCCCGGCACCGGCAAACTTGTCGCCGACGGCCACGGTCAGAATTTCAGCTTCCCCGCCCGCCTCACGAGACAGGACGAAGCCGCCAAGCGGCTGGCTGAAAAACGCGTTGGTCTGGCGCGCGACCGCGCCGAAGACGCTTTTCTGCGATAGGAGACTGGAAAACTCGCTCTCGCTCCATGCCTGAGGAAAACGGGACGTGTGAAGCTCGGCAACGTCAGCGCAATCGTTATGCGCCATCGGCACGATCTCAAAAAAGGGTTTCCAGCTCAGATAGTCGTCGAACATTGCAGGGAATCATCCGCCTTGAATGCAAGATGGCTACAGCATCAGCCAGCAAATCGAAATCGA
Organism: uncultured Agrobacterium sp.; assembly: GCF_913777885.1. Taxonomy (NCBI): domain Bacteria; kingdom Pseudomonadati; phylum Pseudomonadota; class Alphaproteobacteria; order Hyphomicrobiales; family Rhizobiaceae; genus Agrobacterium; species uncultured Agrobacterium sp. The sequence goes on along the minus strand of NZ_CAJYTV010000016.1, from coordinate 220,599 downwards.
TTTTCGACGGGGAATAATGGCAGTCTGTCAGGCTGGTGAGACCCGCTCCAGCGCAAATCCCGATTGCGGTCGGGCGTCGGGACCACGTAGGTAGAGCGGTGCGGGCTTCAGCTGATGGGCGGGCTTCGTCGCAGCGACACGCGCCACGATGGCGATCGGAAAGTGGTCTGGACCCGATCCGGTTTCCTCTCCGGCAAAGAGGGGTGCTGCGGAACCCACGATCGCACCGTCAAAACCGGCAAGCGTTTCCCTTGCATCGTCGAGAGACACCAGTGCGGCCTGCGTCAGAGGCGCGCCATCGGCTGCGAAGATCTGGAGATAGCATTCGCCACGCTTGGCATCGAGACCGACCGCGACAGGCCGCCCTGGATGCTGCTGCAGGTAATCGGCAGCAAGCGTCTCGAGCGTCGTGATGCCCAACGCCTCGACACCAAGCGAGAGTGCAAAGCCGCGTGCGGCCGCGACACCCACTCGAATGCCGGTGAAAGAACCGGGGCCGATGGTGACGGCGAGACGCTCCACAGCGTTGAGCGCCAGACCAGCTTTGGAAAGCGCACCATCGATAATGCCCATAAGCAATTCGGCATGGCCCTTGCCGATGTTGTCCGTTACTTCGCCCAGGACAACATCGTTTTCGCTATCGTAAACACAGGCCGAGCAATCCACTCCGGATGTATCGATGGACAAAATGATCATCTGAAAAGCAGGACCTTATGCATGTACTCAGAGCGAACGATCAGCGAGACCAACGACGCTTGTCGAGATGCCGCATATGAATTGAGGCGCGGTCACGCGCCTCGCCTAACCATCGATATATGGGTTCAGCCGTCTATCAGACAGCCTCAACCTCTTGCACTTCCGGCACGAAATGGCGGAGCAGATTCTGCACGCCGTGCTTCAGCGTCGCCGTGGAGGACGGGCAGCCGGAGCATGCACCCTTCATGTTGAGGAACACGGTGCCATCACGAAAACCACGGAAGGTAATATCTCCACCATCCTGCGCCACGGCTGGACGGACGCGGGTTTCGAGAAGTTCCTTGATGGTGGCCACGATGGTTTCATCGCCTTCCTCGAAGAACTCTTCCTCCTCGTCGGAAATCTCGGCATGGATAGCCGTGCCCATCAGCGGGCGACCAGACATAAAGTGTTCCATGATCGAGCCGAGGATTGCGGGCTTCAGGTGCTGCCATTCGGCACCATCCTTCGTCACGGTGATGAAATCGAAGCCGTAATAGACGCCGGTCACGCCGGGGATTTCAAACAGCGTAGCCGCAAGCGGAGAGGATTGCGCCTGTTCGGCGCTCAGGAACTCCGCAGTGCCGCTTTCCAGAACCACCTTGCCGGGTAAGAACTTCAGCGTCGACGGGTTTGGCGTGGATTCCGTTTGAATGAACATTTCGATCTCCTTCGAGGCAAGGCCTCGGATCGGGGCATCATAGCCCCGTAATTTAGAATGTTTCCAAAATATGCCGGACGAAGAGCGACTTCAAGCCCTGACATGACAATCCCGTTCAAGAAATCTTCACCCCTCTTCTACACCCGTTTTCGTCAAAGCCGAACAGGTTTCTTCCGTGACGAAGGGCTTGCGGATCGCGGTCAGCAGAGAGCGTCGATTTCCTCATCCGTTAGCGTATCCGGCAGAACCGTGACCGGGATTGGGAATGCGGCGCCGCGTCCGGCAATGGACGAGACGAGCGGACCTGGACCGTCCTTGGTGGAGCCAGCGGCGAGCACGAGGATAGCGATGTCGCGATCTTCTTCAATCAGCCCATGGATTTGCTCGGCAGCATTGCCTTCACGGATTACCGCCTCTGGCTCGATCCCGACCGTCTCGCGCACGCGCTGTGCAACCTTTGCGAGCGATGCTTCGGCCTCTTCGCGAGCTTCGGCGCGCATGATCTGCTCGACGCCGAGCCATTGCTGGAAATCCCCCTCCGGGATGACGAAGAGCAACACTAGAGCACCATTGGAGTTCTTGGCGCGACGACCGGCATAATGCACCGCTCTTTCGCATTCCGGTGTGCCGTCGATGACCACCAGGAATTTTCGCCGGTGCCCCTCCAGGCGCGACAGCCGTTTTGAAACCATTCAGCACTCCCTATTTCCGCCGTGGTATGACGCTTCACCCGCCGGTTCGGGCGGAGCTTATCGCATCAAGACGCAAAGCGGAATCGATTTTCCAAGAGGGTCGATGCAGGGAGGCGAAACCTCAGCATCAAGAGAAAGCTTCTCGCCGCGTGACGAGAAGCATCCAAAGATCAGCGCAGGAAGCCAATGATGTCGCGGACTTCGTCCATCGTTTTCTGAGCGATGGCGCCAGCGCGCTCGCCGCCATCTTTCAGGATCGCATCGATATGGCTGACATCGTCGAGGAGGCGGCGCATCTCGCTGTTGATCGGCGCAAGCACGTTGACCGCGAGATCAACGAGGGCCGGCTTGAAAGCCGAGAACTGCTGGCCGCCGAATTCGGCAAGCACGTCCGCCTTGGTCTTGTCGGAGAGCGCTGCGTAAATACCGACGAGGTTCTCTGCCTCGGCGCGGCCCTTCAGGCCTTCGACTTCGCTTGGCAGCGCGTCGGGATCGGTCTTTGCCTTTTTGATCTTCTTGGAGATCGCATCGACATCGTCCATCAGGTTGATGCGCGATAGGTCGGACGGATCGGACTTCGACATCTTCTTTGTGCCGTCCTTCAGGGACATGACGCGTGGTGCCGGACCACCGATCAGTGGCTCCACCATCGGAAAATAGGCATGGACAGGTTCGTCGCCGACGGTGGTGTCGAGGCCGAGACCTGCCTTGCGGATATGATCACCGAAATCGATGTTGAACTTCTGGGCGATGTCGCGGGCAAGTTCCAGATGCTGCTTCTGGTCGTCGCCGACCGGTACGTGGGTGGCGCGGTAGACAAGAATATCCGCCGCCATCAGGCTTGGATAGGCCAGCAGTCCCAGCGAGACCTGCTCGGCATTCTTGCCGGACTTGTCCTTGAACTGGGTCATGCGCTCCATCCAGCCGATGCGCGCCACGCAGTTGAATACCCAGGCAAGCTCGGCGTGCTGCGGTACAGCCGACTGGTTGAAGACGATGTGCTTGACCGGATCGATGCCCGACGCGATGAAGGCGGCAGCAATCGAGCGTGTCTGCGCCTTCAGGTCGGAATGGACGAGCTGCGCTGTAATCGCATGCATATCGACGACGCAGTAGATGCAGTCATTGTCTTCCTGCAGGGCGACGAATTTGCGGATAGCACCGAGATAATTGCCGAGATGGAGATTACCGGTCGGCTGGACCCCGGAGAAAACCAGCGGCTTGAATGCGTTCATGATCGTCCTCGAAAAGGCTTGTGGAGGGCCTTGCCCCGCGCTGTTATGTGGCCCGCGCTTATGCACCCGGAACCCGTTGCAATCAAGCGGTTTCAGCGGCTGGCTGCAGCAGATCCCATTTGTTGCCGTAGAGGTCTTCGAAAACGGCAACCGTGCCGTAAATCTCGTTGCGGGGCTGTTCCAGAAAGCAGATGCCGTTGTCTTTCATCCGGCGAAAATCGGCGTTGAAATCATCCGTATAAAGAAAGAAGCCAACGCGCCCGCCCGTTTGATTACCAATAGTGACGGTCTGCTCTTTGCCATCGGCCTGGGCCAGCAGCAGACCGGTTGCAGCTTGGCCTTTCGGTCTGACGACGAGCCAGCGTTTGCCGTCCGGCAGCGACTGATCGGACAGGCACTCGAAACCGAGGCTGCCGCAATAAAACGCCTTTGCGCGATCGTAATCGTCAACAACAATCGAGACGAGCGCAATGTGTCGTAGAGACGTAAAGCCGGACGTCATGGATCTGCCTCGGCCTTTACATCCGACTTGACCTTGCCCTTGCGCTTCAGACCGCGTTTCACCATGCCGAGATTTGCACCGCCGGAGGCAAAGGCCACGCCGAAATAGATGATCATGGCACCGAAGACGAGCGCGAGCAGCGTCCCTGCCCTAACCGCAAGATTGGAAGCGGACGACAGCTCATAGGAGAAGTAAGATAGCGCATAGTGAATAGCGAGCGCCATAAGCCCTGCCGCCAGAATGAGCCGTGGAATGCGCAGAAGAAGCGGCATGTCGAGCGTCCAGTGGCCGCGCCACATCAGCATGCCGAAGAGCAGTGCGGCATTGACCCAGCCGGCAGTAATTTCCGCCGTAGCAATTCCCGGACCGCCGTAGATGGGGAAGAGCGTCAAGGCCAGCGAGACATTCACCACTACGGAAATGGCAGCGAAAATCATAGGAGTTCGCGTATCTTCGCGGGCGAAGAAGCCGGGAATGAAGGCCTTGATCAGCACGAAGGCCGGCAGACCAAGACCATAGATGCCAAGGATTTGCGAAACCGTGATTGTGGCCGAGGGCTGGAAGTTGCCGCGCTCATACAAAAAGCGGACGATTGGCTCTGCCATCACGAGCAACGCGGCTGCCGCAGGCAGGGTCAGGAACAGAACGAATTCGACCGAGCGGTTCTGCAGATTGGCCGCTTCCGCCGCTTGGCCGCCGCGTAGCGCGCGCGCCAATTCAGGCAACAGGACGGTTGCCACTGCAATCCCCACGACGCCGAGCGGCAACTGATAGATGCGATCGGCATAGGCAAGCGACGAGATCACGCCATTGCCGCCGGAGGCGATGTTGGTGTTGATCAAAAGATTGATCTGAGTGATCCCGCCGGTGATTGCCGCAGGGAGCGCCAGAATCAGCAGACGCTTGACGTTGCTCGTCAGTTTTGGACGGCGAAAGCCGATGCGAATTCCGGCATGACGTACAGCCACCCAGACGATGGCAAGCTGAACGAAACCTGCGGCCATCACACCCCAGGACAGTGCGTAGCCGACCTGCAACGGATCGTAATTTTTCCACCAGGCGAGCGCCAGCACCCCGATCAGGATGACGTTGAGAAAGACGGGCGCAATGGCGGCGGCGAAATAGCGATGCAGCGAATTGAGCATTCCGCCCATCATTGCCGCGAGAGACATGCAGGCGAGATAGGGGAACATGATGGTGGCGAGACGCACCGTATTCTCAAACTTCGTCGGATCTTCCACGAAGCCCGGCGCGATCACGGTGCGCACCAGAAATGGCATGGAGAGTTCCATGATGATCGTGAGCGCCATCAGAACCGTGAACAGAACCCCAAAGACCTCTTCGGAGAAACGGCGCGCTCCCTCCATGCCATGGGCTTCGATTTCCTTGGCAAAAAGCGGCACGAAGGCGGAGTTGAAGGCCCCTTCGGCAAAGAGGCGACGAAATGTATTGGGAAAACGGAAGGCTGCATTGAAAGCATCCGCCACCGGTCCCGTTCCCACAGCCGCCGCCATTAGCATTTCACGGATGAAGCCGAACAGGCGGCTCCCGAGCGTCGCGCTACCGACGGTGGCGAATTTGCCGATCAGACTCATTTTATGTTCAAACCTTTGCGGTTCGGGCTGCAGGAAGTGCTGCCACATCGGGATGCGCGATGATGCCGGATGGCATGCGGTCGCGTAACTCGTCTTCCTGCTCGGCCATAACGGCTTTCAGCCGCAGCGCGATGTTGGATTGGCGGTTTTCAGTCATCACCTTTTGGCCGAAGAGGTCAGTGACGTAGAAAGTATCGATGACTTTTTCGCCGAAGGTGGTAATGCGTGCCGAGGTGATGTCGAGCGACAGATCCGCCAGCACCGCCGTCATATCCGCAAGCAGGCCCGGGCGGTCAAGGCATTCCACCTCGATGACGGTGAACTTGTTGGAAAGCCCATTGGAGATGGTGACGGATGGCGGGATGTTGAAAGTCTTGCTCTTCTTGCGGCTCTTGGTGCGCGTCGCAATGATTTCCGGAAGCCGCTTCTTGCCAGCCAGAACCTCTTCGATCAGCTTGCCGATATTATTGGCGCGGCGAGTTTCATCCTCGTCGATAGGGAACTCGCGGTTGATCAGGATGGTGTCGAGTGCGCGGCCATCCGATGTGGTAAAGATCTGCGCATCGGCGATATTGGCGCCGGCGGCCGAACATGCACCGGTGATGATTGACAGCAGCCGCGGATGGTCGGGCGCCAGGACGGTGATCTCGGTGATGGCGTGAAAGGAATGGGTGCGGGCCATCGTGGCCAACGCTTTTTCCTGCTTGTCCGCCTCGCGCAGGAAGCGGGTGTGGCGGATCTGATCTTCGAGCGCGACCGAGAGCAGATAGGCATCGTAATGCAGGTTGATGTATTTGCGCCGTGCTTTCTGACCCCAGTCGTCCAGTGCATCGTAAAGGCGCTGACGGGCGACCTTCGCACGCTCCTTGCGTGAGCTTTCCGAAAAGCCGCCGGAGAGAAGAAGCTCGGTTTCGTAGTACAGCGTACGCAGCAACTGCCCCTTCCAGCCATTCCAGACATCCGGCCCGACGGCGCGAATATCGCAAACGGTCAGAATCAAGAGCATCTTCAACCGCTCCATCGACTGCACCTTGTCGGCAAAATCGGTGATCGTCTTGCGGTCGTGCAGATCGCGGGTCTGCGCCACCATCGACATCAGGAGATGCTGCTCGATCAGCCACATGACCGTTTCGGTCTGCTTGGTGGAGAGGCGGAAGCGCTGGCAGAGCCTACGCGCAACGCGCGCGCCGGCAATCGAGTGATCCTCCTGCCTGCCTTTCGCCACGTCGTGGAGAAGGACAGCCACATATAGAGCGTCGCGATCCTCGATGCCTGGCATCAACTGATTGACGAGCGGGTGGGTATCGATCGCCTGACCCTTCTCGATCTCGGAGAGAACGGCCACCGAGCGGATCAGATGCTCATCGACCGTATAGTGGTGATACATGTTGAACTGCATCATCGCGACGATCTTACCAAACTCGGGAATGAACTTGCCAAGAACGCCAGCCTCGTTCATCCGCCGCAGCGTCAGCGCGGGATCGCGTTTCGAGGTGAGGATCGCAAGAAACAGCCTATTGGCTTCCTCATTCTCGCGAAGCTCGTGATTGATGAGACCGAGCGAGCGGGTGACAACACGAAGGGCATCCGGGTGTAGCTCGAGATTGTTGATATCGGCCACATGGAAGAGCCGGATCAGGCTGACCGGATCGTTGCGGAAGACATCGGCATTGGCAAGCGCAATGCGGCCGCGATCTTCGACGAACTCGGTGGAGCCAGGAATCTTGCGAAGCCGATGGGCAAAACGGCTGAGGACGCCGGAGAGGCCTGGAACGTCCTTCGCCTGACGATCCTCAAGCGCGGCGCAGAGAATGCGTGTCAGGTCGCCGACATCCTTGGCCACGAGGAAGTAATGCTTCATGAAGCGTTCGACCGCCGATAGGCCGGGTCGTGGCTGGTAGTGCAAGGCAGCTGCGATTTCGCGCTGGATGTCGAAGGACAGACGCTCCTCTGCCTTGCCAGTGATGAAATGCATCTGGCAGCGCACCGCCCAGAGAAAATCGTCGGCCTTTTCGAACAGCTTCAGTTCGCTTCTGGACAGAACGCCAAGCTTTACGAGTTCCGCCGTATCGCGCACATGGTAGTAATACTTGGCGATCCAGAACAGTGTGTGCAGGTCGCGAAGACCGCCTTTACCTTCCTTCACATTCGGTTCGACCAGATAGCGCGTGTCGCCTGCCTTGCGGTGGCGCTGGTCGCGCTCGGCAAGCTTGGCGGCGATGAATTCTGGGCCGCTACTCGTAACGACCTCGGTTTCGAAGCGTCGCTCCAGCTCGTCGGCGAGAGACTTCTTTCCGCAGATCGGACGCATTTCGAGAATGGCGGTACGGATCGTCATATCCGCTTTGGACAGTTTGATGCACTCGTCCACAGTACGGGTGGCGTGACCGACCTTGAACCCCACATCCCAGAGAATGTAGAGAATGAACTCGATCGCCTTGTGCATATCCGGCGTGTTCTTCAGCGGCAGCAAGAACAGGAGGTCGATGTCCGAGCCCGGCGCCAGCGTTCCGCGTCCATAACCACCGACAGCGGTAATTGCGATGTGGGGCGCATCCTTTGGATAAACATATTGGCAGGCCAGATCGTACAGCACCTCGATCAAACGATCCTGGAGCCAGGAAATGCGCCGCGCGCAGTCGATGCCGCCGCCTTCAGAATCCAACAGATCACGCGCTCTCTGCCGCCCATCATTGCTCGCCTTTTTGAAGATCGGCAGAAGATCGGAACGCACATCGGAAACGCGCTTTCCGTCGCCTTGAAAGACGAGGTCGCATTCGTGCTTGAGTGCTGCGACATCCAGTATCGCGGAGAAATCCAAATCCTTAGAGGCCATTGAGCCGGTATCCATTCCATGCGTCTTGCGCTGCTGGCACAGCGCTATAGCGATTTTTAGGCCGAATGGACAGGCACTCTACGCGTCAAGCGTTGCCAAGTTGTTTCTTGAGCGCATAGAGCGCGTCCAGTGCCTCGCGTGGTGTCATCTCATCGGGGTTGAGCGCTTTCAACGCCTCATCCACCTGGGAGTTGCCACCTGGCCGCGCCGCTTCGCGCCTGACCGCCACCTGAAAAAGCGGCAGATCGTCGATCAACTGGCTCGCCGGGTTCTTGCGATCGGCATCTTCAAGCTGATTTAGAACTTCTCGCGCGCGCTCCACCACAGCGGAAGGGAGACCTGCAAGCTTCGCCACCTGAATGCCATAGGAGCGATCTGCGGCCCCTGGTCCGACCTCATGCAGAAAGATAACATCGCTTTCCCATTCGCGCACTTTCATCGTGACGTTGGAAAGACGTCCGAGCTTTTCGGAGAGTACCGTCAACTCATGGAAGTGGGTGGCGAAAAGACCGCGGCAACGGTTGAGCTCATGCAGATGCTCGACGGTTGCCCAGGCGATGGAGAGACCATCGAAGGTCGCGGTGCCGCGTCCGATCTCATCGAGAATGACAAGCGAACGTTCGGTTGCCTGATTGAGTATCGCCGCCGTCTCGACCATTTCCACCATGAAGGTCGAGCGGCCGCGGGCAAGATCGTCGGAAGCGCCGACGCGCGAGAACAGGCGGTCGACGATGCCGATATGGGCGGCTTCCGCCGGCACGAATGATCCGATTTGGGCGAGGATAGCGATCAGCGCATTCTGGCGCAGGAAGGTGGACTTACCACCCATGTTCGGGCCGGTCAGCATCCAGATCGCGCCATTGCGATTGCCGTCGGTGGCAGAGAGATCGCAGTTGTTCGCGATGAAAGGACCGCTCGACTGTCGGCGCAGCGCCTGCTCCACAACCGGATGACGCCCGCCGCGGATCGCAAACGTCATGGAGCTATCGACCACCGGACGGCAATAGGCCTGTTCGGAGGCTAGATGCGCGAGGCTTGTCGCGACATCGATGGCCGCAAGCGCCAGTGCGCCCGCCTTAATGACTTCGGCCTCAGCCACGACCGCCTGCACCATCCGATCGAAAGCCTGCAATTCCATGGTCAGCGCCTGGGCGGCGGCATTGGCGATACGGCTTTCCAGATCGGCAAGCTCAGTCGTCGTGAAGCGCATGGCGCCCGCCATTGTCTGGCGATGAATGAAGCGGGCCTTGGCCTCGTCGCTGCCCATCATCACGTCCGCATTGCCAGCCGTGACCTCTATGAAGTAGCCGAGCACATTATTATGCTTGATCTTCAGCGACTTGATGCCGGTCTCTTCTGCATATTGCAGTTGCAGCCCGGCAATCACCCGGCGCGACTGGTCGCGCAATGCACGCACCTCGTCAAGCTCGGCATTCGACCCTTCACGGACGAAGCCACCATCGCGCTTCAGAAGTGGCAGATCGTCCGCCAACATCTCCGACAGCATGGCTTCGAGCGCAGAAGGCAATGCTTTCAGATCGGCGAGTGCCTCGGCCAACTCATCCGGCAACAGCCCCTGGTCGAGCAATTGCCCGACGATGGCCGCAGCGGCCAGTCCTTGGCGGATGGCGCCAAGATCACGCGGTCCACCACGCTCGAGCGCCAGGCGTGACAGCGCACGCGGCATGTCCGCCACCTGTTTCAGCGCGTCGCGCAAGCCATCGCTCAAGGACACATCGTCGATCAGATACGCGACCGCATCGAGACGAGCGTTGATCCTGTCGGGATCGGTCAGCGGCGACATCAATCTTTCGGCCAGTAACCGCGCCCCACCGCCGGAGACCGTGCGGTTGATGGCCTGAAGCAGCGATCCGTCCCGCTCTCCGGCAAGCGTCCTGGTCAGCTCCAGGTTTGCGCGGGTGGCAGGATCGATGAACAGCGTCGAGGCAGAGCTTTCCCGTTCCGGCGCACCGAGCGGCGGACGTTCGGCAATCTGGGTCTTTTCCACATAGGCCACGGCAGCGGCGGCGGCGGCCAGTTCGACGCGAGAGAACGCGCCGAAGCCATCCAGCGTCGAAACGTTGAAGTAGCGGGCGATGCGCCCCTCTGCAGTCGCGCTATCGAAGAGGACGGCAGGCTGCGGGACGGCCACGCGACCCAGCATGTCGAAGGTCGGGCGCAGTTCCTCATCGTGAAACAGGCTGTCGGCCACGATCAGCTCACGCGGATCGATGCGCCATATATCGGCAAGCAGACGCGTCAGCGTGGTTTCCGCCAGCCGGAAAACGCCGGTGGAAATATCAATCCAGGCAAGCGCGAATTGCGCTTCCGAACTGCCGCGGATGCGGGCAAGCGCCATGAGATAGTTGGATTCAGTCGGCGAGAGCATCTTTTCCTCGGTAAGGGTACCGGGGGTTACGAGTCGCACGACATCGCGTTTAACGACGGATTTCGAGCCGCGCTTCTTGGCTTCTGCCGGATCTTCCACCTGCTCGCAGACGGCAACGCGATAACCGCGCATGATGAGCTTTTGAAGATAGTCGTCCGCCGCATGAACCGGCACGCCGCACATGGCGATATCCTGGCCCATATGCTGGCCACGCTTGGTCAGCGTGATCCCGAGCGCCCTCGACGCTTCCACCGCATCTTCGAAGAACAGTTCGTAGAAATCGCCCATGCGATAGAAAAGCAGCGAACCGGGGTTATTCGCCTTGATCTCGATATACTGCTCCATCATCGGCGTTGCCGATGCGCGGCTTTCTTCGGAAATGAGCGAGGCGGTGGAATGGACGTCCGTCAATGGCTTGATCGTATCTGCTTGAGGCTCAAGAAAACAAAGCCGAAGACTACCGGTGCGATCCCTCAAGGACAACACGCACAACGACGAACCCACAGGAAGCTTGACAGTCTGCGCAAGAACCACCGTCAATCGACGGCAAGGTTCGGACGGCATCAGCCGTTAAAGCGCTCGGCATCCCCGCCATAGTAGGTGATGTAGCGACCGGCTATCGACGACACCGGCAGAATGACCAGGACGTCGGTGGTATTGAAAGCCTGATCGACCACGGCTCCCGCGCCGAACATGGCGCCAAGGCGCATGTAGCCCTTGATCAGCGGCGGCATGGCATTCAGCGCCCGGCGCGGATTGATGGCTTCGAGCGGCATCATGTCCATCTCGCGATAGAGTTCCGACAACGCTTCAGCGCGCCAGTCGTCCTTGGCGCCGCAGGTGTGATGCAGGAAGGAGAGCGCCAGCGCATGGGCTTCCGGCTGGATGCCGGGGAAGGATGCACAGCCAATCATCGCATCCATGCGATGACGAACGGCATAGGCCCAGTTGCCCTGCCACAGAAGCTCGACAGTTCTCTTCGTGCGGTATTCCGGCAGGACGCAGGAGCGGCCGAGCTCCATAAAGCGCTTGCCCGGATGGCGCGCAATCAGGCCTTCGATATTGAACTCGCTCGCCGAATAAAAACCCTTGTTTGCCTGCGCCGTCTCTTGCCTCAGCAGGCGATATGTCCCGACAATCTGATCTTCTGGATCCCCTTCGATAGCGTTGTCGAGAACAAGGAGATGGTCGCAAACGGCATCGAAAGCATCGATATCGCGTCTCCGGCGCATCGCGTCTGCGGGAAGCCTCGCACCCATTTCATCGACGAAGACGCGGAAGCGCACCTGCTGGGCCGCGTCAATCTCGCGCTCGTTTCTGGCAAGGCGCGTTTCGAGGGAGCCGATACGGCCAAAAACATCGGCCTCTCGCTTTTCGGCAGCCGGCAAAACAGCGCCGCCCAAGCTCTTGCCAATGATGCTGCGTTCCAGAACTTCCGAGACCATGGAGAATCGCCCCGCCACCGTTTGATCTTGGCGTCATAAATCACTTCTTGACGACAAAACAGTGACAGTTAGCCGCGTAAGTGACGTAGCGTAAGTTAAATTTTGCCGCGCACTGTCTCAGGGGGTGCGTTAAGTCTTCTTTCTTGCTGACTTTGCATGGAGCAATTCGTCGAGAATGACGCAGCCCGCACCGATGGTGATGAAGGAATCGGCCAGGTTGAACACGGCAAACGACCATGTCTCCGTGTGGAAGAGAATGTAGTCCACCACATGCCCGTAGAGAAAACGGTCGAAGATGTTTCCAGCAGCACCCGCGATGATCAGCGCAAAGCCGAGATGGGCGAAGGTGCGCTCACCATCGGTCTTGCGCCAGAGCCAAATGACGAAGGCGACGATCAGGAGCCGCATGGTGACGATGGCCCAGCCTTCCATGCCAGACAACATGGAAAAGGCCACGCCGAGATTATAGGTGCGGTAAAGCGCCAGAAACGGGATGACCGGCACCATCTCCTGCAAAGGGAGATATTTTTCCACCAGAAGCTTGATCACCTGATCAGCAATCACCGCCAGAAGAATAAAAGCGATGGCGGGAGCGGGTCTGGAGAAGAGAGCGGGCTTAGCCATTACTTTACCGTCGCAAGTTCGAGAAGATGACGGCGCGCTTCAAACAGCATGACTGCGCTTGCGATCGCCAGATTGAGAGAGTCGGCGCGGCCCTGTTGCGGGATGCGGGCAAGCTGGTCGGCCTGAGAGGAAAGCTCCGGCGGAAGGCCCGACTGCTCGTTGCCCATTAGGAGCACGACCGGCTTCCGCTTGTAATCGATCGTGCGGTAGTCCACCGAGCCGGCAAGATGGGTTGCGACGACACTGACACCAGCACCCTTTCGCCAGCTCAGGAACTCGTCGACCGAAGCGCGCGCCACTGGCATGGCGAAGACTGAACCCATGGTGGCACGCACGGTTTCGAGGGAGAAGGGATCGGTACACTCGCCGACAAGGATCACGCCCGAGGCACCGGCTGCATCCGCCGTGCGGATGATCGTGCCGAGATTGCCGGGGTCGCGCACCCGGTCGAGCGCGACATAAGTTTCGCCCGCAGCCGGTCTGATGTCTCGAAGAGGCTTCCATTTCTGGTCGAATATGCCGACGACCATCTGCGGATTATCGCGACGGGTGATGGACGAGATGACTTTCTCGCTGACTTCCAGCACGAGACCGCCCGACGCCACCGTTTTGACCGCGGCCTGCTCGACCAGCGGCTTGCCCTTGGCGGCCTTGGCATAGACCAGCGTGCGGATCGTCCAGCCAAGCTCCAGCGCATCGATGACGAGCTTCAGCCCTTCCGCCATGAAGGTACCGCTTTCTTCGCGGCCTTTTTTCTGGGTAAGGTTCTTGATGTCCTTGATGATCGGGTTGGCAAGGCTGGTGACTTCCTTGACCTGCCCCACCCTGCGTGGGCCGTTTTCATGGCGGTCGTTCATTTCGGCACCCAACGGCTGAAGAGAGAGGTTGAAAGCACGCGGCCCGGCGTCTTTCCATCGAGACCCGCTTCGCGGATCACCAGTTCGCCTGAGGCCACTTCGCCTCCTGCACCGCGCATGGTTTCGCGCATCAACTCATGCATGGAATAGAAGCTGGCGCGAATGGAATAGGCGGTCAGCACGAAGCCGAGCGCCTCGGGCGACAGGATCTCGCGGCAGACATCCAGCATTAGCGGCAGGTGATCGTAGAGATCCCAGATCTCGCCATGGGTTCCGCGGCCAAACTTCGGTGGATCGGTGAGGATAATATCGTAGCTGTTGCCACGACGCTCCTCGCGCAGGATAAATTTCATGGCGTCTTCGCAGATCCAGCGGATCGGCGCGTTTTCAAGCCCAGCAAGCCTCTGGTTTTCGCGCGCCCAGCCAATCGCCTTCTTTGACGCGTCCACATGGGTGACTTCCGCTCCCGCGGAAGCCGCGACGAGCGAGGCGACACCGGTGTAACCGAACAGGTTCAGAACCTTGAGCGGGCGGTCGGCCTTCTCGATGGTCTGCTTCAGCCATTCCCAATGAACGATCTGTTCCGGGAAAACACCAACATGGCGAAACGCGGTGAAGCGGCCGAGAAAATCAACGCCGAGCAGAGAGAGCGGCCATGTCTCGCCAAGCGCCTGTTTGGGAAAACGCCAGCGGCCACTGCCTTCTTCATCCGTATCGCCGGTAAAGATCGCATCGGCATTGTCCCACACGCGCTCCGCCAAGCTTGGGCGCCAGAGCGCCTGCGCTTCGGGGCGAACGATTCGGTACTCGCCATATTGTTCGAGCTTCAGGCCGTTGCCGCTGTCGATCAGGTGAAAGTCACCGGCGCCGAGCGATTCGAGGATGACCGGCACCTGTTCTGTCGGAAGTGTCCCGGAACGCTCCTTCAACGGGCGTGGAGGGGTTGCTTCGACGGCTGGAGCGGAGGCTTGCACCTTTTCCTTTTGGGCGGTGGCAGCGGGGCGAACGTAATCTGGAGCGCGTGCGCGCGCAGCGTCCTTCTGGCGAGGCGGCTTGCTGCCGGGCTTGCCTGAGCGATTGTCCTGTCCGGCGCGCGGTTTTGCGCCCTGGCGGTTGTCTTTCTTCTTCAACGACGGTCTTTCCACGTCTCGACGCGAGAGGTACGGAGAATGGCCATACCACTCGCGCTTTCCTGTCTGCATCCCGGGCCAACGGCGGCCCGGATGCGGTTGGAAAGCGCATATCACTAGAATGGGGGATTATCAAAGGGCGTGGCAAAATGATGCGCCGTGGCGACGGATCAAAGAACCAAGAGCCGCCGCCTATTTTGCGGCAAGCTGTCTCGACACGGGTGATGCCGTTTGCGTGTTAGCCGCTGCCTTGGTGGCCTCATCGTGCCAGCGAATGGCTTCTCGCGCCTCGAGACGAGCGCGCTTGCGGTGCTTGCCCTGCGAAATCCAGGTCGCTGCAGAGCCGAGCAGAATGCCGAACAAAACCGACAGAAAAATGAAAACGAAGAAGGGTGCGGTAAACGAGAGAACGCTGTCACTGGGTTGGAACGGATTGAGCGCCAGTGTCACACTCTCGCGGTTTGCCACGCACAGGATGATCAGAATGATGGCCAGTGGCAAAAGGATCAACAGGTTGACGATCTTCTTCGACATTCAAGGTACTCCGTCTTTGGGGGCCTTCATGCAATCTGGACGAACGTCACGCCGGACTTAAGGATTGTCGAGCGTCGATTATGCTCAATCCTCGTCTTCGACGTCGCCCATGCCCGGGTTGAGCCTTTCGCGAAGCTCTTTGCCGGTCTTGAAGAAGGGAACCCATTTTTCCTCTACAAAAACGGACTCACCCGTGCGCGGGTTCCGTCCAGAACGAGAGGGCCGGTTCTTGACGGAGAAAGCGCCAAATCCGCGGAGTTCGACCCGGTTACCGGCTGCGAGCGCATCGGTGATTTCATCGAGAACCGCGTTGACGATATTTTCGACATCGCGGTGATACAGGTGCGGGTTACGCGCAGCAACAATCTGCACCAGTTCAGACTTAATCACGATTGCCCCCTGAAAGGATTGGTCTTTTAACGGCCATCAACCTGCCAAACCGAAACAAGACCGTCAAGAAACAACTTGTCGGTGCTGAGTTGGCTCGGCGCTGCAATCGGCAAAAACGCGTCGAGGCCCAGCATTTTTGCAAGGCCTGCGATGCTGAAGATGGAAAAGGGCGAGCGCTTCGAGGGGGCAGTCCATTCAACGATCGGCAGATCCTTGGGCAGGCCGCGGCTTTCGAAATAGGATTTGATCTCCTTTTCGCCGCCCAGCGTATCGATAAGTTTGACCGCAATAGCCTGACGGCCGGTGAAAATCGATCCGTCAGCAAGCTTCAACACCTCTTCGCGAGGAAGCTTTCTGCGATCGGCCACCAGATCCACAAACCAGTTGTAGCTGTCCATGATCATATTGCGGATCATGACTTTCGATTCTTCAGGCGGTTCGTGGAAAGGGGACGGCTCCGCCTTCATCGGGGAGGATTTGATTTCCTGTAGCGATACGCCAAGCTTATCGAGCAGCGGCCCTACTTGCGGGTATTGGAAGATGACGCCGATGGAACCGGTGATGGATGTGTCGCCCGCAATGATGGTATCTCCAGCGGTGGCGATCATATATCCGGCAGACGCCGCAAGCGTGCGGACATCGGATACTACAGGCTTTTTCTCAGACACCGCGCGGATCGCCTTGAAAATGCGCTCGCCGCCATAAGTAGTGCCCCCGGGCGAAGAAATGGAGACGATCAGGCCTTGAGCGCTGGTGCTGTCGGCGATTTTCTGAAGCCGCTCCAAGAGCTCGGTGTCGTCCTGGATCAAGCCACTGATCTCGATCTTGGCGATGTGGGGCCGAGCACTCGATTCAGGCGCTGCGAGTGTGAATCGGTAAAGGGCAAAGAGAGCCGCAACAGCCAACAGAACAGCAGCCACCCGCCAGAATGTGAGCTTGCGGCGCAGTTGCCTGCGGTCTGCGATTGCCATCTGGTCCATCAAATCACCTTCGCTTCAGGGCAACAACAGCATCGGCACGAAAATCGGAACGGTTTTCGCAAAGCACGATGCGTAAATTAAAAAAGACAGAGCGGCCTTTTTGCGTCCATGGACGCCAGGCGCTCCAAGCTCCAATCTCGCCTCCGGCATATGAACCTTGTAACGGCCTCTTGCAAGCGCGAGACCTTAACGAAGGTTGAAATTTATAAAAAACACCCGGCTCTTGCGCTCTTTCTGAGAAAAACCATATTGGCAGAGCAAGGCCATCGTGCCAAACACATTAGATAAACATGTAGAGGGCCAGCATACCACCTTGGAGTGTATGAGGAGGTCCCCGGATTTGACGAATGCTCGAAAGACTTAACCAGGCGGCACCCGGCATGGCGGCGGCTGACAAGATGTCAGACGCGTATGCTATGGCTAAGCGGCACTCTGCGCGCGTGAGACGGCTGAAGGTCGCGCTTCCGATTGCGGCAACCGCTATTTCGCTTGCCTTTATTGGAGTATCGCTCGCCCGCACATGGATTCCGGATGAGGTTTCGCTACAGAGCGCCTCGATCGAGGACGGCAAGATCGTGATGGAGAAACCGGCTCTCGCGGGGCGAAACAACAAGGGTTTCGATTATTCGATGAATGCCGATCGGGCCTTGCAGGATATTTCCAGTCCCAACCTCATGACGCTCGAGAAAGTGTTGGCAGCCGTACCTATGAACGATATCGTGGCGCAGGTGGTGGCGCAGGAAGGCATCCTGGACAGGACGACAAATCGGTTGAAAATGACCGCGCCCTTTGACATCAATCTGAGCAATGGCCTAAAAGCCAGATTTCAGTCTGCAAACGTCGACCTTAAAGCGGGAACGATGGAGAGCGACCAGCGGGTCGACATCACCACGAAGGAGGGCTCGATTGTTGCGGAAAGCCTACGCATAGCCGATAATGGCAAAACGATTGTATTTTCGGGGCAGGTACGAGCTCGTATTGCTGCATCCACCATTCAGAACGCAGGCAAGTGAGAGCCCGACCAGATGATGCAGATTTCCCGCAAGTCCCACTTCAAGACGACCGCCGGCATCCCGGCACTCTTTCTCCTGTCGTGCCTGGCTGCCCCAGCATTGGCGCAGAACACGACCAGCAAGATGGACGGCATGAAGCTTTCCAGCGACCAGCCGATTGCGATTGAAAGCGATCAGCTCGAGGTTCGCGACCAGGAGCACAAGGCCTACTTCACGGGCAACGTGAAAGTGGTTCAGGGAACCACGACGCTGCAGGCCGGCAAGATGACGGTTCTCTACAAGAACAAAGGTGACGGGCAGACGACATCGGTCACCGGCGGCAACGCTGATATCGACAAAATTTTTGTCGACAACTCAGTTTACCTCACATCCGGTACGCAAAAGGCGACCGCCGATCATGGTGAATTCGACATGGCGTCGCAGACCTTCACTCTTTCCGGCAAACAAGTCGTCCTGTCACAGGACACCAACGTGTTTACCGGCTGCAAGCTGACCGTGCTGATGAATACTGGCGAAGCGAAGCTTGAAAGCTGTGGCGGCCCGGTCCGCATCATGCTCGATCCCAAGTCGCAGAAAAAGCAGTAAGTCTGATCATCGTGAAAATGCCTTCGATTTCAAAGCTGCTTGGCAGAGATTCCGCACGTCCGTCCGCAGATGCGGCGAGCGCAGCCGAGAAGGCTCGCTATGAAGGCACGCTGATCGCGCATGGCCTGACAAAGACGTATAATACGCGCCGTGTCGTCAATGGCGTGTCGCTCGTCGTGCGCCGTGGGGAAGCTGTCGGGCTTCTCGGGCCGAACGGTGCCGGCAAGACAACCTGTTTTTACATGATCACCGGCCTCGTGCCGGTGGATGACGGCAAGATCGCGATCAACGGCAACGATGTGACCGGTATGCCGATGTATCGCCGTGCGCGTCTTGGCGTCGGCTACCTTCCACAGGAAGCATCGATCTTTCGCGGCCTGACTGTCGAGGACAATATTCTTGCCGTTCTGGAAGTCCACGAAAAGGACGCCAAGAAGAGAAACCGCAAGCTCGATGAGCTGCTTGAAGAGTTCCATATTTCGCAGCTGCGTAAATCCCCAGCGGTTGCACTTTCGGGCGGCGAACGTCGTCGCCTTGAAATCGCGCGCGCTCTGGCAACCGATCCCACCTTCATGCTGCTGGACGAACCCTTTGCGGGCGTCGATCCGATTTCCGTCAGCGATATCCAGAATCTGGTGCGCCACTTGACGGCGCGCGGGATCGGCGTTTTGATTACCGACCATAATGTCCGTGAAACACTCGGCCTTATCGATCGTGCCTATATCATCCATGCGGGTGAAGTGTTGACCCATGGTCGCGCCGACGAGATCGTCAATAATGCCGATGTTCGCCGCCTCTACCTCGGAAACAACTTCAGCCTCTAGCCTTGCTCAGATCCAGGCACGGCCTCGATTTCTGACGGTAAGATGATGAGTTGACGTCTTTTTGCGGCAAAGATTCTTACGACCTTCCCTAGTCTTGATCTTGACCAAACCCAAATAAAACGCAATTTTTGGGCCAAGTTCTTTTCGTTTTACCGAAAAATCAAAAAATCTGGTAAAATGGGGTTCGTTTGGGAGTCGAGTGTCGGTCATGGCCTTGTCAGCCAGCTTGTTATTGCGTCAAAATCAGTCACTTGTGATGACTCCGCAGCTGATGCAGTCGATCCAGCTGCTTCAGATGACGCATATGGAACTGGTCAACTTCATCGCACAGGAAGTCGAAAAAAATCCTCTGCTTGAAATTGCGGCAAATGATAGTGAGTTTGGCGAAACATTCAGCAATGACAATAGGGACGGGACGCCCGTTGCGGATGCGATAGAGCCGCCGCACGCGTCGGAAGCGACCGAATGGTATGCCGATGATGCGCCCATTCTCAACGAAGCGCTGGACACCAATTTTGGCAATGTCTTTCCAGACGACGAAAGCGGACGCAGAGCAGATGCGCCGGAGCTTCTTGGACAGTGGAAGTCTATGCCCGGCGCGGAGGTCGCGGACGACTACGACCTTGATGATTTTGTCGCGCGTAAGCCGAGCCTGCACGACCACATTGCACAGCAGGTGCCGTTTTCGATTACCGGCACGACTGACCGCATGACGGCCGACGCCCTTCTCGATCATCTGGACGAGAGCGGTTATGTCGCGGTCGACGCCATCAGCGATATTACGGATCGCCTTGGCAGATCGGCAAAAGATGTCGAGCGGGTCCTACGCATTCTCCAGACCTTCGATCCGCCAGGCGTCTTCGCCCGCACGTTAAGCGAATGTCTGTCCATCCAGCTTCAACAGAAAGACCGTCTGGACCCTGCCATGCGTGCATTCGTCGGCAATCTGGAACTTCTGGCAAAGCGGGATTTCGTTACGCTGAAGAAGCTGTGTAACGTGGATGAGGATGATCTTCTCGACATGCTGAGCGAGATCCGCAGTCTCAATCCGCGGCCGGGCGCAGGTTTCGAAACAGGCGCGTGCGAAACCATCATTCCAGACATCATCGTTCATCCATCGAACGATGATGGCTGGCTAATCGACCTCAATCCAGAGACGCTACCGCGTGTCTTGGTCAATCACAGCTATTTCACCGAGGTTTCCAAGTTGAAGCCCCGGGCAGGAGAAGACGACGAATTTCTCTCGACGTGCATGCAGACGGCCAACTGGTTGACACGCAGTCTCGACCAGCGGGCGAGGACCATCATGAAGGTGGCAAGCGAAATTGTGCGCCAGCAGGATGCGTTTCTCCAGCATGGCGTCGATCATCTTCGTCCTCTCAATCTGAAGCAGGTTGCCGACGCCATCAAAATGCATGAATCGACGGTGAGCCGCGTCACGTCGCGAAAATACATGCTGACGCCGAGAGGCGTCTTCGAGCTCAAATATTTCTTCAGCGTTTCGATCGGCTCCTCGGAAGGCGGCGACAATCATTCAGCAGAAGCGGTACGACATCGTATACGTATGATGATTGCCCAGGAGGCCCCGGAGTCCGTTCTCTCCGATGACGATATTGTCGATCAGCTAAAGAAAAATGGCATTGATCTGGCGCGACGCACGGTCGCAAAATATCGTGAAGCGATGAACATCCCCTCCTCCGTTCAGCGACGTCGGGAGAAAAAAGCGCTTGCGCGACTGGCTTCGGCTTAACGCCTTTCTTTCATATTTTACAAACACTTAACATTGACGATTGACTTGCCATACCGACAAGGCTAGAAGCTCGCCGCAGACGAGGCTGGGGCCTCAATGCGGAATTTCGTTGAGGGGGCAGCGGCATTCGGCGGCAAAGACGCGAAAGAGATCGCGAAACGCTTGGATGAGCGCTCAGCTTGACGTAAGCTGGTACACGCAAATCACTGAAAAAGGAAAAATTCCATGAGTGTGCGTGTATCTGGTAAACATATGGATGTGGGCGAGTCTTTCCGTCAAAAGATCGAGGACAATATAAGCCAAGCCGTTACCAAATACTTCGATGGGGGGTATTCAGGCCAAGTGACGGTCGCGAAGTCGGGCCAGCTTTTTGCTTCAGACTGCAAGATCCACCTCGACACCGGGGTTGTTCTGCACGCGGCAGGACAGGCCAATGATCCGCAGGCCAGTTTCGATGCGGCGGCAGAGCGTATCGAAAAGCGCCTGCGTCGTTACAAGCGCCGGCTGAAGGATCACCATAACGGTTCATCCGCCAAAGGCATCGATGAGGAAGTCGCCTACAGGGTGATGGACGCAGTTCCGGATGAGGATGAGGAAATCGCGGAAGATTTCGCCCCGACGATCGTGGCCGAGACTTCCAAACAGATCAAAACCATGACGGTTGCGAGCGCAGTCATGGCTCTAGATATGACCGACGAGCCAGTTCTGCTGTTCCGCAGCCCGTCGAAAGAACTCAACATCGTTTACCGTCGCCACGATGGAAATATCGGCTGGATCGACGCGGCGATGATCAAGAGCTGAAGTCTAGAAGATCCGGGAGACGCTTCACGCGTCTCCCGGTTCGTCTCGATGGCATGAAGGAAAAAGAAATGGCATTGGCAGATTTGCTGCACCAGGATGCGATTATTCCCGCACTCAAGGTCAATTCCAAGAAGCAACTCCTTCAGGAACTGGCAGCAAAGGCATCCCGTATCACCGGGGTTTCCGAGCGGGATATATTCGACGTCATCCTGCAGCGCGAACGGCTTGGCTCCACCGGCGTCGGCCACGGCATTGCCATTCCCCATGGAAAGCTCAGCAGCATCTCCTCCATCACCGGGGTATTCGCACGCCTTGAAACACCCGTCGACTTCGAGGCGCTGGACGACCAGCCGGTCGATCTGGTCTTTCTCCTGCTTGCCCCCGAAGGCGCTGGCGCCGACCACCTCAAGGCTCTGTCTCGCATCGCGCGCGTCTTGCGCGATACGGAACTGGTGGCGAAGCTTCGTGCGACAGACTCCGATACCGCGATTTACACCTTTCTTAACCAAGAGCAGGTGAACGCCGCCTGAACGCCGAAATAGGCTTCACGAAAACTGTCGTTCTGGCATTCATACCATAGAGCAAAGGCCCGGACATCGATAGGATGTCCGGGCCTTTGACTTATTCACTCCGATGAAGCGAAGATAATTCTCAGGCGTCTTTCTCATTGAAGACGCTGGTACCGGGTTCAGCACCGGCAGAGGCTTCGGCCTTCGGTCCACCCTTTGCAACGCCGACCATGGCCGGGCGAAGAACGCGGTCGCCAATGGTGAAGCCCGCCTGCACCACCTGAACGACGGTGTTGTTCGGTACGGTGGTGTTGGGGATTTCAAACATGGCCTGATGAAAATTCGGATCGAATTTTTCGCCTTCGGCCTCGATCTTCTTCACGCCGTGACGCTCGAGTGCCGACAGCATGGAGCGTTCGGTCATATCGACGCCTTCGATCAAGCCTTTGATATTGGCTTCGGCGCTCGCCTTCAGCTCTTCCGGGATAGTGTCCAGCGCGCGGCGAAGGTTGTCGGAGACGGCCAGCATATCGCGCGCGAATCCAGCGACGGAATAGGCCTTTGCGTCCTTGACCTCACGTTCTGTGCGACGGCGAAGATTGTCCATCTCAGCCGCCAAACGCAGAAACTTGTCGCGTAGATCGGCATTTTCCGCCTTCAGCACATCGATTGGATCGGGTTCTGCCTGCTCAGGCACCGCATTTTCCGCCGTGGTCGCTTCCACTGCATCGTCGGCAGCGCCCGCGTCAGGTCCGGTCTTGTTGGTGTCATCAGTCATGACGTTCTCCAGATTAAATGTGTCTTATGGCTTGCAAATTGGATTGAGCCCGATATCGAGCTTTGCCATGCAAAAATCAAGGCTTACGGGGAAAAGGAGCAATTTTTCAATCAACGTCGCGCTTAGCGCCGCTTAGTCGAGAGCCGCGCCATGATCTGGGCGGTGTAATCCACCATGGGAACGATCCGCGAATAGTTGAGCCGGGTCGGACCAATAACGCCGACAGCACCCACCACCCGGTTCTCGTCGTCCTTGTAGGGCGCGACAATCAACGACGAGCCCGAAAGCGAAAACAGTTTGTTCTCCGAGCCGATGAAGATTCTGACGCCGGAACCCGTTTCCGCCAGATTGAGAATCTCGATCAGGTTTTCCTTGCGCTCCAGATCGTCAAAGAGAAGCCGAACGCGATCTATATCCTCTTCGCCAGCCAGTCCTTCGAGAAGATTGGAGCGGCCCCGCACGATAAGACGGCCAAGTTTTCCTTCCTCATTGTCGCCTGACCAGACGGCAAGCCCTCTCTCGACCAGATCCTGCGCTAGCGTACTCAGTGCGCTTTGAAGCTCATTCTTTTGTCGCGCTATCTGGGAGCGCAGTTCCGGCAGCGTCTGGCCACCGAGATGCGCATTGATAAAATTGGCAGCCTCGGTCAATTGCGACGAGGTGATGCCGGCAGGCAGTTCGATGATCCGGTTTTCCACCTGGTTATGGTCACCGACCAGAATCGCGAGCCCTTTCGTGGGCTCGAGCCGGATGAATTCCACATGTTTCAGAACGGCGTCGTTCTTGGCCGTCAGCACCAGCCCAGCTCCGCGCGACATGCCGGACAGCATGCTGCTCGCTTCGTAGAGAAGGCCTTCCAGGGACTGCTCGCGACCCGAAATCGGGCCGATATGACGGTCGATATTGGCGCGCTCTGCCTCGGGCAATTCACCCACCTGCATGAAAGCGTCGACGAAGAAGCGCAATCCTGTCTGTGTAGGCAGCCGACCGGCACTCACATGCGGCGAGTAGATGAGGCCGAGCTCCTCCAGATCGCTCATGACATTGCGCACGGAGGCAGGCGACAGCGACATGGGAAGCAGGCGCGAGAGACTGCGCGAACCGAGCGGTTCGCCTGTTTCGAGATAACCTTCCACGATGCGCCTGAAGATTTCTCGCGAACGATCGTCCAGAAGCGCGCCGGGCTCTTTGCCAATGGGAGGAGTTATGCCCATGCCGCTCATTCTTCCCGAAGCTGTTTTTGACTGTCCTGAATATAGTCACTCGGTCTTCCAAGTGAAAACGGAAATTCGGCTCTTCGGCCACCTGTGCCGCTTTTCCTTTGCAAAACCTGCTCCCTGACCTTAGAAGGCGGGCATCACAGACGGAGACAGATCATATGCGGCCTTCAGGCAGAAAAACCGACCAGATGCGCAAGGTGTCCTTCGAGCGCAACTTTTCCAAGCATGCCGAAGGATCCTGTCTGGTCAAGTTCGGCGATACGCATGTGCTGGTGACGGCAAGCCTCGAAGACAAGACGCCACCGTGGCTGCGCAATAGCGGCAAGGGTTGGGTCACCGCAGAATATGGCATGCTGCCACGCTCCACTCATGAGCGCATGAAGCGTGAAGCATCGTCCGGCAAGCAGGGTGGCAGGACGCAGGAAATCCAGCGCCTCATCGGTCGGTCGCTACGCGCAGTCGTCGACTTGCAAGCGCTCGGCGAGCGACAGATCAGCATCGATTGCGATGTCATCCAAGCCGATGGCGGTACCCGCACCGCCTCCATCACCGGTGCCTGGATTGCTCTTCACGACTGCCTGAAGTGGATGGAAAGCCGCAACATGCTGAAGGTCGAGAAGGTCCTCAAAGACCATATCGCTGCCATCTCCTGCGGCATCTTCGCCAATCAGCCGGTGATCGATCTCGACTATCTGGAAGATTCCTCCGCCGAGACGGACGCGAATTTCGTCATCACCGGTTCCGGCGGCATCGTGGAAATTCAAGGGACCGCGGAAGGCAAGCCTTTCTCGGAAGAAGAGTTCCTGACGCTGCTTGGCCTTGCCAAGGCCGGCTGTGCCGATCTTGTAGAGATGCAGAGGCAGGCGATTGCCTGAACGGGACGCGAAACATGCGCAAGCTTGACACCAAAACCATCGTCGTTGCCAGCCACAACAAGGGCAAGATCGCCGAGATCGCCGATCTAATCGGCCCACTCGGGTTTTCGGCAAAATCGGCAGCCGAATTGAACTTCGAGGAACCCGCCGAAACCGGCACGACTTTCGAAGAAAACGCTGCCATCAAGGCGCTGGCGTCTGCCACTGCATCCGGCATGCCGGCGCTCTCCGACGACTCCGGTCTGGTGATCGATGCGCTGGACGGCGCGCCGGGCGTCTACACCGCAGACTGGGCTGAAACCGGTAACGGCACGCGTGACTTTGCCATGGCGATGCAGAAGGTGGAAGACGCGCTTCAGGAGCGTGGTGCGACAAAACCTGATCAACGCACCGGCCGCTTCGTCAGCGTGCTGTGCCTCGCCTGGCCGGACGGCCATACCGAATTTTTCCGCGGTGAGGTGGAGGGAACGATCGTCTGGCCGCCGCGTGGGACGAGCGGCTTCGGCTACGATCCGATCTTCCAGCCCAAAGGCTATGCGACGAGCTTCGGCGAAATGTCGTCCGATGAGAAGCATGGCTGGCGCCAGGGCGATGCGACAGCGCTTTCGCACCGCGCACGCGCTTTCAAGATCTTTGTCGAAACCTGCCTGGAGGCATGAGCAGCACGATGACCGGGAGCGGCCTTTTTCCTGCGCCCGGCGCACATCCGTCCGGATATGCGGACCTTCTTCCGGATACGGGTGAACCCGGCTTCGGCATCTATGTTCACTGGCCCTTCTGCGCGGCCAAGTGTCCCTATTGCGATTTCAACAGCCATGTCCGCCACCAGCCGGTGGATCAGGAGCGGTTCGTTGCCGCCTTCCTTCGTGAAATGGAAACGATACGGCAGTTGAGCGGCCCGAAGGTCGTCACCAGCATTTTCATGGGCGGCGGCACGCCGTCGCTGATGGATCCGCAGACGGTCGGCGCAATCCTCGACGGTATCGCCCGCCGCTGGAGTGTGCCGGATGGCATCGAGATCACCATGGAGGCTAACCCCTCCAGCGTCGAGGCAGAGCGTTTCCGTGGTTATCGAGCAGCTGGCGTCAACCGCGTTTCCATGGGTGTGCAGGCGCTGAATGACCGCGACCTGAAATTCCTTGGACGCCTTCACGATGTCGCGGACGCGCTCAAAGCCATCCGGCTGGCGCGCGAGATCTTTCCGCGCATGTCTTTCGATCTTATCTACGCCCGGCCCAATCAGACGGTAGAAGAGTGGGAGAAGGAGCTTGAAGAGGCAATCTCCTATGCCGTCGACCACCTGTCGCTCTACCAGTTGACCATCGAGGAAGGGACCGCTTTTTACGGTCTGCATAAGGCAGGCAAGCTGATCGTGCCGGATGGCGAGCAATCGGCAGTGCTCTATGAAGCAACGCAGGAGATCACCGCGCGCCATGGGCTTCCGGCCTATGAGGTTTCCAATCACGCACGTCCCGGTGCTGAAAGCCGCCACAACCTCACCTATTGGCGCTATGGCGACTATGCCGGAATCGGCCCCGGCGCCCATGGACGCTTGACAAAAGGCGGTGAGAAACTCGCGACCGCCACAGAGCGGCATCCTGAAACATGGCTGCAATCAGTGGAGCGCGATGGACACGGCATGGTGGATCAGGAATTGCTGGGGCTTGACGAACAGGCCGACGAGTTGCTGCTCATGGGATTGCGCCTGCGCGAAGGCGTCGATCTTGCCCGCTGGAGCGCATTTTCCGGTCGCGATCTGGATCCGGACCGCGAGGCCGTTTTACTGGAACACGGTTTCGTCGAACGTCTTGGAAACTCACGCCTTCGCTGCACACCGTCCGGCATGTTGATCCTGGATTCCGTTGTTGCCGATCTCGCTTGAGGCAGATGCCTCAAAGCGTTCATTACGGCAGGACTCCATGGAGCTGATCAGCTGATCCTGTAGGCAATATAAATAAGGGTTGCTGCAATGACCCAAAGCGCCAGACGCCCCCAACGGGTGTGACGTGCTTCCGCCTTGCCGATGGCTTCAGCCGTGCGATCATCGAAACGCAGGCCGTTTTCGCTCATATACATCAGTTCGGAATGCAGCTTTTCGGTCTTGGCGGCAATCTCAGGGGCCGCTTCCGCCAGCTTGATTGCTGCCTTCACGCCGTCCTTCAGATCGGTGACGATACGCTTTGGCCCGAGATTATCGCGGATCCAGCCGCTGACGACGGGGTCTGCGGCCTTCCACATGTTGAAGCGCGGATTGAGGATACGTGAGACGCCTTCGACGACGACCATGGTCTTTTGCAGCATGACCAGTTCGGGGCGCGTTTCCATGTCGAAGAGTTCGGTAACCTCGAAGAGCAGCGTCAGCAGCTTGCCCATGGAGATGGTTTCAGCAGGCTGACCATGGATCGGCTCGCCAATGGCGCGAATGGCCTGTGCGAAGCTTGCCATATCGTGGTGGGCTGGAACGTAGCCTGCCTCGAAATGCACTTCTGCCACGCGCATATAGTCGCGGGTGATGAAGCCATAGAGGATTTCCGCCAGGAAGCGACGTTCCTTTTTGCCCAGCCGTCCGGCAATGCCCATGTCGACAGCCACGATGATGCCCTTCGGATCGACGAAGAGGTTGCCGGGATGCATGTCAGCGTGGAAGAAGCCGTCGCGCAAGGTGTGGCGCAGGAAGGACTGGATCAGCGTATCAGCCAAAGCATTCAGATCGTGGCCGGCGGCTTTCAGAGCCTCGGTGTCCGACATCTTGATGCCGTCGATCCATTCCATGGTCACGACATCGCGCCCGGTGCGCTCCCAATCCACCTCCGGTACCCGGAAGCCCGGATCGCCCTGCGTGTTTTCGGCAAGCTCGGAGAGAGCCGCCGCCTCGAGGCGCAGGTCCATCTCGATCTTGGTGGTCTGTTCCAGCGTCTTTGTGACTTCGACGGGTCTTAGACGCCGGGCGGAGCGAACGAAACGCTGCTGCAGATCAGCCACCAGATACATGGCTTCCAGATCGTCCTGGAAGCGTTGGCGGACACCGGGGCGGATAACTTTGACCGCCACCTTCTTGCGTCCTGCCGGCGTATCGATGACGGCCGGGTGAACCTGCGCTATAGAGGCGGCGGCTATCGGACCACCAAACTCCACATAGAGCTCAGAGATCGGACGACCGAGAGAGCCTTCGATATTCGCCTTGGCCGCGGCGACCGGGAAGAAATCCATGCGATCCTGAAGACCCGCCAGATCCTCGGCAAAGTCCGCACCCACAACGTCTGGACGGGTCGCCAAAAACTGTCCCATCTTGACGTAGGATGGTCCAAGCCGACTGACGGCCTTGGAGAGACGGTCGCTGCGCCCGCTTCTGAGCGCCGTGTTGCGCGCAAGCGGTTTCAGCATGCCTTTGACGAATTTGGCAGATGCTGGAAGCCCTTCGGCAGGGAGCGCTAGGACCACACCCTCGCGAACCAGAACCCAGCCAACCTTGGCCAGGCGAAAATATGCACCGAGAGTGCTCATGCGGATGCCTTGCTATGTGCCGGAAATGCCATTGATCAGAGTTTCCAGCCAGAATGCAGCGCGGCAATTCCGCCTGTGTAATTGGTGTAGCTCACCCGAGAAAAACCTGCGGTGCGGATCATGGCGGCAAAATCATCCTGCCTTGGAAACTTGCGGATAGACTCCACCAGATACTGGTAAGGCTCTGCATCGCCCGTGATCATCTTGCCGAATTGCGGAATGGCGTTGAAGGACCAGGCATCGTAGACCTTGTCCAGGATCGGCATCTCCACTTCGGAAAACTCCAGCACAAGAAGACGCCCGCCGCGCTTTAGAACCCTAAAGGCTTCCGATAGCGCCATATCGATGCGCGGAACGTTGCGGATGCCGAAAGCGATCGTATAGGCGTCGAAACTGTTCGCTTCGAAAGGCAGTTCCTCCGCATTGGCCTCCACGAAGGTCAGGCTTTCCGTCAGACCCTTCTTGGCAGCGCGCTCCTCGCCGACGCCGAGCATGGAACCGTTGATGTCGAGAACCGTAGCGTGCGCCAAACGATTGGAGGCTTCGACGATGCGAAAAGCGATGTCGCCTGTGCCGCCGGCCACATCGAGCACCTTATAGGACGGGTCCTTGCGGGGGGAGAGCGCGCCGATCATCGCATCTTTCCAAACCCGGTGCAGGCCAGCCGACATCACGTCGTTCATGATATCGTAGCGCTTGGCGACCTTGTGGAAGACATCGTTGACCATGCCCTGCTTCTGGCCCTCATTGACCTGACGGAAGCCATAGGAGGTTTCCATGCCGCCTTCGGCTGTCGTGCGGGCTTCGGTCATGATCAGTCTCCATTCTTCAATTGCGACTAGAGGGCCGTGCCTCCTTCAAGACGCACGGAGGATACTCTAACTCTTCAAACCAACACATAGCGAAAACGCCTCTGCAACGCTATCTGTTGCAACATAGATATGGCCTACGCCATGTATGTGTGCCGTCTATAGACCACAAGGTCGCTACGATAAACAGACGCTAAGAGAGTGCCATGCCCGAATTGCCAGAAGTGGAAACCGTTCGACGTGGTCTATCGCCCGTCATGGAAGGCGCCCGAATAGAAAGACTTCTCCTCACCCGCCCCGATTTGCGTTTCCCTTTTCCGGAAGGTTTTGCCGAACTTGTGGAAGGCCGCGAGATCCTGTCGCTCGGGCGTCGGGCGAAATACCTGCTGATCGAACTCGATAACGGGCTCACCATTGTCTCGCATCTTGGCATGTCCGGCTCCTTTCGCATCGAAAGCGAGGCCGATGCGCCCGAGACACCTGGCGAGACACCCGGAGATTTCCATCACCCGCGCTCCAAGGACGGCAAGCACGACCACGTTATCTTTCATCTGGCGCTTGGAGCACAGAAGACGCGCATCATCTATAACGACCCGCGTCGCTTCGGCTTCATGCATCTGGTGCGCCGCGCCGATATCGACCTTTATCCAGCCTTTGCCGGACTTGGCCCCGAGCCGACAGGAAATGCTCTGAGCGCCGGCTATCTCGCTGGCCGCTTCCGGGGAAAGTCTCAGCCGCTGAAGGGCGCTCTTCTCGATCAGAAGGTCATTGCCGGTCTTGGCAATATCTATGTGTGCGAAGCCTTGTGGCGCTCCCATCTTTCGCCGCTTCGTGGCGCCGGAACGCTGGTAACGAAGACGGGCAAACCGAAGCCTGCGCTGGAAGTCCTGACTGAAAACATTCGTGCGGTGATTGCCGATGCAATTGCCGCTGGCGGATCGTCGTTGCGCGATCATATTCAGACCGATGGGTCATTGGGATATTTTCAGCATTCATTTTCCGTCTATGATCGGGAAGGCCATGCGTGCCGCCTCCCTGGTTGCGGCGGCACGGTGGAGCGGATCACCCAGAGCGGGCGCTCCACCTTCTATTGCGCAGCGTGTCAGAGATAGAGCCAGGAAGTCAGGGAGAGGACAACAGCCATGGATTACGAAACCATTATTGTCGAGAAGCGCGACGCTGTCGGTATCGTTACGCTTAATCGTCCGAAGGCGTTGAACGCGCTCAACTCTACGCTCTTGAAAGAGCTGCGCCATATTCTCGCAGCCTTCTCGGTGGATGACTCCATCGGTGCAATCGTCATCACCGGCTCGGAAAAGGCATTTGCCGCAGGCGCTGACATCAAGGAAATGAGCACGCTCGATTTTGTCGATGCCTATCTCGGTGATTTCTTGGGTGGGTGGGACGATGTGGCAGCAAACCGCAAACCTGTGATCGCCGCCGTCTCGGGATTTGCCCTTGGCGGAGGATGCGAGCTTGCCATGATGTGCGACTTCATCATCGCATCCGATACGGCAAAGTTCGGCCAGCCTGAGATCACGCTTGGCATCATTCCAGGCATGGGCGGATCGCAACGCCTGACGCGTGCAGTCGGTAAGGCAAAGGCGATGGATCTGGTGCTGACCGGGCGCAAGATGGATGCAGCCGAGGCCGAGCGTGCGGGCCTTGTTTCGCGCATCGTTCCCGCCGACAGGCTTTTGGATGAAGCGGTCGAAGCGGCCACGACAATATCATCGCTCTCGCGCGCATCTGTGCTGATGGCAAAGGAAAGCGTCAACCGCTCCTTCGAGGTTTCATTGTCAGAAGGACTGAGGTTCGAGCGGCGCCTCTTTCAGTCTCTTTTTGCCACACAAGACCAGAAAGAAGGCATGGACGCGTTCATAGAGAAGAGAAAGCCCCTGTTCCAGAACCGATAGCGCCGGTCCGCGCAGGTGGGCGACGGTTACGACTGACGAGTTCCCTGCGACTTCAGCTCACTGAGAAGGATTCGGAATCTCGGGTGTTTTTATGCAAAACGCGTTGACGGGCAGCGGCTTTAGGGTTATATGCCCGCCCACGGTTAGGGAACGCCATCCGGCTCGTCCCAGTTACTCCCGCACTTTTGGAACATGAGGTCTTCGAACGACCCTATCCTGTGGTTGCGGATTTTGGTTTGAATTCGAAGAGAGGCATACATGGCCAATACAACTTCGGCGAAAAAGGCGACTCGCAAGATCGCTCGCCGTACCGCAGTCAACAAGGCTCGCCGTTCGCGCGTCCGCGGTTTCATTCGCAAGGTCGAAGAGGCCCTGGCAACTGGCGACCTCGCAGTCGCGACGGAAGCCCTCAAGGCTGCACAGCCTGAGATCCAGCGCGCCGCCACGAAGGGCGTCATGCATTTCAACACTGCATCGCGCAAGGTTTCTCGTCTGGCTCAGCGCGTTAAGGCTCTTTCGGCCTAATCTGGCTAAGACAATATTGTGAGTCAAAAGCCTGGCCCGTCGGCCGGGCTTTTTCCGATTCTAACCGTCCGTTAACGCTTTCACGATTAGCATGACATTTATGCTTCAAACACGTGACGTAAAAAACGTATAAATTTCAAATAGTTACAGAAGGTCTTTCAAGGCGCGCCGTCCTGCCGCAGCGGAAGACAGTCACAATTTCGAGTCAAGCATTTTTTTATTTTTTTGCCAAAACAGGCCTCAAAAATAGCGTGAAAATGAATCTCATTGATTCATAAGCGATTCTCCAAACAGGGTCTCCGCCGATGCAAAACGGCTCCAACGAGTCAATGGCAGATCAGCTCGGCCACAGAAAAAACGCCATTGATCTCGGTATGCGATCCTGCCTAAATGCATCTCGACAAGGGGCGCGGATATCTATCCACAAGCTATCTCGAAACAAAGTTCGAAGGCGTCAGCCCCTTGCGGACGGGTTCTTTTCGGACCCGTTTTTTCAAGTCACTGGATATGCTTGGCTGCAACCTGGGCAGGTTGCAGAAATGTATTCGTGCGGCTTGATGACAAGTGTCCGAGTTGTGATGTGTGAGTATGCGTTGACATGTAGCATGCCTCTTCATGAGGGAGAGGTCACTGGGATAGCCGGCTCGCGGTGGAAGCCTTGCGCTTCAGGATGGTTTTAGAGGGGCCATCTTAACGGGGACAATAAGAGGGGTATCCCTGGCGGGGCTTTGGAGCTCTGTCAGGCTATGATTGGCAATTTGAAAGGCGGCAGTAATGCAATTGAATTTGGCAATGGGTGCGGTGGCAAACGGGGACCGCACACAGAACGCTTGTGATGCAGTTGGCAATGATGCCGCGGGGAATACATCTGATATGAAAAACGATGCGCTGTTCGAGCGTTTTAGCGCGAGATTGAAGGCGCAGGTTGGTCCCGAAGTATATGCGAGCTGGTTTGCGAGGCTGAAGCTGCATTCGGTGTCCAAGAGCGTCGTTCGCTTCACCGTCCCTACGACATTTCTCAAATCCTGGATCAATAACCGCTATATCGACCTGATGACCAGTCTGGTGCAGGCAGAGGACCCGAACGTCCTGAAAGTCGAGATTCTCGTCCGTTCTGCCAGCCGTCCGGTTCGGGCCGCGCAGCCTGACGACAGAGCGCAGCCGATGCAGGACGTTGCGCCCTCGGCACAGCGCGCCAAGCCATTCATGCCGCCGCAGATGTCAAGCACTCCTGCGCAGGCCAGCACCGCATCGGTGTCTTCTTCGCGCTCTTCGGGTTCCGGACCGCTTTTCGGCTCGCCGCTCGATAGCCGCTTCACCTTCGATACCTTCGTCGAAGGCTCATCGAACCGCGTTGCGCTGGCGGCCGCAAAGACCATCGCGGAAGCCGGTGCAGGTGCGGTGCGTTTCAATCCGCTTTTCATCCATGCCGGTGTTGGCCTTGGAAAAACGCATCTTCTGCAAGCCATCGCCAATGCCGCAGTCGACAGCCCACGCAATCCGCGTGTCGTCTATCTGACGGCAGAATACTTCATGTGGCGCTTTGCCACCGCTATTCGAGACAACGACGCGCTGACGCTGAAAGATACGCTGCGCAATATCGATCTTCTGATCATCGACGACATGCAGTTCTTGCAGGGCAAGATGATCCAGCATGAGTTCTGCCATCTGTTGAACATGCTGCTCGACAGCGCAAAGCAGGTCGTGGTTGCTGCAGATCGCGCGCCATGGGAGCTGGAATCGCTCGATCCGCGCGTCCGCTCGCGTTTGCAGGGCGGCATGGCCATCGAGATTGAAGGCCCGGATTACGATATGCGCTACGAAATGCTGAAACAGCGTATCGAGACTGCCCGTCAGGAAGATCCGAGCTTCGAAATCGGCGAGGATATCGTGTCCCATGTTGCCCGCAGCGTCACTGCAAGCGGTCGTGAGCTGGAAGGCGCGTTCAACCAGCTGATCTTCCGTCGCTCCTTTGAGCCGAACTTGTCCGTCGAGCGTGTGGACGAGTTGCTCGCGCATCTCGTTGGGGCTGGCGAAGCCAAGCGCGTGCGCATCGAAGACATTCAGCGGATCGTCGCTCGCCATTATAACGTGTCGCGTCAGGAGCTGGTGTCGAACCGCCGCACCCGAGTCATCGTCAAGCCACGCCAGGTGGCCATGTATCTTGCAAAGATGCTCACCCCCCGCTCCTTCCCGGAAATCGGTCGCCGTTTCGGCGGACGCGATCACACGACGGTGCTGCACGCTGTCCGCAAGATCGAGGAGTTGATTTCGGGCGACAGCAAGCTTGGCCATGAGGTTGAGCTGTTGAAGCGACTGATTAACGAAAACAACGCCTGATGAAGATGGCGCGGCAGGAAATCCTGACCGCGCCCTTTTAAACTCTGTATCAGGCGCCAGTCTTTGGTCCGTCGGAGACAAGTCCTTCGATAATCCCGGCACTGCCATTGAAAAGCCCGCCTATCGTTTCCGATGGCGGGCTTTATGCATGTCGACTATCCAGACTTCAGCCTTCTATCACTTGGTGCCGTACATACGGTCGCCGGCGTCGCCGAGACCCGGGACAATATAGCCCTTCTCGTTCAGCTTGCGATCGATCGCCGCGGTATAGATCGGCACATCGGGGTGCGCCTCGCGGAAGTTCTTGATGCCTTCCGGTGCTGCAAGCAGGCAGAGGAAGCGCATGTTCTTCGCACCGCGCTCTTTCAGTTTTTCGACAGCTGCAATCGAGGAATTGCCGGTGGCCAGCATAGGATCGACGACGATGATCAGGCGTGCGTCCAGGCTTTCCGGTGCTTTGAAGTAATATTCGACGGCTTCCAGCGTATCGTGATCGCGATAGACGCCGATGTGAGAGACACGCGCCGACGGCACGAGTTCCAGCATGCCTTCAAGCAGTCCGTTACCTGCGCGAAGGATAGAGGCAAATACCAGTTTCTTGCCTTCCAGCACTGGTGCCTCGATAGTTTCCATGGGCGTCTCGATGGTTTCCATCGTGAGGTCCAGGTCGCGCGTCACTTCATAGCACAGCAGCGTGGAAATCTCGCGCAAAAGACGCCTGAAGCCTGCCGTGGAGGTTTCCTTCTTGCGCATGAAGGTAAGTTTGTGCTGCACAAGCGGGTGATCGATGACTGTTACGCCGTCCATGGACGCTGGCCTTTCCTTTTTACTTTTATCTCTGTTCTCTTCGAACAAATGCTGGCTTTTCGCAAGACCGTCCTTCCGGTTTACACCGTGTCTACTGTCTTACCATCGAGGAGCAGCACCTGTCGAAGCATCGAAACGCGCCAGGAGGCGGCTTCGGGTCTCCTCATCGACGAAGGCAGCTTCCAGCGCCGTGCGGGTAAGCGCATTGATTTCGCCGTCAGAGAAGCCGAAGGCATGTCGAGCAATCTCATATTCCTGTGCCAGAGATGTGGCGAAGAATGGTGGGTCATCCGAGCTGATGCAGGTTCGAACGCCAGCATCGCGCAGTCGCTTCAACGGGTGGCTTTCGAAATCGGGATAGACGCTGAGCGCAATGTTGGAGCCTGGGCAAACTTCCAACACCGTCCCGAGTTCTACCAGACGCTCGACAAGGGCCGCATCCTCGATAGCGCGTACACCGTGGCCAATACGCTGGGGCTTCACGAGGTCCAGCGCATCGGCGACGCTGAATGCGCCGCAGACTTCGCCCGCATGAATGGTGAGACCGAGACCGGCATCGCGGGCAATGTCAAAGGCCCGAGCATAGTCGGCGACGCGGCCCATACGCTCCTCACCCGCCATGTTGAAACCGGTGATCAGCGGATGCTTCACCCTGGCGGCGTATTGCGCAGCGGCAACCACGCTGTCAGGTCCGAAATGGCGTTCGCCAGTGACAATGATACGCGCTTCGATCCCGGTCTTGCCCTTCGCACGCCGCATGCCCTCGGCTATGCCAGCGAGATAGGCATCCGCGCCGAGCCCGATGCGATCTCCGTGATCGGGGGAAATGATCAGTTCGCTATAGATGGTGTTCTCGCATGCGAGTTCGGTCAGGTAGGCCTCTGCCAGAGCTGCGTAGTCCTCCTCCGTCCTGAAGACCTGCGCCACGTCGTCGTAACAGCGAATGAACTCGGCAAAATCGTTCCAGACATAGGCGCCATCGCGCAGGAACGCGCTCGTCTCGACATTGTATTTGCGCGCCTGTTCCAACACGAGAGCGGGCGGCGCCGCTCCTTCCAGATGGCAGTGGATTTCAGCTTTCAACAGATGATGGGTCACATAAAACTCCTGCCGTGCCTTCCGGACGGTATGCTGAGGTGTGCCGCAATACTCTCGCCAATATCGGCATAGCTTGAGCGAATTCCGATGTTTCTCTCGCGAATGCCTGGTCCGAAGGCCATGATTGGTACGCGCTCGCGTGTATGGTCGGTGCCTCGCCAGGTGGGATCGCAGCCATGATCGGCAGTCAGGATAGCGAGGTCGCCCGGCTGCATCTTGCGGTGAATTTCTGGAAGTCGCGCATCGAACATCTCCAATGCCGCGGCATAGCCCGCAACATCGCGGCGATGACCATAATGCATGTCGAAATCGACGAAATTGGTGAAAACGAGATCGCCGTTCAGAGCTTCCTCCATGGCCTCAAGCGTGGCGTCCATCAAGGCCTCGTTGCCATTTGCCTTGATCACACGCGACACGCCCTGATGGGCGTAGATATCGCCGATCTTGCCGATCGCCAGCACCTTGCGGTCCCTATCGACCAGACGATCCAAAAGTGTCGGTTCAGGCGGCAGCACGGAAAAATCCCGCCGATTGCCGGTGCGCGTAAAGGTCGCCGATGTCTCCCCGATAAAGGGGCGAGCGATAACGCGCCCGATATTCAAGGGGTCGAGAATTTTTCGAACCACTTCGCAAAGGGCGATCAAACGATCAAGGCCAAAATGGCTCTCATGCGCGGCAATTTGGAAGACCGAGTCCGACGAGGTGTAGCAGATGGGCTTTCCAGTGCGGATATGCTCCTCACCAAGGCGGGCAATGATGTCGGTGCCGGAGGCATGACAATTACCCAGGATACCGGGCACTTCGCCCTTCTCACAAATCTCATCGACCAGTTCGGACGAAAAGGCTTCCCCCTCGGTCGGGAAGTAGCCCCACTCGAAACGGACTGGTGTTCCGGCAATCTCCCAATGCCCCGAGGGAGTATCCTTACCCTTGGAAACTTCGTTAGCGCAGCCGTGCAAGCCGTAAATCCTTTCTGGCGGCAGCATTCCGGCCAGACTTGTGCCGCTCGCAAGCCTCGCAATCTCAAGCAAGCCAAGCGCTGACATGTTCGGGAGCTTGAGCGGACCCGATCTCAACCCCGCTCTATCGGCCGCACCTGCGGCGCAGAATTCGGCGATATGGCCGAGCGTATTCGAGCCGAGATCTCCATAATGCTCGGCATCGGGCGCACCGCCCACGCCAAAAGAATCGAGAACAAGCAGAAATGCGCGGGCCATGCTTCACCATGAAAGTCGCGACAGGATTATCGCTTTGCAGCGCCGATATATAGAACACCACAAAGGAAAAGGTGAAACGCTTTATTGGGAAGGACCGTCCGCGTCATTCCCCTCATTACGCTTCGGCGCATTCAGATTGCGCGTCACGTACCAGCCCGCAGCAACGGTCATTCCGGCCAGAACGTACCACGTGATCGCATAGGAGAGATGGTTGTTTGGAAAGGTCAGCATGGTCTTGCCGCCGATCGGCAAGTTGCCGGGATTTGGCGTCGCATCGGCATCTACGTAGAAAGGCGCAACATCGCCAAGCGACTTGGCCTTGGCGATCTCGGCAATATTGCGTGAGTACCAGCGATTGTTCTGAGGATCATTGGTGCGCAGGAAGAGCCCACCGGTTTCCGGCGCCCGCATGAGACCAATGACGTCTACGCGGGCTGGTAATTCGCCTGCAAGACGCGTAGCCGGGTCTCGCTTGTCGGTTGGTACAAAGCCGCGATTGACGATCACGACGGAGCCGTCATCGCGTTGCAAAGGGGTCAAGACCCAAAAGCCCGGTCCAAGATCGGACACCGTATAGACCTGCACCTCATCCTGATGGCGGAAGATGCCCGTCAGCCGAACGCGACGATACTCATATGTCGAAGGATCGGTCAGTGTTGCCCATTGCGATTGCGGCGGCGCGTCTACGGGCTCTGCATGGGCCCGCTCTTCTACCTGCTGAATGAGATCGAGCTTCCAAGACAGTCGCTTCACCTGCCAGGTGCCGAGCGCCAATAACATGCCTGTAAGAATGACAGTCATCAGAACGACGACAACGACGGCGGGGCGAATGCGCATTTTGCCTTCCGTTTGGATCGGGGTCTGCATGGTGTGTTCCTCAAGAGCGTCATGCTCAAACACATAACCCCATGAATCCGCTCTCCGATTCATGGGGTTATGTGTCTGCTCGGAGGGATGATCCGCGCCGTATTCAGGCGCGGATCTTCATTATTTAACCCGGTGCGTCACGGCAGATTCTTCATCTGCTC
The DNA here is from genome assembly GCF_913777885.1 of uncultured Agrobacterium sp. Taxonomy (NCBI): domain Bacteria; kingdom Pseudomonadati; phylum Pseudomonadota; class Alphaproteobacteria; order Hyphomicrobiales; family Rhizobiaceae; genus Agrobacterium; species uncultured Agrobacterium sp. Next base: position 182,395 of record NZ_CAJYTV010000016.1, on the reverse strand, counting down.
CATCGTCATGGTCGGCATCATGTTCTTGTTCATGTTGTACATGACCCAGAGGGAGCCGACGAGCGCGATCATGACGACGACCAGCGTGAAGAGCAGCGACATGAAGGTCCAGCCGCCCTGCGACTTGGTGTTCATGTGCAGGAAGTAGATCATGTGGACGAAGACCTGAACCACGCCAAAGGCCATGATGATGATCACAGTAGCGGTGCGGCTTTCCAGAACGTCTCCCATCACCAGCCAGAAAGGAATGGCAGTGAGGATAACCGACAGTATGAAGCCGATCATGTAGCTCTTGAAGGAGCCATGATCCTCGCCGCTCTCATGGTGATGATCGTCCCCATGATCGGCATGACCATGCGCGTGGTCGTGTGAATGTGTGTTCGAACTCATCACAGAACTCCAACCAGATAGACGAAGGAAAAGACGCCGATCCAGATGACGTCGAGGAAGTGCCAGAACATCGAAAGGCAGGTCAGGCGACGCATGTTTTCCGCGTGCAAGCCGAACTTCTTGACTTGCACCATCAACGTGACCAGCCAGATCACGCCGAAGGTGACGTGCAGGCCGTGGGTGCCGACCAGCGCAAAGAAGGCGGACAGAAAGGCGGAGCGATGCGGGCCGGCACCCTCTTCGATCAGGTGATGGAACTCATAGAGTTCAAGACCGAGGAAGCAGAGACCGAAGACACCAGTGATGGCGAGCCAGAGCAGCGTCGAATTGACCTTCTTCTTCTGCGCTTCCAGCATGGCAAAGCCATAGGTGATGGAGGAGAAGAGCAGGAAGCCGGTGTTGATCGCAACCAACTTGAGATCGAAGAGATCCGCGCCCGAAGGACCGGCCGCATAGCTGCGACCGACAACGGCATAAGTTGCGAAGAGCGTTGCAAAGATCAGGCAGTCGCTCATCAGATAGAGCCAGAAACCGAGCGAGGTGCCGTTTTCCGGATGATGGTCTTCCTTCAGGTAGAAGACCGGCTTTTCCGCGCTGTCGGCGGTCTGTGCGGGTACTTGAGACATGAGTTACGCCTGAGTTGCCAGCAGCTTGGTACGCGCTGCTTCGATTTCCGCCACATCCGTTTCCGGAATGTAGTAGTCGCGATTGTAGTTGAAGGTGTGGGCAATCGAGACCGCGATGATCGCGAGCAAGCTTGCAGCGGCAAGCCACCAGATATGCCATACCAGACCGAAGCCAAGAGCGACGCTGATGGCGCTGATGATGACGCCCGTGCCCGTGTTCTTCGGCATGTGGATCGGGATGAAACCCTCCACAGGACGCTCAGCGCCACGCTTCTTCATGTCTGCCCAGGCATCGACATCATGCACGACCGGCGTGAAGGCGAAGTTATAGGCAGGTGGCGGAGAAGACGTCGACCATTCCAGCGTGCGACCATCGAAGGCGTCGCCCGTGACGTCGCGCAGCTGCTCGCGCTTCAGGTATCCGAAGACGATCGACAGCAGGAAGGAAGCGATGCCGACGGCAATGATGGCTGCGCCGATTGCAGCGATCACGAACCAGATTTGCAAGGACGTATCCTCGAACTGGCTGAGACGACGGGTCACACCCATCAGGCCGAGAACGTAGAGCGGCATGAAGGCAACATAGAAGCCGACAAACCAGCACCAGAAGGACATCTTGCCCCAGAACGGATCAAGACGGAAGCCGAAGGCCTTTGGAAACCAGTAGACGATACCGGCCAGAACACCGAAGACCACGCCGCCGATGATCGTGTTGTGGAAGTGAGCGATCAGGAACAGCGAATTGTGCAGTACGAAGTCAGCCGGAGGAACGGCGAGCAGAACGCCGGTCATACCGCCGATGACGAAGGTGATCATGAAGCCGACCGCCCATAGCATCGGGACGTCGAACTTGATCCGACCCTTATACATCGTGAAGAGCCAGTTGAAGATTTTCGCTCCCGTCGGGATCGAGATGATCATCGTCGTGATGCCGAAGAAGGCGTTGACGCTGGCACCAGAACCCATGGTGAAGAAGTGGTGCAGCCACACGACATAGGCCAGGATGGTGATAACGGCGGTCGCGTAAACCATCGAGGTGTAGCCGAAGAGTCGCTTCTGGGAGAAGGTCGCAACGATTTCCGAGAAGATACCGAAGGCTGGAAGAACCAGGATGTAGACTTCAGGGTGACCCCAGATCCAGATGAGGTTGACGTACATCATCGGATTGCCACCAAGGTCATTGGTGAAGAAGTTCATGCCAAGATAACGGTCTAGCGTTAGCAGGGCGAGCGTGCCGGTCAGGATCGGGAAGGATGCCACGATCAGGATGTTGGAACACAGCGACGTCCAGACGAAGATCGGCAGGCGCATCATGGTCATGCCAGGGGCGCGCATCTTGATGATGGTGACGATCAGGTTGATACCCGACAAGGTCGTTCCCACACCAGCGATCTGCAGGCCCCAGATATAGTAGTCGACGCCAACGCTCGGACTTCCCTCGATGCCAGACAATGGCGGATAGGCCAGCCAGCCGGTCTGAGCGTATTCACCGATAAAGAGCGAGATCATGGTGATCACCGCGCCTGCGGTCGTCATCCAGAAGGAGAAGTTGTTGAGGAAAGGGAAGGACACGTCGCGCGCGCCGATCTGTAGAGGCACGACGTAGTTCATCAAACCGGTGATCATCGGCATGGCCATGAAAAAGATCATGATGACGCCGTGCGCGGTGAAGATCTGGTCGTAGTGGTGCGGCGGAAGGTAGCCTTCCGCTCCACCAGAGGCGATCGCCTGCTGGACACGCATCATGATCGCGTCGGCGAAGCCGCGCAGAAGCATGACGAGGGCCAGAATGATGTACATGATGCCGATCTTCTTATGGTCGATCGATGTAAACCATTCCTTCCAGAGATAACCCCAAAGGCGGAAATAGGTGACGAGACCGAGGACGGCTGCGCCGCCGATCGCCACCCCAATAAAGGTGACAATGAGAATGGGCTCGTGGAGCGGGATGGATTCCCACGTCAGTTTCCCGAACAGGAACGACGTTTGATCGGTGGTGGCGACCATTTTAGCCTCTTGCTTCAATCTTAAGGGCGGCGCGAATGCGCGCCGCAGACAATCATTTCAATGTCAGCCAGCGTTGGCCGGAGCAGCGGCTGCTTGTGCCTTGACCTGCGGCAGCGCAGCCGGCTCGAAGGTCTGGCCTTCGATCGTGGCAGGCAGGGAGCCAGGACCGGTGGCCACACCGTAAGGCGAAAGCGGAGTGCAGACGACGGAGTTCAACGCCTTGGCGATATCGATGCCCTCCTTGCCGCCGCCGCCATTGGCGTCGACATGCATCATGTCGCGCATGCACAGCTTGTTCGGCTCGACGCAGCGATTGAGAATGGCGTCGTAAAGCTCGGGATCGACATTGGCGAAGTATTCGACCGGGTTGCGTTCGCTCGGCTTGGCAAAGTCCAGATATTCCATCCGACCGAAAGGCTTGCCGCCATCCTTGACCTTGGCCACCCATTGATCGAAGCCCTGCTGGCTAAGGCCATGGAACTTGAAGCGCATATGCGAGAATCCGGGACCGGAGAAATTCGCCGAAAAGCCGTCATAGACGCCTTCGCGATTGATCACGGCGTGAAGCTTGGTCTGCATGCCGCCCATGGCGTAAATCTGGCCGGCAAGCGCTGGCACGAAGAAGGAGTTCATTGCTGTCGTGCCGGTGATCTTGAAGTTGATCGGAACGTCGACAGGGGCTGCGAATTCATTGACGCTGCCGATGCCAAGTTCGGGATAGAAGAACAGCCACTTCCAATCCATGGCGACGACTTCGACCGTCAGCGGCTTGACCTCTTGTGTTACTTCACGGGTTTCATCGATGCGATCGAGCGGACGATATGGGTCTAGACGGTGGGTAGCGATCCAGGTGACGGTGCCAAGCATCAGAATGATGGCGACAGGTGCCGACCAGATGACCATTTCCAGACGTGTGGAGTGGTGCCACTCGGGGTCGTAATCGGTGGCCTTGGCGGCTTCGCGATACTTCCAGGCGAAGAAGATTGTCAGAGCGATGACCGGAACGATGATCAACAGCATGAGAACCGTGGCAGTGATGATCAGATCTGCCTGCTGGCGGGCCACATCGCCCGAGGGGTTCATGACGACGAGGTCACAGCCGCTGAGCAGCAGCAACGACGAAAGGCCCGCAAGGGCCGCGGTAAGTTTCTTGATCGTGCGCACGTTCTTCAACTCGATTATTCGGTATGGACTGGAATTAGTTGCCAAATGTCATTTAATAAATGTGTAATTTTGTCGCGGTGCAGCGGCGTTTTGCGCTGCAACAATGACACCCGGATGCGAAGATCGCCATTGACCTTACAAATACCCTAAACGGCATCGGATCTGCAAGGAATTTCAGGCAATTCCGTTTGACGCTTGAAGTGCAGTGTGTGACAATCCGCCGCATGTAACGCAACGGATGAGGAGCCGCCTGCGTTATGGCATGGTTCGGAATATCTAGGAGGGATTATTATGAGCTATACTGACACCGCTTCGACTTTTCCGGGCTCTGGTGCCCCTTCGGGTCAGGCTCCTGTCGCGGTTGACCCTGACCGTATCACAATGGCTGTCATTCTGGCGAGAATGACGGAGTTTTTCGACTTTTTCGTTTATGCAATCGCCTCCGTTCTGGTCTTCCCTTACGTCTTCTTTTCATTTGCGGACCCGCTGACGGCAACCCTTTATTCCTTCGCGGTTTTCTCGCTCGCCTTCGTAGCGCGACCCATCGGCTCGCTCATCTTCCTGCAGATCGACCGAAAGTTCGGGCGCGCCGTCAAGCTGACCGCTGCGCTCTTTACCCTCTGCGGCTCAACCATGGCGATCAGCTTCCTGCCCTCCTATAGTGATGTCGGCGTCATCGCGCCGATCCTGCTGGCGGTGTTCCGTATTGGTCAGGGTCTCGGTCTCGGCGGCGCATGGGATGGCCTTGTGTCGCTTCTCGCCATGAACGCGCCCGAAAGGCAGCGTGGCTGGTATGCGATGATGCCTCAAATCGGTGCGGCCATGGGCTTTGGCCTTGCCAGCGCGTTCTTCATCATCTTCGTGACGCAGCTGTCCAACCCGGAATTTCTTGGCTGGGGCTGGCGCTTCCCCTTCTTCGTCGCCTTGGCACTGAATGTTCTGGCTCTTTTTGCACGGCTGCGTATGATCGTGACACCTGAGTTCCAAGCCATGCTGGCGCAGCATGAACTTGAACCGAAACCCATGTTCGAAATGCTGCGTACACAGGCGCGTGTCGTCATTACCGGCGCGTTCGTGCCTCTTGCGAGCTTCGCTCTTTTTCACCTCGTTACGGTCTTCCCGATCAGCTGGGTGGTTCTGCATACGCAGCAGCGCTTGTCGGACTTCCTCTTCGTCCAGTTCATCAGCGCGATCATCGGCGGTGGAATGATCGTCGTTTCCGGCGCGCTTGCCGACCGTATCGGTCGCCGCAAGTTGCTGGTGATCGCGGCAACGCTGATCGGCATCTTCAGCTTCGTGGCGCCTATCCTGATGGCATCCGGCGACATCGGCCGTTACCTCTTCGTGCTGATCGGCTTTTCGCTCCTTGGCCTCTCCTTCGGCCAGGCTGGCGGAGCGCTCGCGTCTCGCTTCAGCCGGGAATATCGCTACACCGGTGCATCTCTCACCTCCGATATCTCGTGGCTGATCGGCGCCGGTTTTGCACCATTGGTGGCGCTTGGCTTCTCGTCCAAGTTCGGCCTGTTCGCTGTCGGTCTATATCTGCTGTCCGGCGCGGCTTGCACAATCGTGGCGCTGTTCTTCAGCCGTAAACTCGATATGCCAGCCTGATCACGCTGACAGTAAAGACCTGCCTCTAGAAGCAAAGCTGCGGAACCCTTCGGTTCCGCAGCTTTCTTGTTTCAACCGACCATAATTGTTTCAGTTAAGCGTGCCTGAAGCCGACCATGCACATGCACGAAGAGAGAAGTGGAGGAACGGGGGGCATGCGCCATAACTGCCTCTAACACCTGTTCGAATATTCTAGGTGTTCTAAAGCCGCCTCGCCTGCCGTTTGTTTGCCGCCACTGCTTGAACCGCGCGACGTGCTTTCGCATCGTCAGCAGTCACCGCAAACGATGGGGTCTCCCTCGCGCTTGGCGAAGTAGTAATCGCGACTGATCGTGATCGTCTTCAAATTTGAAGACAATGTCGGCATGACAGTCAGGAGTTCGTGCGGCACCGAGAATTCTGCATGAACAAGAAAGTCGGCGGCCGAGCGCAAGTTCGCCGGTACGTCGACGCGCGCACCGAGCGTATATGGGCGACCGTCATCCTGATCCCATGACCAAGCGACCGTCGCAACCTGGTTGGCGTCGATCGCGATGCCCGTGATCTTCAACTTCATTCCATCAGCACTATAGGGGCTCAATATCGTGGCAGCGAGATTTTTCATCGTCTTCAGATAAGCCTTGGTGACGCTCGACTGCGCAGAAACGTTATCGGCTATCGTTCCAGCAGACCGCGTCGCCCGCTTATAGACGCTGAAGCCCAGAGTTAGTTCAAATGAAGTCAGATAGAGGGAAACGAGCAGTGGGAAGATGATGGCGAACTCGATTGCGCCGACGCCTTTTTTGTCCCTGGCGAAGCGACGAAAAATTCCGCCTGTCCCTGTATGCGATAGCCGAGATTCAATCGTCATATCCGCTCACTAGTAGCTTTCGTTGCGATAGGCGTCCGTCGCAACGATGAGAAAATGGGAGGGCATCGAGCCATCCGCCGGGCGGATTTTCGTCAGATAGGGACGAATGAGATCCGTCATGACCTGCCAGCGATAGTATGAGCGCAGCATATTGATCGTGCCAGATCCACCGGGCTTAAAGCCAAAGGTCGACGTATTGAGATCGTAGTAATCGCCGGTCTTGATCAGTGGAATGGCCGCGGGCATATCTGCGAAGCTATTGAATTGCCGAAGATCGATATAGAGCTTGGATGGGGTTTTGATCTCGTCTTCAGAGCAGGTGACGAGTACCGAGACTTCCTGGCAGAAGGCCCGACGAAAATCTTCTCTGGTAATCGTGCTGCTGATCTGCCCCGTGCGCAACTTTCGCGCCATCGTATCGGTCGCATTAACGAAAAGCTGCTCGCCCATCAGCGCGATGAATGTTTCGATAATCGCAAAGACGACCAGAAAATATGGCAGTGCCAAAAGGGCAAATTCTATCGCTGTGGCGCCGTCGCGGGAACGGATCAGCCTGCCAGTTAATGCCTTTTGCAACATTGGCCTTTGCATGACGTTTTTCAATCTCTGCCGGAAACTGATCTTTAGGAATTGTCACCTGGAAAGATCATTATGGAGGCTTTGTTTATATTTCCTTGTCCGAAAGGTTTGCATTTGCGGCATGTGCCAATTTTCAGCATCTATCCATGCCGCTGGATCGCGCGCCAATGCGAAAAGCCCGGCTAGGCCGGGCTTGGAAAAATGCGATGGTCACGAGCCTGAAAGCGTGAAAATCAACACGCTTCAGGCGAGAGAGGCTCAGTCAGCGTCAGCTCGACGGAGTTCTTCGAGTGTCGGCACCGAGGTGATGTTATAGCCGCAATCCACATAGTGGCATTCGCCTGTCACGCCGCGGGAGAGGTTCGACAGGAGATAAAGTGCCGATCCACCGATATCGTCGATATCGGCTGTGCGCCGAAGCGGCGCGTTCTTCAGGTTCCAGGCAAAGATAGCTCTGGCATCCGAGATACCGGCACCTGCCAGCGTACGAACGGGACCTGCCGAAATGGCGTTGACGCGAATACCCTTCGGACCGTAATCGGCAGCCAGATAGCGCACCGAGGCCTCGAGAGCCGCTTTGGCGACACCCATGACATTGTAGTTCGGAATGACACGCTGCGACCCATTATAGGTCAGCGTCAACATGGAACCGCCATCTGTCATCAGACCTGCAGCCCGCTTGGCGATTTCGGTGAAGGAGAAGCAGGAGATGACCATCGTGCGGCTGAAATTCTCGCGCGTGGTATCGGCGTAGAGACCCTTCAACTCATTCTTGTCGGAGAAGCCGATGGCATGAACGACAAAGTCGATCGAACCCCAACGCTCACGCAGCGCCTCGAAAAGCGCGTCTACGGACGCGATATCTTCGACATCGCAGGGCACGATAAAATCGGAGCCAAGCTCTGCGGCGAGCGGCTTCACGCGCTTGCCAAGCGCCTCTCCCTGATAGGTGAAAGCCAGTTCCGCGCCTTGCGCGGCCAGCGCCTTGGAGATACCCCAGGCGATAGAGTGATTGTTTGCGACGCCCATGATGAGGCCGCGTTTACCCTGCATGATGCCGTTCATGGGCAATTATCCGTTATAGCGCTGGAAGACGAGCGTGGCGTTGGTACCGCCGAAGCCGAACGAGTTGGAAAGCACAGTGTCGATCTTGGCGTCATCGATACGCTTACGAACGATCGGAACGCCATCGAATTCCGGATCGAGCGTCTCGATATGGGCACTTTCTCCGATGAAGCGCTCCTGCATCATCAACAAACCGTAGATCGACTCCTGAACGCCGGCAGCGCCGAGCGAGTGGCCCGTCAGCGACTTTGTCGACTGGATATGCGGGATCTTGTCGCCAAAGACTTCGCGGATCGCGCCGATTTCCTTGCTGTCGCCGACAGGCGTGGAGGTGCCGTGGGTGTTGACGTAATCGACATCGCCCGTCACCGTCGCAAGCGCCTGGCGCATGCAGCGTATGGCACCTTCGCCGGAGGGAGCGACCATGTCGTAACCGTCCGAGGTTGCGCCGTAGCCGACGATCTCGGCATAGATCTTTGCGCCGCGGGCCTTGGCATGCTCCAGCTCTTCCAGAACCAGAACGCCTGCGCCACCGGCTATCACGAAGCCATCGCGGTTGACGTCATAGGCGCGCGAAGCGACCGAAGGCGTGTCGTTATACTTGGAAGACATGGCGCCCATAGCGTCGAACAGGTTCGACATGGACCAGTCGAGATCCTCATGACCGCCGGCAAACATCACATCCTGCTTGCCCCACTGGATCATCTCAGCCGCATTGCCGATGCAGTGCGCAGACGTCGAGCAGGCCGACGAGATGGAGTAGTTGACGCCGTGGATCTTGAACCATGTGGCAAGCGTTGCCGATGCCGTCGACGACATGGCCTTCGGCACGGCAAACGGGCCGATGCGCTTGGGGCTATTGTTCTTCAGCGTGATGTCGGATGCCTCGACGATGGTGCGCGTGGACGGACCGCCCGAACCCATGATGATGCCGGTGCGCTCATTGCCGCTGATATCGCTTTCTTCCAGGCCGGAATCGGCGATCGCCTGTTTCATTGCAACATGGTTCCACGCTCCACCCTGGGAGAGGAAGCGCATGGCGCGGCGGTCTACCAGATCGGTCGGATCCAGCGATGGCTTGCCCCAGACCTGGCACTTGAAGCCGTGTTCGGCAAAATCGGGCGAGAACGAAATGCCGGACTTTGCGTCTCTCAAGGAAGCCGTGACTTCGCCCGCGTCGCTGCCGATCGATGAAACGATACCGAGGCCGGTGACTACAACTCTTCTCATGAAGGTGACCTTTTCTTAAAGCTTGCCGCAGATGGCGCGAGTTGCGCCCGTCTTGCCAAAGACGTCAGGCGGTCTTTTCCTTAGACAGACCAACGCGGAGGTCCGTCGCTTGATAGATGGTTTCGCCATCGGCCTTCAGCCAGCCATCGGCGGTGCCGAGCACGAGCCGGCCGCGCATCACGCGCTTGAAATCGATGCCATACTGCAAGAGTTTGGTTTCAGGACGAACCATGCCCTTGAACTTCACTTCCCCGGTCGACAGCGCCATGCCGCGGCCAGGTTCACCCAGCCAACCGAGGAAAAAGCCGGTCAGCTGCCACATGCCGTCGAGGCCAAGGCAGCCAGGCATGATCGGGTTGCCTTGGAAATGGCAGGGGAAGTACCAGTCGTCCGGGCTTACATCATATTCCGCGCGGATGAAGCCCTTGTCGAACTCACCGCCGGTTTCGGAAATCTCAGTGATACGATGAACCATCAGCATGGGAGGCAGAGGAAGCTGAGCATTGCCTGGGCCGAACAGCTCGCCGCGGCCACACGCCAGAATTTCCTCGTAATTATAGCTGGATTGCCTCGTTGCCATTCTTTCCGTTTCCCGTCTCGTCGTGTTTCTAGACTTCTGTAAAGCAAGTTAAGCTCAAAATGAAGCGCCACAAGGGCAGCATACATATCAGAGTAGACCAACTTGCCGGAAGCCCGTTCCCAATATGGCGCCCGCATACAGGAAGCGTAAGGACGGAACCAGAGGAAAATTGCAAAAACGGCCCTTTTGGCGCCAACAGGACAGACCGCTCCGCTGGAAACTATTGAAAGCCTTGCCCTTAAAAGATATATGCATCCTCAAGACGTACTTTATAACCGTTCTCAGGAACCCTGATCGATGGCATTCGACGCCACCTTGGACATTGGAACACGGCTACGCCGCTTCGGCCTGCGCCCGACACGCCAGCGCATTGCGCTCGGCGATTTGCTGTTCGCCAAGGGTGACCGTCATTTGACGGTCGAGGAACTGCATGACGAGGCTGTTACCGCCGGCGTGCCCGTATCCTTGGCAACGGTCTACAATACGCTGCACCAATTCACCGAAGCAGGCCTGATCCGCGTGCTGGCGGTCGAGGGGGCGAAAACCTATTTCGACACCAATGTTTCGGATCACCATCACTTCTTCGTCGAGGGTGAAAACGAGGTCTTGGATATTCCCGTGAACAATCTTGAGATCAGCAATCTTCCCGAGCCCCCGCAGGGAATGGAAATCGCCCATGTGGACGTGGTAATCCGTCTGCGGCGTAAAGACAGCTAATGGTGCGCTTGCATCACAAATGGCGTCATGAGGCACCGCGAGGTGCCTTTATCGTTTCGGAGGATCGCTCCGCAGACTTCTAAAGCGCATCGCGATCTTCAAATTTGCATCCTGCGCTTTAGGTCCTCGTTTTGTCGCACGTTTTGATCAGAATCCAAGATTTACATGACGTCTTCCGGTGGCCGTCCGGGGCGCGATCTGTAAGGCGGAAATGTCCAGCCGAAGATCAATGCTCCGCTTCTGATGCTAAAAGCCGTCAAGACACCTGCCGACGACGACACGATCAGGGGTGCGCCAAGGAAATGCACAAGGGTGAACACGCAGGCACCCGCAAGCGCGCAGCTGATGTAGATTTCCGGACGCAGCAGAACGGACGGCTCGCCAGCCAGAATATCGCGCAACACGCCGCCGAACGTGGCCGTCATCGTCCCGGTGACGATGGCAACGGTTGGAGAACCCGTCGCCGCAAGCCCTTTGGCTGCGCCCATGACGCAATAGGCCGAAAGCCCTATGGCATCGAGCCAGATCAGCAGGCGATAACGGGATTCGAAGAGATGCGCTGTGAAATAGACGACCGCAGCCACGCCTACGCAGACAAGGATGTAGGTGGGATTAGTCACCCAGAACACCGGGGCACGACCAAGGACCAGGTCCCGCAACGTGCCGCCGCCAATGCCGGTGACCGCAGCAAAGAACATGAATCCGATAAAATCCAGCTGCTTGCGCGAAGCCGCGAGAGCGCCCGTCGCAGCAAAAACGGCAACGCCCGCATAATCGAGAAAAGCCAGAAGTGACATTGAGAGGCGCTCCTCAATTTCGCGGTCGGTCAGTGTGACGCAAGCACGGCTGATTATACACATCGACAAAACCATGCCTGCGCCATCCATAACGCAAATCCGGTAAAGGTGAAGCGGTTTTGCTAATGGACATGCCGCGTGCGCGACCGATGCAAGATCTTCAGCCGGTTTTGCCGCGGCGGCGATGGACGAAACACCACCTCAAAGCGTGGGAGCGATGCTGCGGGATCGCGACAGGCTTTGCGGCTAAAGCAGATCGCTTTCGCTACACAAGGGATAAGCGGCTATCATCATGAAGGATATTTGCCTTGAGACGTCTCCTCTCCTGCATGTTTTGCCTTTTCGCGCTTTTTAGCCTGGCAGTCCCGGTGCTGGCGCAACAGGAGCTTCTCAGCGATCCCGAAATCTACGAGAAGAATTTTTTCCAGAAACAATGCAAGGTCGCCGAATTCGGACCGGACTTTATTTCGCGGATCGACATCAACAATGATGGCCTGATCGATGCAGTGACCAATCGCGGCGCGTTGACCTGCGACGGCCACAAGAGCACCACCTGCAACGACGATGGCTGCCCTTACAATTTCTACGTTCAGGTCAAGGAAGGCGGCTATCTGTTGATCGCCACTGCGACGATCTATGGCTATGACTTTATTCAGCGTTTCGGCAACATGGTCTTTGTGCTGAAAATGCATCCGCGCTATTGCGAGCGCACTGATAGCGCGCCGTGTGAAATGACGGTTCGCGTCCGCGGAACGGCCTTCGTGACGCTTTCACGCAAGTGAAGCGTCAAACGCGATTGGGAAAACGCGTGATCGCAACCCTCTGGTTATAGCGGCTCCTAAGCGAGCGTGGCATCAGCATGCTCGCCAGCGCCACAAAGAACACCAAGAGGCTGACGACGAGAAGCGCGCTTTTCGGCACTGCGCTGGCGAGGATGGCGCCGCTGATTGCTCCGGATACCATGCCGATCCAAGGAACGAGCTGGATCGTCCAGTCGCGTTTGCGCTCCCCTAGAATAAACCGACCGATGCCGCGACCGAAGCGCGAAAGAGCGCCCGTCACATAGGTCAGCCCTATTGGCAGACCTTCTATATGCTCGACTGCCGCGTTGATGGTGCCCATGGCGAAGACGATCAGATAGAAGTCGAAGGGCTTCAATTGCGAGGTCTGCAACAGGGCTGCCACTGCCAACATAATGGCGACCGAGCAAAGTACGGTGAAGATACGGCGGTGCGACGAATGGGCTATAATGATGCCTGCGGCATTGCCCGCGACGAAGGTGACGATGGCGAGAAGAAGCTTCCACGCATGATCATACTGCCCGGCCTCAATGGCGATTGCCGCGCGCGTCGTGTTCCCCGTCATGAACGACACGAAATCACCTGACATGACCAGGCCGACGGCGTCCGTCATTCCCGCGACGAATGAAATGGCGGCCACCAGCGAAAGTCCCATTCCGGTGCGTCTCGCCTTGATGATATTGCGGCGTCTTTGTATGGTCATGGTGCCTCGGCATGCAGAGACTACGGCGAGCGATCATGGATCCTACGCATGTGGATATTGCCATTTCAACAACGCGATCCGCGCGGTTGTGAAGTCATGCCTGATAAAAACGATTTTCTTATCTTCGCGGTCTTGCTAAAGCGCCCTGCGTCCTGACGGACGCGCCAAACCGCGTCGCGCTTTTCGAGACTATCAGGCCCGATGCTCAAATCATGAAAGGCTTTCTGCGTGAAACATGCAATCATCGTGATGGGCGTCAGCGGCTGCGGCAAATCCACAGTCGGCGCGGAGCTTGCAGAAGAGCTTGGTATCCCGTTTCAGGAGGGGGACAGGCTGCATCCCAAAGCCAATGTCGAGAAGATGAGTGCTGGTATTCCGTTGACCGACGAGGACCGCTGGCCTTGGCTCGATCTCGTGGGTGCAGAGCTACGCCAAGGCTACGAGGCCGGCGGCGTGGTGATCTCATGCTCGGCTCTGAAAAAATCCTATCGCGACCGGCTGCGGACCGCTTGCGGCGGACCGTTGGCCTTTGTCTTTTTGGAAGGCAGCGTCGAGCTTCTGACCAGCCGCATGGGTGCGCGTAAAGGCCACTTCATGCCGCTTTCACTTTTGAAGACGCAACTCGACACGCTGGAAGTCCCAACGGGTGAACCGGGCGTCGTGACCGTCAATATCGATGCCACTCCCGACGAGATCGTCGAGCGCGCGCTGACCGGGCTGAAAGCTCTATAGTCCGAGCTTGTCGCGCAGGCCGTACCACCACGCACCCAGCATGGTGAGCGGCACGCGGAACGTCTTGCCGCCGGGGAATGGGAAATTCGGCAGCGACGACCAGACATCGAAGCGTCCTGCCTGACCGGAAACGACTTCTGCCAGAATGCGCCCGAGCAATTGCGTTGTCGTTACGCCATGGCCGCTATCGCCGTGGGAGAAATAGATGTTCTCCGACAGGCGCCCCATATGCGGGATGCGCGTGAGCGTCAGCGCGAAATTACCGCTCCATGCGAAGTCGATCTTCACGTCCTTCAACTGCGGAAAGGTTTTGAGCATGTTGGGACGAATGACGCTCGTCAGATCGGCTGGATCGCTTCCGCCATAACCGATACCGCCGCCATAGAGCAGGCGATTGTCGGAGGTGCGACGGTAGTAATCGAGAATGTAGTTGGCATCTTCGACGCAATAGTTTGCCGGAAGCAGGTCTTCGATCAGGCCAGCATCGAGCGGCTCCGTTGCCATCACCTGGCTGGACACCGGCATCATCCGGTCGCCGATCTCCGGCAAGAGCTTGCCGAGATAGGCATTGCCGCAGACCAGCACATATTTTGCGGTGACCTTGCCATGGGCGGTCCTGACCGTAGGGTTCGCACCTTTCTCGACGCCAATTACCCTGGAGTTTTCGAAAATGCGGCCACCCAGTTTTTCAATCGCGGCCGCCTCACCGAGCACGTAGTTCAGCGGATGGATATGGCCGCCGAAACGATCGATCATGCCACCGGTATATCGGTCGGAGTTCACATATCTACCGACCTCAGCCTTGGACACCATTTCCAGCCCGGAATGCCCATGCTTCTCCCAATGGGCCTTGTTGGCTTCCATTTCCTTGATCTGCTTTGGCGTGAAGGCCGCGAAGAAACCGCCATCCACCAGATCGCAGTCGATGCCGTATTTCGCTACCCGTTCGCGAATGATCTGGCCGCCTTCGAGCGACATCTCACCGAGTTTAACCGCTTTCTCGTGTCCATAGCGTCCGGCAATGGTTTCCAGATCGCGGCTGTAACCGTTGACGATCTGCCCGCCATTGCGCCCGGATGCGCCAAAGCCGATGCGCGTGCCTTCCAGTATGATGACCGAGAAGCCTTTTTCCGCAAGCTCGAGTGCCGCGGACATCCCGGTGAAGCCAG
Source organism: uncultured Agrobacterium sp. (assembly GCF_913777885.1). Lineage (NCBI taxonomy): Bacteria > Pseudomonadati > Pseudomonadota > Alphaproteobacteria > Hyphomicrobiales > Rhizobiaceae > Agrobacterium > uncultured Agrobacterium sp. The sequence goes on along the minus strand of NZ_CAJYTV010000016.1, from coordinate 167,375 downwards.
CGCCGATAATGCAGATATCCGCATGCATTTCGCCTTCGAGCGTCGGGCGTACCGTCTTGTCATTGGCAGAAGCCGCATACCAGGAGGTTGTATGCCCGGGGTTGGGAAGCGCCGTCACGTGAGCCATGGTTCACACCGTCCTGATATAGGCGTCATATTCCACATCGGTGACGCGAAGGGAGAATTCTGAAATTTCCTGCTGCTTGCAGGCCGCATAGAGCGTTCTGTAGCGCTGGCCGAGCGTGGCATAGGCAAAGCTGGAGCGGCCAAATCGCTGGACCGCGTAGTCCCAGTTGGTCGGCAGCGGCTCGTGATTGATGGCATGGCTATCGCCAGCAATCGCGCCACCGGGCTGGCGCTTCTCCCGCATGCCGGAGAGAGCCGCATTCAGGATCATGGCGAGCACCAGATATGGGTTGGTATCAGCGCCGGCCACACGGTGTTCGATGCGGGTGGCAGGTTTGCTGGCGGTGATGACGCGCACCGCGGCAGAGCGGTTGTCGAAGCCCCATGACGCATAGGTGGGAGCATGTTCGCTGGGGCGCAGGCGGCGATAGGAATTGGCGTGCGGGGCAAACACCGCCATGCTTTCTCCCATATTCTCCAGAAGGCCTCCAACGCTGTGCATCAGCGCTTCGGAAGGGCCATCTTCACCCATGTAGATATTTCTTCCATCCTTATCCAGAACGGAGAAATGCACGTGCATGCCGTTGCCTGCCTGAGTGCCATAGGGTTTGGCCATGAAGGTTGCATCGAGCCCATGCTTGCGAGCGACACCCTTGACGATCCGTTTGAGAAAGACGGCGAAATCCGCCGCCTGTAGCGCATCGGGCACGTGATTGAGATTGATTTCATATTGGCCGGGGCCATTTTCCCGCAGCGTGGTGTCGGCCAGCACATTCTGAGCGCGGCAGGCCGTCGCGATGTCGTGGAAGACATCTTCGAAATCCTGAAGTTCTGAAATCGAAAGAACCTGCGTCTGGCCTGTGTGCCAGCGCCCTTCCCGGCTGTTGGGCGGTCGAACGGGATCTAGCGCGGACCGGACTGGATCGATCAGATAGAATTCAAGTTCGGTCGCCACAACCGGGGTTAAGCCACGCTTGGTAAAGCTGGACAGCACCTGGGCCAGAACATGGCGCGGATCCGCAAAAAAGCCCGCGCCATCCGGCTCGGTCATGGCGAGCAGCACTTGCGCGGTGGGTCGCCCAAGCCAGGTCACGCGCGACAGCGTTCCCGGTACGGCAAAACACAAGCCATCAGGATCACCCGTTCCTTCCGCCAGACCGGCAGCGTTCACATCGCGGCCCCAGATATCCAGCGCATAGACGGAACGAGGAACAGCCATGCCTTTTTCCAGCACGTCGAGCGCCCGCTCTCGCGGGATCCACTTGCCACGTGGAATGCCGTTGGCATCTATGACGAAGGCTTCGAGAATTTCGATGTCGGGATTCTGTTGGAAAAAGGTCTTTGCGTATTCGATATCAGCCATCATTCACCAGGAGGTAATTGCTCTTTCGGTCTGCCGGGGAAGCCGGCGCTAACGAAAGCCGTCCTGCTGCTGGTAAATCAGATATCGCGCCGTCATCGTGACACCATGCCCCGCTGCATCCCTTTTCCTCCCTGCTGGCCATGTTAAGCAGGCTTTCGCAGGAAGGCCACCCCCATTCTGTATATTAGGGGTTGAAGCGCTCCGCGGCGTAAGGGGCGAGAGGGATGACCGGGGTTTCGCCAAGCATGGCTTCTGCCAGAATGCGCCCGGTGATAGGCCCAAGGGTCAGGCCGTGATGGGCATGACCGAACGCGAACCAAAGGCTCTTGTGGCGCGGCGCCTTGCCGATGACCGGCATCATATCCGGCGTGCAAGGACGCGCTCCCATCCAGGGCTCCGCATCCAGCCTGCCCCCTAGCGGAAAGATGGTGCGGGCCACGCGTTCTGCGCGGAACAATTGGACAGGCGATTTCGGAGCGTCGCGATCGGCAAATTCCGCGCCCGTCGTCAGGCGGATGCCTTTCTTCATCGGCGCCAGGAAATAACCGCGCTCGGCATCGATCAGCCAGTTGTTAAGCTTCGTTCCTTCTTGCGGCGCGTAGTGCATGTGGTAACCACGCTTCACACCCATCAGAAAACGGTAGCCAAGCCGCGTCGTCACGGTATCGGCCCATGGACCAAGCGCAACGACGACGCTCTCGGCCTCGACAAGCCCGTCGACGGTCTGAATTTTCCATCCGCCCGGTGTCTGCGAAAGAGCCGCCGCGTCGCCCTTGACGAAGGTACCGCCAAGGCTCTCAAACAACCGCATGTAAGCCATGGTCAGCCCATGCGGGTCAAGCACCGACCACGGATCGTTCCATTTCAGACCGCCGACGAAATCTTGAGAAAGATGGGGCTCGGCCTCAGCCAATTCCTGCCGGGTTAGCTTCGTGTGGGAAATACCGTGGTCGCGGGCGAGACGCTCGGCAAAGGCGAAGTCGGCATCGCGTTTGGCTTCCGTTCGATAGGCCTCCATCCAACCCTTCTTGACGATGAGATCATGGGCCTTCGCCTCATCGATCAGGATCGAATGCTCGGTGATCGAGTGTTCGATCAGCGGCGTATAGGCCCGGGAAATCGCCGCATGGCGCGCAGGTTGGGAATGATACCAGTATCGCGCCAGAAACGGCGCGATTTTCGGGACAGCTGCCATGTGATAATGGGCATCGATGCGGTTGTTGAGCGAGTAGCGTGCCAGTAGGCCAAGATCCTGCGGGAAGCCATAAGGAACGACACCCTCACGCTGGATGAGACCGGCATTGCCAAAGGATGTTTCTTCACCCGGACCGCGGCGATCCAGAAGCACGACGGATTTTCCGCGCCTTGCCAGTTGCACCGCCACCGAAACTCCGATGATTCCGGCGCCCAATACGATCACATCCGCTGCCATGCTCTTCTTCCTCTGTCCGTCATCAGACGTCTTGAGGAAGATGGCGCTCCCCGCCGGGGAACGCAACAGCAAAACCGCTTTACGGCTTCTTGGCGAAAGTCCCTACTCGCTGACGGCTGCAGTCTTGACCGCTTCGATATTGAAGGCTGCCGCCATCAGCGCACGGGTGTACTCTTCTTTCGGCGCTTCGAAGATCGACTTGGCGGGACCGCTTTCAACGATCTTGCCGTGACGCATGACGATAACCTCATTGGCAAGCGCCTTCACCACCTTGAGGTCGTGGCTGATGAAGAGATAGGCCAGATTGTGTTTGGACTGCAGATCGCGCAGGAGATCGACGACCTGCGCCTGCACGCTCATGTCCAGCGCCGAGGTCGGCTCGTCCAGCATGACGAAGCGGGGTTTCAGCACCATGGCGCGCGCAATCGCGATACGCTGTCGCTGGCCGCCTGAGAATTCATGCGGATAACGCCAGCGCGTGGCAGGATCCAGCCCCACCTCTTCCAGCGCCTTGGCGACGCGCCGATCGCGCTCGTCATAGGAGAGCGATGTCTCATGAACCTTCAGACCTTCGGCAATGATGTCGCCCACCGACATGCGCGGGCTCAGCGAACCATAGGGATCCTGGAACACCACCTGCAGCCGGTTTCTGAGCGGTTTCATCATGGAATAGGAATAGCTGTCGATGGACTGGCCGATGAAGCTGATGCGGCCTTTCGAGGAAATCAGCCGCGATAATGCAAGTCCGAGCGTCGTCTTGCCGGAGCCCGATTCGCCCACCACGCCGACCGTCTGGCCTTCACGAAGCGTGATATCGATGCCATCCACCGCTTTGACGTGATCCACGACCTTGCGCATCAGCCCGGCCTTGATCGGGAACCAGACCTTGATGTCGTCGCCCTGCACCACCACAGACTTGCTGTCGTCGGCAGGCGGCGGCTCGCCCTTCGGTTCGGCGGCCAGCAGATGGCGGGTATAGGCGTGCTGGGGATTGTTGAAGACCTGCTCCACCGTGCCGGTCTCGACGATCTTGCCCTTGGTCATGACGCAGACGCGGTCGGCAAACTTTCGCACGATGCCGAGATCGTGGGTGATGAACAGCATGGACATGTGATGCTGATTTTTAAGCCCGGCCAGAAGTTCGAGGATCTGCGCCTGCACCGTCACGTCGAGCGCCGTCGTCGGTTCGTCGGCAATCAGCAGCTTGGGGCGGTTGGCAAGTGCCATGGCAATCATCACACGCTGACGCTGGCCACCTGAAAGCTCGTGCGGAAAGGCCTTCAGCCGCTTTTCAGGCTCGCGGATACCCACCTGATTGAGCAGCTCGAGAATACGTGCCCGTGCGGCCGCGCCGGTGAGTGCTTGGTGCAGTTCCAGAATTTCGCCGATCTGCCGCTCGATGCTGTGAAGCGGATTGAGCGAGGTCATGGGTTCCTGGAAGATCATGGTGATGTCGTTGCCGCGCACCGATCGCAGATCGCGCATCGGCAGGTTGAGCAAGTCCCTGCCCTCGAAGAGGATCTGGCCTGACGGATGACTTGCTGCAGGATAAGGCAAGAGCTTCAGGATGGAGTTTGCCGTCACCGACTTTCCCGAGCCGGATTCGCCCACCAACGCCAGCACTTCGCCCGGCATGATCTCGAAGGAGACGCGGTCGACGGCGAGGCTTTCCTTGCCGCCCTGATGAAAGGCGACGGAGAGGTCTCGGACGGATAGGAGGGGTGCGGTCATTGTGCCTGCATTTGTTGGAGACATGGCCATCACCGGAACGTCTTGCGCGGATCGAAGGCATCGCGCACCGCCTCGCCGACGAAGATCAGCAGCGACAGCATGATCGACATGGTGAAGAAGGCGGTCAGCCCCAGCCAGGGCGCCTGAAGATTGTTCTTGCCCTGGGCAATCAACTCGCCAAGCGACGGCGAGCCGGGCGGCATGCCAAAGCCCAGAAAGTCCAGCGAGGTCAGCGTGGTGATCGAGCCGGACAGGATGAAGGGCAGGAAGGTCAGCGTCGCGACCATGGCGTTGGGTAGCAAATGCCGGAACATGATGGTGCCATTGCCGACGCCGAGAGCACGTGCCGCATTCACATATTCGAAATTGCGCGCTCTCAAGAATTCAGCACGAACGATGCCGACGAAGCCGACCCATGAGAAGAGCAGCATGATACCGAGCAACACGAAGAAGCCGGGTGGCAGGATGGCTGCGATAATCAGCAGAATATAGAGCACCGGCATGGACGACCAGATTTCGATGAAGCGCTGCATGAGAAGATCGGTCCAGCCGCCGAAGTAGCCCTGCACGGCACCAGCCGACACGCCGACGATGGCCGAGCATATGGTCAGCGCAAGGCCGAATAGCACCGAGATGCGGAAGCCATAAATGATGCGGGCGGTGACGTCGCGCGCCTGATTATCGGTGCCGAGCCAGTTGAGGTTGCCAAGCGTACAGCCGGGATCGGACGCACCTTGCGGATAACCGGAGCAACGCTCCTCTTTGTCCATCAGCCAGAAGGGCGGCGTTGGTGCAGAATGGGGAATGTTGGAATTGACGGTCTGGTAGGAATAGCGGATCGGCGGCCAGATCATCCAGCCGTTGGCATTGATCTCGTCCTGGATGAAGGACGATTTGTAATCGGTTTGCGCCAGGAAGCCGCCAAACTTCTCTTCCGGGTAATCCACCATGACCGGAACCAGAAGCTCGCCCTTATAGGAGGCGAGGATCGGTTTGTCGTTGGCGATGAACTCGGCGAAGAGGCTGAGGCCGAACAGTACGAGAAAGAGCCAGAAGGACCAGTAGCCGCGGCGATTGGCCTTGAAATTCTGCCAACGGCGAATGCTCGTGGGCGAAAAGAAAGGGCGCTTCTGCACAGGCATCGCTTCTGCGGCAGGGGGTGTTGTGGGCGTGGAGACAGTCATCACACGTCCCTCCGCTCGAAGTCGATGCGCGGATCGATCCAAGTGTAGATCAGATCTGAAATCAGACTGACGACGAGCCCCATGAGCGAGAAGATAAAGAGCGTACCGAACACGATCGGATAATCACGATTGACGACGGAGAGATAGCCCAGTCGCCCAAGTCCATCCAGCGAGAAGATGTTTTCGATCAAGAGCGAACCGGTGAAGAAAGCAGAGATAAAAGCGCCGGGGAAGCCAGCAATGACGATAAGCATGGCGTTGCGGAAGACGTGGCCATAAAGGACCTTACGCTCCGACAGACCTTTGGCGCGCGCGGTCACCACATATTGCTTCTTAATCTCATCGATGAAGGAATTCTTGGTCAAAAGCGTTGTGGTGGCAAACGCAGAGAGCACGAGTGCCGTCAGTGGCAGCGCCAAATGCCAGAAATAGTCGATGATCTTCTGCCACCACGCCAATTCGGAAAAATTATCCGAGGTAAGGCCCCGCAGCGGAAACCAATCGAAGAAAGAGCCGCCAGCGAAGAGGACGATCAACAGAATGCCAAAAAGGAAGCTTGGCACCGCGTAACCGACAATGACGATGCCGGAGGTCCAGACATCGAATTTGGAGCCGTCCTCCACCGCTTTCTTGATCCCGAGCGGAATGGAAATTGCGTAGGAAATGATCAATATCCAGAAGCCGAGCGAGATCGACACCGGCATTTTATCGATAATGAGATCGATGACAGACGAGTTCCTGAAAAAACTGTCGCCGAAATCGAAGCGGATATAATTCCACATCATATCCAGAAAGCGTGTCAGCGGCGGCTTATCGAAGCCGAACTGCTTTTCGAGCTTGGCGATGAGTTCGGGATCAAGACCCTGAGCACCGCGATATTTCGAGCCGCTTTCATCCAGACCACCACCACCCATAAGGTCGCCGCCTCCGGACAGACGATCGGCAGCGTTATCGCCGGAGCCGGACAGCTGTGCAACGACCTGCTCGACCGGGCCTCCGGGTGCAAACTGGATGACGAGGAAGGAGATGCCCATGATCCCGATGATGGTCGGTATCATCAGCGCCAGACGTCGCAGAATATAGGCTCCCATCAGAGATTACACTCCGGGCAAGCGCGCGCCGCTGTCATCCTCACTGTCAAACCGTTTCCTTTCCCGGCGGGCGGCGACACGCGCCTTCCCAATGATTCGTCTTCATTCATGTGAATCAAGGCTTGGTCGATAAAGCAAGACCAAGCTCATTTCCCGGCACTGGCTGACCACCATGCTCCCGGGAAACCGACGCCGTAGTACGGCAAGTCTGTCGGACGAACGATGGTGTTCCAGTAGGCAACTGTCATCTCGCCGCGGTAGAATTGCGGAATGACGTAATTCCCTGCCAGGAGGACTCGGTCCAGCGCCTTGACGGCGGCAACCTGGTCCTCACGCGTGGGTGCAAAGATGATCTTGCGGATGATTTTATCGATGGCGGGATTGCTGATACCGGCAAAGTTCTTCGAACCCTGACGAGTGGCTGCTGCCGAACCCCAATAATCGGCTTGTTCATTGCCCGGATTGGAGGTCTGAGCCCAGAGATTGACGATCATGTCATAGTCGAAGGCACGTGTGCGATTGGTGTATTGCGACGTATCGACATTGCGAACGGCGACGTTGATGCCGATCCTCTTGAGGTTTTGCGTATAGGCCAGGACGACCCGCTCCATTGCGGGCGCATCCACGAGAATCTCGAAATCGAAAGGCTGACCCGTCTTGGCATTCACCATGCGGTTGCCCCGCAACTCGTAGCCAGCCTCTTTCATGAGTTTGACGGCCTCGCGCAAGTTGTCGCGTTGCTTGGCAGGATCACCGCCCTGCGGATTGCGATATTCGGTGGTAAAGACCTCTGGCGGCACCTCATCTTTCACTTCTTCGAGGATTTCCAGCTCTTTGCCTTGCGGCAAGCCGGATGAGGCCAGGTCGCTTCCCATGAAGAAGCTGTTGATCCGCTGATACTGACCGAAAAACAGCGTCTTGTTCATATCCTCAAAGTCGTAGGCGAAGTTTAAGGCCTTGCGGACTTTCGGGTCCTTGAACTTGTCGCGACGCGCATTCGGGACGAAAGCCTGCATGATGCCGACAGAGCGGTAAATGTTAGGTAGCTCCTCGCGCTTGATCCGCCCATCTTTAACGGCTGGAAAGTCATAGCCCGTTGCCCACCGTCCAGCGGAATTCTCCTGCCAGAAATCGGTATTGCCCGCCTTGAAGGCCTGAAACTCAACATCGCGATCAGTGTAGAATGTGTAGCTGATTGTCTTGAAGTTGTTCATACCGACATTGACGTTGAGGTTTTTGCCCCAGTAATCGTCACGCAGCTCGTAAGTGATCGTGGAGCCCGGCGCCACAGAGGCAATCCTGTAGGGCCCGGAACCCATGACCGGCTCCAATGTTCCGCGCGAAATGTCACGCGGCTTTCCATCCGGACCGTTGGCCTCCCACCAGTGTTTGGGAACGACGAGCAATTGCCCGACGATCTGCGGAAGTTCGCGATTGTTCTTCTCGTCAAAGGTGAAGGTCACCTCCCGGTCGCCGGTCTTTTCCGCTTTGGTGACGTGCGTGTAGTAGGTTGCGAGCTGCGGATTGAGGTCTTTCGCCTTTTCGAAGCTGAAAATGACGTCTTCGGGAGTGACGGACTTGCCATCGGCGAACTTCGCTTCTGCACGCAATCTAAACGTCGCCTTCGATATATCGTCCGGATAGGTCAATGCTTCGGCAAGAAGCCCGTAGGACGCCGAAAGCTCCTCTTCGGACGACTTCATCAGCGTATCGAATACGACGCCGAGACCGGTCGCTGCGTCTCCCTTCGCGAGAAGCGGATTAAGGGTGTCATAGGTACCCGCTGTCGACAAACGCAACGTGCCACCCTTCGGCGCATTCGGATTGGCATAGTCGAAGCGCTCGAAACCCTTGGGGTGTTTCAACTCCCCTACCGTGGCAATGCCCACGCGCCACTGCCCGGCTTCCTGCGCTTGCGTCCCGCTCGAGGACGCGAAAAGCGACACCCCCATTACTAAGAGCAGGAGGGGTTTTGCGCTTGCCAGAGCCATGGGCGGGTGATCCTTTTATCGTGCTTGTTGCCATGAAGCATAAGCCAAACCATGTCAAAAAATAGGGATGCCGGCTCACAAGGCGGTTATTCACAAACATGCTTTCACCAAATTTACGATCCAGCGTAATATCCCATCACAGAATCAACGGGATCGCAGGCGGCGACGAATGAGATTGAAGACAATGGCAGCGCGCAGGCTTTCGCTTATCGCTTTTTCGGTCATCTCGATGATCGGCGCAGATCTAGCGCCAGCCTATGCGGGAGACCAACCCGCAAAGCAGGTCTTCGGCCATATCGATCTTCCCTCCGCCGGACCTTCGAGGTCTTATGGTTCCTACGCGAAAGGATGCCAGTCCGGCGCAGTTGCTCTGCCGACAGAAGGTCAAGGCTTCCAAGCGATGCGGCTGTCGCGCAACCGGCGCTGGGGTCAACCGCAACTCATCTCTTTTATCGAGCGCTTCGCTCAGGATTCCCAGAAGATCGGCTGGCCAGGCCTTCTGATCGGCGATATTTCGCAGCCCCGCGGTGGTCCGATGCTGACCGGCCATGCTTCGCATCAGATCGGGCTGGATGTCGACATCTGGTGGCGCAAGATGCCCGACCACATCATGAGTGCGCAGGAGCGCGAAGATACCCCGTTCATCTCCATGCTCGACAAGAGCAAGTTTCTGACAGTGGACGACCGTAAGTGGTCGCCGCTCAATGCACGGCTGGTGATGATGGCAGCAAGCTATCCGCAGGTGGAACGCATCTTCGTCAACCCGGCGATCAAGCAGAAGCTTTGCCAGAGCTGGACGGGTGACCGGACATATATGGGCAAGATCCGGCCCATCTACGGCCATGACGAGCATTTCCATGTTCGTCTCGCCTGCCCCGCCGGTGCCACCGACTGCAAGCCGCAGGCTGCGGTTGGGCCAGGTGACGGCTGCGACAAGTCGCTTGCGTGGTGGTTCACCAAGGAGCCTTGGGCCGCGCCGAAGAAGGATCCGAATGCCAAGCCATCAAAGCCTCCACGGCCAATGATGGTATCGGACCTGCCGAAAGCATGCGCTGCCGTCGCTTCGGCTCCCGCCGCGGGCCGGGCACAGCCCGCGCTACAGAATGCCTACATCAATTCCGCCGCGCCGGCGGCAGGTGGCTCCCAGGCACCTGGCGCGCCCGTTCCGCCTGCCGACGTTCCAAGGCCATCTGTCCGCCCGTCGATGAATTGATGGCCGATCTTCGCTTTTCAAACGCGAAAGAGTTGCTATAGAAGGCTTCAAATCGATTTAAACGGGTTCATGGGGCGTGTTTTATGGATAGCAAACGCTGTGTGGCGCTGATCGCGCATGATCAGAAAAAAGATGACATGGCGGAGTTTGCTCGAGAGCACCAGGATGCTCTGTCGGCGTTTCGTATCGTCGCGACGGGAACGACCGGTGGGCGCGTGCAGGATGCCTGTCCAGGTCTGGACGTGATCCGCCTCAAGAGTGGCCCGCTTGGCGGCGATCAGCAGATTGGCGCGATGATTGCGACCGGCGACGTCGATATGCTGATCTTCTTCGTCGATCCTCTAACCTCGATGCCGCATGACGTCGATGTGAAGGCCTTGACACGACTTGCGACCGTCTACGACATACCCATGGCGCTCAATCGCGCAACGGCCGAACGGCTGATCGATTTCAATATACACGGATAGACTCGCGCCGAACGCGGCGGGTCATGTCTTCAAAATCAGGCGGCTTCAGGAGCAGTGATGCCCAATCAGAACGATCATCTTTCCTTTCCGATCCTCATTGGAGACATCGGTGGCACCAATGCCCGTTTCTGCATCCTTCCCGACGCCATATCTGAAGCCGTCCATCTGACCACGGTCAAAACCGCGGATTACCCCTCCATCGACGCTGCCATCAAAACGGCAGTGCTGAGCAATAGCGCCATCCGACCCGTTTCGGCGCTTCTCGCCGTGGCTGGGCCGATCGAGTCCGACGAGATACCGCTGACCAACTGTCATTGGGTCGTCAAACCGAAGGAGATGCTCAGCAATCTTGGCTTGAGCGACGTTGTTGTCGTCAATGATTTCGAGGCTCAGGCTCTGGCAATTGCAGCGCTCGGCGATGGTGATCGAGAACTGATCGGACCGGACCGTCTCGACATAATGGCGTCTCGCGTCGTGCTTGGCCCAGGCACCGGTCTGGGCGTAGGTGGCCTTGTCTATGCGCGGAACATGTGGTTCCCCGTGCCTGGCGAGGGCGGCCATGTCGATCTCGGGCCTCGGACCGAGCGGGATCGTCAGATCTTTCCGCACCTCGAAGCGATCGAGGGACGTATCTCCGGCGAACAGATTCTCTGCGGTCGCGGCCTCGTCAATCTCTACCGGGCCATTTGCGCCGCAGATGGCATCACACCGAGCTTTTCCGACCCGGCCGATGTAACTGCACACGGTCTCGCCGCGTCGAACGCCCAGGCCGAGGAAACCCTTTCCCTGTTCAGCACCTATCTTGGTCGGGTCGCTGGAGACATGGCGCTGATCTTCATGGCGCGTGGCGGGGTTTACCTTGCAGGTGGCATCTCCCAGAAGATCATTCCGGCGCTAAAGCGTCCCGAATTCCGCGCAGCCTTCGAAGATAAAGCCCCCCACAGCGCCCTCATGCGCTCCATTCCGACCCATGTGGTGACCCACCCGCAGGCAGCCCTTGCAGGCCTTTCGACCTTTGCAAGAACGCCTTCCAATTTCGGCGTTACACTGGAAGGCCGACGCTGGCAGCGCTAGGCCCGGAACTTCAGGCTGGTCAAAACCCGGTCCAATGGATATAGACGCCGGTTGAAAAGGCGGCCCGGCTGCCGGAACATCAAAAGGTGGATGAGCGATTGAAAACCGCCAAGTCACGGGGTCCTGTGGACACCGACACGATTGCTGCAGTTCTGAAACGCGTTTTTGCAGAAAATGCGCGCGATCATATCAAGGGCTATGTGCTCGTCGTTTTTTGCCTGCTCATCGTGGCAGGATCGACCGCGTTCACCGCCTGGATCATGGATTCTATTATCAACGAGGCCTTCGTCAACAGACGCGCTGATCTGGCGTTCATGATCTGCGGCGCCATATTTATGGCTTTCTTCCTTCGGGGACTTGCGAGCTACTTTCAATCCGTTGCGCTCTCGAAAATTGGCAACAACATCGTCGCCCGCTATCAAAAGCGACTTTACTCGCATTTGATGACCCTTTCGGTCGGTTATTTGAGCGAATCCCGGTCCGCGCATCTCGCAGCCCAGGTCAGCCAGAACATTGGTGGCATTCGCGATGTCATGAACTTGACGGTCACGTCCGTGGCCCGGGATATGCTGACTTTCATCGCCCTGGTCGGCGTGATGATTTTCAAAGATCCCTTTCTGTCGATCATCATCGTGTTCATCGTGCCGCCGCTCGTCCTTGGCTTACGCTATATATCCAAACGACTTCGGGAAACGACCAAGGAAGCCATTATCCTCGGCAGTCGTGTGCTGGGGTCCATGCAAGAGACGCTTCAGGGCATCGCGATCGTCAAGGCTTTCACGATGGAAAAGCCGCTGGAAGAGCGTGTCTTCTCGACGATCGATGCCGCCGAAAGACGCTCCAATCGTATCGCCCGGCTGTCCGAGCGAACCGCGCCCCTGACGGAAACCATTGCCGGTATCGCCGTATCGAGCGTACTCGCCTACGCCGCCTACCGCGCAATCTACAACAATGTTCCTCCCGGGGCTTTCTTCGCCTTCGTGACGGCCCTTCTGCTGGCATATGATCCAGCGCGACGTCTCGCCCGCCTTCAGGTGTCGCTGGAGCGAGCCGTTGTGAATGCCAAAATGATCTATGAAATCCTCGACATGGAGCCGGTCCAAAGGGAAAAGCCGAACGCCGCTCCACTGAAGATCACAAATGCAACGGTGGAGTTGCGCGACGTCGTCTTCTCCTACAAGGATTCTGGACCAATACTCAAAGGCGTAAGCTTCATCGCCGAAGGCGGAAAAACGACGGCACTCGTCGGACCCTCTGGAGCCGGAAAGTCCACCATCATCAACCTTGTGCCGCGCTTCTATGATCCGACAGGCGGCGAGATTTTGATCGATGGGCAGAACATTGCAGACGTGACGACACGCTCGGTGCGCCTCAACCTCGCTTATGTATCGCAGCAACCCTATCTCTTCGAAGGTACCATCCGCGACAATATTCGCTATGGCCGCCCGGAAGCGACGGATGCGGAAATCGAAGAAGCAGCGAAGCTCGCCTTCGCGCATGACTTTATCCTGGCCCAGCCACTGGGTTACGATACGTCTGTCGGCGAAAACGGTATGACCCTGTCGGGGGGCCAACGTCAGCGCCTGTCGATTGCCCGCGCGCTGGTACGCAATGCGCCAATCCTTCTGCTTGATGAAGCGACCTCCGCCCTGGACACCGAATCGGAAGCCGTCGTGCAGAAGGCCTTGGATACAGCCATGACCGGACGCACCGTCATCGTCATTGCTCACCGTCTCTCCACCGTCGTCAAGGCCGACAAGATCGTGGTGATGAATGAAGGGCAAGTTGTCGAAGAAGGAACGCATGAGACGCTTGCGCGGCAGGAAAACGGTCTTTACGCTCGCCTCAATAATCTTCAGGCCACAGGCGTGCGCGGACTTTAAGAGTGTAGGGTGATGAAATGAGCGGCAACGACATGAAATTGGTGGTGGTCGGCGCCGCAGGCCGAATGGGGCAGACGCTGATCCGGCTCATACACGAGACACCGGGCGTAGCGCTCCATGCTGCCATCGAGCGCGAAGGCTCACCTTTCGTCGGACGCGATGCTGGAGAGCTTGCTGGACTTAGCCCAACCGGTGTTCCCGTCACCAGTGATGCACTCGCAGCCTTCGTCAATGCCGAAGGCGTGGTCGATTTCACCTCACCTGCGGCCAGCGTCGTCTTTTCCGGGCTCGCCGCCCAGGCTCGGATCGTCCATGTCATTGGGACAACAGGCTGCTCAGTCGAGGACGAAGAGAAGTTCAAGGCCGCCGCACGCCACGCTCGCATCGTCAAGTCCGGAAATATGAGCCTCGGCGTTAACCTCCTCTCCGTGCTGACGCGCCAGGCCGCCAAAGCACTCGGCCCACAGCACTGGGACATCGAGGTTCTAGAGATGCACCACAAGCACAAGGTCGACGCGCCATCCGGCACGGCGCTCCTGCTTGGCGAGGCCGCAGCTAAGGGTCGCAACATTGATCTGGCCGAACGCTCAGTCAGGGTGCGTGACGGCCATACGGGCGCGCGGGAAGCTGGCACCATCGGATTTGCGACTTTGCGCGGCGGCTCGGTCGTGGGCGATCACTCCGTGATCTTTGCTGGTGAAGGCGAGCAGTTGACCTTCTCGCACCACGCAGCAGACCGCACGATTTTCGGACGCGGCGCGATTGCGGCTGCCATTTGGGCCTTCGACAAGAAGCCAGGCTTCTATTCCATGCTGGACGTTCTCGGTCTGGCCGACAATCAATAAACAACTGGAGAGTATTTATGAGCGGAACCCTCGTCCTCGTTCGTCACGGTCAAAGTGACTGGAACCTCAAGAACCTCTTCACCGGCTGGCGTGACCCGGATCTGACGGAACTTGGCGTGCAGGAAGCCAATGCGGGCGGCAAGGCACTTGCCGATTACGGCATCAAGTTCGATGTCGCCTATACCTCTTCTCTCATCCGTGCGCAGAAGACCTGCCAGATCGTGCTAGACAATGTCGGCCAGTCCGGTCTTGAAACGATCCGAAACGAGGCGCTCAACGAGCGCGATTATGGCGATCTCTCCGGTCTCAACAAGGATGATGCTCGCGAAAAATGGGGGGAAGAGCAGGTGCATATCTGGCGCCGCTCCTACGACATTCCTCCGCCCGGTGGGGAAAGCCTGCGCGACACTGGCGCACGCGTATGGCCCTATTATCTGACGGAAATCCTTCCGCGCGTTCTCCGCGGCGAGAAGGTCCTGGTTGCTGCCCACGGCAATTCGCTGCGCTCGCTGGTGATGGTTCTCGACAAGCTGAGCAAGGAGGAGATTCTGAAGCTCAATCTGGCGACCGGCGTGCCGATGGTCTACAAGCTGAACGCTGATTCCACAGTTGCGTCCAAGGACGTGCTAGGCGACATGTCTGCCGCCCATTGAGTGATGCAGCGGGACCTTCGACCGTGGCGTCGAGGGTCTCGTCCCCCACCTTCCCTTCCTTCATGTCCAAGATCGAGCAATGAAATTCAGCATAGAGACGGCCGAAGATTTTGTTTCCTCAATCTTCGAAAGGAACAAGGTCTTGCCCAAAAACGCCCGATCGGTCGCGCGGGCGTTGGTCGCCGCAGAAGCCTGCGGCCAAGGCGGGCATGGTTTTCGCCGCATTCCTGTCTACGTCGCCCAACTTCATGTTGGGAAGGTCAACGGACAAGCCGTACCCAACGCCACGAAGGTCCGGCCCGCCGTCCTGTCGATCGATGCGGGCAATGGTTATGCTTATCCGGCTATTGATCTTGCCGTCGAACAACTTGTGCCCTTAGCGCGTGAACAGGGCATCGCACTAGCGGCAGTCGGGCGCTCGCATCATGCCGGCGTTATGGCTTTGACCGTTGAGCGACTGGCCGAACAAGGTCTCGTCGCCTTCATGGTGGCCAACGCACCAGCATCCATGGCGCCTTGGGGTGGCATCAAGCCGCTCTATGGCACCAACCCAATCGCCTTTGCAGCGCCGATCAAGGGCGCAGATCCTCTCGTGATCGACCTCGCCCTGTCGAAAGTCGCACGTGGAAAGATCATGGCCGCCCGCCAGAGAGGCACGGCCATCCCCGATGATTGGGCTCGCGATGCGAAAGGCCACCCCACCACAGATCCGAACGAAGCGATCAACGGCACGATGGTTCCAGCCGGCGAAGCCAAGGGGGCAGCACTTGCGCTGATGGTGGAAGTCATGGCCGCGGGCCTCACCGGCGGCAACTTCGGCTTTCAGGCATCGTCGCTTCTCGACGACACCGGCACCGCGCCCTCGCTCGGCCACACGATCATAGCCATCGACCCGACGATTGCAGGTAACGACGTTCTGGCCGAAAGGGTTTCCCTCATGGCGCACGAGATCGAGACCCAGGATAACGCCCGCTTACCAGGCCGGCGCAGTCAGGGAATTCGAAAGCAGTCACTGGAAAACGGAATCGTCATCGAAGACGACATCCTGCGCCAGATCCAAACGCTCTGACGTCATCGACAACCGGCGGCCGATTCACACTGAGGTTTCCTTGAACAAGACGTTCTGGTCGAGGAGAT
Organism: uncultured Agrobacterium sp.; assembly: GCF_913777885.1. Taxonomy (NCBI): domain Bacteria; kingdom Pseudomonadati; phylum Pseudomonadota; class Alphaproteobacteria; order Hyphomicrobiales; family Rhizobiaceae; genus Agrobacterium; species uncultured Agrobacterium sp. Next base: position 151,185 of record NZ_CAJYTV010000016.1, on the reverse strand, counting down.
AGCGGGAAAAAAGTGGGAGGCTGGCCCCGCCGATGGCACGGGCCTGACTTCCAACAGCACCCTCGATAATATCCGGTACTGCTACGCCCTGAAGGTCGTGAGAGGTCAAGGCCGAACGCGTCGCCTGCACGATGCGCGAGCGCACCCAACCCGGAAAGCCGCCATCGATGATGACCGTGGAAAAATCGATGATGGAGGCGGCGGCTATCACCGCCTGCGCCAGCGCAGCGCCAGTGTTGCGAACCCATATTTCCAGCGGTTCACCGAAATCGATCCACTCATCGGTGGAGAACCAAAGCGGCTTGGGATCGATGCCTCTTGCTCGCAGCAGGTCTTCGAGAACGAAAATGGAGGCAATCTTGAGCAATTGCACCGTCTTCCCATCCTGCCCCTGAACCGGCAGGGGGCCTATCGATCCCGCCGATCCAGTTCGCCCCGAGAACAAGGCAGAATTCAAGACAACGCCGCCGCCAATGAAAGACCCGATGAAGACATAGAGAAAGTCCGGATAGGCTTGGCCGTTACCAAAGACCATTTCGGCACCGCAGGCGCTGGTGGCATCGTTTTGAAGGAAGACAGGATAGTCGATGGCATCGGCGACCTCCTGGCGCAGATCGATATCACGCCAGACGTCCATTTCGCCTTCCGGTGCGCCGACCTCCTTGGCCCAACTCCACAGCTCGAATGGCGCAGCTATACCCACGCCAGCAATTTTGTCGCGCTGCTTCTGGCCCAGTCTCGCCTCCATTTCGGCGATTCCTTCGGTAACGAAGGGTAAAATCCATTCCGGCATCGGATATGGATAGGTGTTACGCAGCTGCATCCGGATTTGCCCTACGAAATCCATCAGTACCAGATCGACGCTCCTACGGCCGATCTTGACACCGAAGGAATAGACCGAGTCCGGGTTGAGCCGCATCGGCGTCGAGGGCTGCCCCACGCGCCCTCGAAGAACTTCGCCTCTGATGAGCAGACCGTCCTTTTCCAGCGAGCGCATGATGACGGAGACTGTCTGGGCAGAGAGGCCGCTACGTCTTGCAATCTCGGCTTTCGAAAGGGCATTGTGTCGGCGCACCAAAGATAGCACCAACCTTTCATTATAGGCGCGAACCCGGACCTGATTGGCGCCACCGGCCAGATCGGTAATGCCCGCAGATGGCGTCTGCGGAATCTCCAGTGATCGCGACATCTCTCCTCCTCCCAACCGTGCGCAAGCTTTAGCGCGGTCGCTCCATTTTTAAAAGCTTCTACGACAGAGCGTCCGGTCTCCTCCCGTTCACTCCTCCATGACGTTCGGAAGAATGACAGAACGAATTAATAATTCAATTGGATTTATTTATTGACAGGCTGTTAATTTGGTGGTTCGATTGCAGTCAGTGGCGCCTGATCTAGGAGGAGAAGGGCCGCAGACCAGTCATCCAAATGGCTGTTTGTTTTCACTGGGAGGATCATATGAAAACAACCGTTTCCGCCTTTTTGGGCGCGCTCGCGCTCGGCGTTTCTTTTGCTTCGGTCGCATCGGCTGCAGATACTTCGGCCTGCCTTATCACAAAGACCGACACCAACCCATTCTTCGTCAAGATGAAGGAAGGCGCGACCGCCAAGGCTAAGGAACTGGGCGTGACGCTCAAGGCTTACGCTGGCAAAGTGGACGGCGACTCCGAAAGCCAGGTTGCAGCTATCGAGTCCTGCATTGCGGACGGCGCCAAGGGCATTCTGATCACCGCGTCTGACACCAAGGGCATCGTTCCGACTGTCAAGAAGGCACGCGATGCGGGCATCCTAGTGATCGCTCTTGACACGCCTCTCGACCCAATCAACTCTGCCGATGCAACATTCGCGACTGACAACCTGCTGGCTGGCAAGCTGATCGGCGAATGGGCCAAGGGCACGATGGGCGACAAAGCAAAGGATGCCAAGGTGGGCTTCCTCGATCTTACGCCTGACCAGCCAAGCGTCGACGTTCTTCGCGACCAGGGCTTCATGATCGGCTTCGGTATCGACCCCAAGGACCCCAACAAGATCGGCGACGAAAACGATCCACGCATCGTTGGCCACGACGTGACGAACGGCAATGAAGAAGGTGGTCGCAAGGCCATGGAAAACCTTCTCCAGAAAGACCCAGGCATCAACGTCATTCACACCATCAACGAGCCGGCTGCTGTCGGCGCCTACCAGGCTCTCAAGGCCGTGGGCATGGAAAAGAATGTTCTGATCGTTTCGGTTGACGGCGGTTGCCCAGGCGTGAAGTCGGTCGAAGAGGGCGTCATCGGAGCGACCTCGCAGCAGTATCCGCTGATGATGGCGGCTCTCGGCGTCGAGGCCATCAAGAAGTTTGCCGACTCCGGTGAAAAGCCGAAGCCAACCGAAGGCAAGTCCTTCTTCGACACCGGCGTTTCGCTGGTTACCGACAAGCCGGTTAAAGGTGTGCCTTCGATCAGCGTCAAGGAAGGCCTGGCGAAGTGCTGGGGCTGATGCCCTCAATCACCATCTGAAGAAGACGGCCGGGATTGCTCCCGGCCAACTTCACCGAAAACCATTCGCTTTCGTAATACCCGTCTGACATTTCGGCGCCGCGCATAGATGTTTGGCGAGCGGGAGGAGGAAACATGAGCGGAATTCAAGAATTCGAGCGCGTGCTGGACGGAAGCGACAAGAACGTCGCCTCTTTCGATCAGCAACGCGTTTCCGCGCTCAAACGCGCCCAGCACTTTCTACACTCGACACCGGCCGCCGTGCCACTCATCGTCCTGATCCTGTCGATTGCCATTTTCGGCCTGACGATCGGCGGACGATTCTTTTCATCTTACACTTTGACCCTTATTCTGCAGCAGATTGCGGTCGTCGGCATTCTCGGCTCGGCGCAGACGCTGGTCATTCTCACCGCCGGCATCGATCTTTCAATCGGCGTGGTGATGGTCATCTCCTCGGTCGTTATGGGCAATGTGGCGGTAACATACGGGCTGCCAACAGGAATCGCGGTGCTCGCAGGCTTCGTGGTCGGCGGGCTTTGCGGCCTTCTCAATGGCTTTCTTGTGGCCGTGGTCAAGCTGCCGCCCTTCATCGTCACTCTTGGTTCGTGGAATATCGTCATGGCGACGAATTTCATCTACTCCGCGAACGAGACAATCCGCGATGCGGATGTGCAGCAGGCCGCTCCGCTGCTGCAAATCTTCGCTACCAACTTCCGGATCGGTTCTGCCATTTTCACACTAGGCGTCATTGCCATGGTGGCTCTTGTCGCTCTGCTTTGGTACATATTGAACCATACGGCCTGGGGACGTCATGTCTACGCTGTCGGTGACGATCCAGAAGCAGCAAAATTGTCCGGCATTCAGACCCGTCGCGTTCTTCTCAGTGTTTACACCATCGCTGGCGTGATTGCAGCCTTTGCAGCATGGGTCGCCATCGGTCGTAACGGCTCTATCTCGCCGTCTGCTGCCGTCACCGACTACAACCTTCAGGCCATTACCGCGACGGTTATCGGTGGTATTTCGCTCTTCGGCGGGCGCGGCTCCATTCTCGGAACGCTTTTTGGCGCTATGCTCGTTGGTGTGGTCTCCATGGGCCTCAACATGCTCGGCGCAGACCCGCAGTGGAAGGTTATGTTGACCGGCTGGTTGATCATCGCCGCCGTCGCAGTGGATCAATGGATCAGAAAGGCAGCCGTCTGATGGCCCAGGATACGAACAGACAACCCATTCTTTCTGGTCATGGTCTCGTCAAGCGTTATGGGCGCGTGACCGCGCTGGACAATGCCGACTTCGATCTCTATCCGGGAGAAATCCTGGCGGTGATCGGTGACAACGGGGCAGGCAAGTCCTCGCTCATCAAGGCGCTCTCGGGAGCGATCCGCCCGGATGAAGGCGAGATCCGGCTGGAAGGCAAACCGGTTCAGTTCAAGACGCCGCTCGAGGCCCGCGATGCCGGTATCGAGACGGTCTATCAGAACCTCGCGCTTTCCCCGGCCCTGTCGATTACCGATAACATGTTTCTGGGACGAGAAATCCGCAAGCCGGGCATTCTCGGCTCGGTGTTCCGCAAGCTCGACAATGCGGCAATGGACAAGTTTGCCCGAGAGAAGCTGTCCGAACTTGGTTTGATGACCATTCAGAACATCAATCAGGCGGTCGAAACGCTCTCCGGCGGTCAGCGTCAGGGTGTGGCAGTGGCCAGAGCCGCAGCCTTCGGCTCCAAGGTCGTCATTCTGGACGAACCGACGGCGGCACTTGGCGTCAAGGAAAGCCGCCGCGTTCTGGAACTCATTCTAGAGGTGCGTAGCAGAGGCCTGCCGATCGTGCTCATCTCGCACAACATGCCGCATGTATTTGAGGTGGCCGACCGTATCCATATCCATCGTCTTGGTAGACGCCTGTGCGTCATCAATCCGAAGGAACATTCAATGTCGGATGCGGTGGCCTTCATGACGGGCGCCAAGGAACCGCCCCGCCAGGAGATTGCGGCGTAAGGCGCCAAACGTATGGCCTGGGATGATCTTACGAGATCCTCCAAGGAACCACCTTATTCGATCATCAGGATTGCCGACCCCTCGGGGTTGGCAATTTTACGTTTGCGAATGGCCACAACGCGCTGAGTGTTCGCGTATGAGGTCGCCTAGAGCATCGGCCAGACAACGGGTCTGTCGCGTGTCCAACGGACCGCACGGCGCTTGAAAGGTCAGAACCCAATCACAAAGGAACAGGTCGAAGGGCAATGTCCTAATTTGGATTGACGACCTTGCTTGCCAGCTGGAACGGACTTGAAACCGTCGCCCCGACGGCATCTAGAACGAAGGCTCCTGCACGGCCAAGATCGTTGCCGCCGCCACGCCGCTTTTCGTCGAGCTTCGGCAACAGAGCGGCGAGCGCGGCATACCGATCGTGGTTTAAACCGTCTGAGGAATCGAGTTCCGAGATATCTATGAATTGGACACCCTCGCGTTTAGCTGCCGTTCTGATCTTCGGATCATTCACGTCCAGTGCGCCAACCCGGTCTCTTTCACCAGCCAGGATGGACGCGGCCATCAAGGCCCGGTCGTCCTTGGACACGAGCACGGCGAGCGGCGGATTAAGGCGACCGACGACCTCGATCTGCTTGCGAAACACATCTGTGTCGATATCCGGTGCGGCAAGCACCACCTGAAGCTTGGCGATAACGTCGTTACGGCCTTTAAGGCGAAGCTCGCGCAAGGCCTCCATGACCAGCCACGCCCCCATGCTATGGCCGAAGACGATGACATTCTTGCGTGGCGATTTCTGCGCGAGATCGATCAAGAGGTCTGCCAGGGCATCGCGGGAATAGGTGGCCGCTTCCTTGTCCGCAACATATCCTGTGACATTCGCCATGGAGGGCCACGAAAAGACGACAGGTATACCGTTGATATCCGCATCCGCCGCCATCTGCGTCGCCCGGAAGAGTGCTTCCTGGTAGCTGTAATTATAGCCGTGGACGAAGAGGCCGACATCTTTACCGGAGGTGAGGATATCGGCGAGATCGCGCTTGAACGCGTCTTTCGGCAGCATGTCGCGATCTGTCACGACGAAGTTCTTCTGAGGATCGGACTTTCTGGAAGGCCACTCGATCTTGCCCTTCTGGTGATCCGGCGGAATGGAAATTTCAAAGCGCGCATAATTCGGCGTCTCGGCACGCCCGTCACCAAAGGCCAACGTTTTGCCCGGCTCGCGCTCACGCGTACTGACGACATAGGCCGTGATGCTCTTACCCGATGCCACCCTCGTATTGACGGCTTGCAATACTTCGGCGCCAGGCCGTGCGGCACATGACCCAAGCAGGCAAAGGGTGATAAGCAGAGAAACGAACCTGAGCATGAAAAATATCCGCTAAATTAGACAGGCATCGATAGCGAGAATTTCCGTGCCTGGCAATCGGACCGACGCGCACGTAAACGTAAGCGACATTTCGGTCGTAAGTTGGCCTGTAACCGGACGCTCTTTCAGTGAAAGTCGTTCCGAAACCGTTCGGGATACTGTAGGTCGTAGGCATGACGATTCTGGATATGGCATGACGGCCAAGGTTTTCCTGTCACGACTGAAGCTCACGGATTTCCGCAACTACGCGGAGGTATCCTTGCGGTTGGATGAACGCCATGTCGTGCTGACTGGCGATAACGGCTCCGGCAAGACGAACCTGCTGGAGGCCGTCTCGTTTCTCTCGCCAGGTCGGGGTTTGCGCCGCGCCGTTCTTTCCGATGTCACCCGTGTCGGCGCGGAGGGGACAGGATTCTCGGTGTTCGCCGATGTTTCCGGTATGGATGGGGATGTCGCGATCGGTACAGGCATCGAGGGAGATGACGAAACGCCATCTCGACGTCTGCGCCTCAACGGAACCTCGGTCAGATCCGTCGATGAATTGACCGATCACTTGCGGGTCCTTTGGCTGACCCCATCGATGGACGGGCTTTTCACCGGCTCTTCTTCGGATCGTCGCCGTTTCCTCGATCGCCTTGTTCTTTCCCTCGACCCGTCGCATGGACGGCGTGCCAGCGACTTCGAAAAGGCGATGCGCCAGCGCAACCGCCTTCTTTCCGACGGCCGCTTCGATCCGGTCTGGCTGGACGGAATCGAAAAACAGATGGCGGAACTCGGTATCGCCATGGCCGTGGCAAGGTCCGAAATGCTGGGGCTCTTGCGTGCGCTGATCGAAAGCCGCTCCGGCGACACCGGCTTTCCAAAAGCCATGCTGACTTTGTCAGGCTTTCTCGATGATGAGTTCCATCGACCGGCGGTGGACCTGGAGGATGAGTATTTCGCCACCTTGCGTGAGAACCGGTATCGGGACGCAGCAGCCGGGCGTACGCTGGACGGACCGCATCGCGCCGACCTTTTCGTGCGGCACGCTGAAAAGGACATGGACGCAGCACGCTGCTCCACTGGCGAACAGAAGGCCCTCCTCGTCGGTCTTGTTCTCGCGCATGCACAACTGACTGCCAATATGACCGGTCACGCTCCGGTGCTGCTTCTGGACGAGATTGCCGCGCATCTGGATGAAGGCCGTCGTGCCGCGCTTTTCGACCTCATCCACGCGCTTGGCGGCCAGAGTTTCATGACAGGGACGGATGCAGCAATGTTTTCGGCATTGCGGGATCGCGCACAGTTTTTCACCGTGTCGCATGGCAGCGTGTCATGATAGGGCTTCTCCTATTGACGTGCCGGAGACAGGAACATGGATGCTCTTAGCCCCGAGGAAATTGAACGCTACAAGCGACATATTCTTCTGCCGGAGATCGGCGGCATGGGGCAGCAGCGACTGAAGACAGCCAAGGTGCTGGTGATCGGCGCAGGCGGCCTCGGCGCGCCGGTGCTCTACTATCTTGCCGCAGCAGGCATAGGGACACTCGGCATTATCGACGATGATGTTGTCTCTTTGTCGAATCTTCAGAGACAGGTCATTCATGACACCGGCACGATCGGCGAGCTAAAAACCGAAAGCGCACGCCGCAGCATTTCCCGGCTCAATCCGCATGTGCGCACGCTGCATTTCGAAGAACGCTTTTCCCGTCTCTGGGCCCATGATCATCTGACGTCCTTCGATCTCGTCATTGACGGATCCGACAATTTCGATACCCGCTATGCGGCGGCCGATGCAGCCGAATCGGCAAAGGTGCCGCTAGTGACTGGCGCTGTCGGTCGGTTCGATGGCTCTGTCACGGTGCTGAAGCCCTATGCAGAAGGTCCAGACGGCACGTTACTGCCACGCTACCGCGATCTCTTTCCTGCGCCGCCGCCGGAGGGCCTTGTTCCATCATGCGCGGAAACCGGCATTATCGGCGCGCTGACGGGCGTCATTGGTACGACGATGGCCATGGAAGCCATCAAGATCATTACCGGAGCGGGAGAGCCACTGACTGGCCGACTGCTTCTCTATGACGCGCTCGCCGCCCGCTTCGACACCATTCGCTACAAGAGGCGCCAGGCAGCATGACAAAGATTGTTCGAATCGACGAAAACTTCAACCGCGTAGAGGAATTGCTGGCGCTGATCATGTCGTCATTCGCCAGTATGGACGGCGTGATCGATCCGCCTTCCTCGGCGCATCGGCTGACACCTGATAATCTGCGTCAAAAGATCGGCCAAGAAAGTGCATTCGTCGCTTTCGACGGGGACCAAATGCTCGGATGCATTTTCTGCAAACCGGAAACAAACTCGCTCTATATCGGCAAGCTTGCCGTGTCTCCCGCCGCCCAAGGTCGCGGCATCGGTCGCGCCTTGCTAAGCGCAGCTGAGGATTTGGCGCGTCAGCTGTCGCTGCCAAGTCTTCGTTTGGAAACTCGCATCGAACTCGTCAACAATCACCGGCAGTTCACGTCATGGGGTTTCAGCAAGACAGCCGAGAATTCGCACGACGGATATGATCGTGTGACGTCAATCGAAATGACGAAGCGTCTGGCTTGATCGCACCCTGCCGGGCAAAAGCACTGGGCGATTTTTCAACAACGACATGCGACAAAACCAAGACCTTAAGCGTAGGGAGCGGATATCAAAGATCGCGCCACGCTTCAGGCCCTGCCCGGCAGCACCCGGTTCGGCGGCCTGTGACCATCATAAAATGCGCGGATGTTGATGATGACCTTGTCGCCCATGTCGATGCGGCCTTCGATCGTGGCCGAACTCATATGCGGCAAGAGCACCACCCTGCCCTCCTTGGCGAGTTTGATGAGCTTTGGGTTGACGGCGGGCTCGTTCTCAAACACGTCGAGACCCGCACCGGCAATCTTTCCCTGACGCAGGCACTCGATCATCGCCGCTTCATCGATGATATCGCCGCGCGCCGTGTTGACGATATAGCTCGTCGGCTGCATCAGCGCGAGGCGCCGAGCCGAGATCAGATGATAGGTGGCAGGCGTCGACGGGCAGTTGACGGAGACGATGTCGACGCGCGCCAGCATCTGGTCGAGACTATCCCAATAGGTCGCTTCAAGCTCCGCTTCGGTCGCCGGGCTGACACGCTTGCGATTATGATAATGGATCGATAGCCCGAAGGCCTTGGCGCGGCGGGCAACGGCAGTACCGATGCGGCCCATGCCGACGATGCCGATACGCTTGCCCGACAGTCGGCGACCCAGCATCCAGGTCGGCGACCAGCCGCGCCAGTCATCCGATCCGTTGGCAAGCACCCGTGTGCCTTCGACAAGGCGGCGCGGAACGGCAAGCACAAGCGCCATCGTCATGTCCGCGCTGTCTTCCGTCAACACGTTCGGCGTATTGGTAACGGTTATGCCCTTGCGTGCCGCCGCGTCCACGTCGATATGATCGATACCGTTCGAAAAACTCGCGATCAATTTCAGTTGAGGACCAGCCTGCTCGATCATGGACGCGGTGATGCGATCGGTCACCGTCGGAACCAGAACGTCAACACGCTGCATGGCCGCTAGAAGCTCCGCCTCTGTGCGTGGCGCATCTTCAATATTCAATTCAGCCTCGAACAGTTCCCGCATGCGGGTCTCGACCAGATCCGGCAGTTTTCGGGTCAAATAGACGGTCGGTCTCTTCTTGTTCGTCATAGTCTGCAGGCACCTTGTTCAGAGGTCGTTAACCAGAAAGAGCGATAATTTGTTCAGCAAGGGCGTTTCTACCAGACCCACCGGCGAAGACAAACAAATCTCGCATGTTGTTCCTTCGGCGATAGGACTGGGGTGCCCATCAAACGTCATTCTCTTGTTTCACGGAAACGGTCAAACGACATGCGTAGCTTTGTCTCCATCCTCTGCATTGCATTGTCATTGGGTTTTCTTCACGCCACCGTCTCACCAGCACTTGCTCAGGGCGCTGCAAAGGGTGCCAGCGGCCTGCCACTACCGCGTTTTGTCAGCCTGAAATCAAAGCGCGTTAACATGCGCATCGGACCAAGCACGGACTATGCCGTCTCCTGGATGTATATGAAGTCCGGGATGCCGGTGGAAATCATTCAGGAATATGAAAATTGGCGCCGCATCCGCGATGCGGACGGCACCGAGGGCTGGGTGAATCAGGCGCTGCTCTCTGGCGAGAGAACCGCTGTCGCCGCTCCATGGATGCGCGGCAAGGGCAAGGACGTTTATGTCAATATGCGCCGTGAACCTCAGTCGAGCGCTTCTGTAGTGGCAAAGCTGGAGCCTGGCGTCCAGATCCGCATCGGCGAATGCAATGGCGATTGGTGCAAGGCGGAAGCCGATCACGTGGGCGGCTGGGTTTCGCAAGGCGAAATCTGGGGCGCCTATCCGGGCGAAGCGTTCAAATAAACGGCCATCCCCGCGCGCCTTGGAACCGGCGCACGGAGATCATTGTCATCGAATAATCAAAGAAGCCCGTGCTTCTCGGCCAGCGCCTTCAGCGACGACATGGGACGCGGTCCGATCTGCTGTATGACGGCAGCGGCTGCAAGGCAGCCGAGCTTGCCGCTATCTTCCAGTGTACGCCCCTGCGTGTAGCCAAAAAGGAACCCGGAGGCGAAAAGATCGCCGGCGCCCGTCGTGTCGACGACATCGAAAACCGGATAGGCATCGACCTTCACCCGCTCGGAACCGCGCACAATCACAGCGCCCTCTTCGCTCATCGTCACGGCTGCGATCTTGCAGTCCTGTGCGATCTTGGTCAGCGCCAGATCGAAGTCTTCGGTTTCATAGAGCGACAGCGCTTCCTGCTTGTTGGCAAAGACGATATCGACTGTCCCCGAGCGCATCAGATCGAGGAACTCGTCGCGGTAGCGGCCGACGCAGAAACTATCGGACAGCGTCATGGAGACTTCGCGACCGTTTTCATGGGCGATGCGGGCGCAATCACGGATCGCGTCCTTGGCGCGCGGCGGGTCCCAGAGATAGCCTTCGAAGTAGGTGACCTTCGATTGTGCAACGATCTCAGGTTCCACGTCTTCGGGTCCAAGCTCGACGCAGGCGCCAAGATAGGTGTTCATGGAGCGCTCACCGTCTTCGGTGACGAAGATCATCGAGCGAGCGGTGGGTGGAAAGGTGCCGCGTGGCTTGGTCTCGAAATAGACACCCTGGGCGCGGATATCGTGCTGGAATATTTCGCCGAGCTGATCTTCGGCGACCTTGCCGAAATAGGCTGCAGGTGCTCCGAAATTGGCAATACCTGCCGCCGTGTTGCCCGCACTTCCGCCGGAGGCTTCCAACGCCGGACCCATGAGCGAGTAGAGCAGTTCCGCGCGCTCGGCATCGATCAGGTTCATCGCGCCCTTGGTGATGGCGTTGTCGATGAGAAAGCTGTCATCGCAGCGGGAAATGATATCCACGATGGCGTTGCCAACGGTCAGTACGTCGAATTTTGTCATGAGCCTCTTGTCCGAGCCGCACCGACCCGGTGCGTTATCCGGAACTCGGTCTTAAAGATTTCTGCCGACAAGAAAAGAGAAAAGGCGACTGCGCCTTGCAAGCTCATCCTCGACCGATCTTCCCGCGTCATTTGCATGTCATAAAGTGCTGGTAGACCATTACTCGTTCCCGACACGGATGTACTGCCGGGGATGACAGGCTGAAGCGGGGACGATCCCCGCTTTTTCCGTTTTCATGGGACCGCTGTGGTTTCCAACCCCGGCCAGAAAACGGTATCGGACGATCCCCCTTTCCTGTACAGGGTTGAGACATTCCGCAGAGTGCTCGTGAAAGCCCGTCTCCATGTATGCTGTTGCCCTGAATGTCGCGCCGATCTTCCTGCTTATTCTGATCGGGTGGCTGACGGTGAAGGCGAGGCTGTTCAAGGCCGAGGCGAGCGATGTACTGAGCGACTTCGTCTTCAAGATTGCCGTGCCAACGCTGATCTTCCGTACGCTGGCCGAAGCCGATTTTCATGGCGCTTCGCCTTTCAAGCTCTGGATCACCTACTTCGCCGGCGTAGCCATCACCTGGGCTGCGGGTCAGCTTGTGACGACATACATCTTCAAGCAGGACCTGCGCGTTAGCGTCATTGCCGGCATATCCTCGGCTTTCGCCAACAATATTTTCATTGGCCTTCCGCTCGTCGGGCGTTCCGTCGGCAATGACGGCATTGTTGCAATTTCAATCCTGCTGGTCATCCATCTTCCCATCATGATGATTGCCGGAACGATCCTGATGGAAAATGCGACACACAAGGTGGTGGGCGGTGAAAGGCGAAGTGCGTTCACTGTCTTGAAGCAGGTGGGGCGAAACCTCGCGACCAACCCTCTGGTCATCGCCCTTCTGCTTGGACTTTGCTTCAATATGATCGGAGCATCAATGCCGGCCGTGTTTACGACGGTCATCGATCAGATCGCCGCCATGGCTGGACCTGCGGCGCTTATTTCGCTTGGCATGGCGCTGACCAAATACCCGGTGCGCGGCAATCTGCACATCTCGGCGACGATTACCGCCTTCAAGCTCTTGCTTCTACCGGCTTGCGTCTGGGCGATGGCGCATCTGCTCGGTCTCAGTCCCGCGTGGACATCGGCACTGGTACTGACATCCTGCGTTCCGACCGGTATCAATTCCTGGCTGCTCGCCAACCGCTTCGGGATCGGACACAGTATCGCCGCGTCGACCATCAGCATCTCGACGCTCTTTGGCGTGTTGACCGTATCTCTCTGGGCGTGGCTGCTGAGTTGAGGCCGCAGATAAACCGCAGCCTCATTCTCAAAAATGATTACTTCTGGGCGCTCAAAATCTTGAAGCGGGCGTTTCGGCAGACTTCCTCGCTCTTGCGGAACTCGCTGGCGAGCACCGGCTCATAAGGCAGGCCGCGATTGGCAACCATCAGCAGCTTGCCGCCGCTGCGCAATGCTGTCGCTGCTGCCTTGATCAGCGCCTGGCCGAGCGCTGGCTCTGCCGCCTGACCGGCCGCATGGAAGGGTGGGTTCATGATGATAAGGTCGTATTTTTCCTTCGGCGGCTCTGCGGCCAGGTCCTGCCAGAAGAAACGTGCCGTCAGCCGCGGGCAGTTTTCCAGGAGATTGGTCTTGGCAAATTCAAGCGCGTTGTAATCGGCCTCGAACAGATCAATGCGCGCCGTGCGTGGCGACTTCTCGGCCAGCATGACCGAGAGGTAACCCCACCCCGCGCCAAAATCGGCGGCATTGCCGTCGAAATCGGTCGGCATGCGTGAAACGAGCAGTTCGGAACCGTCGTCCACGCGATCATGGGAAAACATGCCAGGCATGGCGGTAAAACGGTTGTCGATGGTGACAGGTTTCTGCTCCAGCCTGGCAACAGCAGCCGAGACATCGTCCGGTCGTGCAAACCAGATGGCGACGCCGTGATATTTCGGCGTCGATTCCGCTTCGATGCCGAGCTTTGCCAGCGTCTTGCGCAAGGTGACGATACCGTCTTCCTTGGCGCCTGCGGCCAGGATCACGCCGCCCGCCTTCACGCGCTTCAAGGCTTCCGCCATGCGGTTCTCGTTTTCGCCGCGGTGCTTGCCGCACAGGATCATGGCCGCGTCATAGTCCTCTCCGGAGATTTCCGGCGTGACCTCGGAACCATGCGCTTGCAACGCGCGATAAAGAGGACGAAAGCCCTGAACCGCTACAATCTCAGAATCGAAACCCTCCAGGCGCGGCGCTCCCGCTTCTGCGCCCAGAAACAGCACGCGCTCACCGGCTTTCGGCGCTGGCAGCATATCGGCAGCGAAGGGATGGAACAGGGTTTTGACTGCGTCACGGCTCATCGGGAGCATCCTCAAGAACATGTACCGGAAAAGCGCCTAGCGTCTTTGCGTCGGGACAATGCGTTCAACAACAATGGAGCAGCTTCACGTTTTAAACGTAGCAACGCTGCTCGGAAAATAGAAAAAAGGCGCGGGAGAGATCCCGCGCCCCGATAGGAATAAGCGCCTACGCCTTACTCGGCAGCAGCGTCGCCTTCAGCCTTCTTCTCCGCAACGATTTCCTTGCCGGTTGACTGGTCAACGATCTTCATCGACAGACGAACCTTGCCGCGCTCATCAAAGCCCATCAGCTTGACCCAGACCTTGTCGCCTTCCTTGACGACGTCGGAGGTCTTGGCAACGCGCTCGGAAGCCAGCTGCGAAATGTGAACGAGACCGTCACGTGCGCCGAAGAAGTTGACGAATGCGCCGAAGTCGGCGGTCTTGACGACCGTGCCTTCGTAGATCTGGCCAACTTCAGGCTCGGCCACGATGGAGTGGATCCACTTGCGGGCCGCTTCGATTTCCTTGCCGGAAGAGGAAGCGATCTTGACGGTGCCGTCATCTTCGATGTTGATCTTCGCGCCGGTCTTTTCGACGATTTCGCGAATGACCTTGCCGCCGGAGCCGATGACTTCACGGATCTTGTCGACCGGAATGTTCATGACTTCGATGCGCGGAGCAAATTCGCCAAGCTGACCACGGCTCTCGGTGATGGCATTGGCCATCTCGTTGAGGATGTGCTTGCGGCCACCCTGCGCCTGGTCAAGAGCAACCTTCATGATCTCTTCGGTGATACCGGCGATCTTGATGTCCATCTGCAGCGAGGTGATGCCATCTGCCGTACCGGCAACCTTGAAGTCCATGTCGCCGAGGTGATCTTCGTCACCCAGGATGTCCGACAGAACGGCAAAGCGCTCGCCTTCCAGGATCAGGCCCATGGCGATACCGGCAACCGGCTTTGCCAGCGGAACGCCGGCATCCATCAGAGCAAGCGACGTGCCGCAGACGGTTGCCATGGAGGACGAACCGTTGGACTCGGTGATTTCCGATACGACGCGCAGCGTGTAGGGGAACTGCTCAGCAGAAGGCAGCATCGGACGGATTGCGCGCCAAGCGAGCTTGCCGTGACCGATTTCGCGACGGCCCGGGGAACCCATGCGGCCCGTTTCACCGACCGAGTAGGGCGGGAAGTTGTAGTGCAGCAGGAAGCGTTCCTTGTACATGCCGGTCAGGCTGTCGACATACTGCTCGTCTTCGCCGGTGCCGAGCGTGGCAACGACGATTGCCTGCGTTTCACCACGGGTGAAGAGTGCCGAACCATGGGTGCGCGGCAGTAGGCCAACTTCCGACACGATCGGGCGAACCGTGGAGAGATCGCGACCGTCGATACGGCTCTTGGTGTCGAGAATGTTCCAACGAACAATCTTGGCCTGCAGGTGCTTGAACACAGCGCCAACTTCTTCAGCCGAATACTTGGCTTCGCCTTCTTCCGGCAGGAAGTGCGCCTTGACCTTCGTCTTGACGGCGTCGACAGCAGCGTAACGGGCAGCCTTTTCGGTGATCTTGTAGGCGTCGCGCAGTTCAGCTTCGGCAAGGCCGAGCATTTCGGTTTCGAGAGCCGAGAAATCTTCCGGCTCGAATTCGCGTGGTTCCTTGGCAGCCACTTCAGCGAGCTTGATGATCGCGTCGATGACTGGCTGGAAGCCACGGTGACCGAACATGACGGCGCCGAGCATGACGTCTTCGTTCAGTTCCTTGGCTTCGGATTCGACCATCAGGACGGCGTCCTGCGTACCGGCAACGACGAGGTCGAGAACAGATTCGTCCATCTCGTCGAGATGCGGGTTCAGAACATATTCGCCGTTGATGTAACCGACGCGCGCGCCGCCAACCGGGCCCATGAAGGGAACGCCTGAAAGCGTCAGCGCAGCAGAGGTCGCGATCATGGACAGGATGTCCGGGTTGTTTTCCAGATCGTGCTGGATAACGGTAACGACGACCTGGGTGTCGTTCTTGTAGCCTTCAGGGAAGAGCGGGCGGATCGGGCGGTCGATCAGGCGGGAAACGAGGGTTTCGTTTTCGCTCGGACGGCCTTCACGCTTGAAGTAGCCACCGGGGATCTTGCCGGCTGCGTAGGTCTTTTCCTGGTAGTTGACCGTCAGCGGGAAGAAGTCCTGACCCGGCTTCGGGGACTTTGCAGAAACGACGGTCGCGAGAACCATGGTTTCGCCGTAGGTTGCGATGACGGCGCCGTCAGCCTGACGAGCAACCTTGCCCGTTTCCAGCTTCAGCGGGCGGCCTGCCCATTCGATTTCCACGGAGTGTTGATTGAACATATCTTGTCCTTCTTGTCGCCACGGCTCCACCATTGAAGCAGCGGCTTCGACACATCACGGGCAAGACAGCGGGAAGCTTTGGTGTGAGTGCCGACTACGGTGGCACAAGCGTCCTGCAATCCTGCCCCATGACAGGTCTTCGGTTGGTTCAGACGGTTCCGGCCCATCCGGTCCGTCTTCATGATCCAGCAACTGCCGGATCAAAAAACCGGCGGGCACCTTAGAGAAGGAAACCCGCCGGTCAAGATGTTAGCGGCGAATGCCCAGCGTGCCGATCAGCTTCGTGTAACGGCCTTCGTCCTTCTTCTTCAGATAGTCGAGAAGCGAACGGCGGCTGGAAACGAGCGTCAGAAGACCACGACGAGAGTGGTTGTCCTTCTTGTGGCCCTTGAAGTGTTCGGTCAGGTTGTTGATCCGCTCGGTCAGGATTGCGACCTGAACTTCAGGCGAACCGGTGTCGCCTTCCTTCGTTGCATATTCCTTGATGAGGGCGGCTTTGCGCTCTGCAGTGATCGACATCGTAAGATCCTTTCTATTTTAAGGAAAAACAGGTCGCCAAGGGCCGGGATGTCGTCCAGCGATGGCCATTCAATAGCAAAGGCAAGGCCTAGCTGGCGCTGCCTATAAACCAATTGGCGGATAAAGGAAAGAGGCGATGGCAATACCGGCACATCGCCACTGCGGGAAACCCCCTGAAGCAGCACGCGTTAGCGTCCCTATGCCATGCGCCAAATAGAAAAGCCGGCGACCAATGATCGCCGGCATAAACAGCATTTGCAGCGGGTCAACCTGGTTTCGGCTTAGCCGAAAACGCGCTTTGGGCGGAATTCTCCCTGGCCGATCTCGCCGATCGCCACCAGTTTGCCGCGGGCGGTCGCATAGGCTTCGGATTCCTGCGTCGGCGCATCGCGTCCGCGTAGCAGAATGGGGTTGCCCATCTTCAGGCGGTGGGCTTGATCATCATTGATGATGAGATGCGGCAGCGAAGACAGCGCTTCCGATGTATCGATGAGATAGGCGTCGAGTGCTGCCAAGCGCTCGTCGCGGTCTTCGATCGACTCAAGTTCGGTCAGCTTTTCCAGCGGCACCATCGCATCTTCGGCAAAAGGTGCGACCATGGAGCGACGAAGCTCGGAGATGAAACCGTAGCAGCCGAGATCGCGGCCCATGTCACGCGCCAGCGCACGGACATAGGTGCCCTTGCCGCATTCCACTTCGAAATGCGCGGTGTTTTCATCCGGACAGCCAAGCAGCGTGAGCCGATGAACCTCGACCTCACGTGCAGGAATTTCCACCACTTCACCCTCACGGGCCAGGTCATAGGCACGCTCGCCAGCAATCTTGATGGCGGAAAACTGCGGCGGGATCTGGAGAATCGTGCCGGTGTATTTTGGCAGAAGCTCGCGGATTGCCTGCTCGCTGGGACGATTGTCGGAGCTGTTGAGTACCTCACCCTCCATATCGTCGGTGGTGCGCTCTTCACCCCAGGTGACGCAGAACTCGTAAATCTTGCGGCCGTCCATGACGTAAGGCACGGTTTTCGTGGCATCGCCTAGCGCAATCGGCAACATGCCAGAGGCCAGCGGATCCAGCGTTCCGGCATGACCTGCCTTCTGCGCATTGAACAGCCATTTGATCTTGGAGACGGCCTCGGTAGAGCCGAAATCGAACGGCTTGTCGAGAATGAGCCAGCCGGAAACCGGGCGGCCCTTAGGTTTGCGTGGTTTGGACATTCTTCAGTTCTGTTCGTCGTCTTTTTCGTTGGAAGATCCAAGATCGCGCTGCACTTCCGGAGAACGCAGCAGGGCGTCGATCTTCTGATAATTGTCGAAGCTGGTATCGTCGCGGAAGCGGACTTCCGGAACATATTTCATCTGGCGCAATTGCGGTCCCAGCCGTCCACGAATGAACTTGGCGTGCCGGTTTAAAGCATCGATGCTTTCGGTATGGTCGGGAACGCCAAGTGGCGTCACATAGGCGGTGGCGATCTTCAGATCGGGAGACATGCGCACTTCCGAAATCGAAATCACCGTCTTTTCCAGAAGGTCGTCACGCACTTCGCCGCGCTGAAGAATTTGCGTCAGAGCCGCGCGAACCTGCTCGCCGACGCGCAGCATGCGTTGTGAAGGGGCTGATGAAGTTGCTTTTGCCATTGTTATTCTTGCCTCAGCATATTGGAAGACGACAGTCGGCACGCTTTGCAGCTCTCCGACCTTTGTTTCCAGCACTCTCGCCAGAAGGTTTCTTGTAAACCCTTCTACCGGAGTATCTTAAAATTCAGCGAGCGCCGGTTAGCCAGCGCTCGCTCTTAAAGTTTTACAATCAAGCAGAGCGCTTAGAGCGTTCTGGTAATATGCTCGACGCGGAAGCACTCGATCGTGTCGCCAGCGCGGATGTCTTCGTAGTTCTCGAAGGCCATACCGCATTCCTGACCGACCGGCACTTCGCTGACTTCGTCCTTGAAGCGCTTGAGCGTCTTGAGCTTGCCTTCATGGATGACGACGTTGTCACGAACCAGACGGACGCCTGCACCACGTTCCACCTTGCCTTCGACGACACGGCAACCGGCAACCTTGCCGACCTTGGTGATGTTGAAGACTTCGAGGATTTCGGCATTGCCGAGGAAGGTCTCGCGACGTTCCGGCGAAAGAAGACCGGACATGGCCGCCTTCACGTCATCCACCAGATCGTAGATGATGTTATAGTAGCGGATCTCGATGCCGGCGCGCTCAGACGCTGTACGGGCCTGGGCATTGGCACGGACGTTGAAGCCGATGATCGCGGCGTTGGATGCTTCTGCCAGAGAAATATCCGATTCCGTGATGGCGCCGGCGCCCGAGTGGACAATGCGTGCGCGGACTTCGTCGGTACCGAGCTTTTCGAGCGATGCGATGATCGCCTCCACGGAACCCTGCACGTCGGCCTTGATGACCAGCGGGAACTCCTTCATGCCGGAGGTCTGTAGCTGGCTCATCATCTGCTCGAGAGAACCGCGCTGGCCAGTTTGGCGAGCAACGGCCTTGTCGCGGGCAAGACGCTGACGGTACTCGGAAATCTCGCGAGCGCGGCTTTCGCTTTCGACGACGGCGAAACGGTCACCGGCAGACGGTGTGCCGGACAGGCCGAGAATTTCGACCGGCATGGCAGGACCCGCTTCCTTGACGTGGTCGCCCTTGTCGTTGACGAGTGCGCGGACGCGGCCCCACTGATCACCAGCAACGATGATCTGGCCAGGCTTCAGCGTACCCTTCTGAACGAGAACGGTCGCTACTGCACCACGACCACGGTCGAGTTCGGCTTCGATGACCGTGCCCTCTGCAGTACGGCTTGGGTCTGCCTTGAGGTCGAGGATTTCGGCCTGCAGCAGGATGGCTTCGAGCAGCTTGTCGAGGCCCTGCTTCTTCTTGGCCGAGACTTCGACGTCAAGCACTTCACCGCCCATGGATTCCACGAAGACTTCGTGCTGGAGCAGCTGCTGGCGAACCTTTTCAGGGTTTGCCTCATGCTTGTCGATCTTGTTGATCGCCACGATGATCGGCACGCCGGCTGCCTTGGCGTGATTGATCGATTCGATCGTCTGCGGCATCACGCTGTCGTCAGCCGCAACCACGAGGATCGCGATGTCGGTTGCCTGCGCACCACGGGCACGCATGGCCGTGAAGGCGGCGTGGCCTGGGGTGTCGATGAAGGTGATCTTCTGGCCGTTCTGCTCGACCTGATAGGCGCCGATATGCTGGGTGATGCCACCGGCTTCGCCAGCAACCACGTTCGCCTGACGGATGGCGTCGAGCAGCGAGGTCTTGCCGTGGTCGACGTGACCCATGATGGTGACGACCGGAGGACGCGAAACCATGTCGCCTTCGACGTCGGCAACATTGAAGATACCTTCTTCAATGTCGGATTCCGACACGCGCTTGACGGTGTGGCCGAATTCGCCGGCAATCAGTTCGGCCAGATCGGCGTCAATGACGTCGCCCGGCTTCATCATCTGGCCTTCCTTCATCAGGTACTTGATGACGTCCACCGCACGTTCGGACATGCGCTGCGACAGCTCCTGAATGGTGATGGTCTCGGGCAGGACAACTTCGCGGGAAATCTTCTCGCGGGTTTCCTGCATCTGGCTGCGGCGGAACTTCTCCTGGCGACGGCGCATGGAGGCCAGCGAACGGCCGCGCTGCGCGCCCTCTTCGTCGAGGTTCGATGTGACGGTGAGCTTGCCGCGGCGACGCTCTTCTTCCGTCTTCAGACGGGCAGCGGGCTTCGCGGGCGCAGGGGCTGGCGCCTTGCCGCGCATTGGCATGCCGGTGCGGCGTGCGCCACGATCGTCCTCGTCATCCTTGTCGGTGCGGCGAACGCCCGGAGCGCCACGACCGGGCATCTCCGGCGCAGGTGCAGGCGCCGCTGCTGCGGGCGAGGGACGCGTGGACTGCGGGCGAACGTCACGGCGCACAGGCTGCGCTGTTGCGGTCGTCGGACGAACTGCGGTCTGCTCTTCTCTGGCAGGTGGCTCGTTCTCAGCAGCCTTGGCAGCGGCAGCCTCTTCAGCCGCGCGACGCGCTGCCTCTTCCTTCTCCGCGGCAATGCGGCGCTCTTCTTCCACCTTGCGGCGCGCTTCGTCTTCCGCGCGTTGCTTGGCTTCGACCACGTCGCGAGCCTGAGCTTCCATCAGCGCCCGACGGCGTGCTTCCATCTCACCGGCAGAGAGGTCGTGCAGCACGTTTCCGCGCGGACGATCCTGCTGGCGCGGTTGAGCCGACGGCTGAGGACGCTGCTGGTTGTTGGTCTGCTGAACGCGAGGTGCCGGATGAGACGGCTGCGGGCGCGGTGGAACCGGCGCCGCAGGCGCTGCTGCGCGTGGCTGCTGGGCAACAGGAGCTGCGGCTGCGCCACCTTGCTTCTCGTCTTCAGGACGCATGGGGCGACGCTTGCGTGTTTCCACGACAACTGCGTTGGTGCGACCACGACCCATGTCCTGACGCACGGTACCCTGGTTCAACCCACCCGGCTTGAGGGTGAGAGTCTTCTTGGGTTGTGCGTTGAGTGTCTTGTCGTCGTTGTTATCGGTCATTCCGTTCCCGTTCCTACAGACGAGAGCCGGATGACACCATCAGGCCCTGTCTTTCAATAGCTGCATCCGAACGCGGCGGCCGGTGTTGTCCGATAACCGCGTCATTGTCGTTCTGTCCGGGCAGCGCCAATGTCCGCTGGAGCTTTTTCGCCATGGCGATATCGCTCGAGCATCTTTGCGCGCTTCACTACACCCTCACCCGCCTGTCCTGCAAGCGCGCAGGCATGGATAAAAGCATTCTGGCCCAATAGTTCGTCCATTTCGGCCCCGGTAAAGAGCTTCAAGGACGGTATTTCATCGGCACCCGTACCGAGTGCCCAGGCCTTGCGGGCCTGATCCAGTTTCCGAACGCCATCAGCGGCGGCATCGGTTGCGTGGAAGACCGCCAGCGCCTGTCCGGAACGGACGGCCGCATCGACCTTCATGGCGCCGCTGATGAACTGGCCAGCTTTGCGCGCCATGTTCATCATGCCCGTTACCTGCTGCGTCATCAGCCGGTCCAGCATCTCAAGAAGATCCGGTCCAGCCTTGACGTCCGTTTTCAAGGCGCGCGCAAAGAGCTTCTTTGCGATCGCCTTTTCCACCAGCGCTCGGTCGGCTGTCACCCAGCAACCGCGCCCCGGCAATTGGCGCTTCAGGTCCGGCACGATTTGCCCGTCCGGGCCTGCGACGAAGCGGATCAACTCATCTGGCGATCCACTCTGTCGTGTAACAATGCACATACGTCCGTTGACGTTGCCTTCTGCCAGATCCTCATCGGACCCGGCATCCGGTTCATGCGCCTGCGATATCATTCCTCAACGGCGGTATCCGCCTCCTCGGCAGCCTGCTGTTCAGCAGCCAGTTCTTCTTCGGTGATCCAGCCAGCCAGAAGACGAGCCTGCAGAACCATGTTTTCGGCCTCGACGCGAGAGACGTCGAGCTTGGAGAAGATGCCGTCGAACTTTTTGGTCTCGCCATCCTTGCGCTCGGTCCAGCCGACGAGATCGTCCGCTGCGCAGCCGGCAAAGTCTTCAACCGTCTTGATGCCGTCTTCGCCGAGAGCCACCATCATCTGCGATGTCAGGCCGTCAATCTGGCGCAATTCGTCGGCAACGCCGAGTTCCTTGCGCTTGGCATCCATTTCCGCTTCGACGCGATCGAGATATTCCTTGGCGCGCGTCTGGATTTCGACAGCGGTGTCTTCATCGAAGCCGTCGATAGAGGAGATTTCATCCAGCTCGACATAGGCCAGTTCCTCGACCTGGGCGAAGCCTTCGGATGCCAGAACCTGGCCGACCATTTCGTCGACGTCCAGCGCTTCCATGAAGAGGTTGGTACGCTCGTTGAATTCCTTCTGACGACGCTCGGACTCTTCCTGCTCCGTCATGATGTCGATATCCCAGCCGGTCAGCTGCGAAGCGAGGCGAACGTTCTGACCGCGACGGCCAATCGCAAGCGACAGCTGCTCGTCGGGAACGACCACTTCGATACGCTCGGACTCTTCATCCAGAACGACCTTGGCCACTTCCGCAGGCTGAAGCGCATTGACGATGAAGCTTGCAGGCTCCTGGCTCCAGGGAATGATGTCGATCTTTTCGCCCTGAAGCTCACCAACGACGGCCTGAACGCGCGAACCGCGCATACCGACGCAAGCACCGACCGGATCGATCGAGCTGTCATTGGAAATCACGGCGATCTTGGCGCGCGAACCCGGATCACGGGCAACCGACTTGATCTGAATGATGCCGTCGTAGATTTCCGGCACTTCCATGGTGAAGAGCTTGACCATGAACTGCGGATGGGTACGCGACAGGAAAATCTGCGGGCCGCGCTGCTCGCGACGAACGTCATAAACATAGGCGCGGACGCGATCGCCGTAGCGCAGGTTTTCGCGCGGGATCATCTCATCACGGCGGATAATGCCTTCGCCACGGCCGAGATCGACAATGACGTTGCCATATTCGACGCGCTTGACCGTGCCGTTGATGATTTCGCCGATACGATCCTTGAACTCGTCGAACTGACGGTCACGCTCGGCTTCCCGAACCTTCTGCACGATGACCTGCTTGGCGGACTGGGCAGCGATACGGCCGAAATCCATCGGCGGCAGCGGATCGGCTATGAAGTCACCGAGCTTGGCATCGGGGTTGCGGTCGCGTGCCAGTTCCAGCGGAATCTGGGTGGAGTAATCTTCGGCCTTGTCTACCACTTCCAGAAGACGCTGAAGGCGGATTTCGCCGGTCTTGGAGTTGATGTCGGCGCGAATATTGGTCTCGGAACCGTAACGCGAACGGGCGGCCTTCTGGATGGCATCGGCCATTGCGGCAAGCACGATCTCGCGGTCGATGACCTTTTCGCGCGCCACAGCATCGGCGATCTGCAGAAGCTCAAGCCGGTTAGCACTCACTGCCATTTTTTTGTCTCCGTAAGTCGCATGTTTGCGTTGGAAGAGCCCCGCAGGGTCTCTCAAAAAATCAATCTTCGTCTGCTTCTTCGTTCTGATTAGCAGCAGCGGCCTTGGCCTGCTTGTCCGCCTTCAGCGCGTCACGAATAAGGTCATCTGTCAAAACCAGTTTGGCATCGGACAGCGTGTTGAACGGGATCGTCACGACCGGCTCTTCGCCATAGCCGATCTGGTCGCGCTCGAGCTTAAAGCTGTCAGCATCAACTTCCGCGATCTTGCCACGGAAGCGCTTGCGATTATCCACCAGGATCGAGGTCTCGACCTTGACGAGATGCCCCTGCCAGCGAACAAAATCGGACTTGCGAACCATCGGACGGTCGATGCCAGGCGAGGACACTTCCAGATGATACGCCTTTTCGACGGGATCTTCCACATCGAGAACCGGCGAAATGGCCATCGAGACGGCTTCGCAATCCTGAACGGTCATGGTCCCGTCTTCACGTTCGGCCATGATCTGCAGTGTCGAGCCATTCTGGCTGGAAAGCCGGACCCTGACAAGCACGAAACCCATTCCGGTCAAAATCGGCTCGATGATCTCGGCGATCCGCTGGTCGATGCCTGTTTCGGTTATCAGTCTCGGTTCGGCTGCTGCCATTATGCTCTTCCGGTGTTCTTTGCGCGGAACATCTGCTCCGGTTTGACGATCCGCCTAACGAAAAAGAGCGGGGCCTTGGGGACCCCACTCTTCATCAGACGATCAAGAATTTGAACGGGGATATAAACCCTTCTGTCCGGAAATGCAAGGTTTGCGGCGCAAATCCGAATATTCGATTTTTTCTGCCACAATTTCACCTTTGCAGCGTTTGAATGGGTGGTGTCACCGCCATCGACCTTTATAGTGCCTGCTGCCAGAACAGCAGTTGAAATCAATTGGATCGCTCGTGCCCGACCGTCAATCGCCACTCGCGCCACTCCGGCACCCGACCTACAAACGCATCTGGTTCGCCAGCATCGCGTCCAACTTCGGCGGGCTCATCCAGGCCGTGGGTGCCGCATGGATGATGACCGCACTTTCGACGTCCGAGAACATGATCGCGCTGGTGCAGGCCTCTACCTCGCTGCCGATCATGCTGTTCTCGCTGATTTCCGGCGCGCTCGCCGACAGTTTCGATCGGCGTCGGATCATGCTGTCCGCGCAGTTCCTGATGCTTGCCGCGTCGATCCTGCTGACAGTCTTTGCCTGGGCGAATCTTCTGACCCCATGGCTGCTTCTGTTCTTCACCTTCATGATCGGCTGCGGTACGGCGCTGAACAATCCGTCCTGGCAGGCATCGGTCGGTGAGATGGTGCCGCGGGAGGACTTGCCCGCGGCAGTGACGCTCAACAGCGTCGGTTTCAACATCACCCGCAGTGTCGGTCCCGCCATCGGAGGTGTCATCGTCGCCGCAGCCGGTGCAGCGGCAGCCTTTCTCGTCAATGCGCTCAGCTACTTCACGCTGATCTATGCACTGTTCAAATGGCAACCGCCAAAGAACAATTCGACGCTCCCGCGTGAGCAGTTGCTGGCCGCGATTTCCGCCGGCATGCGCTATGTCGCGATGTCGCCCAATATCGGCAAGGTACTGGTGCGCGGCTTTCTCTTCGGCCTTTCCGCCAGCGCCATTCTGGCGCTGATGCCGCTCGTGGCGCGTGATCTTGTCGAAGGCGGACCGCTG
The DNA here is from genome assembly GCF_913777885.1 of uncultured Agrobacterium sp. NCBI lineage: Bacteria > Pseudomonadati > Pseudomonadota > Alphaproteobacteria > Hyphomicrobiales > Rhizobiaceae > Agrobacterium > uncultured Agrobacterium sp. Next base: position 126,067 of record NZ_CAJYTV010000016.1, on the reverse strand, counting down.
ACCTACGGCATCATGCTCGGCGCTTTCGGCGTTGGCGCTATCGTTGGGGCGCTGATGAGCGCCAGGCTCCGCGAGATGATGAGCAGCGAGTGGATCGTGCGGGTCGCCTTTCTAGGCTTTGCGCTGAGCGCCGGCGTTACCGCCATCAGCACCAATGCCATCATCACCAGCCTGTTTCTGACGATTTCAGGTGCCAGTTGGGTTTTGGCGCTCTCGCTCTTCAACACCATCGTGCAGCTTTCCACGCCCCGCTGGGTCGTGGGGCGCGCGCTATCACTCTACCAGACGCTGACCTTCGGCGGCATCGCGGTCGGCAGTTGGCTCTGGGGCTCTCTGGCGGAAGATCACGGCCTGACCTTTTCGCTCCTTTTTTCCTGTGTGCTGATGCTGCTTGGCGTCGTCGTCGGCTTCAAGCTCACCATGCCGGCCTTCGCCTCACTGAACCTCGATCCGCTGAACCGCTTCGTCGAGCCGCCGCTGCGGCTGGATGTTAAACCCCGCAGCGGCCCGATTGCGATCATGGTGGATTACGAGATCGACGATGCCGATCTGCCGGAGTTCATGGCGATCATGGCAGAGCGCCGTCGCATCCGCATCCGCGATGGCGCGCGCAACTGGAGCCTGATGCGGGATCTGGAAAACCCGGATGTCTGGACGGAGATCTATCACGTCCCGACCTGGGTCGAATATGTCCGCCACAACCACCGACGAACCCAGGCCGACGCGGAAAGCTGGGATCGCATCCTGACGCTACACAAGGGCAAGACACGCCCCCGCGTCCACCGGATGATCGAGCGCCAGGCGATCCCACCGCAGGACGATATTTTCCACAAGGCCCATATCGATCCGCATTGAGACATGTAAGCTTAAAAATCGGAGTTGTGGGTGAATAATCGTGAAATCATCCTTAGGAAGGCTGACGCGTCGGAGGGTGAGCAAGTCGCGAGAATTTCGCGGGCCTCGCGCCAACACTTTTTACCCTACCTTCCCGACCTCCACAACATTGACGAAGACATTGCATATTTCAGCAATGTCGTCCTCAAGCAGAGCGAGGTGTGGTGCGCCGAGCAGCACCGCGCCCTCGTTGGCTTCTGTGCGTTTCGAGAGGGGTGGCTGGATCACCTCTATTGCCTACCCGAATATGTCGGTTGCGGCCTAGGTGCCAAACTTCTCGATATATCAAAACAAGGACAAGACCGACTCAGCCTATGGGTGTTCCTGCGAAACGAGCGTGCCATTCGTTTTTATAAACGGAACGGTTTTGTCAAAATCAGCGAAACAGACGGGTCCGGCTGCGAGGAAAAGCTACCGGACGCACTATTTATGTGGCGACGCGATAGTGTCACCAATGACTTACCGTCCTAACGTAAGCGCCCCTTCAACGAAGCATCAGGAAAGCAGGTCGGCTTCAAGCCGTTCTTTGCCTGCCAATCACCCAGCGATCGGCGGGTCTTGAAGCCGGCCAGGCCATCGGCCTTGCCGACATCATAGCCCTTGGCGACCAGTGCCTTCTGCATGGCAAGCACGTCGGAGCGGAGCATGGAGCCGACATTGCCCCATTCCGCCTTGAACGGACCCGCACCATAGGCAATGCGATCAGCGAGATTGCCGATGAAGAGGGCGTAGAGATCGGAGTTGTTGTATTCCTTGATGACGTAGAAATTCGGCGTCACGACGAATTCCGGGCCGTGGCGACCGGCGGGAACCAGCATCATGCCATCGGCACTCAAGTCGTTGGACGGGAAGCCTTTTCCAGAAATACGGGTGATGCCCATCTTGGCCCATTGAGACACCGGCTTCGCCAGATCCGGACCTTCCTGCGCGCAGGAAACATTGTCTGGTATGGAAACCTCAAAACCCCAGTCGCGGTCGCGCTGCCAGCCGCGTTTCGATAGATAGTTGGCGATGGATGCCAAGGCGTCGGGTACCGAATTCCAGATATCGCGATGGCCGTCTCCGTCGAAATCGACGGCATATTTGAGGTAACTCGACGGCATGAACTGCGGTTGCCCGAGCGCGCCAGCCCAGGATCCCATCATCCGCGAGGGTGGCACGTCGCCGCTTTCGGCAATCTTCAGCGCATCGATCAGCTCGGCCCGGAACATGTCCTTGCGGGTGGAGGCATAGGCCTTGGTCGCCAATACGTCGATGACGGAATTGGGAAGCTTCGCACGACCGAAACCAGACTCACGGCCCCAAATGGCGATAACGATATTGCCAGGAACGCCATAGGTCGCTTCGATACGCTTGAGGGTGGCAGCATGGGTGGCGGCAAGCGAGCGCCCCGTTGCCGCAAGACCCTGAAGCCGCTTTTCGGAGAAGTACGCGCCAGGAGAGGAGAACTCGGCCTGGCTTTGCGCCTGCTCCTTGGGTGGCTTCTGGCCCGGCACGAGAACGTCCGGCAGTTTCCAGTTGATCGTCAGGCCGCTCAATGCGGCTTCAAGCGTCTTTTGCGACACCCCGGCCTTTTTCGCTTCCGGCCAGATTTCCCGCTTCAGCCATGCATTGAACTCCGCATCGTATTTTGCGGCCGCCGCTCCCGTCGGGATAGACTGGGCAAGTGTTGCGCCTGAAGAGAGAAGAGAAACTGCGGCGGCAACTGCAAGGCCGATGGTGTGAGCGCGCATTCGGTCTCCTTATCGTATGCTATTTAAATCGCTGTGCGGGCTCGAAGCGCCGCGCTCAGCGTGCCTTCGTCGAGATAATCCAACTCGCCACCGACCGGAACGCCATGGGCGAGGCGCGTGATCTTGACGTCGAGATCGGTCAGTCGATCGGTGATGTAATGCGCGGTCGCCTGACCCTCGACGGTGGCGTTCACGGCAATGATCAACTCGCGAATGCCGCCGACACTCACGCGGTCGATCAGGCCCTTGATGTTCAAATCCTCAGGGCCGACCCCATCCAGCGGGGAGAGCGTGCCGCCCAGCACGTGATAGGCCGTGTTCATCGCCCCTGCCCGTTCCAGCGCCCAGAGATCGGACACATCTTCCACAACGATGATGACCGACTGGTCGCGCTGCACATCGGTACAGACAGTGCAGGGATCGATCGTATCGACATTGCCGCAACAGGAGCAGATCTTGACCTTGTCATAGGCTTCGCCCATGGCGCTCCCAAGCGGGCCGAGTAACTGCTCCTTCTTCTTGATGAGGTGCAGCGCCGCGCGGCGCGCAGAGCGAGGCCCAAGTCCCGGCACCTTTGCCAGAAGCTGGATCAGTTTTTCGATTTCGGGACCGGTGACTCGTTTTGCCATGGAGCGTTTCTACTGCATTATTCGTTGAACGGGAATCGGTAAGGGCAGAAGGCATCTCATGAAAATTCAGGCTATTTGTCGCGCCGATGCACAGGCGCTACCCGGCAAGACATCCAAGACCGGCATCTTCAAGCACGCTGTAAATGGCCCTGTGATGGTGGACGTACAAGGCATCGTCGGTGACGCGGTTTGTAACCGCAAGCACCATGGAGGACCGGACCAGGCCATCTATGCCATGGGCTCGGGCGACCTCGACTTCTGGACCGGAGACCGCGGTCACCCAATCGAGCCCGGATTCTTCGGCGAAAACCTTGTGATCGAAGGCATGGACAGTGCCGCGCTTTGCGTCGGGGATCGGCTTGAGCTTCAACAGGTGACGCTGGAAGTCACCGCCGCGCGCATCCCCTGCGCCACACTCACTGCCCGTGTCGGCGACCCGCATTTTGCCAAGCGCTTTCGCGATGCAGGTCATCCCGGGGCTTACTGCCGTGTCCTTCAAACCGGCATGATAGAGGCCGGGGAGAGTGTGACCCTCATACCGTATGCCGGGACGAAACTCCCGATCCCCGTCATCCTCCAGCGTTTTCGGCCCAGCCGCTTGACGCAGAAAGAGCGCGCCGCTTTTCTCGGCACGCCCCTTGCCAGCCGCTTTCGCGAGATGATCGCCTAAGTCTTGGCGGGCCATGCCGCCAAAGAGCGTCGGATATTAGAATGGAAACTTCATGCCTGGCGGGATCGGCAGGCCAGCCGTAATACCGGCCATCTTCTCCTGAGCCTGGGCCTCACCCTTTTCCTTCGCATCCTTATGGGCTGCAACAATCAGGTCTTCGAGGATTTCGACTTCGTCTTCCTTGAAGAGTGACGGGTCGATCTTCAGGCCGCGCATTTCGCCCTTGCCATTGAGGGTAACGGTCACGAGGCCGCCGCCGGAGCTGCCGTGGACTTCGAGTGCGGCAATTTCTTCCTGCACCTTCTCCATCTTGGCCTGCATTTCCTTGACCTTGCCCATCATGCCCATAATGTCACGCATGGCTGAAACTCCTGTTTTTGTTGTTGGGGCGGTTGATCCGAACACGGCTACGGTCGTCAACTCTGCCGTTTTCTCAAAACTCGATATCGTCGCCGGGAAGAATATCGCCTTCACTCGATTCGGCAACGGAAGGCGGGCTTACGTCTTCGACTTCTTCCTGAACGGCTGCACGAATGCGCACATCGGTGATCTTTGCGCCGGGGAACTGCGAGAGGATGGCTGCAACATCCGGATCCTGCCGCGCATCGACCAGACGCGCGTCACGCGCATTGCCTTCCGCTTCGACGAGAGTCGGCTCACCCTCGTCCTTGCTGAGGCTGATGATCCAGTGGATGCCTGTCCATTCCTTCAGCTTGACGCCAAGTTCGCCGGGGAGCGAGCCTGGCGCGCCTTCGCCAAGACGCATATCAAGACGGCCAGGCTCGATCTTCACCAGACGCACGAAATTGCGGACTTTAGCCCGTATGACTGGATCTCGATTTTTCTGCGCCAGATCGGCAATATCCTGCACCGATTTGACCGGCACTTTCGGTTCAGGCCGTTCCTCGGTACGGGGTGCCGCGACCTGCATGTCCTGCGGGCGGCTATCCGGCACGGCGCGCAGCATGGCAGTCGGCTGGGGCGCGGATTGCATCTGCGGCGATGTCTGAGCTGAGGCGACGGCCTGCGTCGAGCCATAGGCGCGTGCGCCGCCACCATGACCATTGCCCCCACCGCCAGCGGAACCGCCAGTCGGCATGGCGCCAGCGCCATTCGCGAGTTCCTCGAGACGACGGGCCGCATCTTCCGGCGCCGGCAGGTTGGCAGCGTGCGACAGGCGGATCAATACCATTTCGGCGGCACCGGCAGGGCGCGAAGCGTTCTCCGTTTCGGGAATTCCCTTCAACAGCATCTGCCAGATGCGCGACAGGGTGGAGACCGCAACACTATCGGCAAATTCTGTACCGCGAAGGCGCTCGACCTCCGACAATGACGGATCTTCCGAAGCGTCCGGCACGTATTTCATGCGGGTGACCAGATGAGTAAAGTCAGCCAGATCGTTCAGGACAACAACGGGATTGGCGCCCGCTTCATATTGCGCATTGAATTCGGACAGTGCCGCTGCGACATCGCCCTTGATGATGTACTGGAAGAGATCGACGATGCGCGCACGATCGGCAAGACCGAGCATGCCGCGCACGGCATCCGCCTCCACGCGACCGCTGCCATGGGCAATTGCCTGATCGAGCAGAGACAGACCGTCACGCGCCGATCCTTCTGCCGCACGCGCAATCATCGACAGCGCCTGCGGCTCGGCTTCGAAACCTTCCTTGGATGCGATTGCCGTAAACAGGCCGACAAGGTCCGCGGCACTGATGCGGCGAAGATCGAAACGCTGGCAGCGCGATAGAACGGTGATCGGAACTTTGCGGATTTCGGTGGTGGCGAAGATGAATTTCACATGCTCGGGCGGCTCTTCGAGCGTCTTCAGCAGGCCGTTGAAAGCCTGTGTCGAGAGCATGTGCACTTCGTCGATGATGTAGACTTTGTAGCGCGCCGATACAGGGCGATAGCGCACCTGCTCGATGATCTCGCGAATGTCGTCGATGCCGGTGTGCGAGGCGGCGTCCATCTCGATCACATCGACATGACGGCCTTCCATGATCGCCTGGCAATGCTCGCCCGGAACGCGCAGGTCGATGGTTGGCTTGTCGATCTCAGGCGTCTTGTAGTTCAGCGCCCGCGCCAGAATACGAGCCGTGGTGGTTTTTCCCACGCCGCGAACGCCGGTCAGCATATAGGCCTGGGCGATACGGCCGGTTTCGAACGCGTTGGTCAGCGTGCGAACCATCGGCTCCTGCCCGACCATCAGATCGGAGAAATCCTTCGGGCGGTATTTACGCGCCAATACCCGGTAACCCGTACCCTGCTCTTTTGTCTGGGGCATGTTGGTTCCGGTGTCGCTCATCGCCTCGCCAGTTTTCGAAGTGGGGCCCGCTTCAGGCTGAACTGGCCCGGCGAAGCAGAGCGTGTCTTAAGAAGAAGAGGTGGGAGGCTGGCACGGCGACCCGTGCCTGGCTCGTTAGGGCTGCTTCCTTCCGGACCTGACCCGGTTGGCGAGTGGCTCGTCCACCACCAACCTCCCGGCGCCACATATCGGCAATAATAGAAGCAAATGCAAGTCAGGCCTTGAAAAAACTGCTATCTCTGTGAAAACAGGTCACTATTGAGCGCGAACTGCGGCGCAAGACCGCAGATTATTTTAGGGAGGATGCCTTGGGCCCATTCCACCTGGACGAAAGACTGGCGCGCGACAGCGTGCTGATCACCACACTTGGCCTGTGCCAGTTGCGTCTGCAAAACGATTGCCGCTGGCCATGGGTCGTGCTGGTTCCGCAGCGAAACGATGTCAGCGAATTGTTCGATCTTACGCCGCTCGACCAGGCAGTGCTGACGTTTGAGACCAACCTCGTCGCCTCGGCGCTGAAAGAGGTGACGGGAGCGGTCAAAATCAATGTCGGCGCTCTTGGAAACATCGTTCGCCAGCTCCATGTCCATATCATCGCCCGCAACGAGGGCGACCCCTGCTGGCCGGGACCGATCTGGGGACAAGGCACCCCTGTCCCTTATGCGGAACATGACAAGCAGGATTTCATCAAGAAACTGGCTGGCGCACTCTGATGACTTCACATCGCATTTTCGAGACCACCTCGCCGCATCCCGAACCGTCCGCTCTCACCGCATTCGCCCAGAACGATCTTGAGCGGCTTGCCGAAAACCGCAACGAGACCTGCGTGGCCGACGCCCTCAAGGTAGAGGGGATGCATCTTCTTGCCTTTGCCGGTAACAAGCTGATCCTCAAGCATGACGATCAGGTTCTCGACCCGTTGTTTGCCGCTTACGAGTTGGCAGAACTGGAGCCCGATTTCGAGCAGGCGATCCTGCTCGGCTACAAGCAGAATGGCGAGCCGCGTATCGCTGTCCCGATCAAGGTGGCAGAAGACACGCTTGCCAGCCATTACAAGGCAGCAGACGCGCGTACGCTGTACCGTGATCAGCTAATCGGCGAAGAACTCTTGGGCGAGGTGGCGCAAGCCGTCAGCCTGATGAACTGGAACGCCGACAATCGCTTCTGCGGTCGATGCGCCGGTCAGATGGAGCTTCGCATCGGCGGCTACAAGCGCATCTGTTCCGGTTGCGGACATACCATCTTTCCGCGCACCGATCCCGTCGTCATCATGTTGACGATCGATCTGGAGCGGGATCTCTGCCTGCTCGGTCGCGGCGCGCATTTTCCGCCGGGCATGTATTCCTGCCTAGCAGGCTTCGTGGAGCCGGGGGAGACGATCGAAAACGCCGTGCGTCGCGAGACCCGGGAAGAGGCTGCCATTCAGGTGGGACGCGTTCGCTACCATGCCTCACAGCCATGGCCGATGCCACACACGCTGATGATCGGCTGCTTTGCCGAAGCGCTGTCCTTCGATATCAGCCGGGACGACGCCGAATTGGAGGATTGCCGCTGGTTTACCCGCGCGGAAGTAGCCGAGCTTCTGCAGATGACGGGCGCGAATGGCCAGTTACCGCCTCCGAAAGGCGCCATCGCCCATCGGCTGATGCGCGATTGGATCGAGTGGGACGGGGCGGCCTAAGCCTCCCCGCCCGCCCACGCAAAAGTCAGACGGTGTTGAATTTTCCGCGCATCGCATGTCCCTTGTAAACGCCGAGAATGCGGACCTTCTCAGAGAAGAACCTTAGCTCTTCCAGTGCATGGCGCACGGGTTCGTCTTCCGGATGCCCTTCGATATCCGCATAGAACTGTGTTGCGACGAATTTGCCACCGATCTGGTAACTTTCGAGCTTCGTCATGTTGATCCCGTTGGTGGCAAAGCCGCCCATGGCCTTGTAGAGCGCTGCCGGAATATTGCGCACGTTGAAGACGAAGGTGGTGACAATCAAATCCTGCGCAGACGTCCGCTTCACCCATTGCTCATCGCGCGAGAGCACGACGAAACGGGTGACATTGTTTTCCGAATCCTCGACGTTTTCGGCGATGATATCGAGACCGTAGAGCGAGGAGGCCAAACGCGGCGCAAGGGCCGCCATGGTCCGATCACCCTTTTCCGACACCAGTTTCGCGGCACCGGCGGTATCGCCTGCGACAATTGCCTTCCAGCCATTGGAGCGAATGATCTTGCGGCACTGCCCAAGCGCGTGGATGTGACTGTGAACCGTCTTGATCTCGTCCTTTTCGACACCAGGCAGCACCATCAGCTGAAAACGGATCGGCATGAAATATTCGCCAATGATATGAAGGCGCGATTCCGGCAGGAGGTGGTGGATATCTGCCACGCGTCCGGCCAGCGTGTTCTCGATCGGGATCATGGCGAGATCGGCTTCACCATTTTCAAGCGCGTTGAACGCATCTTCAAAGGTCGGGCAAGGCAGCGGATCCATATCCGGAAAGACATCCCGGCAGGCCATGTCGGAATTTGCGCCGTAGTCGCCCTGAAAGGCAATGCGATTGCTGCTGGTCATGGTGCGATCTTCAATTCTATCTGTTGGCAAGGATTTTGCGGGCCATTTCGAGCTGCGGCTGCGTGTCGACACCAAGCGGAACCGAGTGGACGATTTCCGCATCGATGCGCATTCCCGCTTCCAGCGCGCGCAATTGTTCAAGGCTTTCACGAAGCTCAAGAACAGACGGCTTCAGTGACACGAATTTCTCCAGCGCCGCACGCCTGTAGGTGTAAAGCCCGATGTGGTGATAGAGCGGACCGTTGCCGTAAGGTGCGGTTGTCCGGGTGAAATAAAGAGCACGAAGACGGGTCTCGGAAACAGGGCTACCGACGATCTTGACGATGCTCGGATTGGTCTTTTCATCCTCGTCGGTGATCGGCACGGTCAGCGTGGCGATATCGACATCCGGATCGTCCATGGGCAGAAGCGAGGCGCGAATCGTTTCCGGCTCGATGGTCGGAAGGTCGCCTTGAACATTGATGACGAACTCGGCGCGACCGTCCGGATCGGCTTTCTGCAATGCTTCATAGATGCGATCGGAACCGGATTGATGATCATGACGCGTCATGATGACATCGAAACCGGCGTCGTTGACGGCCTGAAAAACGCGCTCATCATCGACCGCAACGACGATGCGTTCGGCACCGGCTTCGCGGGCGCGCATGGCAACCTGAACGATCATCGGCTTGCCGTTTATATCGGCCAGAGGTTTGCCCGGAAGGCGGGTCGAGGCCATTCGCGCGGGAATAAGCACGATGGCTTTTTCGAAATTTCGATTATTCATCCGACACCCTTCAAATTCCGCCGGAAAAGTGGCAATACGTCACGGGGCGGAGAGCATATTCAAGTTGCGCAGGCTGTGCAAAAGCCATAGCTTTCACGCAATTTCAAGATGCCCGTTTCAAGCAAACGGTTGTGAGGGAGCGCAAATCAATGAATTCACGGGTTAACATGGCGGTCGGTGCCCTTCTTGGCACGGTCTTCGTCCTTATGACGGTATCGATAGCGTCGGACGGGATTTTTCATTCCGCTGCCCCGGAAAAGGAAGGCTATACGATCGTTGCAGAGACATCCGGTGGCGAGGCCGCTGGGGGCGCTGCCGAGGCGCCTGCAACGCCGATTGCCAAGCTTCTTGCAACTGCAGACGCCGCCAAGGGCGAAACCGTTTTCAAGAAATGCACGAGCTGTCACACCGGGGACAAGGGTGGCCCCAATAAAGTCGGCCCTAACCTTTACGACGTCGTCAACCGCCCGATCGCAAGCCACGAAGGCTTCAGCTATTCCGCGGGCATGAAAGACTTCTCCAAGGGCAGCTCCGAGAAGTGGGATTACGACCACCTCAGCTACTTCATTGAAGCGCCCAAGAAGCATGTTCCGGGCACCGCGATGGGCTTTGCCGGCATCAAGAAGGAAACCGAGCGTGCCGACCTGATCGCCTATCTGCGCACCCTTTCCGACAATCCGGCCCCGCTGCCCGATCCCAATGCACCGGCAGCACCGATGCCAACGAACTGAGCACGTCCGATTTCTTAAAAGCCCGGGAAACCGGGCTTTTTTTGTCTCTACTGATCTGCATCATCACGCAGCCGCTTTGTTTGGCTTGCTACGGAATTCAGTATTGGCCTCATGCGCAACCTTGTGACGCCTTGAGAACAGCCGACCGACACCCCGGCCTGCCCGCTCCATCTCGACGAAAATGACGGGGGTGATGAAGAGCGTCAGAACCTGCGACACCAGCAGGCCACCAACCACGGCAATGCCGAGCGGCTGGCGCAGCTCCGAACTGGCACCGGAGCCGAGTGCGATCGGCAGCGCACCGAGAAGCGCGCAGAAGGTCGTCATCATAATCGGGCGGAAACGGCGCACGCAGGCCTCGTGGATGGCAACCGCCGCCTCTTCCCCCTTGCTGCGCATATTGTCGACCGCCACATCGATCATCATGATCGCGTTCTTCTTGACGATACCGATCAGCATCAAGAGACCGATAAGGGCGATGATGGAGAAATCCATCCCCATGATTTCCAGCGCCAGCAGCGCGCCAAAGGCCGCTGCCGGCAGGCCCGACAGAATGGTGAGCGGGTGGATGAAGCTTTCATAGAGAACGCCAAGCACCACATAGATGGTCAGCACCGCCGCCAGGATCAGCAGGCCGGTATTGCCCTGAGACTGCTGGAAGATCGCTGCCGTACCGCCATAGGTGGTGAAGACGTCCGCAGGCAGATCGATCTGCGTCTTGATCTGGTCGATCCGTTGCATGGCCTGGCTGAGCGAAACGCCGTCCGGCAGGTTGAACGAAATGGTGGTCGAGACAAGCTGCCCGGTCTGGTTGATGGTGACGGGTGCCGGCTTGCGCTCCACCGAGGCAAAGTTCGACAGCGGCACCAGGGTGTTCGTCTTGGTGGAGAGGATATTGATGTCGCGCAGGAAATCATCCGTCCAAGGCTTGGAGCGATCGAACTCGACGATCACGTTGTAGCTGTTGCCGGTCGATTGAATCTGCGCGGCGTCATATCCGCCAAAGGCCATCTCCAGCGTCTTGCGCAGCTGATCATTGGTGATGCCGTAGGCTGCAGCCTTTTCCGAATCGACCACGATGGTTGCGGCAATCGCGCCGTTCTGCGCGTCGGATGTAACGGATGTGAAGGTCGGATCCTTGCGCATCTGGTCCATCAGTTTGCCCGACCAGGTGCTCGTGGCATCGGCGCTCAAGCCCTGCACCACAAGCTGATACTGCGAGGCGGAGCTGCGTCCACCGAAGCGCAGGCTCTGTTGAGGCGTAATGTAGGTCCTGACGCCTGGGATCTTGGCGGTCGCCTTCGTCAGCTCCGCCAACGTCTGCGATAGCGGCTCTCTGTTTTCCTTCGGCTTCAACTGCACGAACATGGAGCCGTTATTGAGCGGGCTGCGAGAGTTACCGCCGACGATGGACGTTAGGTGCAGAACTGCGGGATTTGCGCGGATCGCCGCCGCCACCTGATTCTGCAGATCGTTCATGGCCGCATAGGAGATATCCTCACGGGCGCGGGTCGAAACCGATAGCTGACCAATGTCTTCCTGAGGGAAGAAGCTGGACGGCAGGGTCCAGAACAGCAGGCCGGACGCGGCTACAGAGCCGAGGAAACACAGAAGAACAAAGCCGCGATGACGCAGGCACCACCCGACGGACCGGTCATAGACGGCAAGTGTGCGATCAAAGCCGGCATTGAACCAGCGGATTATCGTTGGCGGCCTCGACGAATGCGACGACAGGCGCGAGGCGAGCATGGGCGTGACCGTCAAGGACACCAACGCCGATGCCATGATTGCAAGCGTCACGACCATGCCGAATTCGTTGAACAGGCGACCGACCACCCCACCCATCAGGAGAATAGGGATGAACACTGCAACAAGCGAAATCGACATCGATAGAATCGTCGAGCTGACTTCCTTGGCACCTTTCAGCGCCGCCTCGCGCATGGGAAGGCCCTCTTCATGCAGGCGCAGAATATTCTCCAGCATGACGATCGCATCATCCACCACCAGGCCGACCGACAATGTCAGCCCGAGAAGCGAAATGTTGTCGATACTATAACCGAGGACATACATGGCGCCGAAAGCGGCAATCAGCGACAGGGGAACGGCAAGGCCGGGAATGATGGTCGCCGTCAGGTGGCCGGTAAAGAGATAGATGACCAGAACGACAAGAGCGATCGTCAGGAGGAGCGTGAACTGAACGTCGGATACTGCATCCTTGATGGCAACCGACGTGTCGTTCATCACATGAATGTTGATCGAGGGCGGCAATTGCTCGCGTAGCGCCGGCAGCTTGTCCTGAATGGCTTTCACCACATCGACGGTGTTGGCATCCGACTGGCGCTGGACCGCGAGAATGATGGCAGGCTCGCCATCGAACGAGCTGCCCGAATCCGGGTTATCCACGCCATCCTGCACATTGGCGACATCGCCCAAATGGATCGGCGCGCCGTTTGCGGTCGCGATGACCAGCGACTTGAACTCGTCCGCATTGGTTCTTTGCGTATCGGCATCGATCGTCAGGCGCTGGCTCTGATTTTGTAGCGCACCGACAGGCACCTGATTATTGGCTTGGGCGATCGCTGTCGTGACCGTATCGACACCGATGTTACGCGCTTGCAAGAGAGAGGGCTCAAGACCCACCCGTACCGCATAGGTCTTGGCACCATAGATGCTGACCTGCGCTACGCCTGAAATGGTGGACAGCAGCGGCGAAATCACGTTTTCCGCAATATCGTCAACTTTGCTGGCCGGCATCTCCTTGCTGTTGACGGCAAGAAGCAGAACCGGCGCATCCGCCGGGTTGGTTTTCCGATAACTCGGCGCTGTCGTCATATTGCTCGGCAACTGGCGCTGCGCGCGCGAAATAGCCGCCTGCACGTCCGCAGCCGCGGCATCAATATCGCGATTCAGATCGAACTGGATGACGATGGAGGTGTTGCCGAGGGTATTGCTCGCGCTGATTTCGCTGATGCCGGGGATCGTTTCGAACTGCTTGACGAGCGGCGTCGTGACCGACGTCGCCATGGTTTCCGGCGAAGCGCCGGACAGCGACGCCGATACGTTGATCGTCGGAAAATCCACCTTCGGGAGGGCGGCCACAGGCAGAAGCCTGTAACCCGCAAAGCCAGCGAGCGTCAGTCCGATTGCAAGGAGAATGGTAGCAACGGGCCGATGAATACAAAAGCGCGCAATCACTGGGCATTCTCCGCGGCAGGAGCAATCTGGGCGACTTTGTTTGCCTGATCGGCCGTGGCTCTCGGCGTGTCGACCACCGTCTGCCCGTCCGTCAGCTCCGACTGACCTTCCACGATGATTTTTTGACCGACCGAGATACCGCCGGCAATGGCGGTCATGTCACCGTTCGAGCGGGCGACCTCGACGGGCGTGACGTGAACCTTATGATTGTCATCTACCGTGTAGACGAACGACCCACTTGCGCCTGCTCTCAAGGCAACCGTCGGGATGACGATCTGCCTCTGATTGGACTGGAAGTGGACGGTGACATTGGCAGACTGGCCTGGCCAGACCAGACCCTTGTCGTTCTTGAACTCGGCCTTGACGAGCACTGTACCTGAGGCCTGATCGACAGAGTTGTCGAACAGTGCAAGCTTGCCCATGACGGGCGTTCCGCCTGTCGCAACCGGATCGATATCAACCGTCGCTCCATTTTTCAGCCCTTCATGGAGTTGCGTCAAATAGCGTTGCGGCAGCCGGAACTGCATGAAGATCGGGTCGTAGCGGGTGATGCTGACAATCGTCACGCCAGCACTGAGATAGGCGCCGGGGCTGATAGTGATGATCCCGAGACGGCCATTATAGGGCGCACGGATTTCCGTATCCTCAAGGATCGCCTGGTCTGATTGGAGGGTCGCCTTGTCGGCATCGACCTTGGCTGCAGCGGAATCGCGTGTCGCACGGGCCTGCTCCAGCACCTGTTGGGATTCAGCACTCTGCCTGGCAAGCGCGGAAGCGCGATCGAAGGCAGCTTGCGCCTGGGCGACGCTTGCCAGATCGGCGGCGATATTGGCCTTGTCCTTGGCAACGGCGGCGCTGGCGGATCGATCGTCCATCTTGACGATGAGATCGCCAGCCTTCACCTCCTGGCCGCTTGTGGCTGCGACCGAGGACACCGTACCTTGCTCGCGTGGGGCGATATTGGTGGAATCCGCTGCCACGGCCCAGCCTGTCGCCTCGACATCCATCGGCAGTGTCGCTTCTTCTACAGCGATGGTGGAGACCGCCGGTGGCCCGCCATTGCGACGACCGCCACCTTGGCCCCTGGAATGGTCACGCCCACCACCAGGCTGCGCTTCGGCACCCTTACCCTCGGGCTTGCCGTCTGCGTTGGAAGCAATGCGCGTCGCCTGTCCATGCGACGCAACGAAGGGCAGCGATTTCACATAGGGTATGGAGTCGCGGAACGGCCAAGCGGCCACAGCGGCGACAACGACAATGCTGACGAGTATCCAGAGCTTTTTCATGCGGGCGATCCGACTAGGAGAGAAGGCCGCGACACGCCACCGTACCGGAGAGACCTTGCAGGATCAGGAAACATCATCTCACGGCAAAATCACCTTAAGTTTTGGTAATATGGACAAAGTTTAATTTTGCGGAATCGGGATCAGATCACACTCTTGGGCTGACTTGATGGGGCGCCGAGCAACGATACCGGGGAGCAGCGGGCTTCCAGATGTCAGATCTAAAATGGTCGGAAAATTATTGTTGTGAGATGGCGGACAGGGTGGGATTCGAACCCACGGTACGCTTTCACGCACACACGCGTTCCAGGCGTGCGCCTTAAACCACTCGGCCACCTGTCCTTCATTACAATCTGCATGCTTTTGGAAATGCAAATCACTGGAACGGCGCGATATATACCGATGAATTCGCCGCGATCAACCCGATTCTGACAGTTTTTTAAAATGTCTGTGAAAAGGCTGGTTACGAGGAGATTGCAAACCACGCTCGCGGACCTTATCCAGAACCTAGAGAATGTCGTCTCAAAGGCGGCTGTCCCGTTTTAACGTGTGCCGGGGAGTCCTGCCATGAAAGCATTGTTGCGGTTTTTCAGCTTCCTGCTTCTTCTATGCGCCATCGCTGTCGGCGTCTTCGATTCCATCCGTTCGGTTTCGACTTCGTCCATCGATCTTTTAAGCTTTCGCGAAGGCTGGGCTGAGGTTTTTCCTTCCTCGCTCGCCATGGCAGAAAGCATGACGGCACACTATATTCATCCGGAAGCGTGGCGCTGGATCGACAACGGCTTGGATGCCGTCCCTGCCTTCGCGGTTCTCCTTGGTCTCTCTCTGCTGTCATGGATGGCGGGTTACAGGAAGCCAAGACCGCATGGTCGTTTTGCGGCCTGACGATACCAGCATCCCGCACGGTAAATGACCGGAGCGCGGCGCCGATCGCCGTAGGGAGACTGCAATGTTTGGATTCGACACTCTTTCCAAGAAGACCGTTATGCCAACAGCTGAAACCGCGATTGCGGGTCGCGACGAGGCGGTCGCTGTCCCAGAGCATCATTTCGTCAATGGCAGAAGCCTGAAAGGGCCATACCCTGAAGGCCTGGAGACGATCTATCTGGGGATGGGCTGTTTCTGGGGCGCGGAGCGGCTGTTCTGGAAGACACCCGGCGTCTACGTGACGGCTGTCGGCTACTCCGGCGGCATTACCCGCAACCCCCTTTATCAGGAAACGACAACAGGCCTGACCGGCCATGCGGAAGTGGTCAAGGTCGTCTACGATCCCTCGCAAGTGACGCTTGCCCAGCTTCTGAAGATATTCTTCGAGGAACATGACCCGACGCAGGGCATGCGCCAGGGCAACGATGTCGGCACCACATATCGTTCGGTGATCTATACGACGAATGATGCGCAACTTGCCGAGTCCAAGGCGGCCCGCGATGTCTTCCAGCAGTCGTTGGAGGCTGCGGGTCATCGTCCGAAGATCACCACCGAAATCGAGCCGCTGGATATTTTCTATTACGCCGAGGACTACCATCAGCAATATCTGGCCAAAAACCCTGGCGGCTATTGCGGGTTGAGGGGTACCGGAGTGACCTGCAACATCGCCTAGTTGTGCAGCAACTGCCCGGCGGAAGAGATTAAAAAACCACCAGAAAAGAGGTTTTCCACCGGGCAAAAAAAACGGGTGAATTTTTCTTACAGCCGTGCAAGGATACTCCCCACGCTCAGCCTTATGGGCTGGCTTTTCCGCAGAACATGCCCAGCATAAGGGCTTGCGGGAGGACCCTTTTTATAAAATTAAACTGCAACAACAGGGCTGCAAAATGAAAAAATCCCTTCTGACGCTTTTCGCGCTTGCTGCGATGTCGGCTTCCGCTTTGGCTGCGGATATCAAGCCTGCACTGGTCTACGGAACGGGCGGCAAGTTCGACAAGTCGTTCAACGAGGCTGCCGCTGCAGGTGCCGAGAAGTTCAAGGCTGAAACAGGCACAGAGTTCCGCGATTTCGAGCCGACCAGCGATACGCAGGGCGAGCAGGCGATCCGCAACTTTGCAAGCCGCGGCTTCAACCCAGTTGTTGCCGTGTCCTTTGCCTGGACCTCCGCCATGGAGAAAGTGGCTGCTGAGTTTCCCGACACCAAGTTCGTGATCGTCGACTCCGTTGTCGACCTGCCGAACGTCCGCTCGGTCGTCTACAAGGAAGAAGAAGGCTCCTACCTCGTCGGGCTTCTTGCTGGCATGGCTTCCAAGACCGGCAAGGTCGGCTTCATCGGCGGCATGGACATTCCTCTGATCCGCAAGTTCGCCTGCGGTTATGCCCAGGGCGCCAAGGCAGCCAACGACAAGATCGAAGTCTTCCAGAACATGACCGGCACGACGGGTGCAGCATGGAACGACCCGGTGCGTGGCGGTGAGCTGACCAAGAACCAGATCGACCAGGGCGCGGACGTGATTTACGCGGCAGCCGGTGCGACGGGTCTTGGCGTTCTGCAGACTGCAGCCGACAACAAGAAGTTCTCGATCGGCGTCGATTCCAACCAGAACCATCTTCATCCGGGCTCCGTTCTGACCTCGATGGTCAAGCGCGTCGATCTCGCCGTCTACAATGCGTTCAAGGACGTCAAGGACGACAAGTTCACCGCTGGCGTCAACGCGCTCGGCGTCAAGGAAGATGGCGTGGCTTATGCTGTCGATGACAACAACAAGGCTCTGATCACGCCTGAAATGGCGGCTGCAGCCGATAAGGCGAAGGCCGATATCATTTCCGGCGCCGTCAAGGTTCACGACTACATGTCGGACAATTCCTGCCCGAAATGATATGATATTTGACTGGGGCGCATGATGTTTTTCATCTTGCGCCCTTTTCATATCCAGCCTTCGGAGAGGTTTCGGTTTGAGTATGAACCCTGCAATCGAGCTCGTGGGCATCGACAAGAAATTCGGTGCCGTTCACGCCAATAAAAATATCAATCTGACCGTTGCCAAGGGAACGATCCACGGGATCATCGGGGAAAACGGTGCTGGCAAGTCGACCCTGATGTCGATCCTCTACGGCTTCTACCAGGCCGATTCCGGCGAAATCCGCGTCAACGGCAATCCCGTTGCCATCAAGGACAGCCAGGCAGCCATCGACGCCGGTATCGGCATGGTGCATCAGCACTTCATGCTGGTCGAGAATTTCTCCGTGCTGGAAAATGTCATGCTCGGTGCGGAAGGCGGTGCGCTTCTGTCCAAGGGCACGGCCGCTGTGCGCAAAGAGCTGAAGCGTCTGGAAGATGAGTATGGCCTAGAGGTCAACCCGGATGCAATCATCGAGGATTTGCCGGTCGGTCTTCAACAGCGCGTGGAAATCCTGAAAGCGATGTATCGCGGCGCGGAGATCCTGATCCTCGACGAGCCAACGGGCGTTTTGACGCCTGCGGAGGCCGATCATCTGTTCAAAATTCTGAGCGTGTTGCGCGACCAGGGCAAGACGGTCATCCTCATTACCCACAAGCTGCGGGAAATCATGGCGATCACCGACGAGGTATCCGTCATGCGCCGCGGAGAGATGGTCGCGACGCGCAAGACGTCTGAAACCACGGTCGAGGAACTAGCCGAGTTGATGGTCGGTCGCCGCGTTTTGCTTCGCGTGGAAAAGGGCGAAGCCAGCCCTGGCGATGTTCTTTTCTCGGTTCGTAACCTCACGGTTAAAGACGGCCGTGGCGTGACCATGGTGGACAATGTGTCCTTCGATGTCCGCGCTGGCGAGATTGTCGGCATTGCAGGTGTTGCCGGAAACGGCCAGTCCGAACTCCTGGAAGCCATCGCCGGTATCCGAAAGCCGCATTCAGGTGAAATTCTGATCAATGGCAAGCAGGTGGAGAAGGTCGATCCAGCTATCCTGCGTCAACTTGGTCTTGCCCACATTCCCGAAGACCGGCACCATATGGGCCTGGTTCTAAAATTCGAGGAATATGAGAACTCCATTCTCGGCTACCATCGTGATGAACGATACGGCAAAGGTCCATTTCTCGATCCGGAAGCGATCCGCAAGGATGCTGCCGAAAAGATCGAGAAATACGATATACGCCCGCCGAACGCCCGGCTGAAGACCGCGAATTTTTCCGGCGGCAATCAGCAGAAAATCGTGGTTGCGCGTGAGATCGAGCGCGATCCGAGCATGCTGATTATCGGTCAGCCGACGCGTGGCGTCGATATCGGTGCCATCGAGTTCATTCATCGCCGCATCATCGACATGCGCGATGCTGGCAAGGCGATCCTGCTTGTGTCCGTTGAGTTGGATGAGATCCGTTCGCTTTCGGATCGCATCCTGGTCATGTTCGCGGGTCGGGTTGTCGGAGAAAAGACGGCGGAAGCCGAAGAACAGACGCTTGGCCTGATGATGGCCGGCATTGCCGCATAAGGCCAAACACATATGAGTACAGCTTCCGTACCCCTCCCCGGTTGGATCAATTACGGCCTCCTGCCGTTTCTGAACCTCCTGACCGCCTTTTTCATCTCGGGCCTCGTCGTCTGGTCGATCGGCGAAGATCCCTTCGCTGCTCTTCGTCTGCTGATCGAAGGTGCGCTTGGACGCGGTGACGCCATCGGCTTCACACTGTTCTACACGACGAGCTTCATCTTTACCGGCCTCTCGGTCGCTGTCGCCTTCCATGCCGGGCTGTTCAATATCGGCTCGGAAGGCCAGGCCTATATTGGCGGTCTGGGCGCGGCGCTCGTAGCGCTCACGCTCGATCGTTACGTTCCCTGGTATGTGACGATGCCGTTTGCCGTGATCGGCGCGGCACTCTTCGGCGCGGCATGGGCGTTCATCCCCGGCTGGCTGCAGGCCAAGCGTGGCAGCCACGTGGTTATCACCACCATCATGTTCAACTTCATTGCTGCAGCCCTGATGGTGTATCTCCTCGTCAACGTGCTGATCGTGCCGGGCAAGATGGCGCCGGAAACACGCACCTTTCTTCCGGGCGGGCAGTTACCGAAGCTCGACTGGCTGATGGCACTCTTCGGGCTCAAGCTCGGTCCAGCGCCTTTCAACGTGTCGTTTATCATCGCGCTCGTCATGGCGTTTCTGGTGTGGGTACTGATCTGGCGCACCAAGCTCGGCTATGAGATGCGCACACTCGGCATCAGCCCTTCGGCTGCCGTCTATGCCGGTATTCCCTATTCACGCACGGTCATCATCGCCATGCTGATATCCGGCGGTCTTGCCGGGATGATGGCACTCAATCCGGTCATGGGGGCATCCGCGCGCCTTCAGGTGGAGTTTGTGGCCGGTGCCGGTTTCGTCGGAATTGCCGTGTCGCTGATGGGCAGAAGCCATCCGCTCGGGATCGTCTTTGCAGCCTTGCTCTTCGGCATTCTTTATCAGGGCGGCGCGGACCTTTCGTTTGAAATGCCCAACATCACCCGCGAGATGATCGTCGTCATCCAGGGTCTGGTGATCCTGTTTGCCGGTGCCCTCGAATATATGTATCGCCCCGCGCTTGTGCGCATCTACCAAAACTTTGTGAAGAGGTAAGGCCATGGAAACCTTCGACATGCTGGTCAGCATTCTCGGTTCGACCGTGCGCCTGACCATTCCGCTGCTGTTTACCGCGCTTGCCGGCCTGTTTTCCGAACGCGCCGGCGTGTTCGATATTGGCCTGGAAGGCAAGATGCTGGCGGCCGCCTTCGCATCCGCCTGCGTTGCCTATCTGACCAAAGACCCGTGGGCGGGGCTTGCCGCCGGTGTCGGCATCTCGATCTTCTTCTCGCTGGTGCATGGCTTTGCCGTCATTACCAATCGCGGCAACCAGATCGTCTCCGGCGTCGCCCTGAACTTCGTCGCAGCCGGTCTCACCGTCGTTCTCGGCCAGGCCTGGTTCGGCCAAGGGGGGCGCACGCCGCAGATCACCGGCGAAGGCCGCTTCACGCCGATCATTCTGCCGGGTGCGGACATGATGCGCGACGTGCCCTTCATCGGTCCGCTTTATGCCAACGTGATTTCCGGCAACAATATCCTGACCTATCTCGCCTTCCTCGCGGTGCCGATTTCCTGGTGGGTGCTTTACCGCACGCGCTTCGGTCTTCGCCTGCGTGCTGTCGGTGAGAACCCGGGTGCCGTGGATACAGCCGGCATTTCGGTGGCATGGATGCGTTTCCGCGCCGTCATCGTCGCCGGTTTCCTGTGCGGCTTCGCCGGTACCTATCTTGCCGTTGCACAGTCGGCGGCCTTCATTGCCAACATGTCTGCCGGCAAGGGCTATATTGCACTTGCCGCTCTGATCTTCGCCAAGTGGAAGCCGGTTCCGGTCATGTTTGCCTGCCTTCTCTTCGGCTTCCTCGATGCGATGGCGAACTTCATGCAGGGCAAGGCGATCCCCGGTATCGGTGAAGTGCCGGTGCAGATCTTCCAGGCGCTGCCCTATATCCTTACCTGCATTCTGCTTGCTGGTTTCATCGGCGTCGCAAAGCCGCCGAAGGCCGGTGGCGTTGCCTACTCCAAGGAGCGTTGATTGATGCTGAACGAACCGACGACACATGCGCTCTTCGAAGCCGCCCGTGAGGCCATGGGCTTTGCCCACGCGCCCTACTCGAAGTTTCCGGTAGGCGCTGCCATCCGTGCCGAAGATGGCAAGGTCTATAAGGGTGCCAATATCGAGAACCTGTCCTTCCCACAGGGTTGGTGCGCGGAGCCTTCCGCCATCAGTGCCATGGTGATGGGCGGCGCAAGGCAGATCAAGGAGATCGCCGTCATCGCCGAGAAGCTGGCGCTTTGCCCGCCCTGCGGTGGTTGTCGCCAGAAGATAGCCGAATTCGCAAGCGCCGACACGAAGGTCTATCTCTGCGACGAGACCGGCGTGCAGAAGGTGATGACCATGGACGAGCTCCTGCCCTTCAGCTTCAAGACCGAGTTGTAAGATGGATCACGCGATCATCGACGTTCTGGTCGAACGGCTGAATGGCCTTGTACCACGCACCGCCATCGTGCTCGGTTCCGGCCTTGGTGCGCTGGTGGACGAAGTGACCGACCCGATCCGCATTCCCTATGGGGATATTCCAGGCTTTCCGGAAAGTGCTGTCTCCGGCCATGCAGGTGAGTTGGTCGCGGGTTATCTTGGTGGCCAGCCGGTCATCATGCTGTCAGGACGCGTTCATTATTATGAAAAGGGCGATGCATCCGCCATGCGTCCGGCGATCGAGGCGCTGGCCGGTATCGGTGTCCAATCCCTGATTCTCACCAACTCGGCGGGCTCGGTTCGCCAGGATATGCCGCCCGGTTCTGTGATGCAGATTACCGATCACATCAACTATTCGGGCATGAACCCGCTGATCGGCGAGGAGAGCGACAAGCGCTTCGTCGGCATGACCAGCGCTTACGATGCGGATTTGACGCTTGCCATGCGCAATGCGGCGATCCGTGCGACCGTCCCGCTGTTTTCCGGCGTCTATATGTGGTTTTCCGGCCCAAGCTTCGAAACGCCCGCCGAAATTCGCATGGCGCGCACGCTTGGTGCCGATGCTGTGGGCATGTCCACCGTACCGGAAGTGATCCTTGCGCGCTTTTTCGGGATGCGCGTTGCCGCTGCTTCCGTTATTACCAATTACGGTGCCGGCATGACCGGCGCCGAACTGAGCCATGACGAGACCAAGGATATGGCTCCGACCGGCGGCAAACGTCTTGCCGCTGTTTTAACGGAAATGATTTCGGGAGGAAACTGAGCATGGAACTTCAGCGCCCGCGCGAAGCAGCCAGCCTCGCTTTGTCCTTGCTGGACCTGACCAATCTGAAAGACGATTGCACGCCGGAGCAGATTGCAAGCCTCTGCCAGAGAGCCCATACGCAGTTTGGCAACACGGCGGCCATCTGCATCTGGCCGCGCTTCGTCGCCCAGGCGCGTGCGGCCTTCGGCAACAATCATTCGATCCGCATCGCGACCGTCGTGAATTTTCCTTCCGGCGATCTTGATGTCGCCACCGTCGTCGCGGAAACCGAGCGCGCCATCGCCGACGGTGCAGATGAAATCGATCTGGTCATTCCCTATCGCAAGTTCATCGCAGGCGATGAAGCCGCGGTTGCGGAGATGGTGGCGGCAGTTCGCCAAGCTTGCCCCGAGCCGATCCTGCTGAAAGTCATCCTTGAAACCGGCGAGTTGAAGGACAAGACCCTCATCCGTCGCGGCAGCGAGATTGCCATCGCCGAAGGCGCTGATTTCATCAAGACTTCCACCGGTAAGGTGGCCGTCAACGCCACGCTTGAGGCGGCAGACATCATGCTGCAGGTCATCCGCGACAGCAGGAAGAAGGTTGGCTTCAAGCCTGCCGGTGGCATCGGCACCGTTGCCGATGCGACGCTTTATCTGCGTCTGGCAGAAACCATCATGCAGCCCAACTGGGCGATGCCCTCCACCTTCCGCTTCGGGGCCTCCAGCCTGCTGGATGATGTTTTGAATGTGCTAGCGGGTGGAGAGCCAGCGAAAGCTGCAACCGGATATTGACGCCTCATGATCCCGCAAGAGATCATCCGCCGCAAGCGTGATGGCGAGACGCTGGCCGCTACCGAGATCAAAGATTTTATCGCGGCACTGTCCGATGGGTCTATTTCGGAGGGACAGGCAGCAGCCTTTGCCATGGCGGTGTTCTTTCGCGGCATGACGCGCGAGGAGACGGTTGCGCTGACACTTGCGATGCGCGACAGCGGCGATGTGCTGTCCTGGGCCGACATCGGCAAACCGATCTCGGACAAGCATTCGACCGGCGGTGTCGGCGACAATGTCTCGCTGATGCTCGCACCGATCGTTGCGGCCTGTGGGCTGGCGGTCCCGATGATATCCGGTCGTGGTCTTGGCCATACCGGCGGGACATTGGACAAGCTTGAAGCCATCCCCGGCTATGATGTGATGCCAAACGAGGCGCTGTTCCGCCGAACTGTCAAGGATGTGGGCTGCGCCATCATCGGCCAGACGGGCGACCTCGCGCCTGCAGACAAGCGGCTTTATGCCATCCGCGACGTGACGGCGACGGTGGATTCCATACCGCTGATCACCGCCTCGATCCTCTCCAAGAAACTCGCCGCCGGGCTTGAAACGCTGGTGCTCGACGTCAAATTCGGCAGCGGCGCTTTCATGCTAAGCGCCGAAGAGGCTGAACTACTCGCCTCCGCCCTGGTTCAGGTGGCGAATGGCGCAGGTGTCAAAACCTGCGCGCTGATCACCGACATGAATGAGCCTCTGGCGGACGCCGCCGGCAACACGCTTGAAATCATCCACTGTCTCGATTTCCTGAATGGCAGGAAAACCGGCACGCGCATTGAAACACTGATTCTCGCTTTTGCCGCGGAAATGCTGGTTCAGGGTGGCGTGGCGGCGACGCTCGCAGGGGCCGAAACAATGGCGCGTGATGCGCTCTCTTCAGGTCGCGCACTTGAACGCTTCGGGCAAATGGTGTCGGCGCTCGGCGGTCCGGTAGATTTTGTGGAGCGTCCTGAGC
Source organism: uncultured Agrobacterium sp. (assembly GCF_913777885.1). NCBI lineage: Bacteria > Pseudomonadati > Pseudomonadota > Alphaproteobacteria > Hyphomicrobiales > Rhizobiaceae > Agrobacterium > uncultured Agrobacterium sp. The sequence continues at coordinate 101,830 of NZ_CAJYTV010000016.1, read as the reverse complement.
AGTATCTGACAACAGCCCCGCATGTCGTCCCAGTGCCCGCGCCCAAAAGCGGCTGGCTCTCAACCTGTCAGGCGCGCGATCTAGGCATGGCGGTTGTCGAACTCGGCGGCGGTCGTCGTCATCCAAGCGACAAGATCGATCATCGCGTTGGCCTGTCGGCGATTTTGCCCTTGGGAACGAAGGTGGAAGCGGGCCAGCCGATTGCCCTTGTGCATGCGGCGAGCCGCGAAGACGCCGCGCGCATTGTGGCGTCGGTGCAGCAAGCCTACACGATCTCAGAGGTGCCCGGCACATCTGCAGCCGTGATCGCCAAGCGTGTCGAGTGAGGCTGCGCGGCATCTACCGCCGCGCGCTCGCTACTGTGATTAGAGCATTTCCAGCAAAAGTTTGATCGGTTCTGCGTACCGAAACGAAGAGTTAGAGTAGTGTAGGTGAATCCGTGTTCAGCGGAACTGCTCTAAAGGCCAAGTCCTTCGAACAGTGCCGTGGAAAGATAGCGTTCGGCAAAGGACGGGATGATCACCACGATTGTCTTGCCAGCATTTTCTTCACGCGCACCGATCTTGATGGCGGCGGCAAGCGCTCCACCGGATGAAATGCCCACCGGTACACCTTCCAGCCGCGCAGCAAGACGGGCTGTTTCAAAGGCATCGTCATTGCTGACGGTGACGATCTCGTCATAAACCTTGGTATCGAGAATGGCGGGAGCAAAACCTGCCCCGATACCCTGAATCTTGTGTGGGCCGGGCGTGCCACCAGACAGCACGGGGCTGTCCGTCGGTTCGACAGCCACGACCTTGAGGTCTGGCTTGCGGCCCTTCAGCACCTGGCCGACGCCTGTGATGGTGCCGCCGGTACCGATGCCCGCGACGAAGATATCGACGCTGCCGTTGGTATCGTTCCAGATTTCCTCTGCCGTCGTCTTGCGGTGAATTTCTGGGTTGGCCGGGTTTTCAAACTGCTGCGGAATGATGGCATCGGGCAGCGTTTCGGCCAGTTCGTGCGCCTTGGCAATCGCGCCCTTCATGCCCTTTGGACCTTCGGTCAGAACCAGTTCGGCACCCAGCAATGCGAGCATCTTGCGGCGCTCCACCGACATCGTTTCCGGCATGGTAAGAATGAGCTTGTAGCCCTTGGCGGCGGCGGCGAAGGCAAGCGCAATGCCGGTATTGCCAGACGTCGGCTCGACCAGCGTCGTCTTGCCGGGTGTGATCTTGCCCTGCGCTTCAAGCGATTCGATCATGGCAACACCGATGCGATCCTTGACGGACGCGATGGGGTTGAAGAATTCAAGCTTTGCCAGAATCGTCGCGTGCACGCCCTTTTCGCGCGCCAGCTTGTCCAGACGCACCAGCGGCGTGTCACCGATGGTTTCGGTGATCGAGGAATAGATCCGTCCACGTCCGGGCTTTTTCACTTCCGACATGCCTGCTCTCCTGCCTTATATCCTCATGCAATTGCGCGCAGGATAGGGCGATCCTGGCGAGGAAGCCAGAGAACAAACGTGCTTATAGGGTGAGATGCTTGGGATAGATCACCAATCTCAGCGCCGTGCGTGGAAGACTGTTCTCAACTGGTGCGGGTCGCAATCATTGCTGCCGTGCCTGCCAGAATGCCCGCCGCAGTGCGGTTGAGGATCGTCAAGGCGCTCGGACGCTTCAGCAGTGCCCGCGCTTTGGAGGCCAGCAGAATATAGGGCAGCAGCACCGCCATCAGCACGACGAAGGTAACGCCAATCAGTATCGCGTATTCGGATACGCCGATCAGACGGATATCGATAAGTGTCGGCACCAGCGCCACGTAGAAGAGCATGGTCTTGGGGTTTCCGAGTGTGATGAACAGGCCGGAGAGAAACGACATTCCGATACTGGTGCTCTTTTTCGCCTGCAAATCCTGCGGCAGAAGGCCAGCGGTCCAAAGCTTCCAGGCGATGTACAACAGATAGGCGGCACCGGCGAATTTCAGCAGCATGAAGGCTTCCTGAAAAGTCTGCGCCACGAAGGCGAGACCCAGCACGACTGCGGTGAGGTAGACCATATCGCCGAGCACGAGACCAAGCCCCATGAAAAACGTCTCGCGAAAGCCTGAGCCAAGAGCACGGGCCACGATCGCCGTCATGCCCGGACCTGGAATGGCGGCGGCAATAAAAAGGGCCATCGCGTAGGCAAGGATTGTCGTGATCGTCATGGAGATGTCCCTTCCCGTCAGTCTCTGAGACATACTCCAGAACGCGTCGGCTCACAACGTCGTGGTCAGACGCCGGTAGAGCCGAAGCCGCCCGCCCCACGCTCGGTTTCACTGAATTCACTGACCTCCGTCACCGTCACCTGCGTGACCGGTGCGATGACCATCTGGGCGATGCGCATGCCGCGCTCGATGACGAAATCCGCTTGCCCGAGATTGGCGAGAATGACCTTAACCTCGCCGCGATAATCGCTATCCACCGTGCCAGGGGAGTTGAGGCAGGTGATGCCATTCTTGATCGCCAAGCCGGAGCGCGGGCGGATCTGCGCCTCATAGCCAAAAGGTACTTCGAAGATAAAGCCGGTCGGCACCAGCGCCCGTTCGCCGGGACGCAGCGTCATCGGCTCGCCTTGCGCAACGGCGGCGCGAAGGTCCATGCCTGCGGCACCTGCCGTCTCATAGGAAGGGAGCTCTATGCCGCCACCATGGGGAAGGCGAATGAGTTTCAGGCCGGGAGACTGGGCGTTTTGCGTGTTCATGCGGCATTAGTTTGCCCTCCATGGGTCAAGGTCAATTGCAAAAGCGGGCTCGAAACGCTAGATAGCCCGCAATTCCACAGGATTTGTTAGATGGCCGAAACACTTGCCGAGGCGGTCTCCCGCCGCCGCACCTTTGCTATTATCGCGCACCCGGATGCGGGTAAGACGACGCTGACCGAAAAGCTCTTGCTGTTCGGCGGTGCGATCCAGCTTGCCGGTGAAGTGAAGGCCAAGAAGGATCGCATCCAGACCCGTTCGGACTGGATGAAGATCGAGCGAGAGCGCGGCATCTCGGTCGTGACCTCGGTCATGACCTTCGAATATAACGACCGCGTCTTCAATATTCTCGACACGCCAGGCCACGAAGACTTCGCCGACGACACCTATCGCACGCTGACAGCCGTCGATGCTGCCATCATGGTGATCGACGCCGCCAAGGGTATCGAGCCGCGGACCCTGAAGCTCTTCGAAGTTTGCCGCATGCGCGACATTCCGATCATCACCTTCATCAACAAGATGGACCGCGAAAGCCGCGACGCTTTCGAAATCCTCGATGAGGTGGAAGAGAAGCTGGCGCTCGATACCGCGCCGATCACTTGGCCTGTCGGACGCTCCAAGACCTTTTGCGGCGCCTACAATCTTGCCGAGAACACCTTCCGCGGCAACGATACACAGGTCGACGGCCTGCCCGTCAACGGCCCGCAGGCCGTAGCTGATCGCCTGCCGGAGAACGAGCGTGACGCCTTTATCGAGGAAACGGAACTGGCCATGGAGGCCTGCCGTCCCTTCGACCGTCAGGCGTTTCTCGAAGGCCATATGACGCCGGTTTTCTTCGGCTCGGCGCTTCGCAATTTCGGTGTGCGCGATCTGATCAACGCGCTTGGCGATTTCGCCCCGCCGCCACGTGACCAGGTGGCCGATACCCGCCTCGTCCATGCCGCTGAAGAAAAGATGACAGCCTTCGTCTTCAAGATCCAGGCCAATATGGACCCGAACCACCGCGACCGCATCGCCTTTGCCCGCATCTGCTCCGGCAAGCTGGAGCGCGGCATGAAGGCGCGCCTTGCCCGCACCGGCAAGCAGATGGGCCTCACCGCGCCGCAATTCTTCTTCGCCTCGCAACGCCAGTTGGCGGACACGGCCTATGCCGGTGATGTGGTCGGCATTCCCAACCACGGCACGCTGCGCATCGGCGATACGCTGACTGAAGGCGAAAATTTGGTCTTCCAGGGCGTGCCGAACTTCTCGCCGGAAATTCTGCGCCGTGTCCGGCTTGAGGATGCGATGAAGGCGAAGAAGCTGAAGGAGGCGCTGCAGCAGATGGCCGAAGAAGGCGTCGTGCAGCTGTTTTCGCCCGAAGACGGTTCGCCAGCCATCGTCGGCGTCGTCGGTGCGCTGCAGCTCGATGTGTTGAAGGAACGGCTGATGGGCGAATATGGCCTGCCGGTGTCCTTCGAGATGTCGCGCTTCTCCGTCTGCCGCTGGATTTCGTCCGATCAGCCCGCCGAGTTCGAGAAGTTCTTGAACGTCAAACGCGGCGATATCGCCCGCGACCTCGACGGCGATCCGGTGTTTCTGGCGCAGGATGCCTTTTCGCTGCGCTATGAGGCCGAGCGTTTCCCGGCGATCAAGATGGTCGCCATCAAGGAATATCACGTCGCCAAGGCGGCGTGATTGCACTTTGCCTACTGACCGCTTAGTTTCCCGATTAAACGGGAAACTGGTCTTTGCGCATGGCTCTGTCGAACAAGCATATTCTGCTCATCATCTCCGGCGGCATTGCCGCCTATAAGAGCCTCGATCTGATCCGCCGCCTGAAAGAGCGCGGCGCGACGGTGACGCCGGTGATGACCAGGGGCGCGCAGGAATTCGTCACGCCGCTTGCCGTCGGGGCGCTGTCCGCCACGCATGTGTTTACCGAACTTTTTTCCCGCCAGGATGAGCAGGATGTCGGCCATATCAGGCTGGCGCGCGGCTGCGACCTCGTTGTGGTGGCACCCGCGACTGCCGATCTTCTGGCGAAGATGGCAAACGGGCTGGCGGACGATCTGGCGTCCACCGTTTTGCTGGCGACCGATCGTCCCGTGCTAGTGGCGCCTGCAATGAACCCGAAAATGTGGGAGGCCAACGCCACCAAGCGGAACATCGCAACGCTGAAAGGCGATGGCATCAGCTTTATCGGCCCGATGGCGGGCGAAATGGCGGAAAAGGGTGAAGCCGGTGTGGGACGCATGGCCGAGCCATTGCAGATCGCGGAGGCCGTCGAGCAGATGCTGGACGACGCACCAAAGCCGCTCAGGGGCAAAACGGCCATCGTCACCTCCGGTCCGACGCACGAGCCAATCGATCCCGTACGATATATCGCCAACCGTTCATCCGGCCAGCAGGGCCACGCCATTGCCTCCGCTCTTGCCAAGCTTGGCGCGGAGGTGACGCTCGTCTCCGGTCCGGTGACTATCCCCGATCCGGCGGGTGTGAACACCATCCATGTGGAACGCGCCGTAGAAATGCGCGACGCCGTGCTTGGCAAGCTGCCCTCTGATATCGCCGTCTTCGTCGCCGCGGTTGCGGATTGGCGGGTGGCGAGTTCTTCGGACCAGAAGATCAAGAAACAGCCGGGTGACGCGCCGCCTGCGCTGCAACTGACCGAAAACCCGGACATTCTCAAAACCGTCGGCCATCACGAAAAGCGGCCCAAGCTGGTGATCGGCTTTGCGGCGGAAACGCAGAATGTCGAGGAGAATGGTCGCGCCAAGCTTCAGCGCAAGGGTGCCGACATGATCGTTGCCAATGATGTCTCGCCTGAAACCGGCATCATGGGCGGAGGCCGCAATCAGGTGAAGATCATCTCCGACAGCGGCGTCGATGCCTGGCCCGATCTCTCAAAGGCGGAGGTTGCCGAAAGGCTGGCGACGCTGATCGCGGAACGGCTACAATGAGCCTCTTCGAGCGAAAGACGTTCGATGCAATGCTTGGCGCCTGGCCGGGCGTGAACTTTGTCGATCAATGGGATTCGCATGTTGCCAAGGTCGGCGACAAGGTGTTTGCGGTTCTTGGCGAGCGGGATGACTGGCGGCTTGTCGTCAAATGCTCGGAAGAAAGTTTCGAAATCCTCACATCGCTGGAAGGCATTGCCCAGGCACCCTATTTCGCCAAACGCAAATGGGTGTCGATCAGCGATCATTCTCCGCTGGAAGGCGAAGAGCTGGAGCACTACGTCCGCCGCTCCTACGAACTCGTGGCGGCGGGGCTAACGAAGAAGCTGCGGGCGGAACTCGGTATCGTTCTGGAGACGTGAGGGCAAAGGACGCGCGCGACCACGCCCCTTCTCAGACGTTATCCTCGCCCTATAGGCGAGGATCCACGGCAACAACTGAGGCTCTCAGCTCTTACGCGCCAACTTGCGCGATCCAGTCATTAAGATTGTAGTAATTGGTCACCCGCGCGACCTTGCCATCCTTCAACTCGAAGAAGGCACCGGCTGGCAGGACATAGGTCTGGCCATTGGCTTGCGGCAAGCCTTCATCGGTCTTGAGATACTCGCCGTTGACGATGAACTCCGCGGAAGCGCGCTTGCCGTCTTCGCTCGCCATGATCACCATGTCGGTGAGGTTTTCCTTATAGCAGCGGTTCATGTGCTGCATGAATTTGGCGAAGATGTCCTTTCCGACCTGCCGCTCGCCCTGATTGATGTCATGCACCACATCGTCGGTCAGAAGCGCCAGAAAGGCATCCATATCCTGACGGTTGAAGGCATCGTAATAGGCGCGTATGGTTTCGAGTGCGGACATGATCCAATCTCCGTGTTCAAGGCTTGCACAGCTTTTCCCTGACGGTATAACCAAGGAAAATCCATGTGAACATGCCCATGACCGTCGAAATCCGTTCCCTTTCCGGCATTGATGCTGCACCGTTCTTCGACGATCTGTCGCGGCTGCGTATCACCGTCTTTCGCGCCTTTCCGTACCTCTATGACGGATCGTTCGATTATGAGCACACCTATCTCTCGACCTATGCGAAAGCCGAGGGTGCCGTATTCGTGCTCGCGATCGATGGCGACAAAATCGTGGGCATGTCGACGGGCATGCCGATGATGGCGGAAACGGATGAGGTGAAGATGCCCTTCATCAATGCCGGGTACGAGCTCGAGCAAATCTTCTATTTCGGCGAGAGCGTGCTTTTGCCTGAATACCGCGGCCATGGCCTGGGTGTGCGCTTCTTCGAGGAACGGGAAGCGCATGCGAAGCGCCTTGGCGGTTTCGACTGGTGCACCTTCTGCGCCGTCGAGCGTCCGTCCGATCATCCCCGCCGTCCCGCCGACTACGTGCCGCTGAACGACTTTTGGGCAAAGCGTGGCTACACACACCACCCGGAGCTTCGCACCAGTTTCACATGGCAGGATCTGGATGAAGATGAGCAGAGCGCAAAGCCTCTATCCTTCTGGACGAAGAGGATCGCTGAATGACCCGGCTTGCCGCCTGCCAGTACGCCATGGAGCTGATCGAAACCTGGGAGGACTATGCCCGGCATCTAAGCTCCATCGTTGCGGAGGCCAAGCAAAAGGGCGCGGAACTCCTTCTGCTGCCGGAATATTCCGCCATGGTGCTGACCGGGCAATTGGCCCCGGATATCCGCTCCGATCTGCACGGCTCGATCGAGGCGATGCAAAGCCTGATCCCGTCCTGGGTGGAACTCTGCGACGAGCTGGCGCGGCAGCATCAGATTCTTTTTCAGCCGGGCAGCGCGCCGGTGAAGGATGCTGATGGCAAGTTCCGCAACCGCGCCTGGCTTTTCGGTCCTGACGGACTGATCGGTTATCAGGACAAGCAGATCATGACGCGTTTCGAGCGCGAGCAATGGTTCATCGATCCAGGCGTGGAAGGTCTCAAAGCCTTTGAGACGAGCATTGGCAAGCTCGGCATCCTGATCTGCTACGATAATGAGTTCCCAATGCTGGGCCGCAGGCTTGCCGAAATGGGTGTGGAACTGGTGCTGGCGCCAAGCTGCACGGACACGCTGGCAGGCTCCTATCGTGTAAGGATCGGCGCGCAGGCGCGAGCGCTGGAAAACCAGTTTGCGGTCTTATCCTCCCCCACCGCCGGGGAAGCGCCGTGGTCGCCAGCGGTCGATGAAAATCGCGGGCGCGCGGCGCTTTACGTGCCTTCCGATTATGGCATGCCAGCCAATGGCATCGTGGCGGAAAGCGACAGCGACGCGGTGAGCGAGAGCACGCTTCTCATCGTCGATATCGACCTTGCCGATGTGGCGCGTCTGCGCACCGAGGGACAGGTTGCGACGCGGCGTGACTGGAGCGAGCAGTTCCCCGGCTGAAAAGCCGTTTTCGCCGCCTCTTGCCACCATAGAACAGCTTCCATTTGGGAGCGAAACCCTCTATAGCGCGGGGCATGAGCACCAATTCGACCCGTACGCCCCTCGACCATATCCGCAACTTCTCCATCGTCGCCCATATCGACCATGGCAAATCCACCCTTGCCGACCGGTTGATCCAGTCGACGGGCGGCCTTGCCGAGCGCGATATGTCCGAGCAGGTGCTGGACAATATGGATATCGAGCGCGAGCGCGGCATTACCATCAAGGCACAGACCGTGCGCCTGCATTACAAGGCGAATAACGGCGAAACTTATGTGCTGAACCTCATCGACACGCCCGGCCACGTTGACTTCGCCTATGAAGTGTCGCGCTCGCTGTCTGCCTGTGAGGGCTCGCTTCTGGTGGTGGATGCCTCTCAGGGCGTGGAAGCCCAGACGCTTGCCAATGTCTATCAGGCAATCGACAACAACCACGAGCTGGTGACGGTTCTCAACAAGATCGACCTGCCAGCGGCCGAGCCTGACCGCATCAAGGAACAGATCGAAGAGGTCATCGGCATCGATGCTTCCGAAGCCGTGTTGATTTCGGCAAAGACCGGCCTCGGCATTCCCGACGTATTGGAAGCCATTGTTCATAAGCTCCCACCTCCGAAGAGCGAAGCCGGTGAGAAGGGTGCGCTGAAAGCGCTGCTCGTCGACAGCTGGTACGACACCTATCTCGGCGTCATGGTTCTGGTGCGAATCATTGATGGCGTGCTGACCAAGGGCCAGCAGATCCGGATGATGGGCTCCGGCGCCAAGTACACCATCGAGCGTGTCGGCGTTCTGACCCCGAAGATGGTCACGGTCGACAGTCTCGGCCCAGGTGAAATCGGCTTCATTACCGCCTCGATCAAGGAAGTGGCCGACACGCGCGTGGGCGACACGATCACCGACGACAAGCGCCCGACGGAAAAGGCGCTGCCCGGCTTCAAGCCGGCGCAGCCTGTGGTTTTCTGCGGTCTCTTCCCGGTCGATGCGGCGGATTTCGAAGACCTGCGCGCAGCCGTCGGCAAGCTTCGCCTGAACGACGCTTCCTTCTCCTTCGAAATGGAAAGCTCGGCAGCGCTCGGCTTCGGCTTCCGTTGCGGCTTCCTTGGCCTGTTGCATCTGGAAATCATCCAGGAGCGTCTGGAGCGCGAGTTCAATCTCGATCTCGTCGCCACCGCACCCTCGGTCGTCTACGAAATGACGCTGACGGACGGCACCGAGAAAGAGCTTCACAACCCGGCGGACATGCCGGATGTGGTGAAGATCGATGAAATCCGCGAGCCGTGGATCAAAGCGACGATTTTGACGCCGGACGAATATCTCGGCGGCATTCTCAAGCTTTGCCAGGACCGTCGCGGTATCCAGACGGAGCTGACCTATGTCGGCAACCGCGCCATGATCACTTATGAGCTGCCGCTCAACGAAGTGGTATTCGATTTCTACGACCGCCTGAAGTCGATCTCCAAGGGCTACGCCTCCTTTGACTACACCATCATGGATTACCGTGAAGGCGATCTGGTCAAGATGTCGATCCTCGTCAATGGCGATCCGGTCGATGCGCTTTCCATGCTGGTTCACCGCTCGGCAGCAGACCGTCGTGGACGCGGCATGTGCGAGAAGCTGAAGGAACTTATTCCGCCGCACATGTTCCAGATCCCGATCCAGGCTGCCATCGGCGGCAAGGTCATTGCCCGCGAAACCGTTCGCGCGCTGCGCAAGGACGTAACCGCCAAGTGCTACGGCGGCGACGCCACACGTAAGCGCAAACTGCTGGACAAGCAGAAGGAAGGGAAGAAGCGCATGCGCCAGTTCGGCAAGGTGGAGATTCCACAGGAAGCCTTCATCGCAGCGCTTAAGATGAACGACGAATAGGCGCTTCATCATCTGTGTTTTGAAAATCCCGGCCATCGGTCGGGATTTTTTGTATTCATCGATAGCTATAGGTCGAGAAACATCAGCGATCTGTGCGCCGCAGTGCCAGCCATAGCGCCGTCGCCCACCGCAAGTGCAACCGACCCGGCAGGGCGAGCGATATCGCCACAGGCAAAGACGCCGCGCTTCGTCGTCTGCTTCATTACATCGGTTGGAATGGTGGCACCCATCGGCGTTTCTTCCAGCGTACAACCCAATTCGGCAATCCACGGCGCCGATATTCTCAGGGTTGGCTGGGTGAAAAGCCCGTCCATGACGAGTGTTCGACCATCCGCAAGGACGACGTCTGCTTTGCCGGTGATCTCGTGGATCGCTACCTCCTCCACTACGGTTCCGCGTGCCTCCAATTGAGCGCGCTCGCCCTGATCGGGAGTGAAGGCACCGTTGGTGAAGAGCGTCGTTGTTCCCCAGTCTGGCAGCATCAATCCATGGTGCATGGCAAGCGCGGATGCCGCGATTACCCCGATCTGCCCCTGGTTCAGTTCATAGCAATGGCAATAGGGGCAATGAAACACGCTTCTGCCCCAGCGCTCGCTCAAGCCAGGTACTGACGGCAGATCATCCGTCACGCCGGCGGCGAGGATGAGCCTTCGACCCTCATTGCGTCCATCCCCTTCAATCTCGACTTCGAATGCGTCAACCGAGCCGCTGACATTCGTTGCGAGGCCATCGATCCAGTCGATCGTATTATATCTCTCGATTTGGCGGCGGGCCTCGGCCACGATCTCGTCTGGCGCTCTGCCATCCTGGCCAAGAAAGCCATGTGAGTGGCTGGCAAAGCGGTTGCGGCGCCTGCCGGCATCGATGACGAGCACTGACCGTCTTGCCCGCCCGAGCTGAAGCGCTGCGGAGAGACCGGCATAGCTTCCTCCGATAATGATGACGTCGTAGGTCATGAGACGATCCTTCCTCCAACTGACAAGTTTTCGTAACTTATATTGTTACGTGAAAGCGCAAATCAAGATCATGTAACTCATATTGTTACATGCGAGGTGTGGTGATAGGAGGAGGAAACCAGAGAGACCAAATGAGACAAGACACCCGCCTGTCGAGAGTGCTGCACGTGCTGATCCACATGGAAAAGCATGAAAAACCAGCGACATCCGATGCCATCGCCGCCATGTTACAGACCAACCCAGTGGTCGTCAGGCGCACCATGGCGGGTCTGCGCGACGCCGGTTATGTCACATCGGAAAAGGGTCACGGTGGTGGCTGGGTGCTGGCGAGACCGCTTTCAGACATCACGCTTCTCGATATCTATAAAGCTCTCGGCACCCCTGAACTGTTTTCGATTGGTCTTTCCGGGGACAATCCGGCCTGCGTCATCGAGCAGTCGGTCAATATGGCTTTGGCGGACGGGATGAAAGAGGCGGAGGCAATTCTGCTCGCACGCTTCGCCAAAATTACGCTTGCCGATCTCGCACAAGAATCCTTCAAGCGCTGGGCTCAATCCGGGCACAAGGCGTCAGCGATGGAGAATTTTTAATACAGAAAAACCGCCTGTCTTCATGACAGGCGGCTCTTTTTGACGACATCATCGCCGATTAAGGCTGGGTCGATGTGCCATTGGTGTTCGGCGAAGCCGGTGCAGCGCCGTTCGCCGGCTCGGTTGCCGGGGCAGTAGGCGTCATCGGTGCCGGGGCTGGCGCTTGATCGCTCACAGCTGGCGGTGTCGTAGACGACGTTGTGGTCGGATCCGTCGTGGACGGGCTGCTCATCTGCATCCAGATGAAACCGCCGACGAGCAGAACGACGATGATGGCTGCCCACGGTGCCCAGCCAGCGGACTTGCGGTGAGTTTCGGGCGTTGTGCGCAGTTCAGGGCGGTCCGGACGAAGGTTCGGGTCGCGGGGCATGTTTGGATCAAAAGTCATGGTGTTTTCTCCTCTTCCAATGGGGAGAAAATGCACATCTGCGTGAATTGTTCCTAAAATGCCAACGAAGGTGGAGTTCAGCGGCTCGCCTCGGTCATCGCGCGTCTTAGAATAGACGCAAATTGCGGCTGATCGCATTGCGATACATTAAAGCGCATGTAAGTCGACGCCGTATCCGATTGAGAGAAAACGTTGCCGGGTGCCAAGACCATATTCTCGGTCAGGGCATGGCGCGCCATGTGCGCGGCATCAACACCCGAAGGGAGGCGGCACCACAGAAAGATACCCGCCTGGGGATCGGTCCAAGGCTCGATTCCGAGCGAGCGCAGTGTCTGGACCACGTCCGCTTTCGCCTTTGCGAGACGCGCCTTCAGGGCTTCCATGTGCCTGCGGTAGCTACCGTCTTTCAGCACCTCAAGCACCACCGCCTCGGAAATTTGGCTTCCGGCAAAATTCGAGGCAATCTTCATATCCACCAGAGGGTCGAGCCATTCCTTGCGCGTGACGATGTAGCCGCATCGGGCCGAGGCGGAGAGAGTCTTGGAGAAGCTTCCGATCTGAATCACACGGTTCAGAGCATCGAAGGCAGCAAGCCGCGGTGCCTTGGTTATCTCGAAATCGGCAAAGATATCGTCTTCGATGATCGTCAGCCCCGAACGTTCCGAAAGCATCAAGAGGCGGTGAGCTTTAACCGGAGAGAGGACGGCGCCTGTCGGATTGTGGATGGCCGAATTGGTGATGTACAGCCTCGGACGATGCTCCTCCAGGGCCTGCTCAAACAGCTCAATGTCAGGCCCATCCGCCGTGTAAGGCACGCCGATAACTTTGACCCGATGGGCGCGCAACAGCGCATGAAAGTTGAAATAGCAGGGGTCGTCTACGAGTACGGTCTGACCGGGTTCCAGCAGGAAACGGCAAATCATGTCGATCGCCTGCGTTCCTGAATCCACCAGCAGGATCTGATCGGCCCCGACCATCAGGCCGGACTCCGCCAAACGTCTCGCCAGCAATTGGCGAAGCGCAGGCAGTCCCAGTGGCATGGCATAGTCCGTCAGCACGTCGGCATTGGCGCGCGCGAGCGCGCGCAGTGCCTTACGCAAGGCGTCCTCCGGCATCCATGATGGCGGCAGCCATCCGCAGCCGGGCATGGCAAGCCCCCGCCCGCCCTCCAATGCCAGGCGCGATACCCAGAAGGGGTCAACTTGCCTGTCGAGCTTTGGGCCAATATCCGCCAGCGAAAGCGGGGCCAGCGCACTGGCAACAAAAAAGCCCGAGCCAGGACGCGACCGTATTGCCCCCTCGGCAACCAGCCTCTCATAGGCTTCGACGACGGTGGAGGTTGAAACAGCCTGCGCCTTTGCCAAGGCTCTGACGGAGGGAAGCTTTGCGCCGGGCGTCAAAACCCGCGCGGCAATGCGGCGTCTTATCTCCATCATCACCGCATCGATGCGTGGGGAGGCGCTCGTCCGTGCGCTATGACCTAGGTCCATCTGTGGTGCTCAATCTACCATAACAGTTTCGCACAACTGTACGTCACCGTTTCTGGCAGAGCCAGGCTTTTCCGGACATAAAAACTGAGAAGGAGCGCCATGCATGAACAAATTATCGAGCGGTTGGTTGAGCGGTTTTATCGGGATCATAATCTTCAGCGGATCTCTGCCGGCCACGCGCCTGGCGGTAACAGGTTTCGATCCACTGTTCCTGACACTTGCCCGCGCCAGTATTGCAGGGATGTTGGGGGCTGCCCTTCTCCTCACCTTTCGGCAGGCGAAACCGGCGCGAGGCGATCTGTCCTCGCTCATCATCGTCTCGCTCGGCGTGGTCGTAGGCTTTCCGCTATTGACTGCGCTGGCCCTGAAGCAGGTCACCTCTGCTCACTCCACAGTGTTCATCGGGCTTTTGCCGCTGTCTACCGCCCTTTTTGCCGTTCTGCGCGGCGGAGAGCGCCCTCGCCTCGCCTTCTGGATATTCTCCTGCCTCGGTAGCCTGCTCGTCGCAGGCTTTGCTCTCAGCCTCAATGGCGAGGGCAATCTTATCGGCGATCTTTTGATGGTGGCAGCGATCCTCGTCTGCGGGCTAGGCTATGCGGAAGGCGCCGCGCTCTCCCGGCGGCTTGGCGGCTGGCAGGTCATTTCCTGGGCGCTTGTTATTTCGCTGCCGATCGTGCTTCCACTCGCGCTCTGCTCCATGCCCTCCACATGGAGCGGCATTGCCGCACCGGCCTGGGGTGGGCTTGCCTACGTGTCGCTGTTCAGCATGCTGATCGGTTTCATTTTCTGGTATCGCGGGCTGGCCTTGGGTGGCATTGCAGCCGTTGGCCAGCTGCAACTGCTGCAACCGTTTTTTGCGCTGCTGCTTGCCGCCACGCTACTGGGCGAGCCCGTCAGCTTCGCCATGCTGGTAGTTACGCTCGGCGTGGTGGCCTGCGTTGCAGGTGCGCGGAGATTTGCAAGATAGGCGTCAGCCGTTCCCGCCGCGGCCGATCCAACGGTGCCAGTCTTCTTCTCTACCGTTAAAGACATTGAGATCGATCTTGCCTTCGACGCCATGGGACAGGCCTGAGCCGGAATACTGCCAGAACAGCCACTTGCGGTCAGGGTAGACCCGCGAGGGATGCTGGGCGACGGCACGCAGCCAGAAGGGATAGTCGCGCAACTCGCCGGACAGGTGATCCTTGTAGAAATCCGGCGCGGTATAGATGATCGGGCGCTTGCCATAATGGCGCTCGAGCCTGTCCATGAAGACCTGCATCTTTTCCAGAACCTGGGCGCGGGACAGACGCATCTTGCAGGAGGACTCGCCGTTATATTCCACGTCGATTACCGGCGGCAGCGCATCTGGATCTCTCGGCACGTTGCGAATGAACCAGTCTGCCTGATGGCTTGCCGGGCGGCACCAGTAGAAGAAGTGGTATGCGCCACGGCGAACGCCTGCGGCCTTGGCCCGCTCCCAGTTGGTGCGGAACATCGGGTCCAGATGATCACCGCCATCGGTCGCCTTGATGAAGGCGAAGTTGGCGCCGCGCGTTCTCAAACGTTCCCAGTCGATATTGGCCTGCCAACGCGAGACATCGACACCGTGAACTTCAAAGTGCTTCGGCTGAACCCTGCCAAAATTGATTGGCTTTGCATCCGAAAAGGCCGGACGAAACACACGTGAGCGCGCCGAAGATCCCGCACTCATGGCAACACTGCCTGCCATGGCAAGCTGGACCGGTCTGTCTTGTGGAAGATTCACACGAGCCTGGGGAATGGCTGGTGGCGCGATGACAGGTGCTGCACGCTGCTGCGTCGACATCTGCTTGTCGACGGCTGCAAAGGCGGGTGAACCACTTGGCATCGGCCCGCCCCAGGCGAGCACCTCTTGATGCGGCTGCCTGTTCAAAGCGACTTTCTGGCTGGCTTCACCAACACTTGCCTGCGGAACCGGTGCGGATGGTGTGACGGAACTCGTTACTTCCTTCGAAGGCAAACCCGCCATGAGGGCATCCGGCCCGGAACTGGAGGTACAGCCCGAGAGAGATAGGCAGGCGAGAACAAAAGCTGGCACTGTCGATCGAAGCATGTGAACCCGTACGCAAAACAAAATCGGGACATGCGCAAAACCGGCCCGTCCCGATAACCAAAAGGTATGACTAACGGGACATTATCAAAAAAGACTGAATCCAATCTTTACGGCGGGAGGAGATGTCTCAGCGGTAAATATCCCGTACCCCGCATTCTGGGCGGACGAGAACCTCCACGAGTGACAGATTGGAAAATCACCTCGCAATCGGAGGCAACCGACTTCTATTTTTAGATAGCTATAATCAAACGACAGGAAGTTACCCGAGAGCTATTGAATTATGCAAAATAATCTGAGAAGACATCACGCGTAAAACGAGTTTCTTATTAAAGAACAACCTGAAGATATTGGTAGGATCGATCAATGAAGCCTTATACTCGCTCCATTATAGAGTTGTTCGACGGCAAAAAGCGTTACCTGATTCCACTCTATCAGCGCCAATATGCATGGAGGGTGACACCACAGCTGGAGCTGCTTTGGGAGGACATTGAGCGGGCGATTGACCGGCTGAACTCAGATCGGTCAACTCTAACGCCTCATTTCATGGGCGCTATGGTGATCAACCAGCTCAAAACCTTTGGCAAACAAGTACAAGCCTACGAGATTATCGATGGCCAGCAACGTCTTACCACATTCCAACTTCTGCTATCCGCTATTCGTGATGTAGCTCAAAAGCATGGATCAAGGTATGCCGAAGAGCTTCAAAAGTATCTGACAAATGACGGAGTTATGGAGCATTCAGAAGTTGAACGCTTTAAACTTTGGCCTTCTCTTTCCGACCGGCGATCATTTGTGTCCATCGTAGACCCCGCGGTTAACGCGGATGCTATCACAGCAAAGCCCTCGGATGAGGACGGCTTTGTGCGACGCTCTGTGGCGGCACACGCTTTCTTCCGCGAGAAGGTAGAAACATTAGCGACCACCGATGGTGTCTTCGATGAACTTAAGCTTGAGCTTCTTTTCGAAGCACTGAAGGAAGGCTTGGCGGTGGTATCGATCGAGTTGGAGGGCGGCGACGATCCTCAAACCATATTCGAGACCTTAAACAGCCGCGGCGTCGATCTCACCCCTGCAGACTTGATGAGGAATTTTATTTTCCAGCGCGCCAAGGGAATGGGGCAGGATCAAGGGTCTCTCAAGGTTGATCAACTTTATGAGAAGCATTGGTTGCCGCTTGATCGCGCATTTTGGAGCCATGTTGCTTCGCGGGGCCGTCAAACCCGCCAACGTCTAGATTGGATGTTGACGGATCACCTTTCCATGCACTTGTCGGATATCGTATCCGTTGAAACACTTTTCGAACGCTATCGCCGATGGATTTTGAATGAGCGTCCGTTTGCTTCAGTCGGAGATGAACTAGAATCCATTACGGCGACTGCGTCAGTAGAAAAGCGTCTCTTCGATCAACATAAAGATGACCCGCTTGGCAGATTTGGCAGATTTGCAGACGCCTTTGACGTCTCCACGGCCATGCCATTGGTTGTTTATCTCGCTACCGCACCAGAAGCTATAGATGCTCTTCCAAGAGGTTTAGAGGTGTTGGAGAGTTACATTCTTCGACGCGATATCTGCGGACTTTCGACCAAAGGCTACAATCGCCTTTTCGTTGGAATAATAGAACGCTTACGGGCTGCTGGTCCCGATAAAATTGCGGCTCTAATCGAATATCTCTCAGGACGTCAGTCCGAAACAGAGAGGTGGCCGACAGATAGCGAATGGCAGAGCGGCTGGACAGGGCGCGACCAGTATCAGGGGACACGCCAGCCCCGGTTGAGGTATATTTTAGAGGCAATAGAACAAGCTAAGCGGTCAAGTCGGAATGAAGATATTGAGATCAAGTCGCAGCTAAGCGTCGAACACATAATGCCGCAAAAGTGGCAAACTCATTGGCCCGTTCTCGGCTTTGATCACGTGGAGGATGAAAACGATGCTGATTTGATTTTCCGAAACCTTCAGCGGCAGAGCGCCGTGAACAAGCTTGGCAACCTAACATTGTTGACGCAATCTCTAAACACGGCGGTTTCTCATGGTCCATTTTCTGTAAAGATGCCTGCCGTTCGTTCTCACTCCAGCTTAGCTTTAAATCGGGATTTAAATAAGTATGACGTGTGGGATGAGGACACTATTGCCGCTCGTAGTGTAGAGCTTTTCAGCATCGCGCGCCAGATTTGGGTAAGTCCAATCTCACAAGATCCTGCTGAGCAAGGAATTTGATAGCATTTCGAAAGACTTTAGCGAAACCCCGCGCTCCTAGTGAGAAACGCAACCGCCACCGTCAATTGCCCATCAGAATATCGAGAAGGGTCGTCTGCTTCGGTCCACCTTGTCGTGGCTGAGCACCGCCGCCGATATCTGCAGGCGGGACCGGCCCACCGGATTGCTGTGGTGGATAGGCTTGTTGCGGATATTCGGAGGGCGGCGCCGGGACCGTGCCTGCGGTCTGTTCAGCACCAACGGGTGCGGGCGGATACTCCGCCGGCGTGGGCGCAGAGCCACCGCCCAACGCATCGGAGATAATGTCGCCGATCGTCGCGGGTGCTTGCGGGCTTTGCGCCATGGGCTGACCGATTTCCTGGCCGCCATAAGCGCCAAGCCCAAAGAGTGGCGATGGCGACAGGCCGCTATGGGCTGCCGTCATGAATTCCTTCCAGGCTTTGGCCGGCAGACCACCACCCGTTACCTTCTTCATCGACGTGCCGTCATCATTGCCGAACCAGACACCGGTGGTTAGCTGGCTGGTGTAGCCGACAAAAAGCGCATCGCGGAAAGACTGAGTCGTGCCGGATTTACCGGCTGCCTGCCAACCTTTAAGACGCGCAGCCTTGCCGGTACCCTCATTGATGACGCCCGTCAGCATGCCGTTCATCGTTGCGGCGATGCCCTCATCCAGAACGCGGGGCGGGTTGTCGTATTTGTTTTCGTAGAGAACCTTGCCATCGGCATCGGTGATACGCTTGACGATATGAGGCGTTGCCTTGAAACCGCCATTCATCATCGGCGCATAGGCAGACGTCAGTTCCAGCAGCGAAACTTCGGACGTGCCGAGCGCAATCGAGGCATTGGCCTGAAGGTCGGATTCGATACCCATGCGATGCGCCACCTGCGTAACCTTGTTGGGTCCGACCTCCATGACGAGCTGCGCGGCAATCGTGTTGAGCGAATTGGCAATTGCGGTCGCAAGCGTCACTTCGCCACGATATTTCTGATCGTAATTTTCCGGCGTCCAGTTCCCGATCCTGACCGGCGCGTCGTTGCGCACGGAGTTCGGTGTCAGGCCGGATTCGAGTGCGGCGATATAAACGAAGGGCTTGAAGGCAGAGCCTGGCTGGCGTTTGGCCTTGGTGGCACGATTGAACTGGCTTTCGGCATAATCTGCACCGCCGACGACGGCGCGCACGGCACCTGCCCCGTCCATCGAGACGAGCGCCGCCTGCGAAGCACCGAGCTTCTTGCCTTCGCTCTTCAGCACATCGTTCAGCGCCTTCTCGGCATCCTTCTCAAGATTGAGATCGATGGTCGTATCAATCGTCAGATCCTGCTTCACGTCGCCGATCAGACTTTTGACCTCATCCATGACCATATCGGCCGCATAGTGCTCGGCACCCGACCAGAAGCGCTTGGCCTTGGTGGGTGGCTGCGACATGGCGGTCTTGATCTCGTCTTCGGAGATGAAACCGACATCGCGCATGGATTGCAGCACCACCTGCGCCCGTTCTTCCGCCGCCTGCGGATCACGCGCAGGAGACAGGCGCGAGGGCGCTTTCAACAATCCCGCCAGCATCGCCGCTTCGCCGAGGTTCACGTCACGCGCCGATTTGTTGAAGTATCGGCGCGAGGCGGCCTCGACGCCATAGGCGTTCGAACCGAAATAGACGCGGTTCAGATACATCGCCAGAATCTGATCCTTGGTGTATTTCTGCTCCAGCCAGATGGCGAGAAGCGCTTCCTGGATCTTGCGCTCCAGCGTCTGCTCCGGAGAGAGGAAGAGGTTCTTGGCCAATTGCTGCGTCAGGGTCGAGCCGCCCTGAACCGTGCGACCATGCAGAAGATTGGTGACCACTGCGCGCCCGAGGCCGAGCGGATCGACACCGAAGTGCGAGTAGAATCGGCGATCTTCGATCGCAATCACCGCCTGCGGGATATAGGGCGACATATCTTCGAGCGCCAAAGCCTCGCCGCCTGTCGTGCCTCTGTTGGCCAGGATTGTGCCGTCAACCGCGACAATTTTCAGGTTCGGCGGGCGCTCTGGAATGGCCCAAGTGCTGGCGTTCGGCATGCGTGCGCCATAATAAATGACGACACCGGCGACCGCGATACCGCCCCAGATTCCGAGCACGATGCACCAATAGATGATCCGCCGGAAAAAGCCGGTGATCCCGCCGCGCTCACGCGTTTCTCGCCTCGATTTCGATTTCGATTTCGACGGCTTCGTTCCGCGCTTTTTAGGCGGCGGCGCATCGGAGGGACCTGACTTTCGGCTACCCGCATTGGTGCCGGCAACCCGATCACTGGCATCGAGACGCAGATCATCGCCGGAATCATGAAAATCCCCAAAAGAAGGTTCGACTCTCTGGCGTGATTTTCCGCTACCGGCCATCTGTGAGAAACTGCTCCATGATAACTAATGTCGCGCCGGACATCGCGTGACACCGAAGGTGAATCCCGTTGAAGCTTAAATGCGGCGATTTAAGGTGGCGTTAAGGCGCAACCGGCTTCACTTTGGCGTCACCGCGAACGGGGGTAACTGGCAGACGTCGACCCACTCGGCCTTGGTCAAGCTCACCAGGCGCTCTGGCGAAATCCGCACCGCCGCGTTAATCGCACCTGCCGCAGGCACGACCTCGGCATAATCCTTCAGTGACACATCGCAATAGACCGGTAAATCGGAAGGCAAGCCAAAAGGACAAACGCCACCGACTGGATGGCTCGTTACCTCGACCACCTCTTGCGCATCCAGCATGCGAGGCTTGGCGGAGAAGCGATCCCTGAATTTCCGGTTGTCCAGACGCTTCATACCAGCGGTGACGACGAGGAGAATGGTTTCTCCCGCCCTAACGCAGATCGTCTTGGCTATCTGATCCGGATCGACGCCATGCGCTTCCGAGGCAAGTGCCACGGTGGCAGAACTGGCTTCGGTCTCCAGAACCTCAATATCTGGAGCATGGGTCGCGAAATAGTCTTGGACGGAACGAAGGCTCATGCGCAATCTTTAGGCGCACCCGGCCATGGAGGCAAGAGGACGCCTCATAGCTATGCGCAAAACGCAATGCTGCGCTGCAATGATATTTCTGTTTTCGGACGGAAACTCCTGTATCTTACAAGCATCGAAGCGACGCACTCCTCCTCCCAGCGTCGCCCGATTGGACTGACAGCACTCCTCCTCCCAGTTGTCAGTCAGTTTTAAAAACCCGGCGCACCTCCTCCCGCGCCGGGTTTTTTATTGCCTTGATGGCAGAAGCTCCCTTCATTTCATCATCTCAGTATCCGGGGTATGCTCGCAGATCCCTCGGCCTCACAACAACCGCGAGCGCGATGCCTTTTGATGCAGGACAACGCGACGCGCTCTATTGAAATTTGCCCGTGAGATTTGTCGTGAAACGGTGTTGAGGGGAAACTTGACTTATTCGTTCACCCGCCCTACTTCTCTCGCATCGATATTTGTTTGACGACCAGAGCTTCGGCGTCCCAAAGACGCTCAGACGATCTTTCTTTCCTTCAAATTCGACCAAAACCGCGCTGGCTTTCAGTGCAAAAGTAATACGCCAACGGAAGGAACTCGTTATGGCTACTGGTACAGTTAAGTGGTTCAACGCAACCAAGGGCTACGGCTTCATTCAGCCTGACGACGGCGCACAGGACGTGTTCGTACACATCTCTGCAGTCGAGCGCGCTGGCATGAGCGGTCTCAAGGACGGTCAGAAGATCTCCTACGAACTCGTTCAGGACCGTCGTTCTGGCAAGATGTCTGCAGACAGCCTCGTCGCTGCCTGATCATGATTTGGCTGGTTTGACCAGTCTGTCAGTTGAAAAGCCGAGATCTCGCGTCTCGGCTTTTTGCGTTTTAAAGGCATCTGACGAATAATGGGCCCTTGTCCTTGTAAAAGAGATCATGCCAACCAATATAAGGTACATCAGTGTTTCGGCAGTTCCCGATGAGGCTTTGATGAGCCGCCGCGTTGCAGCCCGGTTAATGAAAAATTAACCAAAGCGCGCAATGATCAAAGGGAAGACATGAGCGACAGTAAATATGCTGGCGCCGTGCTGAGACACAAAACCGTTTTTGCACTTTGACCACGGATGTACTGGCACTGATCGCATAAACGGAAATGAAAGGTCGGGCTTGCCCGGCCTTTTTGTTTTTCTGGGCCTACCCCCCGAGGATCAGTGACGCCAAAGGCGGCACTGTCTGTCTCCCATTCGATTATTTGGCGCTTAATGCCGATAGGATCCGCACCCATGAGCGCGTTCCCTTGTGGAAAGACTTGAGCTCGTACTTCTCATTGGGCGAGTGAATGCGGTCGTCGGTGAGGCCGAAGCCAATCATCAGCGAATCCATGCCGAGCATCTTCTGGAAGTCGCCAACAATCGGGATCGATCCACCCATGCCGATGACCACGGCAGGCTTTGCCCATTCATCCGACAGCGCCGACTTCGCCTTGGTCAAGGCTGGCGAGTCGTAGGAGAGATGGATGGCTGGCGAGCCGCCATGTTCGTGGAATTCGACCGAGCAATCTGCCGGAATCTTAGAACGTACATAGGCGCGAAAGCTCTCGCGGATTGCGGATGGATCCTGACGGCCGACAAGGCGGAAGGACACCTTTGCAGAGGCTTTTGCGGCGATAACGGTCTTGAAGCCTTCGCCCGTATAACCGCCAGTGATGCCGTTCACTTCCGCCGTCGGCCGCGCCCAAGTCAGCTCGAGGACTGAACGTCCTTTTTCTCCAGCCGGAACGGAAAGACCAACTTCGCCGAGGAAGGATTCTGCCGTGCGGCCGAGATTATCCCACGAAGCCTTGATGTTGGCGGGAGTTTCCTCCACGCCCTCGTAGAACCCGGGCAATGTCACGCGACCCGTTTCATCATGCAGCCCGGCGAGAATGTCGGTCAGGATATGGATCGGGTTGGCCGCAGCACCGCCGAAGAGGCCGGAATGCAGGTCGCGATCGGCAGCGGTGATGACGATTTCCTCGCCGACAAGACCGCGCAGAGCCGCAGCGATCGCAGGCGTTTCGGGGTCCCACATGCTGGTATCGCAGACCAGAGCGTAATCTGCTTTCAGCTCGCCTGAGTTGGCGTCCAGGAACGGTTTTAGCGAGGGCGAGCCGGATTCCTCTTCGCCTTCGAAGAGAATGGTGACGCGGATCGGCAGCGAACCGCTGGTCTGCTTATAGGCGCGACATGCTTCGACAAAGGTCATCAACTGGCCCTTGTCGTCTGATGTGCCGCGACCCGAAATCACCTGACGACCGCCGCCGATATCCTTCAACTTGGCATCAAAGGGATCATCCTGCCATAGATCGATCGGATCGACAGGCTGAACATCGTAGTGGCCGTAAAACAGCACATGCGGCGCGTCGGCTGTTGCTCCATCATGATGCGCGACGACCATGGGATGGCCTGCGGTGTCACGAATGGAAGCGTCGAAGCCAATATTGGTCAGATCGCGCACCAGCCATTCGGCCGCCTTGCGGCACTCCGCCTTGTAGGCCGGATCGGTGGAGATGGACTTGATACGAACAAGTTCGAAAAGTCTCTCAAGGCTGGAGGGAAGATTGTCGTCAACCGCCGAGAGAACGGGGGAAATATCTGTCATTGCATGATCCTGTCATGTCGGGCGCGCCATAGGTCTTCCGACTGCGCTCCACCTTCTGGAAATCTGCGCATCTGGCAGCGCGATCATCCAAGTCAGATCATGTCGCCCATGCACAAGATGGCGCGACGATAGAGCAATTGACCAGCAGTTTCGAGCCGGAAAATATCATCTTTCGGATTTGGCCGCCTCAATGGCCCGCGACATATATTCCAGCAGCAATTGCCGTTCGAACTTCAAAAGGTCCTTGAGCAGCGCCTCTTCCGTTTCGTTCGAAGCGGCGATCGCCGCCTCTTCCAGAGCGCGCCCCGCTTGCGTCAGCATGATGATCTGCGAGCGGCGATCAGTGGGATGGGGCTTTCGCTCGACAAGACCATCGCGCTGCATGCGCGCGAGCGTATTGGCCAGCGTCGCCTGCTCTATGTCGACCCGGTCGAGCAACTGGCGCTGCGTCAACCTGTCCTCCTTCCACAGTTCCAGCAGAACGGGAAACTGGCCAGGCGAAAACCCAAGCTCTGCTGTGCGTCTTTGCAGCGCAAGCGAAAAACACTTTGCCAGTTGCGCCGCAAGATAGGCTACCGAGTCCTGTCGAGAAAATCCCATCGGGCAGATCGTCCGGATCATTTACATATCGTACGATGTACAGCGGCATGCTTTCGCGAGGCATGCGCGAGCCAGGAGGACGCGCGAAAGAAAACCGCCATGACCGGGAGGGGACGGTCATGGCGGCCATATTGAGGGACAAAGGCCCGGAGAGGGGGAAAGGCCTTTGTCCGGTCTGACGCGGCGGGGGACGAGCCAGCTATCAGACTACGGCGTGATCAGTCGCCGTCCTCTGAGAAATGAGGCTGCAAATGCGGCTTTTCAAGGGAAGAGCGGATTACAAATCGGTAACGTTCCGGTGAGATTACTTGGCGTTATTTCTGCGCTTTTGCTGAAGCCAGGTGATGCCTGTCAGCGCACCACCAATCAGAGCCGTCATCCAAATAAAGTCCATCACCATGCGGGCCGCGGCACTATCGGCATGAGCGACGATGATGACGACAAACCCGGCCAGGAGTGCCGCGTCTGCGAACTGAAACTTTGCCACTTCCCACATATTTGCATCCACTGCGGCATTGTCGGGAAAATACGTTTGAAGACCTTTGGTCGCCAGCAGGTAAAGGGGGACGATGGCCGTCTTTGCCACTGTCAGTGAGGCGGCATCACCCAAGAACCAGGATGTTGCAGCAACACCCGCCATCAGGGCGATCGAAACGAGCAAGGCCGTTGTGGTAGATGTTGTATGCATCAAGAACCTCGCGAGACCGTGGAAGAAACTTGCTGGGTACTTGAGGGCGACGATAGACCTTTTTGCCGTCTCGCGCTATCCATGCTTCCCATGAAAAAAGGCGATCATCTCTTCCTCGTGGACGGCTCCGGTTTCATTTTCCGCGCTTTCCATGCCATCCCCCCGCTCAACCGCAAGTCCGATGGATTGCCGGTCAATGCTGTATCCGGCTTCTGTAACATGCTGTGGAAGCTGTTGAAGGATGCGCGCAACACCGATGTGGGGGTGACGCCAACGCATTTTGCGGTGATCTTCGATTACTCGTCCAAGACCTTCCGCAATGAGCTCTACGACCTCTACAAGGCCAATCGCTCAGCACCGCCGGAAGATCTCGTTCCGCAATTCGGCCTGATCCGCCATGCCACCCGCGCCTTCAACCTGCCTTGCATCGAGACCGAAGGTTTCGAGGCCGATGATATCATCGCCACCTATGCCCGCCAGGCGGAAGCGATCGGTGCGGATGTCACCATCATTTCCTCCGACAAGGACCTGATGCAGCTTGTCACGCCAAATGTGCATATGTACGACGCGATGAAGGACAAGCAGATCGGCGTGCCGGACGTCATCGAAAAATGGGGCGTGGCCCCGGAAAAGATGATCGACTTGCAGGCGATGACCGGCGATTCCACCGATAATATTCCGGGCATTCCCGGCATCGGGCCGAAGACGGCGGCGCAGCTGCTGGAGGAATATGGCAACCTCGACACGCTGCTGGAGCGCGCGGGCGAAATCAAGCAACAAAAGCGCCGGGAAAACATCATCGCCAATGCGGAACTGGCCCGCCTCTCCCGTCAGCTCGTTTCGCTCAGGACCGACGTGCCGCTGGAGCTTGCGCTGGATGCGCTGACCCTTGAGCCGCAGGATGGCCCGAAGCTCATCGCCTTTCTGAAGGCGATGGAGTTTACCACGCTGACACGCCGCGTGGCGGAAGCGACTGGCGCCGATGCCGCCGCGATAGAACCCGCGCATGTTCCGGTGGAGCGCGGCGCGGAGGCCCATGGTCCTGATCTCGATGCTATCACGGATGCGCCGGATGCTGCATCCGTTCCGCTTGGCGAAGAGTCCGTGTCCGATGTCGGCGCCGTTCTCTCCAAAGCAGAAGGCGATACGCCGCAGGCGCTTGCCTCGGCGCGCGAAACCATATTCGCCGCCGCCAAGATCGATACGACCGCTTACCAGACCATCCGCAGCATCGAGGAACTGGATCGATGGGTCGCCATGGCGCGAGAGACGGGCGTGGTTGCCTTCGATACCGAGACGACCTCGCTTGATCCGATGATGGCGGAGTTGGTCGGCTTCTCGCTTGCGATTGCCGATAACAGCAAGAATGCCAGCGGTACGGACATCATCGCAGCCTATGTTCCCTTGACCCACAAGACGGGCTCCGGCGGCGATCTCTTCAGCGACGGCATCAAGCTGGCCCCCGACCAAATCCCTTTCGACCTGGCGCTTTCACGGCTGAAAGACCTGCTCGAAGATCCGGCGGTTCTGAAGGTCGCGCAAAACCTCAAATATGATTACCTGCTCGTCAAGCGCCTCGGCATCGTGATGCAGAGCTACGACGATACCATGCTGCTCTCCTACGTCTTGGAGGCTGGCAAGGGCGCGCATGGCATGGATGCGCTTTCCGAGCGCTGGCTGGGCCACAAGCCGATTGCCTACAAGGACGTTGCAGGTTCCGGGAAATCCGGCGTGACCTTCGATTTCGTCGATATCGACAAGGCCACCGCCTATGCTGCCGAAGATGCCGACGTAACGCTCAGGCTCTGGATGGTGCTGAAACCCCGCCTCGTCGCTGATCGTCTGACGAGCGTCTACGAGCGGCTGGAGCGACCGCTGGTGCCGGTTCTGGCCCATATGGAAGAGCGCGGCATTTCTGTTGACCGACAGATCCTGTCGCGGCTTTCCGGCGAACTGGCCCAGAAGGCCGCTGCCTTCGAGGAAGACGTTTACGAGCTTGCCGGCGAGAAATTCAATATCGGTTCGCCCAAGCAGCTTGGCGATATCCTGTTCGGCAAGATGGGTCTGCCCGGCGGTTCCAAGACCAAGACCGGGCAATGGTCTACCTCCGCCTCCGTGCTGGAAGACCTCGCCGCCGAAGGTATGGAACTGCCGCGCAAGATCGTCGACTGGCGCCAGCTGACCAAGCTCAAATCCACCTATACGGATGCGCTGCCGGGTTACATTCATGCCGATACCAAACGGGTGCATACCTCCTATTCTCTGGCATCAACGACGACTGGGCGTCTATCCTCTTCGGAACCCAACCTTCAGAACATTCCGGTACGCACCGCCGAGGGCCGCAAGATCAGGACGGCCTTCGTTTCCACGCCCGGCAACAAGCTGCTGTCTGCCGACTACAGTCAGATCGAATTGCGCGTGCTCGCGCATGTCGCCGATATCCCGCAGTTGAGAAATGCCTTCGAGAACGGCATCGATATTCATGCTATGACGGCATCGGAAATGTTCGGTGTCCCGGTGGAAGGCATGCCGTCTGAGGTGCGTCGCCGCGCCAAGGCGATCAATTTCGGCATCATTTATGGCATTTCTTCCTTCGGTCTTGCCAATCAGCTCAGCATCGGTCGCTCGGAGGCGGGTGAGTACATCAAGAAGTATTTCGAGCGTTTCCCCGGCATTCGCGACTACATGGAAAACACCAAGGCCTATGCCCGCGAGCATGGCTATGTTGAAACCATCTTCGGTCGTCGTATCCATTATCCGGAAATCAAGTCTTCAAACCCCTCGGTCAGAGCGTTCAACGAACGGGCCGCAATCAATGCGCCAATCCAGGGCTCTGCTGCCGATATCATTCGCCGCGCAATGATCCGCATGGAGCCCGCGCTGGAACAGGCGAAGCTTTCGGCCCGCATGCTGCTTCAGGTGCATGACGAACTGATCTTCGAGGTTGAAGACGGCGAGATCGAAAAAACGCTGCCGGTTGTAGTGTCCATAATGGAAAACGCCGCAATGCCCGCCATCGATATGAAGGTGCCGTTGCAGGTGGACGCACGCGCTGCCGATAACTGGGATGAGGCGCACTAAAGCATGATCCGCGTAAAAGTGAGCAGCGGTTCGGATGTCACGCGCCTGTCGCGCATGAAGCGTAGGTGAAGGCTTCTATCAAGGAGCCTTCCCATGCACGCCCCGCTCGTTTCACCTACGCTTGCAAAGTTCTCGACAACCTATCAGACGACACCACCCCGCCATCTGGGAACGCGCTATTCTCCGGAAGGAGAGTTTCTGCCCGAGCCGGGCAACACGGTTGTCTGCCATCTGGTCGAGGGGTCGCAATCTCAAAAGGCGGTCATTGCCGCCCGTCAGCGGCTTCTCGATATGCCTGAAGCTGACACACATCTTGCCTTCACGCCCGTCTCCAGCCTGCACATGACGGTGTTTCAGGGCATCATCGAGCATCGCCGCTCTTGGCCTTACTGGCCGAAGGAGATGCCGCAGGACAGCGCGATCGACGCGATGACGGCCTTCTATCTCGAGCGCCTCGCAGACTTTCCAAAGCTGCCAGCCTTCCACATGCAGGCAACCTGCGTCACGCCGCTTGGTTTGCGGCTGACCGGTGCGAGCATTGAAGACGACAGGATAATCGCCACATGGCGGGAGGCGTTTGCCGATGCCTTTGGTTATCGTCACCCTGACCACGAGACTTACGAATTCCACATCACATTCGCCTATACTCGCCGCTGGTTTGAGCCGGACAGCCTGCCCCGGTGGCAGGTAATGCTGGATGACTGCCTCGACGAATTGCGAGCGGCGGCACCGGTCATCGAAATGCGTCCACCAGCCTTCTGTGCATTTGCCGACATGAACCACTTTGAGGAGTTGCTTGTCTTCAATCCCGTCTGATAAGGATGTCGCCCAAGGATACCGATTTTCGATTGCATATCGGTATCTCTCGAAAAAATGCGTGTCAGGGCTGGTCAAAGCCCCATGAGGCATGTATAAGCGCGCCAAATTTCCGATATCGAGACATGCGACATTCGGCCTAAGGTTTGGCTGGTTCCCGTGTTTCGCCGCTTCAGTGGAGTAACACAAATGGCAGTTCCTAAAAGAAAAACGAGCCCGTCCAAGCGCGGTATGCGCCGTTCGGCAGACGCCCTCAAGGCAGCAACATACGTCGAAGACAAGAACTCCGGCGAACTGCGTCGCCCGCACCACATCGACCTGAAGACAGGCATGTACCGCGGCCGTCAGGTTCTGACGCCGAAGGAAAGCGCATAATCAGCGCTTCCTGATACACTTGCATGACGAACGAGCCGGCCTTTGGGTCGGCTTTTTTGTTGCCTTGTCGTGTCTTCGCAATGCCGCTTGGAAAATAGTTCACCCGCACATACTATCCTCAATAGGAGGGCAGATCTTTCGGGATGTGCCATGTGGAGGGGTTTGAGTGAGATATCGGTGGGTTGGCATCCTTCTGCTTTGCCTGGCTCTGTGCGGCTTCGCCTTCACCAAGGGACGCGAACTGCTGGCGGAAAGCTACCTCAACGAGGCTGCCGAACAGGGCGGAACAACGTTACGCCTCGCCGTCTCCGCCCTTGGCGGGCATCTCAACCGATACGAGCCGTTGCCGGCATTGATGGCCGATCACGATGACATCGAAGAGCTGGTTGCACATCCCGAAGACCAGCGTCTCAGAGAGCGCGCCAATATCTATCTGAAGTCGATCAACGACCTTCTTAAATCCTCCGACATCTACATCATGACGCTGGACGGTGAAACAATCGCCGCCAGCAATTATGATGGCCCCGCAAGCTTCATCGGGCAAAATTTCAGCTATCGACCGTATTTCCAGGATGCCGCCAAGGGCCTACAATCGCGCTTCTTTGCACTTGGCACCACGTCGCACAAGCGCGGCTATTATTTTGCCTCGCCCATTCTGTTCAACGATGTCATCAAAGGCGTCATTGTCTTCAAGGTGGATATCGAAGGCATCGAAGCCTCCTTCGGCACCGGTGAAAACCGCATCGTCGTCACCGATCCGGAAGGCATCATCTTCATGACCGGGGTGCCGCAGTGGCTCTATTCGGCAATCTTGCCGCTGACGCCGGACAGAATCGCTCGAACCGAAGCCTCCCGCCGCTATGCGGACGCCAAGCTCAGCCAGCTGCCGGTGACCGAAGGCACCTTCGGCAGTCATCGGTTGATGGCGGTCCGCGAAGGGCAGCAGGACCGGGAATATCTCGTTCTCTCCCAGCCGATGCCGGAAGCAGGCTGGACCGTGAATGTGCTGATGGATACTGGTTCGGTGCGCACACAGGTGCAGACGATGCTGCTGGCCGCCCTGCTCTGCCTTGGCCTCGCCGGCGCTTTGCTCGCGGCCATGCTGCAAAGACGAAGGCGCTTGCAGGACCGCCTCGTGCATCAGGCGGAGGCCCAGGCCGAGCTGGAGCGTCGCGTGGAGGAACGCACTGCCGATCTGGCGCGGATGAACTGCGACATCAAGCGCGAGATCGCCGAGCGTCGACAGACCGAAAAGCAGTTGCGCAAGACCCAGAAGGATCTGATCCAGGCGGGCAAGCTTGCAGCCCTTGGCCAGATGTCGGCAGCCCTCTCGCACGAATTCAACCAGCCGCTCGCGGCAGCAAAGACCTATGCCGAAAGCGCCTCGCTCTTGATCGAACGCGGACGCGTGGAGGAGGCAAGCTCCAACCTGTCTCGCATCTCAGCCCTGATCGACAGGATGGCTTCGATCAGCAAACACCTGCGCAACTTCGCCCGAAAACCCAATGAGCATGTCGGCCCGGTTCCGCTCGACGCAGTGGTGGCCGATACGCTCGAGATCGTCAGCGCCCGGCTGAAGGCGGCGGATGCCCAATTGCACGTGGCGCTTGGACCGGAGACGCTTTTCGTCAAGGCCGGGCCGGTGCGTCTGCAGCAGGTGCTGGTCAACATCATCTCCAATGCCGCCGATGCGGTGGAGGGGCTGGACGACAGACGTATCCATCTCACCGCACACAAGAGCGAGGGCAAGGTCATCGTTTCCGTGCGCGATCACGGTCCCGGCGTGCCGCCTGCGATCATGGAGCGTATCTTCGACCCGTTCTTTTCCACCAAAGGCGTCGGCAAGGGTCTCGGTCTCGGCTTGTCGATCTCCTATAATATCGTCAAGGATTTTGGCGGACGGCTGATCGTCACCAACCTTGAGAATGGCGGCGCGCGTTTCGATATTGAACTCGACGCCGAAACACCGATGGAGATTGCCGCGGAATGAGCCTGTCCCGCGTATTGCTGATTGATGACGAAGAGGATTTGCGACTTTCCACTGCTCAGGCGCTGGAACTTGCGGGGCTGGATGTCATCATCATCGACAATGCCGATCATGTCTTCGAACTGATCGGCTATAGCTTCGATGGCGTGATCGTCAGCGACATCCGCATGCCGGGTATCGATGGCATGAGCCTGTTGCAGAAGGTTCGGGAGCTGGATGCCGAAATTCCCGTCATCCTCGTCACCGGTCACGGCGACGTGCAGCTTGCGGTGAGCGCCATGCGCAACGGCGCCTACGACTTTATCGAAAAGCCCTTCAGTATTCACTATCTCGCCAGCATCATCAAACGCGCCATGGATCGGCGCTCGCTTGTGCTGGAAAATCGCCGCCTGCGCGCCGTTGCCGGAAAGCGCGACGACCTTGAAACGCGCCTGCCCGGACGCACTCAAGCCATGGTTGATCTGCGCTACCGCATCCGCGCCATAGGAGCTGCCGATGCCGATACTTTGATCATTGGCGATACCGGTGCGGGCAAGGAGGTCGTGGCGCGGGCGCTGCACGATATCAGTGCGCGTGCCGACCGTCCCTTCGTTGCCATCAACTGCGCGGCTCTGCCGCAGCATTTGATCGAAAGCGAACTCTTCGGTCATGAAGCGGGTGCCTTTCCAGGAGCGCTCAGAGCCCGCTACGGCAAGTTCGAGCATGCGCGTGGTGGCACCATACTTCTCGACGAGATTGGCTCCATGCCGCCCGATATGCAGGGCAAGCTGCTGCGCGTCCTTCAGGAGCGCACCATCACGCGCCTCGGCTCCAACGAGACAGTAGAGCTCGATGTCCGCTTTATTGCCACGAGCAAGACGGACCTGGCGCAGGAAGCACTTGCCGGGCGCTTCCGGCAGGATTTGCTTTATAGGTTGAATGTCGCGACCATCCGTGTCCCGTCACTGGCGCAACGGCAAAGCGATATTCCCCTGCTTTTCCTACACTTGGTGAGAGAAGCCGCCGCGCGCTACGGGCGCGACGACATGGAGGTCCCGTCCACCATCATTTCATCGCTTGCTATGCGTGAGTGGCCGGGCAATGTCCGTGAGCTGAGAAACGAAGCGGACCGGTTCGTTCTTGGCCTCGATGGTCGTTCTGGCGAAGGATCGCAAAGCGATCCACTTGGGAGTCACGGTCTTTCCGCCAAGGTAGCGGAATTCGAAAAGGGCATTATCGCAAGAACAATCGCGACCCATAAAGGCAATCTGAAAGCCGTCTATGAGACGCTCGGAATATCGCGCAAGACGCTCTATGAAAAAATGCAGAAATACGCTTTGACCAAGAACGCTCCCATCGACGAAGACATGACGAACTCCTGAGTTTGCTCTCTTCTTATCGTCATGGGTAGAAATCCACCCACGTCATGACACCAATGTTTCGGATTCCACCCATTCGGACCGTTAGCCGACACTCTTTTAAAGATTTGTTTTCCTCCCTCAATTGCGTGACGCGCGATCTCGACTGCAAATGAACTTACCCCGGCGAGCGCAGAGGAGTGCGTTTCGTTGCTGAGGCCATATTCATCGGGAGGAAAAGATGAAACTTCTGAAATCCGTCACGGGTGCAGTTGCTGCCGCCGCCGTATCGCTCTTTGCGCTTTCCGCAGCCGCACAGGATTATCCTGGCCGCAACATCACTATGGTCGTGCCATTCTCCGCGGGTGGTCCGACGGATACCGTGGCACGCCTCGTTGCTGAATCCATGTCCAAGGATCTCGGCCAGCAGATCATCGTCGAAAATGTTGGCGGTGCAGGCGGAACGCTGGGTGCAGGTCGCGTGGCATCCGCTGATCCGGACGGCTACACCATCCTTCTGCATCACATTGGTATGGCGACCAGCGACACGCTTTATCGCAAGCTGGCCTACAAGACACTCGACGCCTTCGACTATGTCGGCCTCGTGACCGAAGTTCCGATGACGATCCTCTCGCGCAAGAACCTCGAGACCAAGGACCTGAAGGGCCTGATCGATTACGCAAAGGCAAACAAGGATACGGTTACCGTCGCCAATGCCGGCATCGGCGCTGCCTCTCATCTGTGCGGCATGCTGTTCATGAGCGCAATTCAAACGCCGCTTGTGACTGTTCCCTACAAGGGTACGGGCCCTGCCATGACCGACCTTCTCGGCGGCCAGGTCGATATCATGTGCGACCAGACCACCAATACCACAAAGCAGATCCAGGGCGGCACCGTGAAGGCTTATGCGGTCACGACACCGGCGCGCCTCAGCGTTCTGCCAGACGTCCCGACGGCAACGGAAGCGGGCCTGCCCAACTTCGAAGTTGGCATCTGGCACGGCATCTACACGCCGAAGGGCACGCCTACCGCTGTGAATGAGCGTCTCTCCAAGTCGCTTCAGGTGGCACTGAAGGATCAGAATGTTGCCGCACGCTTTGCCGAGCTTGGTACAACGCCTTCTCCAGAAACGGATGCAACGCCTGCCGCGCTTAAGGCAAAGCTCGAAAGCGAAATCGCACGCTGGAAGCCAGTCATCGAATCCGCTGGCCAATACGCAGACTAATCCTGCCTGAGGCCGGGGATGACCGATGTCCTCCCCGGCATCCGCTTGAAGACGACAGCGATCCTTAAAGACCTCATCGAACTCTACAGACATCGGGCCAAAGAGCGGCACTGATGCACAGGCGGGGACGACCATGAAATCAGTCAGTTTCGATGCCACAGAAGCCATCTGCGGCGCAATTTTCATCTGCCTCGGCATCTTCTTTGCCTGGCAAGCCTATGATCTTGATCTGGGAACGACATTCCGCATGGGGCCGGGCTATTTCCCGCTTGCCCTGTCCTTGATCCTCATATTGCTCGGCGGCGTCATTTTTCTTCGCGCCGGCAAGGTTGCAAACGAGCCGATGACCTCCATTGCTTGGCGCGGCATCTTTTTCATCCTGCCAGCACCGATCTTCTTCGGCCTGACGGTGCGTGGGCTGGGTTTCGTGCCGTCGCTGTTCCTTAGCGCTCTGATCGCCTCGTTTGCATCGCACAAGATGAAACCAATGATGGCCGTCCTGCTCTCCGCTGCGATCACGGTCTTTTCGGTTCTCGTCTTCAATTACGGTCTTGGCCTGCCTTTCCAGCGCTTCGGCCCTTGGCTCAACTTCTGAGGTCGCGTCATGGAACTCTTCGATAATCTGGCGCTTGGCTTTTACACGGCCTCAACGCTTCATAACCTGTTCTTCTGCCTGATCGGCGTACTGCTCGGAACGCTTATCGGCGTTCTGCCGGGTATCGGCGCCACCGCAACAATCGCCATGCTGCTGCCGATCACTTTCCAGTTGGAGCCCGTTTCCTCGCTGATCATGCTCGCCGGCATCTATTACGGCGCGCAATATGGCGGCTCGACCACGGCTATCCTGATCAACATGCCGGGTGAATCTTCCTCCGCCGTGACGGCCATCGACGGCTACCAGATGGCGCGCAAGGGCAAGGCGGGCGCAGCGCTTGCGATCGCTGCCATCGGCTCCTTCTTTGCCGGCACGGTCGCGACCTTTCTCGTCGCAGTCTTCGCTCCACCCCTGACGGCGATCGCGCTCGAATTCGGTGCGGCGGAATATTTCTCGCTGATGGTCGTCGGTCTCGTGTCATCCATTGCGCTGGCGCACGGCTCCATCGTCAAGGCGCTTGCCATGGTCGTCCTCGGCCTGCTGCTAGGCCTCGTCGGTACCGACATCTATAGTGGCACACCGCGCTTCACACTGGGCATTCGCGAATATGCCGATGGTCTGAACTTCGTTGCGGTTGCCGTCGGTGTCTTCGGTATTGCCGAAATCCTGCGCAATCTGGAAGACGAAAAGACCCGTACCGTGCTGATGGCCAAGGTTTCCGGCCTTCTGCCCACCAAGGATGACTTCAAGAAGATGGTTGCGCCCGTCCTGCGCGGAACTGTTATCGGCTCGGCGCTGGGCATCCTGCCAGGCGGTGGTGCCATTCTCGCGGCCTTCGCCTCCTATACGGTGGAAAAGCGCGTCTCGAAGAACCCGGAAGAATTCGGCCACGGCGCAATTGCTGGTGTCGCAGGTCCGGAATCGGCCAACAATGCCGGTGCTCAGACCTCCTTCATCCCGCTTCTGACCCTTGGCATTCCTGCCAACCCGGTCATGGCGCTGATGGTCGGCGCAATGATCATCCAGGGTATCGTTCCAGGCCCGAATGTTGCGACCGAGCAGCCGGCGCTCTTCTGGGGCATCATCGCCTCCATGTGGATCGGCAACCTGATGCTGGTGGTGTTGAACCTCCCGCTCATCGGGCTCTGGGTGAAGCTTCTGACGATCCCTTATTACGTGCTCTTCCCGATCATCATGGCCTTCTGCGCCATCGGGGTTTACAGCGTCAACTCCAACGTCTTCGATCTCTATGCCGTCGCCTTCTTCGGCTTCATCGGATACGCCTTGGTAAAACTGCGCTGCGAGCCTGCACCGCTGCTGCTCGGCTTCGTGCTTGGGCCGCTCCTGGAAGAGAATCTGCGGCGTGCGATGATCCTGTCGCGTGGCGATCCAAGCACCTTCGTCACCAGGCCGATCAGCGCCACGCTGCTTCTGATCGCCCTTCTGGTCCTCGTTGTCGTCTTTCTGCCGAGCGTCAAGAAGAAGCGCGAAGAGGTTTTCCAGGACGAAGGCTGATATAGTCTCACGCTTTACAGCATACCATCACTGGCCGGGCACCATGTGTCCGGCCTTTGTCTTGTTTATCCTTTATAAAACTGCGAAAGCAGCGTGAGTGAAAACGGAGGTCTTCATGGCAGATCACAACGAAGCGCGGATCATCGCTTTGGAAGAGACGGTGGCATACCAGGCCAAGACGATCGAGGAACTGTCCGATCAGTTGGCTGAGCAGTGGAAGGTCGTAGAGCAGACCCGTGCGAAGCTAGATCGTCTCACCGAGCGGTTCTTGAGCCTCGAGGAGCAGTCGCTCGACGCGCCAGCCATAACCAAGCCGCCGCACTACTGATAGCGTAGATGCGCGCCGGCAGAGACCGAGACATTGAGGAACTGAGATGACAGAAATCGCGATACCCACACCAGCCGCCGAAGTCCTGTCCTTCTGGAACGAGGCCGGCCCGGAAAAATGGTTTGAGAAGAACGCCCATTTCGACAGTTCCTTCCACGCCCGCTTTCACGATCTGCACTTTGCGGCGGCCCGTCAGGAATTGACCGACTGGCTGGATGCGCCGGAAAGCAGCCTTGCGCTGCTGCTTCTCCTCGATCAGTTTCCCCGCAACTGCTTCCGCGATACGGCGCATATGTATGCGACCGATCCGCTGGCGCTGCATTATGCCCGCGATGCCATTTCGCGCGGTCATGATGTGGCGATCGATCCCGAATTACGGATCTTCTTCTACCTGCCTTTCATGCATTCGGAAGACCTGGCCGATCAGGAGCTTTGTTGTAAAATGTGCGAGCCTCTGGGCGAACGCTACGTGCCCTTTGCCATTGAACATCGCGACATTGTCCAGCGTTTCGGCCGCTTCCCACATCGCAACGACATCCTGCTTCGCAAGACGACAGCTGAAGAACGTGTCTTTCTCGATGAAGGCGGCTTCGCTGGCTAAGACAAACAAAAACGCCGCCAACCTCTGTGGGTGGCGGCGTCCGAACCATTTGAGCGGCCAAAGGCGTCAGCCGTCGAAAAATTCCTTCATCCGGGCAAAGAAGCCAGTCGATTCCGGATTGTTGTCCTTCGAAGAGATTTCCTCGAATTCCTGCAACAATTCGCGCTGACGCTTGGTCAGTTTCTGCGGTGTTTCGATCTGGATCTGGATGTAGAGGTCACCCGTCTGCGCCGAACGCAGCACCGGCATGCCCTTGCCCTTCAGTCGGAACTGCTTGCCCGGCTGCGTCCCTTCCGGCACCGTCACGCGGGACTTCGTTCCATCCAGTGTCGTCACATCGAATGTACCGCCGAGCGCTGCCGTCGTCATCGAGATCGGTACTGCGCAATATAGATCGGCGCCATCGCGCTGGAAGAATTCATGCGGACGCACCGACAGGAAGATGTAGAGGTCGCCCGAGGGGCCTCCGCGCATTCCTGCTTCGCCTTCGCCCTGGAGGCGAATACGGGTTCCGTCCTCGATACCGGCCGGAATGTTGACCGAGAGGGAGCGTTCTTCCGTCACACGGCCCTGACCGTGGCACTTGGTGCAAGGATCGGTGATCGTCTGGCCGCGACCATGGCAGGTCGGGCAGGTGCGCTCCACCGAGAAGAATCCCTGTGCTGCACGCACACGGCCCGAACCCTGGCAGGTGCCGCAGGTCTTGGGGCTGGTACCGGGCTTTGCGCCGGAGCCGGAACAGACATCGCAGGTTATGGATGTTGGCACCCTGATCTGCGCCGTCTTTCCGGTGAAAGCCTCTTCCAGCGAGATTTCCATGTTGTAGCGCAGATCGGCGCCACGCTCGCGACCGCCGGATGAACGACGCGCACGGCCACCGCCCATCATCTCGCCAAAAATGTCTTCGAAAATGTCGGAGAAACCACCGTTGGCAAAACCGCCACCGCCGAAGCCCCCGCCTCCGCCCATGCCACCCTGCTCGAAGGCTGCGTGGCCAAAGCGATCATAGGCTGCGCGCTTTTGCGGATCTTTCAGCGTTTCATAGGCTTCGTTGATTTCCTTGAACTTCTTCTCGGATTCAGCGTCATCTGGATTTTTGTCCGGATGATACTTCATCGCAAGTTTGCGGAAGGCGCTCTTCAGCTCCTTTTCATCGGCGGATCTGCTCACGCCCAATGTCTCGTAAAAGTCTGCTTTCGCCATGAAGATAACACACCCCGAAATGGATTTCCGGCTGCACGAGGCAGCCGGAGTCAGTCTCATTTACCCAAGTTCAAGAGCAAGAACCACAATTAAGCGGACTTCTTGTCGTCCTTGATTTCCTCGTAGTCGGCGTCGACCACACCATCGTCC
Organism: uncultured Agrobacterium sp.; assembly: GCF_913777885.1. Lineage (NCBI taxonomy): Bacteria > Pseudomonadati > Pseudomonadota > Alphaproteobacteria > Hyphomicrobiales > Rhizobiaceae > Agrobacterium > uncultured Agrobacterium sp. The sequence continues at coordinate 64,063 of NZ_CAJYTV010000016.1, read as the reverse complement.
TTGCCGCCTGCTGCGCCTTCACCGGCTTCAGCCTGCTGAGCTTCGTAGATGGCCTGGCCAAGCTTCATGGACACTTCCATGAGGGTCTGGGTCTTGGCCTGGATGTCATCTGCATCCGGCTCGGATGCTTCGACAGCCGTCTTGAGGGCGGCAATCGCGTCTTCGATAGCCTTTCGGTCAGTTTCGGAAACCTTGTCACCATACTCCTGTACCGACTTCTCGGTGGAGTGGATCAGGCTTTCCGCCTGGTTCTTGGCTTCCACGCCCGCACGACGCTTCTTGTCGGCTTCAGCATTGGCTTCCGCATCCTTGACCATCTTCTCGATGTCGGCGTCGGAGAGACCACCAGAAGCCTGGATCCGGATCTGCTGTTCCTTACCGGTGCCCTTATCCTTGGCCGAAACCTGGACAATGCCGTTCGCGTCGATATCGAAGGTCACTTCGATCTGCGGAACGCCACGTGGAGAAGGCGGCAGGCCAACGAGGTCGAACTGGCCGAGCAGCTTGTTATCAGCTGCCATTTCGCGTTCGCCCTGCGAAACGCGGATGGTCACGGCGGACTGGTTGTCTTCGGCCGTCGAGAAGGTCTGGCTCTTCTTCGTCGGGATCGTCGTGTTACGATCGATCAGACGGGTGAAGACGCCACCCAGGGTTTCGATGCCGAGAGACAAAGGCGTTACGTCGAGAAGGAGAACGTCCTTGACGTCGCCCTGCAGAACGCCTGCCTGAATGGCAGCGCCCATGGCAACCACTTCGTCCGGGTTGACGCCCTTATGGGGCTCCTTGCCGAACAACTGCTTGACGACTTCCTGCACCTTCGGCATGCGGCTCATGCCACCGACCAGAACGACTTCGTCGATCTCGGAAGCAGACACGCCGGCATCCTTCAAGGCTGCCTTGCACGGCGCGACAGTGCGCTGAACCAGGTCGTCGACCAGGCTTTCGAACTTGGCGCGCGTCAGCTTCAGCGTCAGGTGCTTCGGACCGGAAGCGTCTGCCGTAATGAAGGGCAGGTTGATTTCGGTCTGCTGCGAAGACGACAACTCGATCTTTGCCTTTTCGGCAGCTTCCTTGAGGCGCTGCAAAGCCAGCTTGTCGGACTTCAGGTCGATGCCGTTGTCCTTCTTGAACTCGGCTGCAAGATACTCGACCAGACGCATGTCGAAGTCTTCACCACCGAGGAAGGTATCACCATTGGTGGACTTCACTTCGAAGACGCCGTCGCCGATTTCCAGGATGGAGATATCGAAGGTACCACCGCCAAGGTCGTATACGGCAATCGTCTTGCCGTCCTTCTTGTCCAGACCGTAAGCGAGAGCGGCAGCCGTCGGCTCGTTGATGATGCGCAGCACTTCGAGACCAGCGATGCGGCCGGCATCCTTAGTGGCCTGACGCTGGGCGTCGTTGAAGTAGGCCGGAACGGTGATGACGGCCTTTTCGACCTTTTCACCAAGATAGGACTCAGCCGTTTCCTTCATCTTCTGAAGGATCATCGCGGAAATCTGCGAAGGGGAGTAACCCTTGCCCTGCGCTTGTACCCATGCGTCGCCATTGTCGCCCTTGACGATCTCGAAGGGAACGAGGCCCTTGTCCTTTTCGACGGTTGGGTCGTCATAGCGACGGCCGATGAGGCGCTTGACTGCGAAAAGCGTGTTGGTCGGGTTGGTCACGGCCTGACGCTTTGCAGGCTGACCGACCAGACGCTCGCCATCGTCGCTGAATGCGACCATGGAAGGGGTCGTGCGCGCACCTTCCGCGTTTTCGATCACTTTGGTGTCCTTGCCGTCCATCACTGCGACGCAGGAATTGGTCGTGCCAAGGTCGATACCGATTACTTTTGCCATTTTCTTCTCTCCTTGAAGCGAGTCATCGGAACCCCGGGAGGCATTCCACTGACGACTCCTTGACTTGGATGGTCTTGCCGTTTTGTCAGCATTTCTGCTGGTATGCGGCGTATATAAGGAGCGATTTTTCTGGCTGCAAGGCGAATGGCGCCAGCGAAGGCAGCAAAAAGAAAGATTTGCTGCGCTTCTTCATCATGCTTCTAAGGCTTGTGTGACGGACCAGCAAACGACACAATAGGTCGTGTATCGCTTCAAGTCGGCACCTTACCTTTGCGGCTTAATGAGACTTTTGACCCTCTGGGCAAAGACATCAAGTTGGAAGGGCTTCGTCATCACGTGCATGCCATGTTCAAGGTGGCCGTGATTGAGCACCGCATTTTCGGCATATCCGGTGATGAACAGCACCTCAAGATCCGGTCGACTAACGCGTGCCGCATCCGCCAGCTGACGTCCATTCATGCCGCCAGGCAGTCCCACATCGGTGATCAGAAGGCTGATCTGTCTGCGGGAATTGAGCAGCCGCAAGGCCGATGGCCCATCTTCGGCTTCGATGACCGCGTAACCCAGATCTTGAAGTTCCTCCACGGCCAGCATTCTGACCAGGGGCTCGTCATCGACCACCAGGATCGTTTCGCCGCCCTCGGCGCGCGGTGCATCCATCTGGACTTGCACTTCCGGATCCTCAGCGTCTATGTCACCAGCGTAACGTGGCAGATAGATGCAAATCATCGTGCCTTTACCGATCTCGGAGTAAATCCGGGCCGCGCCGCCGGACTGGCCGGCAAAACCATAGACCATGGAAAGGCCGAGCCCGGTGCCTTGACCGATAGGTTTCGTGGTGAAGAACGGGTCGAAAGCGCGCTCGATAATGTCCTGCGACATTCCCGTTCCCGTGTCGGAAACGCAAAGCGACACATATTGCCCTGGTTCCAGCCCGCGCATGCGGGCGGCCCGCTCATCCATCCAGCGATTTCCTGTCTCGATGGTGAGACTTCCACCATTCGGCATGGCATCTCGCGCATTGATGCACAGGTTGAGAAGCGCGTTTTCCAGCTGGCCAGCGTCGACAAATGTCGGCCATAGGCCCGCAGCGCCAACCGTTTCCACCTTGATCCCTGGGCCAACGCTGCGGACCACAAGTTCCAGCATGCTGTCGACGAGGGTATTGATATTGAGTGGTTTGGGATCGAGTGTCTGGCGGCGCGAGAAGGCCAGAAGACGTTGCGTCAGTGCAGACGCCCGCTTGGTGGCACCCATGGCACCATTGATGTAGCGCGAAAGGTCGCCCACCCGGCCCTGCGCCAGCCGGGTATTCATCATCTCCAGACTGCCGCTGATACCAGCGAGAATGTTGTTGAAGTCGTGTGCAAGCCCGCCCGTCAACTGGCCGACGGCTTCCATCTTCTGGGCCTGGCGCAGAGCCTCCTCCGCGACCATCAATTCGGCAGTGCGCTCCTCAACCTGTTGCTCAAGAGTTGCGTTCAGGGCTTCGAGCGCGAGTTCGGCTCGTCTGCGTGCCGTAATATCTTGAAAAAGAACGGCAACCTGGCGGCGCTCTTTGGGCTCGATGCGAACGGCGGCAAGCTCCAGATAGCGCCCGGTCGCAACCAGTTCCTGTTGAAAGCGAATGGGCTCGCCGGTTTTCAAAACCGCGCCATATCGTGCGATCCAGGCATCAGCTTCATCCGGTACCATTTCACGCAATTTCTGGCCGACCACGTTCGGTATTCCGGCATGTCGCGCATATGCGTCGTTTGCCTGGATATGCACATAGTCGCTATCCGGCCCGTGTGGCCCATCCAAGAATTCGATAATGCAAAAGCCTTCATCGATCGCATCGAAGAGGCCTTTGTAGAGGTCTTCGCTGTCGCGTCTTGCACGGTCTGAGAGAGTGCGTTCCGTGACGTCCGAGCCTTCGACGAAAATAGCGCAGACCTCGCCGTTCTCATCGCGGATCGGCTGATAGAGAAAGTCGAGATAACATTCCCTGCCAGATCCATCCTCATTGGCGTGGATGACGAAAAGAGCACCGAGAGCTTTATAGGGTCTGCCCGTTGTGTAGACCTCATCGAGAATGTTGACGAAGCCTTGCTCTGCGGCCTCAGGAAGCGCTTCCGCGACCGTTCTTCCAACAATATCGTGACGTCCAACGAGATTCATATAGCTCGGATTGGCAAGCTCGAAGCGGTGGTTTGGGCCCCGCAAAAGCGCAATGAAGGTCGGCGCCTGCTCAAAAAGCTGAGTCAGGATCGGACCGATATTCCCAGGATCGTTATTCACAGTCATCGCACTTAAGACGTCGTTGTTAGCGGCATGATCAGGTTCGGCGGCACGACAAGCCCATCCTTGCCGCTGATCAAGGCGTCCAGATAGCCAAGTGCGTTTTGCAAGCCATTGACGGTGTAAGGCTTTTCGATAGCGCCGACAGCGCCGGCAAAATCGGGCGGAATGCGTTTGATATTGCCGCTGACAAAGACATAGGGGACATTTTTGCTGGCGAGAAACCTGCCGACATCCACGCCGGTCGGACCATCGAGAAGATGAATATCGACAAAAGCAAAGTCGGCACTTTCCTTTTCAATCAGAGCAATGGCCGATGCGCTATCGGCTGCGACGCCGACAACGCTATGCCCTGCTGCCTCAACTTCGCTTTCCAGTTCGAGTGCCAGAAGTGCCTCATCCTCCACGATGATAATGCGCAATTCATGATTCCTTCTTATGTCCAACCAACAGCGTCACGCTTACAATCGTCCGCCGGCCATTCTGTTCTCGTTTAATATCCGCGCTGACCTGACGCGCACATGTTTCCAGCAACATCTGACTGAAGCGCTGCTCCTCCTCATCGACCTTCACAGGATCGATCGTATCGGCGACCTGGATGAGGAAATGTCCGTTCAGCCTCTTTACGGTCACCTTGATGTCACCGCCACCATCGCCCAGCCCGCGTCTGACGACATCGCCCACCAACTCGTTGACGATAAGCGACAGAGGCGATGCCTTGTCTGCAGGGACGTAAACCGGCGACAGGTCCAGTGTGACATTGATATCGGTGCGCTTCAGCTGACTCGTCAGGTTAACTACGAGATCTTCTGCGAAGTCGGCCACGTCGAAACGGGCGATGTTATCGAGCGTGAACAGCTTGCGGTGAACGGTGCTGAGCGCCTCGATGCGGTTGAGCACCGATTTCAGTGTTGCACTCGCCGTCTCATTCTTCGTCATCCGCTCTTGCAGCTTCACGATGGACGCCATCGTCATAAGGTTATTCTTGACGCGATGATCGACTTCGTGAACCAGCACGGTCTTGGCGTCCAAGGCATCGCGCAGGTCTTTGGTGCGGCGACTGACTTCTTCCTCGGCAAGATTGCGGGCTTCGGCAAGCTCGGCCTCCTTGTCCTTGATGCGGGTAAAGTCCAGCTGGGACGCGAAGTAGTAGATCACCTCTCCCTTGTCGTCTCTTACGGGGCTGACGAACAAGGCATTCCAGAACTCGGCACCATCCTTTCGATAGTTCAGAATATCGACGGATACTGACATCCCTGCGCTGATCGCCTCACGTATCTTAGCGACAGCGTTGCGGTCGGTCTTCTCCCCTTGAAGAAGGCGACAATTGCGCCCAATCAGCTCTTCACTGGAATAGCCGGTGAGGTCGTTGAAGGCCTTGTTGCAAAAGATAATCGGGTTATCGTCTTGCTTTGGATCGGTGATGATCATCGGCATACGGGTTGCCTTGAAGGCTGCCGCAAAAGGGTCGCCCGAGGCGTGATCGGCAAGCAAACGCTCACCCGCCTTACGCGCTTCCGAGGGCAATAAGTAATCAACCATGAATTTTCCCGCATTCCACCTCATGCGTAATTGTTCTGAGGTGAAAAGGTTCCAGAGGGAAGCGCTTTTCGATATATGGTCGTCGGCGCAGTTGCGAGAAGCGTTAGGTCTCCGAAAGGCATTCGAACGCAACGTCTGCATTGGCCATTTGCAAAATGCGAATTCTCTGCAAGATGCTGTTCTCACAATACGGGCCGCCGCTGCGAGCTTCAACGAGGATCACCGAAATGGATGAAACCGCAAAGCCCCGAATCGCGATTACCTATTGCACGCAGTGTAACTGGCTGTTGCGGTCGGCGTGGATGGCGCAAGAGCTGCTGAGCACGTTTCCCGACAGCCTCGGCGAGGTCGCGCTCATCCCCGCAACAGGCGGACGCTTCGACATCACCGTGGATGGGAAGCTTCTATGGGAACGTAAACGCGATGGTGGCTTTCCGGGTCCCAAGGAACTGAAGCAGCGCCTGCGCAACATGATCGACCCTGATCGCGATCTTGGCCATCTCGACAGGCAAAAGAACGAAGGATTGGATACGTAGAGCCTGCCCCTTGCGACCAAAACCAAGGTGCAAGCCCGACGACCTCCTGCCGGTGTAACGGACAGGTTCGCTCACTTGGCGCATGACGATGCTTGAAGACCAGTTGGCAACAGGTGAAAGCATGTTTTTTGATGAAAAAACAAGGATCGTCATAAAACTTCAAAATCCCTGTTGACACCAGCCGCTCGCCCCCGTACATGGCTCCTCGTCGCCCAGATGGCGGAATTGGTAGACGCGCCAGCTTCAGGTGCTGGTACTCGAAAGGGTGTGGAGGTTCGAGTCCTCTTCTGGGCACCATTCCTTATTTGATCCTAGCCAGATCAATAGTTTAGCCGAAAAACTTGGATTATTGCTCCCCTCCTGGGGTAGACAATTTGCTTGCTTCGCAGCACCGATCCTCGGCATGTTATGCCAAGAGCGCTAGCTCCACTGCCGAGTGTCGAGAACACAGGATTTCAGTGGCAAGATGGGCTCAGGACGAATCTTTAATACCTCGATTTCACGTCAAGCCTAGACGCAGGGCGGAGCCGGCGTTTGATGCTTGGTGTCGAAAATCATGATCAGGGATTGGTTGGCGACGACAGATTGCAATCGTCACACGGTTCAGTTCTGCGAATTTGCTTCACATGCTGGCGTACAGGACAAAACGCTTCTGTCAGTCTGGCGGAACACCCGCACGGTATTGCCTTCGTCGATCGAAACCAGCACCCGTTCATCGACGATAGCGTTGCCCTGCGCATCCAGCAGGACGAGATTGGTCGTGCCGAAGCTGCGGCCGGTTAACACAATGGTCGTCGCATCGGCAACGGTCGCATCGGCGACTTTCGAATTGCCGACGATAACCTTGCTGACAGCGCGATCCAGCTTCAGGACGCGAGCCTGATTCATCGATACGCGCAATACGTCCTCGTCCGCTGACAGTGCGAAAGCGGGAGCAATGCCCAGTACCGCCGAAGCGACTGCGAATCTTTTGATACGGGAAGACAGCATGAGCGGCAGAGACCTTCATTTACGCTTGGCGCATTTCATCACTCTCAACATGAATGGGAATGGTAAATGAAGATTTAAAAGGCGCGGTACAATAAAGAATACGACCTGGGTAATGAGCGACGACGTTCTGGCGTAATGTCGCATAATCAAAGGACTTCGGCGCCGCGAAAGCACGGTGATTGCATCGCTTTATTAAAGAAACAGCTGATATGCCAAAGTACGTAATATAGATCAAATTTTAAATAATAATCTTAAACGTTATTTCTAAACAAATCCGCATTACTCATTTAACGTTACGTTAAGCGCATTCTTTAATTCACTGGAAAGCGGCATCTTCTAAGGTGGCGTCAACCGAACAACGAAAAACAGTTGTCGGCGTGCTGACCAAAACAACGACCCAGGAGAAACCGCATGACAACGATTTTCGCTCGCTTCCTGAAAGACGAATCCGGTGCGACCGCTATTGAATATGGCCTGATCGCCGGCCTGATTTCCGTGCTGATCATCGGAAGTGTGACCACCATCGGCACGAAGCTACAGACGATATTTTCTACTATTGACACAAAGCTGGCCCCAGCGGCCCCAGCCGCAAAGTAATTAGACAGACATTTGCGAATGCCGCCCTACAGGGCGGCATTTTTATTGCAAGAACAGCAGCACCCGGGAATTAAGGTGAGATATGATCATTGCTTCAATCTTTCTTGTATTTCCGCTATGCCTCGCGCTTGCAGCCCTGACTGACCTCTTCACGATGACGATTCCCAACCGGGTGTCTGTCATTCTTCTGGCCACATTCATCATCGTGGCTCCCCTGTCGGGCATGGATTGGCAAAGTTTTTTCATGAGCCTTGCGGCAGGGCTTGTCGTACTCTTCGCTTGCTTCATACTGTTTGCCTTCAACACCATGGGCGGAGGCGATGCGAAACTTCTGGCGGCATGCGCCGTATGGTTCGGCTTCAATGGTTCACTCGCTGCTTTTTTACTTGTAGTGGCTTTTTCCGGCGGGGCTTTGACTCTGTTCATTCTGCTCTTGCGCTCCAGATCGCAGCAGATCATGGCCACGGGTCTTCCTATCCCGGACTCATTGCTAGTCGCCAAAAAGGTTCCCTATGGTATTGCCATTGCAACTGCGGGTTTGCTGACCTATCCAGAGGCGCCGATCGTTCAGGCTGCCATGCGCGCTCTTCTCTAATCAACATGCGCAAAGCGAATTTGAACCTGCCAATCCAGCAGATTAATTTCTGATTAACCCTAAGCGCACAGTTTTTATTAACCATAATTACACGAATGGCGGGCCATCTTCAGGAGAAGAGATTCTATCCTTCTCAAAGGCCCAGCATGAAGTCCTCACGTGTCGTTATCCTTTCCGTCGCCGTCGTGGCCGCTGGTCTAGCGGGCCTGCTCGCCATGCAATTGTCTGCGCCGCAGACGGTGGTGGAGAAGGCGGAAGCCATCATCGAGAAAGAGCCGACCGTCAACGTACTCGTTTCGGCTGCCAATCTACCAGTGGGAAGCCGGCTCGATTCGAATTCCGTGCGCTGGGCACGATGGCCGCAAGGCAGCATCAATGAGAACTATATCACCGAAGACAAACGTCCTGATGCGGTCAACGAGCTGACCGGCACAATTGTCCGACTTCCGCTTTTCGAAGGCGAACCCGTTCGTTCCGAGAAGGTCGTTGATTCCAGTACACGCATCATGTCCTCGCTTCTGCCGGCGGGAAAACGCGCGGTTGCGACTGAGATTTCAGTAGCGACAGGTGCTGGCGGCTTTGTTCTTCCCAATGACCGCGTGGATGTGATCATGGTCCGCAAGAACGGCGGTGGCGGCTTTCTGACCGAGAATGTTCTCAACAATGTGCGCGTTCTGGCGATCGACCAACAGATCAAGGAAGGGCCTGACGGTACCTCATCGGTTATTGGCGCCACCGCTACACTGGAGCTCACTCCCGAACAGGCAAAGATCATCACCGTCGCCCATCAAATGGCCGATCGCCTGACCCTTTCCCTGCGATCAATTGCCGATGTGCAGGATAGCGACACGGCGTCGGCCGATTACCTGCTCAACGGCGAATCCAGCAGACCGGCGATCCAAGTGATCAAGTCCGGCTCGATCGTGCGTGAAAATGAAGGAGCCGCACAATGAGCAAGATGACACCGATCCGCCACGCGCTCAAAACATCGCTTCTCGGCGGACTGGCTTTCAGCATCAGCTTCGCCAGTGTACCCGGCGCATCGCCATTTGGCGTAGGGATGGCGCAAGCGCAGGCCCAGAACGCAAGTATTCTGCGGATCAGCGAAAGCGGTACGGGCGTTCGCAAGCGCGTCAAGCTTGGCCTGAACAAGGCTCTGGTCATCGACCTTCCACAGGACGCACACGATATTCTCGTTGCCGACCCAAGCATGGCCGATGCCGTGACGCGAACGTCGCGTCGCATTTACCTCTTCGGCAAGTCGGTTGGCCAAACCAACATCTTCATCTTTGGAGCGGGTGGCGAGGAAATCGTCAGCCTCGACCTGGAAGTCGAACGCGATATCACTGGTCTTGAGGCCAATCTGCGCCGTTTCATTCCGGAATCGGACATCCGGGTGGAAATCGTATCGGACAACATCGTGCTCTCCGGCTCAGTTCGCACACCGCAGGATTCGGCGCGCGCGGTTCAGCTTGCGACGGCCTTTCTTCAGGGCGGCGAAGCCACGACGCGAAACATCACCGCCACCAGCCAGAGCAACGGCGATGGCGCCGTCGCGATCTTTGCGGAAAACCGGCAGCGATCGTCCATCGTCAATATGCTGACGATCGAAGGAGAAGATCAGGTCACGCTGAAGGTGACCGTTGCGGAAGTCAGCCGTCAGGTCCTCAAGCAGCTTGGTTTCAACGGCTCTATCAGCGGTGGCGGTTCCGACTTTGGTGGGTCGGTTGCGTTTTCCAACCCCGCCAACCTTGGCAACGCGCTCGCCATTGGGGGTACCGGCAATCTGGCCGGCACCATCGGTAAGGTAGCGCTGTCCAGCTACTTCAACGCCATGGAGCAGGCGGGCGTAATGCGCACGCTTGCCGAACCGAGCCTGACTGCAATCTCCGGCGAGCAGGCAAAATTCTATGTGGGTGGCGACTTCCGTCTCGCCGGCGTCCAGAACGTTACCTTCGACGATAAGAATGTTCCAACGGTCACGCGGCAAACCGACACCGTCGAATACGGTATCGAGCTGAATTTCCGCCCGGTCGTCCTGTCTCCAGGGCGTATCAGCCTGAAGATCGAGACGAACGTTTCGGAGCCCACCTATGAGGGCAACGTGGTGTCGGGCAATGGCAATACCACCCGATTGCCCGGCAGCACCTATCTCTCCATCCGCAAGCGCGAGGCATCGACGAGCGTCGAGTTGCCCTCGGGCGGCTCCATCGTCATTGCCGGTCTGGTGCAGGATAATGTTCGTCAGGCCATGTCCGGCTTGCCCGGCGCTTCGAAAGTTCCGATCCTCGGCACGCTCTTCCGCAGCAAGGACTTCATCCGCAACGAAACCGAGCTCGTCATCATCGCGACCCCCTATCTGGTGAGACCTGTGGCGCGCAACCAGATCGCCCGGCCGGATGACAATTTCAATCCGGAAAACGATGCCGCGACGTTCTTCATGAACCGGGTGAACAAGGTTTACGGAAACAACAGGCAGCAGGTACAGGCGCAGCCGTATCAGGGCTCGGTAGGATTTATCTACAAATGACAAAAACGCACCCGATCACCCATTCCGTTCCCGCCTCGCGCATTGCCAGGCTGGCGCTGACCTTTGCGGCAGTGGCAGCCCTTTCTCAAGGGTGCGCTCGCGATCCGCAGACGACGGGGGCCGTCCCCGATGACTATCGCACACGCCATCCGATCACCCTTTCGGAAGCGCAACATTCGCTCGATATCCCTGTGTCTGCCGCAGACAACCGGTTGACAATCGCAATGGCGGACAACGTGAAAGGTTTTGCACAGAACTATGCGGCGACATCGTCCAGCGTCGTTCAGATCCAGGTGCCGTCCGGCTCTGCCAATGCCGCCTCCGCATCAATCCTAAAACGCCAGATACGCTCTGTTCTGACATCCTCCGGTATTCCCGCCGGAAAGATCGTCGAGGTACCCTATGGTGCGGCTCCTAGCGGGGACGCCGCGCCGATCAGGCTGTCATATGTGGCCATCACCGCCATGACGGGCCAATGTGGCCAGTGGCCGGAAGATCTCAACGCCAACACCTACTCGAACAAGAACTGGTACAATTTCGGCTGCGCCTCGCAAAATAATCTTGCTGCCCAGATCGCCAATCCCATGGATTTGGTCGGACCGCGCGGTATGAGCCCGATCGATGCGGAACGCCGATCAGTGGTGCTCGGCAATTATCGCGCCGGCAAGAATACTGCCGCGGCGGATTAGGACGAGCTTTCCAGCTTGAACGACAGGACCTGACATGAACCCGGTGAATTACGATATTCGGCCCAACAATTCAGACGCGATCAGCGGCGCGGAAACGTTGCGGCCTGGAGAGCTGGAAAGCGTCAGGCCCCTGCCGCGTATCTCCATCCATGCGTTTTGCGAAAGCGAAACCATGCAGCAGATCATGGAGCGTCTGGCCAGCGACCGGCGGATGAACAAGGTCAGCATGCGGGTGACGAATGGCGAGATCGAAGCTGCGGCGAGAACGTTCTCATCCATGGCAACGCCAAACCTCGTCATTCTCGAGACCCACCGCGAGCCGTCCACTCTGCTCAACGACCTGAGGCCGCTTGCGGAGGTTTGCGATCCGACGACACGTGTCATCATCATCGGACGTCATAACGACATCTCCCTCTATCGCGACCTTATGCGCAACGGCATCTCGGAATATCTGGTCGCGCCGATCAAGGTAGCCGACCTGATGACATCCATCGCGGCAATCTTCGTTGACCCCGAAGCCGAGCCGCTCGGTCGCAGCATCGCCTTCATTGGCGCCAAGGGCGGCGTGGGCTCTTCCACGATCGCGCATAATTGCGCCTTCGGGATTTCAAATCTTTTTTCAACCGAAACCGTTCTTGCGGATATGGACCTGCCTTTCGGTACGGCCAATATCGATTTCGACCAAGATCCTGCGCAGGGAATAGCCGAGGCCATATTCGCACCGGAGCGGCTCGATGAGGTTTTTCTCGATCGTCTGCTCACCAAATGTTCTGACCATCTGTCGATTCTGGCTGCACCGTCACTTCTCGACAGAGCCTATGACTTCGATGGAGCCGCCTTCCAACCTTTGACGGAACTGCTGCAACGAAGCGCGCCCGTGGCCGTACTGGACGTACCCCATGTCTGGTCACACTGGACGCAGTCGGTGCTGTCGGATGCCGATGAAGTGGTGATCACCGCGGTTCCCGATCTTGCCAATTTGAGAAACACGAAGAACATCCTGGATGCGCTCAAGCGTCTGCGCCCGAACGACAAGGCGCCTCATCTCATTCTCAACCAGGTCGGCATGGTCAAACGACCGGAGATCGAGCCCTCGGATTTCTTCGAGCCGCTGGAGATCGAACCGCTCGCCATCATTCCCTTCGATGCCCAGTTGTTCGGGTCTGCCGCCAATAGCGGACGAATGATCAGCGAAATCGATGCGAAATCACCGATTGCAGAGACGTTTTCCCAGCTCTCGCATGTGCTGACGGGACGCTCGTCGGCACGCAAAGCGAAAAAACCGGGAATCGGCAAGTTCATGGATCTCCTGAAACGCAGATAAACGTGGACCTTCCACGAAAAGACAGACCGGAAGACAAGAGATGTTTGGAAAACGTGGCAGCGACAGCTTCGGACGAAGCGGAACCATCGGGCGAGTGGCTTCACCGCCGCCCGCGCCGTTGCCTGCCATGAGTTCGCCTCCGCTCATGGATGACATGGAGCCTGCGGAGCTCACGGTGCTTCAACCACCTGCCCCGCGGCCATCCCCAGTACCGAAGGATAACGGCCCGCAGCGCAAACGTGCCCGCACGGATGACTATTATCAGACGAAGTCGCAGGTTTTTTCAGCGCTGATCGACACGATCGATCTGTCGCAGCTTTCCAAACTCGATACGGAAAGCGCTCGAGAAGAAATTCGCGATATCGTCAACGATATCATCACAATCAAGAACTTTGCGATGTCGATCTCCGAGCAGGAAGAACTGCTGGAAGACATTTGCAACGACGTGCTCGGCTATGGGCCGCTGGAGCCGCTTCTGGCGCGCGACGACATTGCCGATATCATGGTCAACGGTGCGGGCCAGACCTTCATCGAAGTGAACGGCAAGACGATCGAATCCGACATCCGTTTCCGCGACAACGCGCAGCTTCTTTCGATTTGCCAGCGCATCGTCAGCCAGGTCGGCCGCCGCGTCGATGAATCCAGTCCGATCTGCGATGCGCGCCTGCCGGACGGGTCGCGTGTGAACGTGATTGCGCCGCCCCTGTCGATCGATGGTCCGGCGCTGACGATCCGAAAGTTCAAGAAAGACAAGCTGACGCTCGATCAGCTGGTGCGCTTCGGTGCCATCACGCCTGAGGGCGCTGTCCTGTTGCAGATCATCGGACGTGTTCGCTGCAACGTCGTCATTTCGGGAGGAACCGGTTCGGGTAAAACGACGCTGCTCAACTGCCTGACGAGCTATATCGAAAAGGACGAGCGCGTCATTACCTGCGAGGACACCGCCGAACTCCAACTGCAGCAGCCGCATGTCGTCCGCCTGGAAACCCGCCCGCCCAATATCGAGGGCGAAGGCGAAATCACAATGCGCGATCTGATTAAGAACTGCTTGCGCATGCGGCCCGAGCGCATCATCGTCGGTGAAGTACGCGGACCCGAAGTGTTCGACCTGCTTCAGGCGATGAATACCGGCCATGACGGGTCCATGGGCACGATCCATGCCAATACGCCCCGGGAATGCCTCAGCCGTATGGAGTCGATGATCGCGATGGGTGGCTTCACCCTGCCGGCCAGAACCGTCCGGGAAATCATCTCCACATCCGTCGACATCATCATCCAGGCGGCCCGCCTTCGCGATGGCTCAAGGCGCATCACCCAGGTGACGGAGGTCGTCGGCATGGAAGGTGACGTGATCATTACGCAGGATCTGATCAAATACGAAATCGAAGGGGAAGATGCCAATGGACGGCTGATCGGGCGGCACGTCTCTACCGGCATCACCAAACCCCACTTTTTCGATCGCGTCCGATACTACAACGAGGGCGGACGTCTTGTCGCGGCGCTTGAGGCGATGGAGCGCAGCAGCCAATGAACATGACAGTAGTGCTTCTTGTCGTTCTGGTCGCCATATCGGCAGGGGCGCTGGCCTATGTCTTCCTGTTCCCGCAGATCGAAACGGAGAAGAAGACGGCAAGCCGCGTTACCCGCGTCAAGGCAGCCGAAACGGACAGGGTCAAGATCAAAGCTGCGCGTGATCGCGTTCAGGAACTCAGCAAGCGCCGCAAATCGACGCAGGAAATGCTGAAAGACCTGGAGAAAAAGCAGAACGAAAAGACGAAGAAACGCAACAATGCCAGCATTCAAAGTCTCATTCTCCAGGCCGACCTTCCAATTTCGGTAAAGCGGTTCCATCTCTTCAGCATTGGCATCGCAGTTTTCTTCGCCCTTATGTCCCTGCTCTATGGCATGCCGTTTCTCGTGGGGATCGGCATCGCTTTCGTCGGTATTCTGGGCGCGCCACGTTGGGTGCTGCGCTATCTGGTCAAACGGCGTCAAACCAAATTCCTGGAAGAATTTCCAAACGCGCTCGATGTGATGTGTCGTTCGATACGAGCCGGGCTCCCTCTCAATGAGGCGGTGCGGCTGATCGCGTCCGATGGGCAGGAACCGGTTAAAAGAGAGTTCCAGCGCATTGTCGAATCGCAGCAGGTGGGCATGTCCCTTGCCGAAGCCATTGAACGCATGGCATTGACGATGCCTCTGCCGGAGGTAAATTTCTTCGGCATTGTCATTTCGATGCAGGCTCAGGCAGGTGGCAACCTGTCGGAAACGCTTGGCAACGTTTCCAAGGTTCTGCGCGACCGGCGCAAGATGAAGGCCAAAGTCAACGCATTGTCGATGGAAGCGAAGGCGTCCGCCGTCATCATCGGCTCCCTGCCTTTCATCGTCTCGCTTCTGGTCTATTTCACGGCGCCGGACTATCTGATGGTCCTGTTTACCGATCAGCGCGGGCATATCATTCTCGGTTGCTCTGCAGTTTGGATGTCGATCGGCATCGTTATCATGCGCAATATGATCAACTTCGAGATCTGAGGCGGTCCCATGCTCGACACTCTCATGCAACGCCTCCTCGATCCGCATTTCCTTATAGCGGTTCTTGTCGCTGTGGCGGCCTTTTCCACCGTCTACACCGTTGCTACGCCCTATCTTACTCGTGCAGATCTCAACAGGCGCACACGAGCCGTTTCGACAGAGCGGGAGCGCTTGAGGAGCCGCAATCAGGAGCGCTTGAACGCACCCAGTCCAACGGGCAAGGCTTCGCTTCGCGCCAACCATAGCAAATCGGCCACCAAGATCGTCGAACGCTTCAACCTGCGCGAGGCGCTGGTGGATGCCAATACGGTGAACAAGCTGAAGTCTGCGGGCTTTCGCTCCCAAAACGCGCTCAACACCTTCCTGGCTGCGCGTTTCATCCTGCCATTCGTGTTTCTGCTTGTCGGGGGCCTGTGGGTCTTCGGTCTTAACAACTTCCCCAATTACAGCTTCATGACCCGTCTCGTGGGAGTGCTGGTGTTCGGTTATCTGGGCTTCTACGCTCCCAATATCTATGTCTCCAATCGCATTACCAAGCGGCAGAAGTCGATCAAACGCAACTGGCCGGATGCGCTGGACCTCATGCTCATCTGCGTGGAATCCGGCACCTCCATGGAGGTTGCCATGCGACGCGTGGCCGAGGAAATGACGGAGCAATCGCCGGAGCTTGCCGAAGAAATGGTGCTGACGGTGGCCGAGCTGTCGTTTTTGCAGGATCGCCGCGTGGCGCTGGAAAATTTAGGGCTTCGCACTCAGCTGGATAATGTGAAAAATGTCGTCCAGGCGCTGATCCAGGCGGAACGCTATGGCACACCGCTCTCGCAGGCTTTGCGCGTGATGTCGCAGGAAGGTCGTGACGAGCGCATGAACGAAGCAGAAAAGAAAGCAGCTGCGCTGCCGCCCAAGTTGACCGTACCGATGATCCTGTTTTTCCTGCCGGTGCTCGTCGCTGTCATTCTGGGACCTGCGGGCATTCGGGTCGCCGATACGTTTTGACCATGCAGCCATGAGGTTGGAGAGCAGCCTTATGTCGGCCTAGACGAACAGGCCGCACTGGCCGGCCAGCACGGTTATGAAGCGATTGGTCGGAAGAGACGCGGGTAGATCCAAAGAGATCGAGCGTCCTCACTGCGCCCAACGGGACGCACGGCGCTCTAGATGAAGGTCCTAACGAACTTCGGTCTTCTTGTTCTTGTCGGCAAGTTGTGACCACGCGTTCTGCTGAGACAGCATGCCGCGCAGATAAGCGAGATTGGCCTGCGCCTGCTGGGGAGACAACTCCTGCATGGCAATGCGTTGCGCTTCATCGAAGCGCCCCTGAAGGCCGACGACCAGTGCGAGGTTCTGGCGGATGCGGCTGTCGGCACCGGGTTGCGATGCCGCCGAGCGAAGATAGGTTTCTGCCGTGCGCGGATCATTTTGCAGCACGTAGGACATTCCGAGGTTTGACAGGATGCTCGGATCGTTGGGTTTGAGATCGAGCGCTTGACGATACTTCGCTCTGGCTTCGTTGGAGCGTCCCAACTGATCCAGAACCGCGCCTTCTGCGGAGTAAAGACGCCAATCCGGCCTATCGGGGGTTTGCGCTCGCTGGATGGTATTGAGCGCCTGCTCAAGCTGGCCGGCAGCAGCCTGAGACTTGCCGTAGGCCGCCAGCACTTCACGATCAGATGGATAGGCAATCGCAACCTGCTGCATGACCGCCAGTGCCTGCGTGTTCTTGCCTGTCATCATCAGGATGTTGGCGTAGTTCATCCCCGTGTTGCGGTCTTTGGGATTGCGCGCGTAAGCTGCCCCGACCGATGCTTCGGCCTGGCGCAGTTGGTCCATGTTCATCTGATCGTAGGAATGCGAGACAGCAGGAGAAATCGATCCCGTCGACATTCGGTCCGGGCGATCCGTACGATTCGTGGAGCAGGCCGCGAGGCTTAAAGCCACAGCAGCGACGCAGGCACCCCGAAGAAGGATGCGTTTGCTGGCATGACGTGAGGAAATCGCAATCATGATGTCGCCCCGGGCCTATGTTCGGATATTTCGTTGACGCGGCGTGCGCCACGCAACTTTCGCTCCAGCAATAATCTGTTAACCCTAACAGAGTGTTAATTTGGCCGGTTCAGGCGTTTACGAAAGCAGACAATGGTCCCCTATCAGTTCATAGAGCGCGCCTCGCCCTTCAGTTCGAAGTCTGGCGCAACGCTTCCCGTCTTTGCAGTGACGCCTGCCCATATAGAACAGGGGGCTATCGATCCTGTGGCGCTCGATTGGGCGCGCAAGGCAGGCTTCAAGGCAGAGGCTGGCGCCATTCTGCTCATTCCCTCTGCGGAAGGTGCCCTGGGCGGGGCCCTCCTCGGCCTTGGGACCAATCCATCCGAAATTCCCTTCATTACTGGAAAGCTGGCACGTGAGCTTCCCGAGGGCAACTGGCATATCGAAACCGCGCCACTGACTGTAAACCGGCTGACGCTCGGCTTCGGTCTCGGCGCCTATCGCTTCGACAAGTACCGCGCCACGAAGAACAACGGGCCGAAGCTTCTCATTCCTCGCGATGCCGAGGATGCCGAAATCAAGCGTATTCTCGCCGGTGTCTATCTGGCCCGTGACCTCATCAACGTCCCGGCCAACGACATGGGACCGGATGAGCTGGAAATTGCCTTTCGCAGTCTCGGCGCGCATTATAAGGCGCAAGTATCGGTCGTGGTCGGCGACGATCTCCTGAAGGAAAATTTTCCTCTGGTTCACGCGGTGGGTCGCGCCAGCGCCAGCGCACCGCGCCTTCTGGAAATGTCGTGGGGCAAGAAGAACCATCCGCGGCTGACGCTGGTCGGCAAGGGTGTGTGCTTCGATACCGGTGGGCTCGACATCAAGCCCTCCTCATCAATGGCGCTGATGAAAAAGGATATGGGCGGGGCAGCGAATGTGCTTGGTCTTGCGCTGATGATCATGGATGCGCGCCTGCCGATCAATCTGCGCGTCATCGTTCCGGCAGTGGAGAACTCCATTTCCGCCAGCGCCTTCCGACCCGGTGACATCTACAAGAGCCGCAAGGGCCTGACGGTGCAAATCGACAATACCGATGCCGAAGGCCGTCTCATCCTGGCCGACGCACTAGCCTATGCCGATGAAGATCCGCCGGAACTGATGATCGACATGGCGACACTGACGGGGGCGGCTCGCGTTGCGCTCGGACCGGATGTTCCGCCGTTTTACACCGATGACGAAGACCTTGCCCACAGCATTGCCGATGCCGGCATCGATACCGACGATCCGCTTTGGCGGCTGCCGCTCTATATGGGCTACGACAAGGATATTCGCTCGCGCGCGGCCGATCTTACCAACGCGCCCTCCGGCGGCATGGCTGGATCGATCACGGCGGCGCTCTTTCTCAAGCGCTTCGTTACCGAGACGAAGAAGTGGGTGCATTTCGATATTTACGGATGGTCGCTCAGTGAGCGACCGCATTCATCGATCGGTGGAGAGGCACAGGCTATCCGTGCCCTGTTCCACTATATTTCCCGCAGCTTCGTGAAGCGGTAGAACTGACCATACCAATTCATCATCCCCGCCAATACGGCGAGGATGATGAAAGTCGGCCTGTTCACCGACCAGAACGTCCTAAACCAGGACCTTCTGGTCTTTTCGGTCTTCCTGACCGAAGAATTTCAGATAGCGCTGCACTTCTTCTGCCTCGCCTGTCGCCTTTTGCGGATTGTCGGAGAGCTTGACCGCCGGGCGGCCGTTGGCATCGCTGACCTTGCACACGACCGAGATCGGCTTCAAGCCCTCGATAGTTTTGGGCGCGCAACCGGCAAAATCGTTTGTGAGATTGGTGCCCCAGCCGAAGCTCATCCGCACGCGTCCCTCGAAATGCTTGTAGGTGTCGATGATGGCATCGACATCCAGGCCGTCTGAGAAGATGAGGAGCTTCTTCTTCGGGTCCCGGCCCATTTTTTTCCACCACTCGATGATCTTTTCGCCACCTTCGATAGGCGGCGCGCTATCCGGTCTGAAGCCTGTCCAATCCGCTACCCATTCCGGCGCGTTGCGCAAAAACGCTGCAGTGCCGAAGGCATCGGGCAGGACGATCAACAGGTTGCCGCCATAAAGTCGGTTCCAGTCCTTCATCACCTGGTAGGGTGCTGCGGCCAGTTCCTCGTCGTTCTGCGCCAGAGCGGCAACGACCATGGGAAGCTCATGCGCATTGGTGCCGACCGCTTCAAGATCTGAATCCATCGCCAGCAAGACATTGCTGGTGCCAGTGAAAGCGGGGCCGATACCTTCCTTCAGGGCTTCGACGCACCAGCGCTGCCACAGGAAACTGTGGCGGCGGCGCGTGCCGAAATCGGAGATGCGCAGGCCAGGGAGTTCGCGAAGGCGCTCGACCTTTGCCCACATCTTGGCTTTGGCGCGGGCATAAAGGACGTCCAGTGTGAAGTAGCCGAGTGAACGCATGGCGCTTCTCGAGCGCAATTCGTTGACGATGGCGAGTGCTGGAATTTCCCATAGCGTGGTATCCATCCACCGGCCATGGAAATTCAGCTCATACTGCCCGTCGCGCTTGAACAGCTCGTATTCCGGCAATTGATAGCTCGACAGCCAGGATAGAAACTCCGGCTCGAAAATCTGCGAGCGGCCATAGAAGGTGTTACCGGCAAGCCAGATCGCTTCCTTTTTCGTCAGTCGCAGGCTGCGAGCATGATCGAGTTGTTCACGCAGTTCTACCTCGTCGATCTCCTCTGCGAGCCGAACGGTCTTTGTTCTGTTGATGAGGGAAAACGTTGCATTGACCTCTGGATAGAGCTTCCAGATCATCTGCAACATCAACAGCTTGTAGAAATCCGTGTCGATGAGGCTGCGGATGATGGGATCAAGCTTCCAAGTGTGGTTGTGAACACGGGTCGCTATGTCTGTCTTCGTCATTGCTGCTGCTATCCCCCGCGCCAGACCCCCGTGCACCAGGCAGGTCCGGCATCGCCGCGCATTTTCAGAGGTCATCGACCTTGTGGGTCAAAGACTTATCTGAAAAACGCATGGCAAGTCCAGACCAGTTCACCCGAGTGCGGTTCGTTGGGGAGAGGTCTTACATCTCAGAAATCCGTAGCGGGAGGATTGATCCCCGGAAACCAGTCCTTCGATGTAGGGACCCTCGTGCCGAAATAGGACGTGCCGGACGAGCCGGAGCAACGATAACCCTGAACCGGCAGGCCATCGCTACCGAAGAGATCGCGATAGGGGCCGGTGGGCCTGCTGGACTGAACAGTCGTTGAGTAGCAGTGATACCGTTCCTGTGGCTTGAGCGTCTTGGGGTCCTTCACGCCAGGCAAATTGGCATAAGCGTCTGGTGCGGGAAGATAACCGTCCTTGTAAACGGTCTGCGCCGCGCCAGCCTGCGGCAGAGCGAGAGCCACCAGGCAAAGAGCCAAGCCGGAAAAAGCGCGCGTCAAAGGTCTCATCATGTCGCATCCCGATGCAAGAGAAGCTCTATATAAGCCATGCAAGTGGTGTGCGCAGGATGTCGCTTCGAAACGTTTTCGTGAGCAAATCAAGGACGGCGATAGGCGGTGGGCCTGTCATAGAGCCAGCCGATGCGCTGAATAGCCTCGTCCAGGTTCTCGCGTGCAACATTCATCGTATGGCCGTTGGCATGCAGCAGCGTCGTTTCATCTTCCATGATGCCGACATGACCCTTCCAGAAGACCAGATCGCCGCGGCGCAGTTCTTCGCGCTCGATCTCGGTTCCGAGAGACTTCACCTGCATATCCGTATCGCGCAGTGCGAATTTGCCCGTCATCGCCATGGACAGTTGGACGAGACCCGAACAATCGATACCGAAGCCGGAGCGGCCACCCCAGAGATAGGGTGTTTCGAGAAAGCGAAGTGCGACCGAGACATAATCATCGCAGACGAAGCGATCGACGGGAAGACAATGGGCAGCAATGACACCCTCGCCTTTCGCCGTCATCAGGTAACGCGTCCCACGCTTTTCCTCTTCGCCGACGAAGGTCAGGCGGCTTCCCATGGAAAGGGCCGAAACAGGCGGCTTTCTGAGTTCTGCTGCTGGATAGAGAAAGGTGCGGGGAGCAATGACGGTGTGTGTTGCCACCTCTACCGCGCCGATCGCGACCTGTGGCATGTAACCGACATAGCCATCCGCCTCCGCCTGCACGAATGCCCAACCATCGGCACGGTCGAAGACGCGGATCGCCTCCCCCAAAAGCAGTTCGGTATCGATCCCCGATACCATCTCCGGCTTTGGCCGAAGTCCGACCACCGGAAGAGCGACCTGTGCGGGCTCGCCCGTGATGAAACGCTCTGCCTGGACCCTGCCCTCAAGCTTCGCATCCGCTAGATCGGGGCGAATGACATTCAGACGGCGGTCAAGGGTTTCGGCGGATGTCATGGTGATTTGGTCCTGGTTTGAAAGAATAATGCCAGCGTTCATCGAACGGCAATGCGGCGACTTTTTAACATCAAGTCTCGCGCGCCTTATCAATAATCAGATCGCCGAATTTTTCTAGATAGAGAGCGCCTGCGACCGTGCGTTTGATCACCACATTGCGGCGATCCTTTTCGTCGCGTTCGCGATCGACAAGGCCCAAAGCACCCATACTGTCCAGTGCGCGAGTAATCACAGGCTTGGTGACGCCCAGAACACTCGCCAGGGCTCGCACGGTGTGCGGCGGCGGCACCAGATAGATATGGAGCAGGATCGCAGTCTGTCTCAGCGTCAGGTCGGGCGCTTCGCCTTCCACCTGAGCCAGCGCGACGCGGTGCCACAAGCCGAGCGCCTGGCTTGGCGACAATTCCACTGGCACGTTGGAACTCTCCGTTCTTTGAAAAATCCCCATTATCATCGCGCCAAGCGGTGAATAAAAACAAAACCGCCGCCATCGAAGTTGTCTCTTCGAAATGGCGACGGTGTCGATAGGCTCGTTTTGAGCTCTCGCGTCCCCTCTGGACTTGAACAACCAAGAAGCAGGAAGCGTGCCAACCCGCGATCAAGCCGAATCAGACGCTGAATGCCCTCAATTCCCATTGGTCGCGAAGGGCGAGAGATTATTTTTTAATCGCCGCGCAAAATTAAGACGCAGCCCTCCGCCTGTTAAGGCAGAGGGTCAGGTGCTTCGTCAGACCTTGGCACCATGCGCGGCACCGACTTCGCGGGCCTTTTCCTGCTTGTTATAGCGGATGGAGGACCACAGCGCGATGCCGATAAGGGTCGCGCCGCCAAGACCGGTGATCACTTCCGGAATATGGACGAGACTCTGCGTGTACATGATCACCGAAAGGATCAGGATTGCGTAGAAGGCGCCATGCTCGAGATAGCGATATTCGGCAAGCGTTCCCTTCTCCACCAGCATGATGGTCATGGAGCGCACATACATGGCGCCGATACCAAGACCGATGGCGATGATGAAGAGGTTCGATGTCAGCGCAAAGGCGCCGATAACGCCATCGAATGAGAAGCTGGCATCCAGCACTTCGAGGTACAGGAAGGCGCCGAAGCCGCCCTTTGCCGCGCCTTCCAGCATCTGCTGGCTGCGATCAAGAACGCCGCCAAGGACTTCGACCAGAAGGAAGGTCAACAGACCCCAGATCGCCGAGGTGAAGAAGACATTGGCCGCTTCCGGACCGAGCTCGGGATTGGTGCTGTTGCTGATGATGCGGGTGAAGACCAGCATGATGATCAAGACGAAGGCGATCTCGATGCCCTTGATCGAGGAATAGGTGGCGATCTTCTCCTCGAACCAGCGCACCCAGTGAACTTCCTTTTCATGATCGAAGAAGAAGCTGAGGCCCACCATCATCAGGAAGGTGCCGCCAAAGGCCGCAATCGGCAGATGCGCGTCCTTCATGATCTGGGCGTAGCGATCCGGCTCGGTCGCTGCCATGACCATGGCCGTCCAGGGGCCGACATTTGCGGCGATGACGACGATCAGAAGCGGGAAGACGATACGCATGCCGAAGACAGCGATCAGAATGCCCCAGGTGAGGAAGCGATGCTGCCACTCCGGCGTCATGTCCTTCAGCTTGTTGGCATTGACGATGGCGTTGTCGAAGGAGAGCGAGATTTCCAGCACGGCCAGCACCGCGCAGATGAAGAAGATCGTGGCCGTGCCACTGACGGTGCCGGTCATTTCCCAGCCGAGATAGCCGCCGAGAATGAGGCCGACGACGGTTACGATAAAGGCCCACTTGAAATAGGAGAGCGTGGATTGCGTCGTGGGCGTCATCACAAAGCCCCCGCAACATTAGAGCAGAAGATGTGCGTGACGTCGCGCGCCAGCACCGAATGCATGGTTGAGTTGTTCATGGGTGTTCATCCGCCGGCGTCATAAGCAGGCGGTACCGACATCGCGAGAGCGCCGTAAAACTCTCGCCAGAGGGGCCCGGCACCAAGGTTTCATCCTGCCCGATGTCAGGGGCAGAATGTCACTCTAGTCTCTCAACTTCGTGATGCCGTCAAGATTAAAGTTGTTTTTCGGCTACCTGTCGGCCTTTCTTCGCTGCGATAAGCCCTATTTTACTTCTCACAGGTTGTATTTACATCCAAGGGTACAGGTTTGTTGTTCACCAGAGGATCAGACCAGATCTTCGACGGGCTGAACCGCCGTCCTGGCCTGCTTGCGCTTCACAGCATTTTCCCGGAAGAAGATGTAGAGTCCCGACAGGACGATCAATCCGGCCCCGATGACGATGCTGATTTGCGGTACATCGCCGAAGATCAGCCAGCCGAAAATGACGGCCCACAGCAGCAATGTGTATTGCAAGGGCGCAACCGTCGCCGCGTCGGCGAGTTTGAGCGCGCGATTGACCAGCACATGCGCGGTCATCGCCACGATACCGAGAAGTGCGAGCAGCGACAGGTCGAAACCGGATTGTATCGGAATCCAGCCGGACGGCGTGATGAGAATGGCGACAATGCCGGCAAGCCCTGCCCCGATAATCTGCCAGAAGGCCAGGACCGTGTCCGGCGTGTTGCGAAGCTGCCGGCCGGACAGCATCATGAAGGCAAAGGCGGCACTGCCAAGGATGGAAAAGAAGGCTGCGCTAGTTAAAGACGCAGAGCTTGGTTTCAGCGCGATCAGCACGCCGACAAAACCGATGCCGATGGCCGTCCAACGCCGCCAGCCGACCTTCTCGCCAAGAAGGAAGGGCGAGAGCGCGGCCACATAGATGGGTGCTGCCAGCCAGTATGTCATGACGTCGGCAAGCGGAAGCGCCGCTACGGCGAAATAGAAGCAGAAGAGTTCTGCGGTGGAGAAAAAGACACGTGCGACCTGAAGGCCGGGGCGCTCGACATTGACCAGTTTCGCCAGCCCTGCCCTCCAAACGATCGGCAGCAGGATAATGACGGCCGCGATGCTACGCACGGCAATGACCTGACCGAGGCTGTAGGTGGAAACGAGGAACTTGCCCATCGCATCGTTGAGCGCGAAGAGCACCATGCCGAAAAGCATGACCGCGACGCCGAGACCCGTCGGCGAAAGCTGGCGAAGAAAATGTGGCATATGTCTCAAACTCCCTGACGGCAATGACTCGGCGAGCTTCTTCTCCGAGTCAAGGTCGCCCAGCGCTTATATTAGCGTCACATACTGATGTCAGACGGACAAAAGCTGCCGCATCGTGTGCTGGAAGCGACGCGCAATCTCATCGCGGCGAATATGGGCGCCATCTCGCACCACCGCCTTACCGCCTATCCAGACAGTACGCGGCTTGACGAGATTGCCGAAAATCCAGCCATCGAGAATGTCATCACATTGCAGGTAGGGGGCCGCGTCTAAGTTGAGGGATGAAATATCCGCAGCCATGCCCGCTGCGATCCCGGCCTTTACACCCAAGGCCTTGGCGCCACCCGTCAAGGCGCCATCGAAAAGGGTACGGCCCGTCGAGCCATTGGCTGGCGCGATGACATTGCGCGCCCTGTGAGCCAGGCGCTGCGAATATTCGAGTTGACGCAGTTCCTCGCCGACGCCGATCAGCACGTTGCTGTCCGAGCCGATGCCGAAGGCGCCGTCATGTTTGAAGTATTCGACGGCAGCAAAAGTGCCATCCCCCAGATTGGCTTCCGTGATCGGGCAGAGACCGGCGACCGCTCCCCTCTCGGCGACGCCTCGCGTTTCCGCTTCGGTCATATGCGTCGCGTGGATCAGGCACCAGCGATCCGTCACCTCTGCATTGTCCAGCAGCCATTCGACCGGTCGCTTGCCCGACCAAGCGATGCAGTCCTCAACCTCTTTCACCTGCTCGGCAATATGAATGTGAAGCGGCGCGTCAGGGGCGAGTTGGGCGGCAAAGCTTAGCTCTTCCGGCGTTACGGCTCGCAGGCTGTGTGGGGCGACACCAACCACGCTTTCGGGCAGGGCTGAAACCGCCTGACGGCAACCCTCCAGCAGACGCTCGAAACTGTCGGGCGAATTGACGAAGCGGCGCTGGCCTTCCACCGGTGGCTGACCGCCGAAGCCGGAATGGGCGTAAAGGACTGGCAACAGTGTCAGCGAAATCCCGGTTTGCGCGGCGGCTGCCGCGATCCTTTCGCCAAGCTCGGCGATATTGGCATAATGAGCGCCATCCTTATCGTGATGGAGATAGTGAAACTCGCCCACACGACCGAAACCGGCCTCTAGCATCTCCATGTAAAGCTGAGCTGCCACCGCCTCCACCTGCTCCGGCGTCATCGATAGGGCGAAGCGGTACATCAGCGTGCGCCAGCTCCAGAAACTGTCTTGCGTGGCACCGCGCCGCTCCACCATGCCGGCCATGGCGCGCTGAAAGGCGTGGCTGTGAAGGTTCGGCATGGCAGGCACGAGAACCGCATGCCGATCATCGCCGGCCGCCGCTTCCACGTCCGGCGTGACCGACATCACCTTGCCATCAGCAATCTCGATACGGACATTGTTTGCCCAGCCTGTCGGCAGCAAAGCGGTTTCAGCATGGATGAACATGTCGGCTCCTCAATTTCCTCGAACAGGCTCTTGCCTCTGCCTCCATTATGTATATACATATTGATCAGAAGGGAAGGAAAAACTGATGGCAAACCGGAATTTCACCTCAGACGGCAACGGCATTTCGCTTTGGCGAAACGCCCGCATTGCGACGCTCGATCCTTCCCGCGACGGCCTCGGCATTATCGAGGGCGGCACGATTGCCGCCAAAGACGGGCGGATCGTTTTTGTCGGCCCCGAGTCCGAACTTCCTTCCACCGTGATCGACCAGGCAAAGACCGTCGATTGCGAAGGCCGCTGGATTACACCCGCGCTGATCGATTGCCACACCCATCTCGTTTTTGGCGGCAACCGCGCCATGGAATTCGAAATGCGCCTGAATGGTGCAAGCTATGAAGAGATCGCCAAGGCCGGCGGCGGGATCGTTTCCTCCGTGCGCGATACCCGCACCAAGAGCGAAGACGAACTGGTGGCAGAAGCCCTTCCGCGTCTGGACACGCTGCTTGCCGAAGGCATTTCCACCATCGAAATCAAATCCGGCTATGGGCTCAATATCGAGACCGAATGCAAGATGCTGCGCGTGGCGCGCAGGCTCGAAACATTGCGCCCCGTTCGCATCCTCACCAGCTATCTCGCTGCCCATGCGACGCCTGCCGAATATAAAGGGCGAAATGCGGATTACATAGCCGACATTGTATTGCCTGGTATGGAACGTGCCCATCAGGAAAAGCTCATTGATGCCGTCGATGGCTTTTGCGAGGGTATCGCCTTTTCCGTTGAAGAAATGCGCATTGTCTTCGACAAGGCCAAAGCGCTCGGTCTTCCAGTCAAGCTCCATGCCGAACAGCTTTCCAATCTTCACGGCGCGGAACTGGCAGCCTCTTATCGTGCGCTCTCCGCCGATCATCTGGAATATCTCGATGAGTCCGGTGCGAAAGCGCTCGCCCAATCCGGCACCGTTGCTGTTCTTCTACCGGGTGCCTTCTATGCGCTGCGCGAGACGAAGCTGCCCCCCATGCAGGCTTTGCGCGATGCGGGTGCCGATATTGCGCTTGCCACCGATTGCAATCCCGGCACCTCGCCGCTGACATCGCTGCTGCTGACCATGAACATGGGAGCGACGCTTTTCCGCATGACGGTGGATGAGTGCATAACCGCAACGACCCGCAATGCCGCAAAGGCTCTCGGTGTTCTCGCCGAGACCGGAACAATCACGGTCGGCAAATCCGCCGATCTCGCCATCTGGAACATCGAGCGCCCAGCGGAGCTCGTCTACCGCATCGGCTTCAACCCGCTTCACGCACGCATCTTCAAGGGACGGACGATCTGACCATGACCATCATTCTTCATCCGGGCGCTGTGCCGCTTGCCGATCTGGCGACAATCTACTGGGGGAATGGTGCTGCCAAGCTTCATCCATCCTTCGATGCGGGTATCGAAAAGGCTGCAAAGCGCATTGCCGATATCGCAGCCGGTAACGCGCCGGTCTATGGCATCAATACCGGCTTCGGCAAACTCGCCTCGATCAAGATCGATGCCGCAGATGTCGCGACCCTTCAGCGCAACCTGATCCTCTCCCATTGCTGCGGCGTGGGTGCCCCCCTGCCAGAGAACGTCGTGCGGCTGATCATGGCGCTCAAGCTGATTTCGCTTGGTCGTGGCGCATCTGGTGTCCGGCTGGAACTGGTGCGGCTGATCGAGGCCATGCTGGAAAAAGGCGTCATTCCGGTGATCCCGGAGAAGGGCTCCGTCGGCGCTTCGGGCGATCTCGCGCCGCTGGCGCATATGGCAGCGGTGATGATGGGCGAAGGCGAAGCCTTCTTTGCCGGAGAGCAGATGCCAGCTCGCGATGCGCTGGAAAAGGCCGATCTCGCGCCTGTGGTTCTGGCTGCCAAGGAAGGTCTGGCGCTGATCAATGGCACGCAGACTTCGACGGCACTGGCTCTCGCCGGTCTCTTCCGCGCCCATCGCGCGGCACAGGCAGCACTCATTACCGGCGCGCTGTCCACCGATGCGGCCATGGGGTCTTCGGCGCCTTTCCATCCGGACATCCACACGCTTCGCGGCCATAAGGGCCAGATCGATGCGGGTTCGGCCCTTCGCCAACTGCTGGAAGGCTCGGAAATCCGTGTCAGCCACATCGAAGGCGACGAGCGCGTACAGGATCCCTATTGCATTCGCTGCCAGCCACAGGTCGATGGCGCGTGCCTCGATCTTCTGAGACAAGTGGCAAAGACGCTGGAAATCGAAGCCAATGCGGTGACCGATAACCCGCTAGTTCTTTCCGACAATTCCGTCGTATCCGGCGGCAACTTCCATGCGGAGCCAGTGGCTTTTGCAGCGGACCAGACCGCTCTTGCGATCTGCGAAATCGGTGCAATCGCCCAGCGGCGCATCGCCCTTCTCGTCGATCCGGCCCTCTCCTATGGATTGCCTGCTTTTCTTTCGAAGAAGCCCGGCCTGAACTCCGGTCTGATGATCGCCGAGGTGACATCGGCTGCGCTGATGAGCGAGAACAAGCAGATGTCGCATCCGGCGTCTGTCGACTCAACACCGACCTCAGCCAACCAGGAAGACCATGTGTCTATGGCATGCCACGGCGCTCGCCGCTTACTTGCGATGACGGAAAACCTCTTTGCCATTCTCGGCATCGAGGCGTTGTCTGCCGTGCAGGGCGTCGAATTGCGCGGACCGTTGAAGACGAGCCCGCAGTTGCAAAAGGCCATGTCGGTCTTGCGCGCTGCCATCCCGTCACTGGAAGAAGACCGCTACATGGCGCCCGATCTCAAGGCTGCAGCCGATCTGATCGCCACCGGTGCGCTGGTGGATGCGATTTCAGATGGCATTCTGCCGAGGCTGGAGGCGTAAGATGTCAGTGGTCGATATCCATCAGGGGAGTTCGCCCGTCATTCTCGGCCTGCCGCATACGGGAACCGACGTTCCGGTCGCGATCTGGGAGCGGCTGAACGACAATGGCCGCCTGCTTGCGGATACCGACTGGCATATTCACGATCTTTATGCCGGTCTGCTGGACGACGCGACGACGGTGCGCGCCACCTTCCACCGCTATGTAATCGATGCCAATCGCGATCCGTCCGGCGCAAGCCTCTATCCGGGCCAGAACACCACTGGCCTTGTTCCCGAAACCGACTTCGACGGCAAAGCGATCTGGAAAGACGGGCAAGCGCCAAACGAAGCGGATATCGCTTATCGGCTAGAGCATTTTCATGCCCCTTATCACGCAGCACTTACAGCGGAAATCGAGCGCGTGCAGGCCGTCCATGGCGTCGCCGTTCTCTATGATTGCCATTCCATCCGCTCGCATATTCCCTTCCTCTTCGAAGGAAAGCTACCGGATTTCAATATCGGTACGGATATGGGCAACACCTGCGACCCGGCGGTCGAGGCCATTGCCGTCGATGTGACCTCTGCGGCTGAAGGCTATACGTCCATTCTCAACGGCCGCTTCAAGGGCGGCTGGACGACGCGCCATTACGGCCAGCCGGATAAGGGCGTGCATGCGATCCAGATGGAGCTTGCGCAATGCACACATCTCAAAACCGAGACGCCGCCCTTTGCCTATGATGACGACAAGGCCGCGACGCTCCGCACCCATCTCAAAACCATTCTGACGCGCATGGAAGATTTTGCGCTCGCTCTCAGACCATAAAGGGGAAAGATCATGACAAACCCGCGTCATAACGAACGAGAAGTCCGCGCACCGCAGGGTCCGGAACTCAACGCCAAGAGCTGGATGACCGAAGCGCCGTTGCGCATGCTGATGAACAACCTGGACCCGGATGTCGCGGAGCGCCCGCATGAACTGGTGGTCTATGGCGGTATCGGCCGCGCCGCGCGCACCTGGGAGGATTTCGACCGGATCGTCGCCACGCTGAAGGACCTCAACGAAGACGAGACGCTGCTGGTGCAATCCGGCAAGCCCGTCGGCGTGTTTCGCACCCACAAGGACGCGCCGCGCGTTCTGATCGCCAACTCCAACCTCGTTCCGCATTGGGCGACGTGGGAGCATTTCAACGAGCTGGACCGCAAGGGCCTTGCCATGTACGGCCAGATGACGGCCGGGTCGTGGATCTATATCGGCACGCAGGGCATCGTTCAGGGCACCTACGAAACCTTCGTGGAAGCGGGGCGCCAGCATTTCGGCGGCAATCTCACGGGTAAGTGGATCCTGACCGGTGGCCTCGGTGGCATGGGTGGCGCACAGCCGCTTGCTGCGGTCATGGCAGGCGCCTGCTGCCTGGCTGTCGAATGCGACGAGACCCGCGTCGATTTCCGCCTGCGCACCCGCTACCTCGATGCCAAGGCGCACACGCTGGACGAGGCGCTTGCGCTGATCGACCAGTGGACCAAGGCGGGCGAAGCGAAATCCGTCGGCCTCATTGGCAATGCCGCCGATATCTTCCCGGAACTCGTCAAGCGGATGAAGGCGGGTGGTGCACGCCCTGATATCGTCACCGACCAGACGTCTGCGCATGATCCGATCCATGGATATCTGCCTTCCGGCTGGAGCGTCGCCGAATGGCGCGCCAAGCAGGAGAGTGATCCGAAGGCGGTGGAGGCGGCTGCCCGCGCTTCGATGAAGACGCAGGTTCAGGCCATGGTGGATTTCTGGAACGCCGGTGTTCCAACGCTCGACTACGGCAACAATATCCGCCAGGTCGCCAAGGAAGAAGGCTTCGAAAACGCCTTCGCCTTCCCTGGCTTCGTGCCTGCCTATATCCGCCCGCTGTTTTGCCGCGGCATCGGGCCGTTCCGTTGGGCTGCCCTTTCGGGTGATCCGGAAGACATCTACAAGACCGACGCCAAGGTGAAGGAACTGCTGCCGGACAACAAGCACCTGCACAACTGGCTGGATATGGCGCGTGAGCGCATCGCCTTCCAGGGTCTGCCGGCCCGCATTTGCTGGGTTGGTCTTGGCGATCGTCATCGCCTGGCGCTTGCCTTCAACGACATGGTCAAGAGCGGCGAGTTGAAGGCCCCGGTCGTGATCGGTCGCGATCACCTCGATTCCGGCTCGGTCGCTTCACCCAACCGCGAAACCGAAGCGATGAAAGATGGCTCGGACGCCGTGTCCGACTGGCCGCTGTTGAACGCGCTGCTCAACACCGCATCGGGCGCCACCTGGGTATCTCTGCACCATGGCGGCGGCGTCGGCATGGGCTTCTCGCAGCATTCCGGCGTCGTCATCTGCGCCGATGGCACGGATGACGCGGCACGCCGCCTGGAGCGCGTGCTGTGGAACGACCCGGCGACCGGCGTGATGCGTCACGCCGATGCCGGTTACGACATTGCGCTCGACTGCGCCAAGGAGAAAGGCCTTCGCCTGCCCGGCATTCTGGGTAACTGAGCGATGAGACGGCTTCGCGCGTCAGAGTACAAGCGTATGCCGTGGAAGAACGGCAAGGGAGAGACGGTGGAAATCGCCGTCTTTCCGCCCGGCGCATCCATGGATGCGTTCGAGTGGCGGATCAGCATGGCGAGTGTGGCCAATGACGGCGCTTTCTCGCTCTTTCCGGAGATCGATCGAACGCTATCGATTTTGTCAGGACACGGCATGTCGCTCACCATTGATGGTGCGGCACCGGTTCTTCTGACGATGGACAGCGACCCGCTTCGCTTTGCCGCCGATGTCACTGTCGACGCAACGCTTGTGGATGGCGCGATCACCGATCTCAACGTCATGACCCGCCGTGGACGTTTTGTGCATCGAGTTGAGCGACGCGCTGGTTCGTTCTCGGTGCGTGGCTGTGAGGGTGGGGAGACGGTTTATGTTCTAGCGATAGGCCCCGTTACGGTCACCAGTCCGGGCGAGACGGTGAAGCTAGAGGCGATGGATTGCGTGCTCGTTGAAGAGGATACCAGCGTTACGGCTGAGAATATCGTCTGCTATGAAATCCGATTTCAAGAGGCCGCTTAACGCTCGACCAAGAGATGCTCAAGCCACGCTCTGCTTGACGATGACGGCCAACTTCCCTCTCCGCCGTCATCCTCGGCCTTGAGCCGAGGATCCATAAGACATTAATGCCGTTAGGAAAAATGGATCCTCGGGTTGAGCCCGAGGATGACCGGAGGGAGATTTTGGGGCCACCAAAAGAAAGGTCCCGCGCGAACGGGGCCTTCATCTTTCACACTGTAAATCGCATCACTTCATCGTCGGCATGACGAATTCAGCACCCGACTTGATGCCGGACGGCCAGCGGGCGGTGATCGTCTTGGTCTTGGTCCAGAACTTGATCGAATCCGTGCCGTGCTGGTTGAGGTCGCCGAAGCTCGAAGCCTTCCAGCCGCCGAAGGAGTGATAGGCGAGCGGAACCGGGATCGGAACGTTGATGCCGATCATGCCGATATTGATACGCGAGGCGAAGTCGCGGGCGGCATCGCCGTCGCGGGTGAAGATGGCGACGCCGTTGCCATATTCATGCTTCATCGGCAGGTCGAGCGCTTCTTCGTAATTCTGGGCGCGGACGACGGAGAGAACCGGTCCGAAGATCTCCTGCTTGTAGATATCCATGTCAGGCGTGACGTGGTCGAACAGGCAGCCGCCGACGAAATAACCGTCCTCATAGCCCTGAAGCTTGAAATCGCGACCGTCGACCAGAAGCTTGGCGCCCTGCTCCACACCACTGTCGATCAGGCCCTTGACGCGCGTCTGCGCTTCCTTGGTGACGAGAGGACCCATGTCGGCCTTGTCATCGGTATAAGGGCCGATCTTCAATGCCTCGATCTGCGGGATCAACTTTTCAACCAGACGGTTGGCGGTCTCTTCACCGACCGGCACGGCAACAGAAACGGCCATGCAGCGTTCGCCAGCCGAACCGTAACCGGCACCCATCAGCGCGTTGACCGCCTGATCGAGATCGGCATCCGGCATGATGATCATGTGGTTCTTCGCGCCGCCGAAGCACTGGGCGCGCTTGCCGTTCATTGCGGCGGTACCATAAACGTAACGGGCAATCGGCGTGGAGCCGACGAAGGAGACCGCGCCGATATCCGGGTTGGTCAGAAGTCCATCCACTGCGCTCTTGTCGCCATTGATGACGTTGAGGATACCGGCAGGCAGGCCCGCTTCGATCATCAATTCTGCGAGACGGATCGGCAAAGAGGGATCACGCTCGGATGGCTTGAGGATGAAGGCGTTGCCGCAGGCAATAGCGGGGGCAAACATCCACATGGGGATCATGGCCGGGAAGTTGAACGGCGTGATGCCAGCACCAATGCCGACGGGCTGGCGGATGGAGTACATGTCGATGGCCGGACCCGCACCCTCGGTGAACTCACCCTTGGCGAGATGGGGAATGCCGCAGACGAATTCGCAGACTTCCAGGCCGCGAATGATATCGCCCTTGGAATCTTCCACCGTCTTGCCGTGTTCGCTTGAGAGAAGAACCGCCAGCTCATCCATGTTCTTGTTGAGAAGTTCGACGAACTTGAAGAAGACGCGAGCGCGGCGCTGGGGGTTGGTCGCCGCCCATTTGGGCTGCGCGGCCTTGGCGCTCTGAACGGCTGCAAGGATTTCCGCGTCGCTTGCCAGCGCCACGGTCGCCTGCACTTCGCCGGTTGCCGGATTGAAGACATTCGACGTGCGGCCGCTTGTACCTGCTACGCGCTTGCCGTCGATGAAATGGCCGATCTCGTTCATGGTGTCCTCCAGGGATTCTTGATGACCCACCATCCTGTTTTCAGTTGCACAAAGCAATGGCCAGGAATACGCATCCGTTGTGCATAAAACGAAATAAGGATGCAGCAATGGACTGGGACGATGTGCGAATTTTTCTCAGCGTAGCGCGCAGTGGTCAGTTTCTTGCAGCCGCCAAGATACTGGGCGTCAATCATGCGACGCTCAGCCGTCGCATGACAGCACTGGAAAAGGCGCTCAGTGCCCAGCTATTCATCCGAACAACGACCGGCTGCATTTTGACAGAGGACGGGAATCAGTTTCTGGTGGCGGCGGAGCGGATGGAAACCGAAATGCTCTCGGTGCAGGCAATGCTTGGCCAAGGTGTGGCGGGCATCAGCGGCACCGTGCGCATCGGCGCGCCGGACGGTTTCGGTGTTTCATTTCTTGCGCCACGCCTGGGAGAGTTGACGGCGGCTCACCCGGAACTGAGAATCGAGCTCGTGCCGGTGCCGCGATCCTTTTCGCTTTCGCAACGCGAGGCGGATATTGCGATCACCATCGAGCGGCCCGAGCAGGGTCGGCTGATCTACTCGAAGCTGACGGATTACTCGCTCGGTCTCTACGCTTCGAAGAGCTACCTAGAGGGGAACCCGGCGCCTGAAAAGGTCGAAGATTTACGGCAGCATCGGCGGATCGGTTATGTCGAGGATCTCATCTTTTCGCCGTCACTCAATTTTACCTCGGAGGTTCTCCGCGACTGGGATGCGACCTTCGCGATTTCCAGCGCCATAGGCCAGACCGAAGCAGTACGCTCCGGTGCCGGGATCTGCATCCTGCATGATTACATTGCCCGCAACGATCCAAGCCTTGTACGTCTACTTCCCGAGATATCGATTCGCCGATCCTACTGGACCGCCTATCACGAAAATGCCCGTCAGCTTGCGCGGGTAAGAACGGTGGTGCAGTTCCTGCAGGATATCGTCGCGAAGGAGCGTCGCAGCTTCTCGTGAACGATAGCCTATCGGGTCGATATGCTGCTCTGCAGGAGAGCGAGCAGGACCGATCCCGCCTCCTCGATCTCGCCGCTATTGTCGATGGTCGTCACGTCGAAACTATCGCAGATTGCCTCCACCTTGCGGTCGAGCCGGCCCATGATTTCCGACATGCTCTCGCGGCCCCGGTTCGCCAGCCTGGCGGAGAGGATTTCCGGCCGTGCTGTGACCACCACCACTTTCAAGTTGGGGAAGGCTGCTCTGAAGTGGGGAAGTGCGGAGCGTGAGCCATTCGCCACCGCCACGCCGCCCTTCTTCAGATGCTGCTTGACCGAAGCGGGTATTCCATAATGCAGACCGTGGGCACTCCAGGACACACAAAATTCGCCGGCTACCTTTTTTCGTTGGAAGGTCTCTTCGCTGCAACCCTCATGGTTCTCGCCACCCGCGTCACTGTCTCGGGTAATGATACGCCGGACGAAATGCACATCTGCCTGATCACGCAGCCGCTCGGCCGCGTAGTCGATCAGCGTGTCCTTGCCGGCACCGCTCGGACCGACAACGACGATCATCGTTCCGAGGGTGTCCAAATTCGGCGGAAATGCGTCTGACGATACAACGCTCATGCGACACGTTTTCCCTGCCGCCAGACGCTGCGCACCACGGGCACACCGCTTTCGCGACGCACCCGTACGAGGTCGGCGCGCAGTCCTTCGGCAATAGAACCGCGATCTGTCAGACCAACCGTCTTTGCCGGTGTTGCCGTGACCATCGCAAGTGCCTTGGGAAGGGTAACCCCGTCCACCTGATCGGCGAGCAGGAAGGGCGCGTAGAGCAGGCTGAAAGGCACGTAATCAGAGGACAGCACATCGAGAACGCCGAGTTCGGCGAGATCGCGCGCAGCAATATTGCCCGAATGGGATTTGCCGCGAACGATGTTCGGCGCGCCCATCAGAACACTCATGCCCGCCGTGTGCGATGCTTTTGCGGCTTCGACGCTGGTGGGAAATTCAGCAAGCCGCACACCATGGCCGATCGCCTCCTCGACATGGGCTTCAGTGGCGTCGTCATGGCTGGCAACGGTGATGCCGCGTTCGGCGCAGCGGGCGGAAAGGTAATCGCGGTGCTTGCCGGAATATTTCCCGGAGGCCGAGACGCGCCGGTCGACAAAGGCCTTGAAGGCCTCATCGCTCAGACCGCGCTTTTTCTGGTAGAACATGATGTACTGGTCCATCGTCTGAAACTGACGCTGGCCCGGGGAGTGATCCATCAGCGAAATCAGCCGCACATGCGGATCGTTTTCGAAATCCTCGAAATGCTCCAGCACGTCGGCGGAAGCAACCTCGCAGCGCAGATGCAGCAGGTGATCGGAGCGAAGGCGATCTTCACCCTTGGCCTTCTCGATGGCATCGGCCATGTCGCGCATCTCGCCGCGCTCGAAGCCGCCATCCTCATCCGAGCCGAGGCGCAGACAATCGAAGACGGTCGTGATGCCGGAGGACGCGACCTGCGCATCATGGGCCTGAATAGCGGCAATCTTGTCCCAGGTGACGCCCGGGCGCGGGGAATAATGCTGTTCGAGATGGTCGGTGTGAAGCTCGACGAGGCCGGGGATCAGATAGTCCCCTTCGAAGTCTTCGCCGGTTTGCGATGCGCCTTCGCTGATATCGGCAATCACGCCATCGCGGATCAGGACGGAACCTTGGATAACATCGTCGGAGAGGACGATGCGCGCATTGGATAGGACATGTTCAGCCATTTCGGACGTCTTTCGTATTGGAAGCAGCCAGTGGCTGCCAGCTATGAACGGTAAAGGCTTCGCCTCGCTCTTTCTCGACAAAAAGGCCGAGGCCGGAGATTGTCAGAGGGCGATGGATGAAGCCGGAAAATGTCTCGGCCAGGATGTCGGCCATCTCTTGCCTGCGCCCCTCACTCACCGGCCCTGTCAGGGTCATGTGAAAGCGGAAATCATCCATCACATAAGGATAACCCCAGCGATGGAGATTGGCGCGCTGGCTTTCGCTCAGCGCTTCCGGCTTACGGCGAGCAATATCGCGCTCCGACAAGGGCGCGCGGAAGGGCTCGAAATGTCTCACCACATCGGCGGTGAAATCCTGGAGCGGCTGATGGAGCGTGGCCGGAACCAGTGCGAAGAAAGGCCCGAGTGAGCCGATGACGATTTCGGGAATATCGAAGGCGGCGTGTGAGGCTGCAAAGGCGGAGAATGCCTCCACCAACTCGCTCTCATGTCTGCCTTCGGCAAGCTCGAAGGGCGCTTTCAGCGTGGCGTGGAAACCGTAGCGCCTTGGCTCTTCGGTAACGTCCGCAAAGCTGGCATAGTCGTCAAAGCCCTCACCGGAAAAGGCGTTGCGTCCCAGCCACCGTGACGCTGTCTCAGTCAGCGGATCGCTGCCGGGGGGCGAAAAATAGATTGCGTAGCGCACGGGGTCGCACTTTCAAACGTCATGAAAACAGCGGAAGCGTCATTTGAGACGACTTGTCTCGGCCCCGCAAGGTCAGAAGTGCGGGGTAGACCTTTTCCATGACAGAATGATGATACCGGGCAAGAAATTTGCCGGATATCAGTGGCATGTTTAGTGATGCGTTTTGCCGATGAGGCGCGAGCGGATCGCGTTGGACATATTGTCGAACAGGAAGACGACGATAAGGATCAACAGCACCATATAGGCGACCTTGTCCCAATCCTGATTGGTGCGCATGGCCTCCAAAAGTTTCAGGCCGATACCACCGGCACCGACGGCGCCGATCACCGTGGCCGAGCGTGTGTTGCTTTCCCAGAAATAAAGCGATTGGGAAATGAACACAGGCAGCACCTGGGGAATGACGCCAAAGCGGTTGACGATCATGGGCGACGCACCGACGGATTTCACGCCCTCACGCTGCTTGTCATCGACATTTTCCAGAGCCTCGGCATAGACCTTTCCGAGCGCGCCCGTGTCGGTGAAGAAGATCGCGGCAATCCCGGGGATCGGTCCGGGGCCGAAGCTGCGGGTGAAGAACAGCGCCCAAATCAGCATGTCGATCGAGCGGAGGAAGTCGAAGAGCCGCTTCATGCCCCAGTTTGCCGCCCTGCTGGCAGTGATGTTACGGGCGGCAATGAAAGCCAGAGGGAAGGCAAAGAGCGTACCGAGAAGCGTACCGAGGAAGGCCATGACCAGCGTCTGCAACAGCTTGGACAGGATGTCCTCATGCTGCCAGGCATCGTTGCCGAGGAAATCATCGGCCATCTTTGAAATATTGGACTGAGCCGGATCGACGCGATTCTGCCACAGCGCCAGCGCTGCCAAGTCGCCCCAGCTCTTGCCCCAGAACTGCGAGCGGGTGTCGAAGAAGAAATTGGCCCAACCAAGGAAGCGGCGCTGGACATAGAGCTGCGAGGTCCGAATTTCCGCCTGACCGGCAAAGCCGTACTCGACGACGACCTTGTTCTCGTCCTGGCGGATTTGAACAGGCGCGCCGGCCGGGGCCGTGACGCGGTCAGCGCCGATGGTCACGGGATAGAGCGTGCCGTCGACGTAGACATTGGCCTGCGTCGGGGTGATGTCGATGCGGTTCTGCTGATCGCCATAGGTCACGCTATAGCCGCCATCCGGCAGCGGCTGGAGCCAGCTAATATTGGCGTTGGCTGGATACTGCCCGCGGCTCGTCCATTGCGGCACGACCTTGCCATCATCGAAGCGAAGCCGTGGCTGGGCGCGCCAGGAATACCAGTCCTGAATATAGCTGGACGCGCGGTCCCAGCGACCGTTGGTCAAGGCCGGGCCGACATTGAAGGCGAAGAAGCAGATGACGAGATAGGCGATGGCTGCAACCAGACCGACGAACAGTCCGTATCGGCGCATGAAGCCCTGCTGAAAGACCTGCGGATATTGGGACAGAAGACGTTCGCGGTCCGCACCATTGATGACAAAGCTTGTGGACATCAGGCCGCTCCCCGTCCGAATTCAAAGGATTGCTGGCCGATTAGCCGACGGCGCAGCCAGCCGGAGAACTGGTCAACAGCAATGATGGTGATCAGCAGCATGATGATGATGGCATAGGTCTTCGCGGCATGATCGTTACCGATCGCCAGGCGGAAGACCTCGCCGATACCACCGCCGCCAACAGCACCTATGATGGTGGAGGCGCGCACATTGATTTCGGCGCGCAGCAGCGCATAGGAAACGAAATTCGGCAAAACCTGCGGTACGATGGCAAAGCGCACACGCTCCAGCCAATTGGCACCCGATGCCCGCAAGCCTTCATCCGGCTTCATATCGGCATTTTCGACCACTTCGAAGAACAGCTTTCCGAGTGCGCCGACGGTGTGAATGGTGATGGCGACGATTGCGGCAATGGGACCGAGCGAGAGAATGGCGGTGAGCAATCCGGCAATAACGATTTCCGGAAAGGCGCGCATCACTTCCAGCATGCGTCTGACGGCAAAACGCACGGCACCGGCACCGACGAGATTGGTGGAGGCGAAGAAACACAACGCGAAGGCTAAGGCCGTGCCGATCAGCGTCGAGACCACCGCGATGTTCAGCGTGATAACGAGTTGGTAGAAGAAATGCGGAATGTAAAAACCGCCACCAATATAGACCCGCTCAGAGACATAGTCGTATTTCAGCGATCCATCGGCATAGGGCGATGGCATGTCGAACATGGCACGAACGACTTCCATCGGACTGTTCGGCAGGAAGGTCTTCATGAAGTCGAAGAAATAGGGCAGCCGCTCGAAGAACTTGCCGGAATTGGCGCTGTTGGCGAAATCCAGCGATGCGAAGAGAAGTGCCAGAAAGACGACAATGGCGATGCCAGTATAGATACGCCGCGTCAGCAGCTGTTGCTGGTAGTGACGCATGACCTTTTTCGAGGTCTCGTTCAGGCTGTCGTGCGTGATTGGCGTGCTGGCCATATCCTGGCGTCCCTTGCGCGAGCATCTCGGTGACGAGATCTTATCGCCACTGCCCCGACTTACGGTTTTCCTACATGTCCGGGTGCAGGCCAAAGCCAAGCTCGCCGGAGATGCGCTTTAAAAAAACGGCGGCGTCATTTTCGACGCCGCCGTCTCATGCAATTGTCGGCAATCAGCCGCCGATGACGGCCTTACGGGCGTCGACGATCGTCTGATAGAAGGACGAGTCGACCTTGATGTATTCCTTGTTCTTGCCCTGGGTGAAGCCCTGGAAGCAGGCCAGATCCTTCTTCGGCAATTCAAGGAAGAAGTTCTCGATCTTCTGCTTCATCGGCTCACCAACCTTGTTGGCAACCATCAGCGGGCCGTTCGGGATCAGTGGCGACTTCCAGACTTCGACCAGATCGTCCATGTCGAGGTTACCCTTGGCGACCATCTGGTGAAGGTTGCCGGAGGTATAGCCTTCTTCCCACTTGCCAACGCCGGAGCCGAAGGTGGTGCCGACATCGAACTTCTTGTCGAGAACGGCGAGAACGAGGTTCTCATGGCCGCCGCCAAAACCCGTTTCGGAGAAGTATTCCTTGACCGGCTTGCCGGTTTCCTTCGGCAGCGCGACG
Source organism: uncultured Agrobacterium sp. (assembly GCF_913777885.1). Lineage (NCBI taxonomy): Bacteria > Pseudomonadati > Pseudomonadota > Alphaproteobacteria > Hyphomicrobiales > Rhizobiaceae > Agrobacterium > uncultured Agrobacterium sp. Next base: position 23,495 of record NZ_CAJYTV010000016.1, on the reverse strand, counting down.
TTCGGGATCAGGTAGCCGGAGGTGGAGTCAGGATCGGCAAAACCGAGCTTCTTGCCCTTCGCGTCTGCCAGCGACTTGATGCCGGAATCCTTGCGGGCAACCATGATGGTGTAATAACCGCTGGAGCCGTCAGCGCCAGTGTAAGTCAGGATCGGATCGACAGCCTTCGGGTCCTGAATGGCGATCTTGGCGTAGGAGGATGCGCCCATGGAGGCGATATCGATGGTGCCGCCGAGCAGACCCTGGATAACGCCGTTATAGTCAGGCGATGGGAAGAGCTGAACCTGCTCAACACCGGTCGCAGCCTTCAGGCCGTCTGCGATGCACTGGGCGTTGCGCAGCTGGTCGTTGGAGTTTTCGCCGCCATCGAGGCCGATACGCAGAACTTTGACGTCCTGAGCAAGAGCCGAACCGGCCAGAAGGCCAAGCGCGACCGCAGAAAGAAGAGCTTTCTTCAACATGGATGTATCTCCTGTTTTTCCGGCAAGCCGGAGTTTTGCATGATGTGGGCTTTGATATGGGCGCCCCTGACGCGGGCGGATCGATGCTGTGCAGTCCTTACAGTCCAGCCATGGAAAGGGGCTTCAGAGCAGTAGCTTCAGGACCGGCAGATGGGTTTTGGGCGCGGGCGCTGAGCTCTGCGCCTTCAATGGTGATGCTGGTCGATGTCATGGTTTCGTCGATACCGGCACCGTGCGAATCCGTGCCGTAGATATCCTTGACCGCGCGCGCATCAAGCTCGGCCGGCGTGCCGTCGAAGACCACACGACCACCTGCCATGCCGATGATGCGCTCACAATAATTGCGCGCCGTATCGAGCGTGTGCAGGTTGGTGATGACGGTGATGCCTTCGCGCTCATTGATATCGCGCAACGCATCCATGACGATCTTGGCGTTCAGCGGATCAAGAGAAGCAATCGGCTCGTCGGCAAGCAGCATGCGCGGCGACTGCATCAGCGCGCGCGCAATGGCAACACGCTGCTGCTGGCCACCAGAGAGCGTTCCCGCAGGCTGCATTGCCACATGCTCGATGCCGAGGCGCTCCAATGCGGCGATCGCCATCAGACGCTCTTCGGTAGTGAAGATGCTGAGCAGGCTCAAGACCGTGGAGCGGTGATTGAGGCGACCAAGCATGACATTGGTCAGAACGTCCAGACGCGGTACGAGATTGAACTGCTGAAAGATCATGGCGCAATCGCGTTGCCAGTGGCGCAGGGCAGCCCCTCGCAGCGACGAAACCTCAAGATCACCAAAATGGATGGAGCCGGATGTCGGATCGACCAGACGGTTGATCATACGCAGCAGGGTGGATTTGCCCGCACCCGAACGTCCGATGACGCCGACCATCTGACCCTGGGGGATATCGAGCGTCACGCTGTCGACGGCGGTCGATTTGCCGAAGCGGCGCGTAACCTGCTTGAGGTGAAAAGTCATAGGCCAAATCCAGTCTCGTTATTTCGGATTCGGCCTATCAGGGGTGCGTGAAGCGTGAATGTCAGTTTGATGAAGAAATTATTACAAGGCTGACGTTACGGGAGATGCGCTTCGCTCACCCGTCATACTTCGCCAGAAATGCGCCCGCTTCGAGCGAGCGGAAATCATCCAGAGCGGCGCGAAGCCTTGCATGATCCCAATCCCACCAGGCCAGCCTGTCCATCCGCTCGCCGATCTCTTCTGGAAAACGACGCCGGATGAGTTTGGCGGGAACACCGCCGAAAATGGTGTAAGGCGCGACATCCTTCGAGACGACCGCACCGGCCCCCACCACCGCGCCATTGCCGATGGTGACGCCGGGCAGAATGGTCGCACCGTGGCCGATCCAGACGTCGTGGCCGATGACGACGCGCTTTGCCCGCCTTGCGGCGAAGAAATCAGTCTCGTCTTCAGCATCGTCCCAATAGTTATGGGCGCGGTAGGTGAAGTGGTGGAGCGTCGCGCGCGACATGGGGTGATTTGTAGCGTTGATGCGCACCGAAGCGGCGATATTGACGAATTTGCCGATGGTGGCGCACCAGACGGCACCGTCCTGCATGATATAGGAATAGTCATCCATCTCCACCTCTTCTATGCGGCAGCGCTCCGATACTTCGGTGTAGCGGCCGATCTTCGAATTCGTGACACGGGCAGTCTCGTGGATCACGGGTTCAAGTCCAACTTTGACACTCATGCTGCGATCTTTCTGGGGGAGAACTGCGCGACATCGAGAATACGATCGGCGACGGCCTCACGCACTTCCTCATCGTGAAAAATGCCGAGAAGGGCCGTTCCTTCGGCCTTCTTTTGCTGGATCATCTCCACCACCACCTTGCGGTTGGCGGCATCGAGCGAGGCCGTCGGTTCGTCCAGCAGCAGGATGGCATGGTCGGTAATGAAGCCGCGGGCAATGTTGACACGCTGCTGTTCGCCGCCGGAAAAGGTCGCGGGTGGCAGAGACCACAATTCCCGTGGCAGATTGAGTTTGGACAGCAACTCCCCTGCCCGTTCGCGTGCCTCTTCGACCGGAACTTTTCGAGCGAGCAGCGGCTCCGCCACCACATCGACGGCGGCTACGCGGGGAACGGTGCGCAGGAACTGGCTGACATAGCCAAGGCTGCGGTGGCGGACTTCGAGCACGGTGCGGGGCGCGGCACTGCCGATATCGACCATCTGTCCCTCATGCTTGATGAGTATCTGGCCGCTATCGATGGCGTAATTGCCATAGAGCATCTTGAGGATGGAGCTTTTGCCGATCCCCGAAGGCCCGCCAAGCACGACGCATTCGCCGGCCTGGACGGAGAAGTTCACATTGCGCACGACGGGCAGTTCAATCCCGTCACGCAGATGCATGGTGAAGCTTTTGAAGACTTCCGAAACGATGAGGGGGGTCGGCATGTCACACCTGCAGGATGGAGGAAACGAGGAGCTGAGTATAGGGCTCACGCGGGTCGTCCAGCACGCGGTCGGTCAGGCCCTGCTCGATGACGTTGCCACCCTTCATCACCATCATGCGGTGCGACAAGAGACGTGCAACCGCAAGGTCATGGGTGACGACGATGACGGACAGACCGAGATCGTTGACGAGGCCGCGAACGAGATCGAGAAGCCTCGCCTGGACCGAGACATCCAGACCGCCGGTCGGCTCGTCCATGAAGACGAGGCGCGGCGAGGTGACGAGGTTGCGGGCGATCTGCAGGCGCTGGCGCATGCCACCGGAAAAGGCACGCGGCTGATCATCGATGCGATCGGTGCTGATCTCCACCCGCTCCAGCCATTCGCTGGCGGTGTTGCGGATATTGCCATAATGGCGGTTGCCGACCGCCATCAGCCGCTCTCCGACATTGGCGCCCGCCGAGACCGTCATGCGCAGACCGTCAGCCGGATTCTGGTGCACGAAGCCCCAGTCCGTGCGCATGAGAAAACGGCGCTCCGCCTCTCCCATGTGATAGAGGTCACGGACCGAGCCATCCCGCATGCGATATTCGACGCTTCCCGTCGTCGGCATCAGCCGGGTGGAAATGCAGTTCAGCAGCGTCGTCTTGCCTGAGCCGGATTCACCGACGATCGCCAGAACCTCTCCCGGCCAGAGATCGAAGGAAACGTTGCGGCAACCTGCGCGGTCGCCGTAATATTTCGAGACGTCGCGGACTTTCAACAGCGGTTGGTCGCTCATTCTGCGGCCTCCTTCACATCGGCCAGCAGATGGCCGCGATGGCCATGGTCGCGCCGGTCTTCGCAATGATCGGTATCGGAACAAACGAACATGCGTCCGCCCCGATCATCCAGGATGACTTCATCGAGATAGACATTGTCCGCACCACAGAGCGCACAGGGCTTGTCGAAGGTCTGGATCTCGAAGGGATGGTCGTCAAAATCGAGGCTGACGACTTCGGTAAAGGGCGGCACCGCATAGATGCGCTTTTCACGACCAGCCCCAAACAGTTGCAAGGCCTCCGACATATGCATTTTCGGATTGTCGAATTTCGGCGTCGGCGACGGGTCCATGACGTAACGGCCCCCAACCTTCACCGGATAGGCGTAGGTGCGGGAAATCCGGCCATTATGGGCAATGTCTTCATAGAGGCGCACATGCATGAGGCCGTATTCTTCCAGCGCATGCATGACGCGGGTTTCGGTCTCACGTGGCTCGAGGAAGCGCAAGGGTTCGGGGATCGGTACCTGATAGACCAGCACCTGACCTTCCGTTAGCGTTTCTTCCGGAACGCGGTGACGCGTCTGGATGACGGTGGCCTCCTTGGTACGGGTGGTGACGGCGACATTAGCGACCTTCTGGAAGAAAGCGCGGATCGAGACGGCATTGGTGGTGTCGTCCGCCCCCTGGTCGATCACCTTCAGTACGTCCTTTGGCCCGAGGATCGCGGCTGTGACCTGCACGCCGCCCGTTCCCCAGCCATAGGGCATGGGCATTTCGCGTGAGGCGAAGGGCACCTGGTAACCCGGTATGGCAATAGCTTTAAGAATAGCGCGGCGGATCATCCGCTTGGTCTGTTCGTCCAGATAGGCAAAATTGTACGTAGCGAGACCTTCATCTGCGAAGGTCTCTTCAAATGAAACTTCTTCAAGCATCGTGCGTTGTCCTTCCGTAAGTCACAACGGATGTCAGGAGTAAATGATCATGGAGATCGGAATTCTCATTGCGCTGTTCTTCACTGTATTTGCGGCATCGAGCGTATTTTGCGCTTACTGGTTCAACGAGCAGCGATAAGACCAAGTCTTTATTCGGCAGCATCGTTCAACCAACCCTCTTGTGTTCTTTGCGCAGCCTCGAAATCGGCGCGCATCTTTCTGACAAGACCAAGTTCAGCCTGGAAATCGACGTAATGCGGCAGCTTTAAATGCTCGACGAAGCCCGTCGCCTGAACATTGTCAGCATGTGAAATCACAAACTCTTCGTCTTGGGCCGGTGCGGTTCTATCTTCACCGAACTCGTCAGCACGAAGAGCACGGTCCACGAGCGACATAGCCATGGCCTTGCGTTCGCTCTGGCCGAACACCAGCCCGTAGCCGCGGGTGAATTGCGGCGGTGCCTTGGCCGAACCCTTGAACTGGTTGACCATCTGGCATTCGGTGACCTGAACATCGCCGATGGAAACGGCAAAGCCGAGTTCGGGAATATCCAGCTCCACCTCGACCTCACCGATTCTCACCTCACCGACAAAAGGGTGGGTGCGACCGTAGCCGCGCTGCGTTGAGTAGGCCAGAGCCAGAAGAAAGCCTTCATCACCGCGGGCAAGCGATTGCAGGCGCAGGTCTCGTGCCATGGGGAACTCCATGGGCTCGCGGGTCAGGTCGCCGGGAACATGCTCCTCCGGCATTTCGCCGTCGCTTTCGATCAGGCCTTCTTCCGCCAGAATTTCCGACACCCGCATGATATGTTCCGGCTCTGAATCGCGCAGTACAGGCTCATCGACCTCGCCATCCTCAAGAAGGGATGGATCGAGCAGGCGGTGGGTGTAATCGAAGGTGGGGCCGAGCAACTGTCCGCCGGGCAGATCCTTGTAGGTTGCGGACACGCGGCGTTCAACCAGCATCTCGCCGGTTTCGACCGGCCTGGAATAGCCGAAGCGCGGCAAGGTGGTGCGATAGGCGCGCAGCAGGAAAATCGCCTCGATCATATCGCCGCGCGATTGTTTGACCGCGAGCGCGGCAAGCGCCCGATCGTAGAGCGAGGCTTCCGCCATCACCCTGTCGATGGCAAGGCCGAGTTGCTCGACGATCTGGCCGATCGTCATGGCGGGCAGGTTGCGATCTCCACGGCGCCGGTCGGCAAGCAGGCGATGCGCATTGGCAATGGCGGTTTCCCCGCCCTTAACGGCGACATACATGGCTCAGGCCTCCAGCTCGATACGGGTGGAACGCGGCAGGCAGATGAAGTGGCTGCCGCAGGTGAGGATCACATCGACGCCACGCGGGAAGACGGCGCGGTTCTCGCTCCACAGACGAAGGAAGATGTCAGGAAGGCCTGTAGGCTCTATGATCTCGCGGTCCCGAATGCCGGGGCCGGTAAGCCGGAGCTTTGGACCGCCGGTCAAATCCGGCACTTCGATGATGATCGTTGCGGATCGGTCGGGATATTCCTGCGTGCCCTGGGCGAAAAGATCGAAAGAGGAGAGCTGGCTTGCGGCATCGAGCACCGCAAAACGGGCTTCGGCTTTGGTTGCCGCAGTCTGCGCTCCCGTGTGGAAGGAGAGCCAGCTCGGCACGACCGACTTCGAAAAGGCACCATTCATCCAGACGGGGATTTCGTAATCTGAAAGTGTCAGGAGAATGCCGCCGGCAGCCTTGCCGAGCGGGCTTGGCGGCTGGATCGGCAGATCGAAGGATTGCACCTTACCTGGGCGTGCCATGCCATCCATGACGGCTTTGAAAATGTGCTGGGAATCGAAGACCGGATCGGAGAAGCCGCCGGTTACGATATTGGCGTTGGCGGACATTAGTCGTCTCCCCGTACCATGGTGAAGAAATCGACGCGGGTTGCGGCGGTTTGCTGAATGGCATTGGTCTTGCGTTTTTCAAGACGAGATGCGACCACAGAGAGGACCTCGCGCTCAACGAGAGGACGGGTCGTCTCTTCCTGCCAAAGCGCATCGGCGATTGCCGCGTACCACGCCTGCTTGCGGCTGGTGCCAAGCGCATGGGCATGGCCGATCGTGCCGGAGGCAAGCTTGACGGTGGCGCGCGTCACGGTTGCCTCTCCGAGATTGAAGGGCGAACCGCCGCCGCCGATCTTTCCGCGCACCATGACGAGCCCGGTTTCCGGTCCACGTACCTTTTCGACTCGCGGCTTGGCATCCAGAGCGCTCCAGCAATTGAGAAGCTCTTCAACCGTCGCACGGGCCAGCAGCCCTGCGGCCCGCTTTCTCGCCTCTTGAATTTCGGTCGGTTCGTTCATTTTATCCTCAAACGTCTATTGATATAGACAACCATACAAGATAGCTTAGATGTAAGCCTCCAGCATGACAAGCGTGTGACATGACCCTGACGAACAATATGCGAAAGAAGAATGGCGTGGCGCTTTGGCGCCAGATCGCCGACCGGATCAGAACGGCGATTGCTGCGGGCGAATATGACGGCACCGGCATGTTGCCATCAGAGATGGTGCTGGCAGAACGTTTTGGCGTTAACCGCCATACGGTCCGGGGTGCCATCGCAGCACTTGCGGATGAAGGTATCGTTCAGGCGCTGCAAGGCCGGGGAACACTGATTACCCGCAAGGATCGCCTGAGTTTCCCAATCTCGAAGCGAACACGCTTTACCGCTGGTCTTGGCGATCAGGCACGGGAGATGGAAGGGCTGCTCTTGGCGCATTCCCTCGAGGGAGCGACGACAACTCTTGCCGAGAAGCTGAATGTGGCGCCGGGCACGCCGCTCATTCGACTGGAGTTGCTGCGCAAGGTCGATCAAAAGCCGGTGTCGCGTTCGACATCCTGGTTTCCGGCTGAGCGCTTCGCCGGCATCGCCACTGACTATGACGACACGGGCTCAATTACAGAGGCGCTGAAGCGATCCGGCGTGGCCGACTATGTCCGGGCTTCGACCACAGTCTCTGCCCGCCATGCGGAAGCCGACGATCTGGCCGATCTCGAGCTGTCGCCGGGTGCCATTCTCCTCGTCTCCGATTCCCTGAATGTCGACATGGACGGACATCCGATACAGTTCGGCACCAGCCGCTTTCCGGCTGATGTCGTGCAATTCACCGTGGAGAGTTGACAGCAGGAGGAACACGATCGTCCTGCGAGCGTCCGCTACCTGACCTGCACAGGAAGGACGAAGGACGTCTGCGCACCGGGAGGTGGCGTCGAAACCGATGCCTTGCCGATCGACGATTTGATCTTGGCGTCGACTGCCTCATCGCCTGTGGATTTGACCACGCTCAGCCGGCCGATAGAACCGTCATTCTGCACCACGAAGGATACCGTCACCGTCATGCCGGAGCGGCCCGCACCGCGAACGATGCGGCGAGCGACAGCGCTTTGAACCTTCGATGCCCAGTCTGCGGGAGAGACGGAAGGTGAGGCAGAGCCTGCGCTATTGCGTGAAGCAGCTGTTCTATCGGACTGGGTTGCTTCTGCCTTGGCCACATCACGGCGCTGGGATTGCTGTGGCGCCTGCGTCGGCTTTTGCACCCGCTTCTTTTCGGGCTCCTTGTCCTTCTCCACCTTCTTTTGTACCGGCGGATGCGGTGGCGGACGAAGCATGGGAAGAGGAACCTCGACATTTTCGAGTTCCGCTACCTGCTGCTGCTCGATGGGATCGACCTCCTGAACCGGCTCCGGCGGCGGTGGCTCTACAGGCTGGACGACCTCAGGCGGCACCTCCGGTGCGGGCTCAGGCTCTGGCGGTGGTTCTTCGGCGACGGGCTCTGGAACGGGCTCCGGGGGTGGTTCTTCGGGCCGAGGCTCTTCCACAGGCTGGGTGACGTTGCTTTTGACTTCTTCCGTCTCGACTTCGTCATTGGCCTCGACCGTCTGGTCGGTGTTGACAGCCTCCGGCAAGGCCGCAAGCTCGATCATGATCGCCGCCTGAGGGGCGTTATCGCCCGGTTGCTCAGGATTTTCCCGCATGAGATAGTAGGCGCCTGCGGCGTGCACCGAGACCATCACCAGTGCCGCCGCGGACCAGAGTGCGACCTCTCCGAAGCGGGATTGTCTGGAACGAGGGTAGACGGTTTCCGTCACTGCGACCCTCCATTCGGGCCAGATGCAGGCTGGCTGACCTGCGGCTGACTGTAACCAGAGGCCGGCGCACCTGCTGGAGCTTCGCCCGCAACGCCTTCCAGCCCGACAAGCGCGATCTTCAGATAGCCGCTGTCACGCAGCAGGTTCATGATCTCCATGAAGTGGCCGTAATCCACAGCCTTGTCAGCGCGCAGAAAGATACGCGTGTCCTTCTTGCCGCCCGTTTTGGCGTCGAGGCTGGAGGCCAATGCTTCGCGCCCCACCGCATCATTGCCGAGATTGAGCGACAGGTCGTCCTTCACCGTCAGATAGAGCGGCTCGTCCGGACGCTCGGCGGGTTTTGCCGTCGAGGCCGGAAGGTCGACATTCACATCCACGGTCGCAAGCGGTGCAGCCACCATGAAGATGATAAGCAGCACCAGCATTACGTCGATGAACGGCGTGACGTTGATTTCGTGGTTTTCGGGAAGCTCTTCCCCGTGGCTCTCTCGGATACCGCCTGCCATGATCTTATCGTCCCACCAGTGAGACCTGGGGCTTGCTGGCACTACCCGGCGGGATGCGGCGGAAATCGAGGTCGCGGCTGACGAGACGCTCCACGCCTGCGGCAACATCGGCCAGCAGATGACGATAGCCGGTAATGGATCGGGCAAAGACGTTGTAGATCACCACTGCCGGAATAGCAGCAACCAGACCGATCGCCGTCGCCAGCAAGGCCTCGGCGATACCGGGCGCAACGACGGCAAGGTTGGTTGTCTGCGATTCCGAGATACCGATAAAGGCGTTCATGATGCCCCAGACCGTGCCGAAGAGGCCAACGAAGGGTGATATCGAACCGATGGAGGCCAGAACGCCCGTGCCGCGCGACATGCGGCGACCCGCATGGGTTTCGATGCGCGAGAGGATTGAGGAAACCCGCTCCTTGATGCCACCGCCATCCGTGTGAGCAACGACTGCATCCGACAGGGTCATTTCGTGGGTTGCCATGCGCAGCATCAAGGCGGCAGGACCGCCCTTGTTTTCGACGGCTTCAGTGGCTTCAGCCAGCGTCTTTGCCTTGTGAACGATCTTCAGTGTTGATCCTGCACGCACGCGCGCGGCGGCAAGCTCGATCGACTTCGCCAGCCAGACCGTCCAGGTTGCGAGCGAGGCGAGAGCAAGGCCGATCATGACGCTTTTGACGACCCAGTCTGCGGCCATGAACATGCCCCAAGGGGACAGGTTGTGAGGAATATCGGACCGTTCATCCGTGCTCACCTCTACCGGAGAAAGCGCCTCACTGGATGGGCCTGGCTGTGCTGCTGGCGGTGTCTGCGCGCCAGACGGTTGAGCTGGAGCCTCGGTCGCCGGAGAGGGAGCGGTCGCAGCAGGCGCCTGCTGATCCTGTGGGGCGGCTTGCGGCACCTGCGTCGCTGGCGATGGCTGAACGGAAACGGGCGGAGCAGAATTCGTAGCCGGCGAAGGAGCCTGGGTCTGCGGTGCGGCTAGCACGCCTTGGGATGGCGCAGCCGTCTGAGCGACAGCCTGGACAGAAGAGGCGCAGATCATCACGGTCATTGCCAGCGCCGCGTGTCGGCAACGCATCCATGGCGCTATTGCAGCTTTGGACGAAGAAATCGAGAGTATGGAGGTCATCAGATGGTCCCGGGTTTTCTGTACTGCACGACGACCAGACGCATCGGCATTGCCCTCACCCGCACCCGAATAGCAGACATGCAAGCCCGATCCGCTATAAGTGGAGTAAGATTAGCAACTAATACATTGCATAAACCGGAGCTGTAAACTCATCTTTTGGAAAAACATGCGTGACGAAGCGATGTTTTTTCCATTCGCGATCGCGAAGGATCACTGCTGCTGCATGGGCAGGAATTGCGCCACGAGTTCATGGCGCTCGCCCGGATAGGTTACCGTGACATGGGTCACGTAGGTCTGCCCGTGCCAGGTTCGCCGCTCAACGACGAGGCAGGCGGTACCGACGGGAATGGCAAGCGCATCGGCAATCCGGCGATCCGCCGATATGGCGCGGATGCGATGCTCGGCAGCGCTCCAGGGTACCATCTGCAAAAGCCATGAACCCGGACCGACGGAGGAGAAATCCGCATCTTTGGCCTCTGGCACAGCTGAGACGTTGATGATGCGGTCCTCGAGGCAAAAGGGTGTGTCGCCGGTGAAATGCCGGCAGGTCAGCGAGAGAATACTGGCGCCCGCCTTCACCTCCAGCGCAGCGCGATCTTGAGACGTTGCCTTGCGCAGTTCGCGATCGTCCAGCCGATAGCCATAGACAAGTCCCATCTGCTGGACTTCACGCTGGATATCGTGAATTGCCAGAACGGCGGATTGGACATGCGGACGGGTCACGAAACTGCCGGAACGGCGACGGCGCTCGATCAGGCCTTTCTTGACCAGTTCGGTCAGCGCCTTGTTCACCGTCATGCGGGAGCAATCATACTCCTTCGTCAACTCGTGCTCGAAGGGAATACGATAACCGGGCGGCCATTCGCCAGACAGAATCCGCCCCTCCACGTCGCTCATGATGCGCTCGTGCAAAGACTTTTCCTGCGGTGCGGCCGTTTCAGCCATGGTCTTCGTTCCGTTACAGCGCCGGCTAAAAAATCGAAATCGATTTTCTGAAATGCACGATGCGTCTAATCAAAAGGTGAAGCGTGCTTTGTGCGTCCTGTCGGACGCACGGCGCTTCCATGGCCCGCCTGATATCACCGTCTCCCGTGCTTAGCCATGGGCTGCCGCCGCAATGGCTTCTTCACGGATTTCATCGGTGAGCCTTGCACGCAACTCGGAAAATTCCGGGCTAGCCTTGACCGTGTAATGACGCGGATGCGGCAGATCGACCGGGGTGATGGACTTAATGCGGCCCGGACGCGCCGACATCGTCACCACTCGGTTTGCCATGAACACCGCTTCCTCGATATCATGGGTGACGAAGATCACCGTCTTCTGCTCCCGCTCCCATATGCCCAGCAGCAGTTCCTGCATGAGGCCGCGCGTCTGGTTGTCCAGCGCGCCGAAGGGTTCATCGAGCAGCAGAATGCGCGGACCGTTGGCCAGCGCTCTGGCAATCGCCGTTCTCTGCTGCATGCCGCCAGACAGTTGTTTCGGCCAGTGGTTCTCGAAGCCTCTCAAACCCACCTTATCGATGTAGCTATCGACAATGTCCCATTTCTCTTTCTCCGCCACGCCGCGTTCACGCAGGCCAAAGGCCACGTTTTCGCGCACGGTGAGCCAGGGAAACAGCGTGTAGGACTGGAAGACCATGCCGCGATCGGCACCTGGTCCCTTCACTTCCTGGCCAGCCAGCAGGACCTTGCCGGTGGTCGGGCGATCGAGGCCAGCGATGATACGAAGCAGCGTCGATTTTCCGCAGCCGGATGGCCCGAGAATGGTGACGAAGTCGTTCCTGGGAATTTCGAGATCCGTCGGCTGCAGGGCAAGTGTCGGCGTGCCGCCGCGCACGCCCGGAAAGGTGCGGCTCACGCCCTGGATGACGAGTTCATTCATCAGGCAAGCCTCCAGGCGAACAGTTTGCGATTGAGAGACTTGAAGGCAAAGTCCGAGATGAGGCCGATGACACCGATGACGATGATGCCGAAAATGATCTGGCCCGTCGCCATCAGCGCCTGGCTGTTGATGATCATATAGCCGATGCCGGACGACGCGCCGATCAATTCGGCGACGATGACATAGGTCCACGCCCAGCCGAGAACGAGCCGCAGAATCTCGGCAATATCCGGTGCATTGGCGGGGATGAGGACCCGGCGCACAACGCCGCGATCCTTGGCGCCGAGCGTATAGGCAGCCTCGACCAGATCACGTCTTGTGCCGGCAACGGCAACGGCGATCATAAGGATGATCTGAAACACCGCACCGATGAAGATCACCAGCAGCTTCTGCATTTCGCCAATGCCAGCCCAAAGGATCAGAAGCGGGACGAAAGCGGACGCCGGTAGATAGCGTGCGAAGGAAACGAAAGGCTCAAGCAAAGCTTCGACCGGCTTATAGGCACCCATGGCAATACCGAGAGGAACGGCCACGATCGCTGCCAGAACGAAGCCGCCGACCACGCGCCAGATGGTCATGCCGATATCGTAGGCGAAACCTTGCTCGGTCAGGAGGTAGATCCCATCCTTCAGCATGGTGACAGGGTCCGCGAGAAAGGTGGGCGAAACGAACCCACCCAGCGTTGCGATACCCCAGGCGAGGAAGAACAGCACGAAAAACAGGATGCCGAGCGCAATCCGCGTGCTGTGTCTGATAGGCTGTAGTGGCTGCATGTGTATCCCGGCAGTCATGAGGCGGGGCGCGGCGGCAGGCCGCGCCCGAGGTCATTGCGTGATGGCCGATTACTTGATGAAGGAGGTATCGGCGAGCGTAGAAAGATCGGGCTTCGACTTGATGACGCCGATTTCCAGAAGCAGATCGGCGGCCTTCTCCGAAAACGTCTTGAACTCGCCTTCGAAGAACTTCTGGTTGGCTGCCTTGTCCTGCCATTCGAGGAACTTTGCGGAGTTGCCGAAGGCTTCGCCAGACTGCTTCACATCCGCGCCCATTGTCGCGTAGGCTTTCTCGGGGTCGGCCTTGATGGCTTCAAGCGCCTCGAAGTAGCTCGTCGCCAGCGCCTTCGCCGCTTCCGGGTTGGTTTTCAGGAATTCCGGCGTGCAGCCGAATGTGTCCATAACCGCCGGATAATCCAGCGTGGTAGCAATAATCTTGCCCTTGTCGGGTGCGGCACGAACCGTGGAGAGATAGGGCTCATAGGTCATCGCGGCATCGTTCTGGCCGGCGACAAAAGCCTGTGCTGCCGGGCCGGGCTCCAGGTTCACCACCTTCACATCCTTAAGCGTCAGACCATTTTCCTTAAGGATCCACGCGAGGAAGAAGTACGGCGAGGTGCCGGGTGCCGATGCGGCAATGGTTTTACCTTTGAGATCGGCAATCTTGGCGATATCGCTGCGAACCGCCATGCCATCGGCACCGTGGGACTTGTCCATCTGGAAGATCTGCGTGGATTTCACGCCATTGGCGTTCCATGCAATCCAGGTTTCCACAGTGGTCGCGGCGCACTGAACGTCACCCGAGGCGAGCGCCAGATGACGGCTTGCCTGCGGGATCTTCTTGATCTCGACCTTGAGACCGTTCTTTTCGAAAATACCCGCTTCTTTGGCGAGCGTCAGCGGCGCAAAGCCCGTCCAGCCAGACATGCCGATGGTCACGGATGTTTCGGCATGGGCTGTGGTGGAAAACAGTGCGGCTGCAAGAAGGGTAAAACCCAGCGTCTTTCTCATGATAGATCCCCTGTTGCTTTATTTTTGAGCGACGATTTTCGACGCTTCTTTAGAGGGCATTAATTCACAGGGAAAATGACTTGTCTAGACAAAATGCTTCAGCGACCTGTACGCCGCGCTACTTTGGTTTCCAGCATCGAAAGCGTGCTATGGATCAAAATGGCGAGTGCAGCCACAATCAAGCCACCCTGCAGAATGAAGGCAAGATTGTTGGATTGCAGACCGGCGATAATGACCTCGCCCAACGTGCGCGCCGCAACCGTTGAACCGATCGTGGCAGTCGAAAGGCTGATCACTGCGGAGAGGCGAATACCGGCAAGAATTGCCGGCATGGCAAGCGGCACGTCAATTCTCCAAAGCCTTTGCCAGCCGGTCATGCCCGCGCCGCGTGCGGCTTCGATGATTGATGCCGGAACCGTCGTCAGCCCCGTGAGGGTATTTTCGAAGACGGGAAGAAGCGCATAGAGAAACAGTGCAACCAGTGTGGGCTTCTGGCCAAAGCCCATGATCGGCACCGCCAGCGCCAGAACGGCGACCGGCGGAAAGGTCTGCCCAATGTTGACGATGCTGCGCGACAGCGGCAGAAATTCCCGACCGAATGGACGACTGACGAGGACGGCAAGCGTGGCGGCAACGAGTGTTGCAGCCAGCGTCGCCACACCCACGATCGCGAGATGGGACAGCGTAAGCGACAGAAGATCGGCTTGCTGGTAAATGGCCGGTGCGTTGGTCTGGACGAGCGGCGCGAAGATCGGCGCAAACGTGTTTGGGCTGACCAGGAAGACGGCAAGCAGAAGCGCGAGGCCCAGCAGAAGGACCGGTCCAAGCAACGCTCTCTTGTCCGCGCCTCTCACGAGCGGCCCGCGGCTTGCTGCAGCAGCGTATCGCGCCGAATGCGTCCGATCTTCTGTCCATCGCTACCGATAACCGGTAGGCTGTCACGTCCTGCCCAGAGCATGGCGGAAAGCGCATCGCGCTGGCTTAACGCATCGGGCAGCGGTTCGCCTTCCGCATCTCCGGCCTCGACGATCTCCGACACCGTTACCACGGAGAGCAGCCTCAGAGGCCTTTCCCGCTCACCGATCAGCGTCCTGACGAAAGGCGTAGCCGGGTTCAGAACAAGCTCTGCCGGCGGCCCATATTGCACGATCTTCCCTCGATCCATGACGGCGATCCGATCTGCCAGGAAGAACGCTTCGTCCATGTCGTGGGTGACGAGGATAATGGTGACGCCGAGTTTCTTTTGTATCGCCAGGAGATCTTCCTGTGCCTTGGCGCGGATGATCGGGTCGAGTGCGCCAAAGGGCTCATCCATCAAGAGAATATTCGGCTCTGCTGCCAACGCGCGTGCCACGCCGACGCGCTGTTGTTGCCCGCCGGACAATTCGTTCGGGAAGCGATCGGCGTACAGATTCGAATCGAGTTGGAAAAGCGTGAGGAGTTCTTCGACTTTGGCAGAAATCCGCTGGCGGTCCCAGCCAAGGAGTTCCGGCACGGTTGCAATGTTTTGCGCAACCGTCCTGTGTGGGAAAAGTCCGTGTCCCTGGATGGCGTAACCGATGCTGCGTCGAAGCTCGAAACCCGGTAGATCGAGAACGTTGCGCCCATCGATACGGATGACCCCGGCGGTCGGCTCAACGAGGCGGTTGACCATCCGCAGAAGCGTCGTCTTTCCCGAGCCCGACGTGCCGACAATGACCGTGACGCTTCTCGGGCGCATGGAAAGGCTCACATTGTCGACCACAGTGGCTTCACCATAACGCTTGGTGAGGTTTTCGATCTCGATCATGCGGCTTTTCCTCCAGACAGGAGATTGCTGTCGATCAGGGCATCGAGCAGAATCGCTGCAGCAAACCCTAAGATGACGGTTGGGATGGTTCCCAGAAGAACGAGGTCCATGGCCGTTTGGCCGATGCCCTGAAATACGAAGACGCCGAAGCCACCGCCGCCGATGAGAGCTGCAATCGTCGCAAGCCCGATATTCTGCACCAGCACGATGCGGATGCCGGTCAATATGATGGGAAGCGCCAGAGGAAACTCGACCTTGACCAGACTTTGCCAGCCCGTCATGCCAATGCCCCGCGCGGCATCGCGCACAGCAGGCGAAACGCCCGCAAGACCGACGACGGTGTTTGAGACGATCGGGAGCAACGAATAGAGAAACAGAGCGACGAAAGCAGGGGCTGCGCCAATGCCCCTGATGCCGATGTCCGACGCGCCAGGAACATGCGTGCCGATCCAGCCGAGCGGCGCAATCAGGAGGCCGAAGAGTGCGATGGATGGGATCGTCTGGACGATGTTGAGACTGTTCAGCATGACGGCGTGGATGCGCTCCACCTTGAAACAGAGCACTCCCAGAGGTATGCCGGCCAGCATGGCGGCGAAGACGGAGCCCAAAGCCAGTTGAAGGTGGCGCTGCGCTTCCGTCCAGAAGATATCGGCGCGGCTTTGGTACTCTTTCATGATGGAAAGATCGTCCCACAGGCCGGAGAGCAGGAAGGCACTAAGAAGCAAGAGAGCCAGCCCGAGCAGGATGAGACGCGTCAGCGGCTTGGGGTCAAGTCTCGCGATTGCATCCGTTGCCAGAACCACCAGCCCAGCAAGCACCAACCAGAAACCACTGGCTATCGAGACGCGGGCGTAGGTGTTTTCAGGCGGAATGAGAGAGGAGGCAGAAAGACCGACGGCAAGCGCCAGCGCGACCAGGGCAGCAAAAGCGGTTGCCAGACGGATTTTCTTGTTTGCCACAAACAGCGCCACTGCTGCGGCCAAAAAGATGATTCCAATCAGGCCATAGCCAAGAGAGGTCGGCATGCTGTCCAGGAGGAAGCGCCCTTCTCCCTGGACGATCCGGTTGGCACGGAAACTGACAAAGGGCGGAACGAATGCAGCATAGAGAAGCAGGCCGCATATCAGCACGCCGACCTTATCGATATGTCGCGTGACGCTCTGCGGCTTCTGCAAGGCGGTCTCTTGCTGCAACGCCACCTCTTACTTCACGAAGCCGTTTTTGGTGAGAAAATCGAGCGCAACGGCCTTCGCCTGCTCTCCGCCCACCTGAACGCGGCCATTGAGTTCCTGAAGGGTGGTGAGATCGAGCTTTTCAAAAACGGGTTTCAACACCTTCTCGATGTCGGGATGCTTTTTCAGCACCTCTTCGCGAATGATCGGCGCGGGCTGGTAGACCGGCTGCACGTTCTTGTCATCCATCAGGACAACGAGACCGGAAGGCGCGATGCCGCCGTCCGTGCCATAGACCATGGCGGCATTGGCATTGTTGGTCTGGTTGGCTGCTGCAGCAATGGTAGCCGCCGTATCTCCTCCGGACAAGGTGATCAGTTGCTCCGGCTTCAGCGTGAACCCGTAGGTTTTCTGGAAGGCCGGAAGAGCTGCTGCAGAGTTGACGAACTCGGACGATGCGGCAAGGACGATCTGGCCGCCACCTGCAACAAATTTGCCCAGGTCGCTCAATGTCTTGAGGTTGTTCTTGTCAGCTACGTCCTTGCGAACCGCGATGCCCCATGTGTTGTTGGCGGGCGATGGAGACAACCAGACGATCTTGTTGGCATCGTAGTCCAGCGTCTTGGCCTCTTCATAGGCTTTGGCTGCGTCCTTCCAGATGGGATCGTCTGCCTTTTCGAAGAAGAAGGCCGCGTTACCCGTATATTCCGGGTAGATATCGATTTCGCCTGCGATGATCGCCTTGCGCACGACAGGCGTTGCACCCAGCTGGATACGATCGGTGGTGGCGATATTGTTGACGTTCAGAACCGACTGGATGATGTTGCCAAGAACGCTTCCTTCGGTGTCGATCTTGGACGAAACGACGACTTGCGCCTGGGCAATCGATGCATAGAGAGCAAGTGCGAATCCGGCGCCAGCCAGCTTCATCAGACGGTTCATGGGCAATCTCCACTCGGAATGATTATTCGGGCAGGACAATGCCTCGTCTTTCTGACCAACTCTGATGAGTGACTGTCCCCGGTTCAGCAGGACGTAACGAAGCGGACTGCAAAAAGGTTGCAAGGAAATATCGTGGCTGAGAAAAAAAGGGCGACAGCCGTTGCCTTTCAACGCCCGCGCGCTTGCTTGCCAATGACGAAAGGCATGAGCACCGACAAGAACAGCAGGCGCAGCACATGGTGCGAGCCGACATAGGCAGTGTCCGCGTGCATCATCACCGCCATGGCGGCCATGGTCTCAAGGCCACCAGGCGCGAAAGCAATCATGACCGCGTTCAGCGGAACACCTGTCACGTCTGAGATCAGTACGGCAATCGAGCAAGCAAGGACGACAACGGCAACAGTCACGACGGCACCAGCCAAAAACGCCTTCCTCATATCCTTCAGCGAAGAGCGCGAGAAGCGGGTGCCAATCAGGCTTCCAAGAACGATGTAGGTGGGGATGGCAAGCCAATCCGGTACGCCGCCGCTGGAGAAGCCTGTGACGTGCGAACCGATGGAAACA
Organism: uncultured Agrobacterium sp.; assembly: GCF_913777885.1. NCBI lineage: Bacteria > Pseudomonadati > Pseudomonadota > Alphaproteobacteria > Hyphomicrobiales > Rhizobiaceae > Agrobacterium > uncultured Agrobacterium sp. The sequence continues at coordinate 5,053 of NZ_CAJYTV010000016.1, read as the reverse complement.
GCGACACCACCCAGAAGCAGTGCGGCAGGAAAGCGCCAGCGCATGAAAAGAAGACCGACGATCAGGGACGCCAGCAGCGTCAATCCAAGTTCCAGCGCTGGCATGGGCGGCGGCAGAATGGAGGGCGCGATGCTGACAAGATCGAGATACTTGACAATGAGCGGCACGGACAGCGTCAGCGCCAGAACACGGACACTCTGGATTACGCTGACGGTTGCCAGATCGCTTTTCGTTTCTGCCGTAAGACTAATAATGTAGCTCAAGTGGCCGGGCGACGCTCCAAGCATTGCCGTCGTATGGTCATAGCGAAAGACAAAACGCAGGATCCAGTAGGCCGTGTAAAGAAGAACCACGACCGTTATCAGCACCGCAACGAAGCTGAGGGGCCATGTTCTGGCCGCTCGAAAAACATCCGGCGTGATGTTCGCTCCCATCGACACGCCAACAATCACGAAGGTCGCATTGCGCAGGTTCTTAGGAACCGAAAGTGTCAGGCCCAGGAGGCTTGCAGCCGTGACGGAAAGGGCAGGTCCGCAGAGAAACGGCGCTGGCAAGCCTACCAGCGCTCCGAACAGCGCACCGAGACTGCCGATGGAGACAGTCAGGGCAAATCGATAAAGTTCGGATGTGGAAATCATGGCACCAGTGGGAATCAGGACGCAGGCATAAGGTTTCCACTTGTCCCTTCATCGCTGGCGAAATCAAGCTCTTGAAACACAAAAGCCTGCCGGCAATCTTGCAGGCAGGCTTGCGGGCACTTGCTTGAAGCTCTGATCAGGCGGCCGCAACCGGCGGCGTATGAACGCGCGGCGCCAGCTGATCGAGGCCGAGCAGGAAGTTGATTTGCGGGCGGGCCTTGACGAGATCGTCGATGGAGTACTCGGTGAGGACGTCGAAGAACGCATTCAAGGCCTTGCGAAGCGCAGAGTTGAGGCCGCAGCTATCGACGAGCGGACACTCCACCGCGCCATCCTCGAAGCATTCCGCCATCGCAAAGCTGTCTTCCGTGACTTTGACCACGTCGAAAAGGCTTATCTTGTCGGCCGGCTTGCCAAGCTTCACACCGCCGTTGCGACCACGAACGGTTTCGACGAGGCCAGCCTTGGTCAGCGGCTGAAGAATTTTGAAGAGAAACAGCTCCGATACGCCGTAAGCCTTTGCGATCTCGGGAATGCGGCTGAGATTGCCGTCATTGGCGGCGCAATACATCAACATGCGGACTGCATAGTTGGTCTGTTTGGTCAAACGCATGCTGATCTCCTAGTCGGTAATGTGGAGTTATATAGTTTGTTTTTCACTTTAGAACAATTCCAGAAATGAAAAAATCTTCCTCCGCGGCGCAAACTCCGGCGGTTCGCCGTTGACGCTTATGCCGATTCATGAACAAACAACTCCACTATTCAACCCTACTGCATCGGCCCGAAAATCGGAAACGGTTTTCGGAAAACACGATGCGTAGATTCAACGGGAATCGCGCGTTCTTTTGCATCCACTAAATGGACGCCCGGCGCGCTGAGGGAGACCTGTGGTATGGCAAGCTTGAAAACCAGCTTTCTAACGCTCGGTATGGTGTTATCTGTCGCTTGTGGCGCAGCCACCCCGTCCCTTGCCGGTGGTGAGGTCAATGTCTACTCCTACCGCCAGCCGGAATTGATCCAGCCCCTGCTTGACGCCTTTGCCAAGGAGACGGGAATTGAGACCAATGTCCTGTTTCTCGACAGGGGTCTGGTCGAACGCATCCAGGCAGAAGGCGTCAACTCTCCCGCCGACATTCTGCTGACAGTCGATATCGCGCGCCTGGTGGAAGCCAAGGAAGGCGGCGTGACGCAGCCGGTCCTCAACGATCCGATCATCGAGAAGGATATTCCGGCCAATCTTCGCGACCCGGAAGGCGAATGGTTCGGACTGACGACCAGAGGGCGCGTTGTCTACGCCTCCAAGGAGCGTGTGCCGCAGCAAAGCATCACCTATGAAGAACTGGCCGATCCGAAATGGAAGGGCAAGATCTGCATTCGGGACGGCCAGCACTCCTACAATATCGCCCTCTTCGCCTCGATGATTGCCCATCATGGACTGGATTATACCCGCACGTGGCTAACCGGCTTGAAGAACAATCTGGCACGCAAGCCGGATGGCACGGATCGCAGCCAGGCGAAGTCCATCTATTCCGGCGAATGCGATATTGCGCTCGGCAACACCTATTACGTCGGCCTGATGCTGACCAATGAGCAGGAACCGGAAGAGAAAGTCTGGGCAAACGCCGTCAAGGTCATCTTCCCCAATGCTGACGACCGCGGCACGCACGTCAACATCTCCGGTGTCGCCATGACCAAATACGCACCGAACAAGGAAAACGCTCTGAAGCTGATGGAATTCCTCGCATCTGGAGAGGCGCAGGAAATCTACGCCAAGCAGGTGTTCGAATACCCCGTCCTGCCCGGCGCGCAGCCTTCCGATGTCGTCAAGGGTTTTGGTCCGATCAAGCCCGACACCTTATCGCTGACGGAGATTGCCGCGCACCGAAAGGAAGCATCCGAATTGGTCGATGAAGTCGGCTTCAACGACGGCCCATCGCAGTAAGGCTGGCGTCTAGAGCATTTCCAGCAAAAGTGTGATCGGTTCTCCGTCCGGAAATTCGAAAAAACAAAGAGTTTGAGGAGTGTAAGTGAGCCCGTGTTCACCAGAGCTGCTCTATCGACATCCTACCTTAGCCAATCTTCGACAAACACAAAAACGCCCGCGACAACTTGATCGCGGGCGTTTTTGTTTAAATAGCGCAAAAAGAAACTTGGACGGTCAAGCGGCCTTGATCAGATCTCCATGCGGATCGAGAACGAACTTGGTCGCAGCACCCTGGTCGAAACTTTCGTATCCTTGGACCGCATCATCGAGTGCGATGATCTTGGCATTGACGATATCGGCGATCGGCAGGCGATCATGCAGAATGGCCTGCATCAGCTGCCGGTTATATTTTAGCACCGGCGTCTGTCCGGTGTGGAAAGACTGCGCCTTTGCCCAACCGAGACCAAAGCGCAGAGACAGGCTGCCTTGCTTGGCTGCATCATCCACCGCACCGGGATCTTCCGTGACATAAAGACCGGGTATGCCGATCGAACCGGCAGGTCGGGTGATTTCCATCATCTGGTTGAGAACAATAGCAGGCTGTTCGCCCCCGGCGTGACCGCGTGCCTCAAAACCAACCGCATCGATCGCGCTATCGACTTCATTGGTGCCGACGATCTGCGCAATCATGTCACCCAGCCGATCGCCCTTCGACAGATCGACAGGCTCAAAACCGACTTTTGCCGCATGGGCTAGACGATCCTTGTTGAAGTCGCCGATCATCACCACGGCCGCACCAAGAATGCGAGCCGATGCTGCAGCGGCGAGACCGACCGGACCGGCGCCAGCGACGTAAACCGTAGAGCCGACGCCCACGCCGGCCTTGACCGCGCCATGGAAGCCGGTCGGAAGAATGTCAGACAGCATGGTGAGGTCGCGGATCTTCGACATAGCCTTATCGCGATCGGGGAATTTCAAAAGATTAAAGTCGGCATAGGGGATGGTGACGTACTTCGCTTGTCCACCAATCCAGCCGCCCATATCAACATAGCCGTAGGCACCGCCCGCGCGGGCTGGATTGACCGTCAAGCATACGCCGGTATCTTGCGACTTACAGCAACGGCAACGACCGCATGCCACGTTGAATGGAACGGAGACAATATCCCCGACTTGCAGCATCTCGACATCGATGCCCTTTTCAATAACTTCGCCGGTAATCTCGTGGCCCAGCACGAGGCCCGGCATGGCGGTTGTGCGACCGCGCACCATGTGCTGGTCAGATCCGCATATATTGGTTGAGATCACCTTCAGGATCACGCCATGCTCGATCCTGCGTCCATCCGGCGCTTCCAGCTTCGGATCGTCAATATCACGAACCTCCACCTGACCTGGCCGCAAATAAACAACGCCTCGGTTCTTGCTCATATCCATCTCCTCCATGGCTTGAACATCAATGTCTCAGCCGTCAGGGCTGAGACATTCTCGACTGTCAAACGATCAATGGGAGGTTCGACCAAGACTGGCCGCTTCCAGTACCCTCCGATAATCCTCCCGAGTGATCATCCACCTAACCGGGTTAGCCCGGTCATAGACGCAAGTGACGCCACCTCCTCAAGCGGCGTTGCGATACGAACAGGAGACCACGTGAGACGGATGCGAACGGTTTAGAATTCGACACGCCTTGTATGCTCAACGACACGACATTCACCTCGGAGGTAAATCTTTCGCATACTTGCCGACGTCAGCTTTCCGGCCTGTCCTTTGGATCAGTATTTGGAGCGCAGATAATAATTGGCGAGCGTTCTCCGGCGTTATCGGAGCTGCGTGGGCAGCTTTTGGTTTACGCTCCTGAATATCAAGCACACTTAATACAATTTCTCGATGCGCCTGAGGGGGTTCCCGTGAGAACAGAGTCGCCGGCGCTTAACGCTGCCCTCTATGTCTTTCGCCATGAGTGGTCGGAGGAATCGCCCAAGCTGGCATTTCAACGCGACCAACGAGATGCAGAGTATCAGCCGGACATGGATGATCGATCGAAGGAAACAGAGCGCTTCACTCTTTCTTCCCGCGTCGCGGATCGGCCGGACACTGGAGGCTGTTAACCGGTGAGGCGATGTTTCAAGGCTCCGGGGGTTGTACGAGATCCACGATATAATTTGGCTTCAACCTCTCCGGCACCAACTCTGGTGCTTAGTCGGAGGGCGTGATCGAACGACCTATGCCTGCATGTCCTGTCAAAGATGCCGCTCGATAGCCCTTCCGTCTCGAGCACCGCGGAGGTTATGCGTGAAGAAATGCCCTGCCCTGTAAACGCAAAAAGCCCCACGGAGACCGCGGGGCTTTTGTGTTTCGTATATTGCATTATTTGGTTGCGGGGGCAGGATTTGAACCTGCGGCCTTCAGGTTATGAGCCTGACGAGCTACCGGGCTGCTCCACCCCGCGTTAACTGGTAATGTGGTGGGCTGGAAGACGTTCTTCCGGTTGGTTTTG